>NZ_FNSU01000003.1:1939500-2586000 GCF_900105325.1 Pseudomonas marginalis
CTGCTCCGGGGTGAGGTCGTCGACGTAGGCCTTGCCGGCCTTGATCAGCTCGACGGCCCAGTCGAACAACTGGTCGAAGTATTTGGAGGCATAGCGCACTTCACCGGACCATTCGAAGCCCAGCCACTTGATGTCGCTTTCGATGGCGTCGATGTATTCCTGGTCTTCCTTGGCCGGGTTGGTGTCGTCGAAACGCAGGTGCGTGACGCCACCGAACTCCTGGGCCAGGCCGAAGTTCACACAGATCGACTTGGCGTGACCGATGTGCAGGTAGCCGTTGGGCTCTGGCGGGAAGCGGGTGACGATCTGCGTGTGCTTGCCCGAATCCAGGTCCGCCTGGATGATCGGGCGCAGGAAATTGACCGGGACGGCAGGTCCGGCCTTGGAATTCGAGGTAGGGTCGACAGTGGGCTTGCTCATAGGATCCTTGAACAGACAGGTTCGTGGCCGGTTGGGGCCAGATAAAACAAAGGCGATATCATAGCTGATGCTGTCAAGACACTGACAGGTCACGACCAAAAACTGCTGCTTTAATTAACCGGGCGGTAAAAAACCACCTCGAAATTCCTGCCGGGCACGCTAAACTGCGCGCCTTGGCCGCCGTTTAGCCAGACAGGTAAGGCGCCCCAGGCGTCCAAACCCACGAATTCCCTGAAAAGAGTAGTGAACATGACTCAAGTCAAACTGACCACCAACCACGGTGACATCGTCATCGAGCTGAACGCCGAGAAAGCGCCGATCACCGTCGCCAACTTCATCGAGTACGTTAAGGCCGGCCACTACGAAAACACGGTTTTCCACCGTGTGATCGGTAACTTCATGGTCCAGGGCGGCGGTTTCGAGCCTGGCATGAAAGAAAAGAAAGACAAGCGCCCAAGCATCCAGAACGAAGCGGACAACGGCCTTTCCAACGACAAGTACACCGTCGCCATGGCCCGTACCATGGAGCCGCATTCGGCCTCCGCGCAGTTCTTCATCAACGTGGCCGACAACGCCTTCCTGAACCACAGCGGCAAGAACGTACAGGGCTGGGGCTACGCCGTGTTCGGTAAAGTCACCGAAGGCCAGGACGTTGTCGACAAGATCAAAGGCGTGTCGACCACCTCCAAGGCCGGTCACCAGGACGTTCCGGTCGAAGACGTGATCGTCGAGAAAGCCGAGATCGTTGAGTGATATTACTGATTTCAGATTTGCATCTGGAAGAGGAGCGCCCGGACATTACCCGGGCGTTTCTGGATCTGCTTCACAACCGCGCCCGTGGCGCCCAGGCGTTGTACATTCTGGGGGACTTCTTTGAAGCCTGGATTGGCGACGATGGGATGACGCCCTTCCAGCGTTCGATCTGCGAGGCTCTGCGCGAGCTGAGCGACAGCGGCACCCCGATTTTTATCATGCATGGCAACCGCGACTTCCTGATCGGCAAGGCGTTCTGCAAAGCGGCAGGCGCCACCTTGCTCAAGGACCCGAGTGTCGTGCAGCTCGCAGGCGAACCCGTGCTGTTGATGCACGGCGACAGCCTCTGCACCCGCGACCTTGGCTACATGAAGCTGCGGCGCATCCTGCGTAATCCCATCGTGCTGTTTATCCTGCGTCACCTGCCGTTGCGCACCCGCCACCGGCTGGCGCGCAAGCTGCGCAGTGAAAGCCGCGCGCAAACGCGCATGAAGGCCAACGACATTGTCGATGTGACGCCCGAGGAAGTGCCGCGGGTGATGCAGCAGTTCGGCGTGCGCACCCTGGTCCACGGCCACACGCACCGCCCGGCGATCCATAAGCTGCAGATTGGCGACCAGGCGGCCAAGCGCATTGTGCTGGGGGATTGGGACAAGCAGGGCTGGGCGTTGCAGGCGGATGAGCAAGGCTTTCAGTTGGCGGCGTTTGACTTCGTCAATCCGCAGCTGGCGTTGCCTGGCGCCTGATCCTCAAACACCACTGATCCAATGTGAACAGAGATCAAAATGTGGCAGGGGGCTTGCCCTAATGCCGTTCAGTTAAGCGAAAGTGATTCACTGTAGGAGCGAGCTTGCTCGCGAAAAACGCCCAGGCAACGCGTTCATTCTCGATAAGCGCGGTGGCCCTGAGTTCTTCGCGAGCAAGCTCGCTCCTACAGTGAATCACTTTCGCTTAACTGAACGGCATTAGGGCAAGCCCCCTCCCACAATTGATTGCATTTCAGTCTTTGCCAATCAGTGGCCGGACGCTTCCGGCCCTGCCTTGGCGCCAAACGGCGGTTTGGCCAGCCACACCAGCAGCATCAACCCCATGAACATCCACCCCAGCAACGTGAAGTAATCCACGGTGGACATCATGTACGCCTGGCTGGTGAGGATCTGGTCCAGTTGCGCGTAGGCCTTGTGCCCTGCCCCACCGAGCGCCTGCAGCGCGTCGCGGGTGGCCGAGTCATAGGTGGTCATGTTCTCGCTCATGTACGCATGGTGCTGGTCCGCCCGGCGAATCCAGATCCAGGTGGTCAGCGAGGCCGCAAAGCTGCCGCCCAGGGTCCGCAGAAAGGTCGCAAGACCGGCGCCATCGGCGATCTGGTGCGGTGGCAGGTCGGACATCAGGATGCTCAAGGTCGGCATGAAGAACAGCGCCACGCCGATGCCCATGAACAGCTGCACCAGGGCGATGTGGGTGAAGTCCACCTCATTGGTGAAGCCCGCGCGCATAAAGCAGCTCAGACCAATCGCCAGGAACGCCAGGCCTGCCAGCAGGCGCAGGTCGAACTTGTGCGCGTACTTGCCCACGAACGGTGACATCAGCACCGGCAGGATGCCGATCGGCGCCACCGCCAGGCCGGCCCAGGTGGCGGTGTAGCCCATCTGAGTTTGCAGCCATTGCGGCAGGATCAGGTTGATGCCGAAGAAGCCCGCGTAGCCGAGGATCAACACAATCGTGCCGATGCGAAAGTTACGGTAGGCAAACAGCCGCAGGTTGACCACCGGGTGCTTGTCGGTCATTTCCCAGATGATGAACACCGCCAGGGCAATCACCGAAATCGCCGCGCCCACAATGATGAAGTTGGATTCGAACCAGTCCAGGTCGTTGCCCTTGTCGAGGATGATCTGCAGCGCGCCGACGCCCACGATCAGGCTCAACAGCCCGACGTAATCCATCGGCTGGTAGCTGGTGGTCACCGGGCGCTTCTTCAATTGCGCACGCACCACCATCACCGCAAAGATGCCGATGGGGACGTTGATAAAGAAGATCCACGGCCAGCTGTAACTGTCAGTGATCCAGCCGCCGAGGATCGGCCCCGCAATCGGCGCCACCACCGTGACCATCGCCAGCAACGCCAGGGCCATGCCACGCCTCGCCGGCGGGTAGACCGCGATCAGCAGTGTCTGGGTCATCGGGTACAACGGCCCGGCCACCAGGCCTTGCAGCACCCGGAAGCCGATCAATTCGGGCATCGAAGTGGAAATACCACAGAGGAACGAGGCCAGCACAAACAGCATGGTGGCCCACAGGAACAGCTTCACTTCGCCAAACCGCCGGCTCAACCAACCGGTCAGCGGCAAGGCGATGGCGTTGCTCACCGCAAACGAGGTGATCACCCAGGTGCCCTGCTCCGAACTCACGCCGAGGTTGCCGGAAATGGTCGGCAAGGCCACGTTGGCGATGGTGGTGTCGAGCACCTGCATAAAGGTCGCCAGCGACAGGCCAATGGTGGCCATCAACAGGCTGGGCGGCGTGAAGGAGGCGTTATTGCTCATCAGCGTTGCGCAGCCTTGGGCGCGGCGATGCTGTTGGCATGGATCAACTCGGTGATCATGGCGTCAGCCTCGGCCAATTGGCGGTCGTACACGTTGGTGGTGAAGGTCGCCTTCTGCGGCGCCTGTTGCGCCAACACCGGGCCGCTCTGGTCATGCAGGTCGACATTGACGACGGTGCTCAGGCCGACCCGCAGCGGGTGCTTGGCCAGTTCTTCGGCATTGATGTGGATGCGTACCGGCACCCGTTGCACGATCTTGATCCAGTTACCGGTGGCGTTCTGCGCCGGCAGCAGGGCAAACGCACTGCCGGTACCGGCGCCGAGGCTATCCACGGTGCCGCTGAATTTCACGTCGCTGCCGTAGATGTCCGACTCGATGTCCACCGGCTGGCCAATGCGCATGTCGCGCAGTTGGGTTTCCTTGAAGTTGGCGTCGATCCACAGCTGGTTCAGCGGGATCACCGCCATCAACGCCGTACCCGGCTGCACGCGCTGGCCCAGTTGCACGGTGCGCTTGGCCACGTAGCCGGTGACCGGCGCGATCAAGGTGCTGCGCGCATTGGCCAGGTAAGCCTGGCGCAGTTGCGCGGCAGCGGCCTGCACGTCCGGGTGGGACGAGATCACGGTGTCATCCACCAGCGCATTGCTGGTCTTGAGTTGCTGCTCAAGGTTGGTCAGCGCGTTTTTCGCGGCCGTCAGGCTGTCACGGGCGTGGGACAGCTCTTCCTGGGAAATCGCGCCGCCCTGGGCCAGGGTCTTGCGACGGTTGAAGTTGTCCTGGGCAGTTTGCACATCGGCTTTCTGTGCGTTGACCTGGGCTTTCATGCCATCGACGTTGCTGTACAAGCCCCGCACCTGGCGCACGGTGCGGGCCAGGTTGGCCTGGGCGCTTTGCAGGCCGACGGCGGCGTCGTTGGGGTCGAAGTTGATCAGCACCTGGCCTTCATGGACCAGGTCGCCATCGTCGGCGCCGATGCTGACCACGGTGCCGGTGACCAGCGGGGTGATTTCCACCACGTTGCCGTTCACATAGGCGTCGTCGGTGCTCTCGTTGAAGCGCCCGTAGAATTCATACCAGCCCCATACGCCCACGACACCGAGGATGACGATCAGCGCGAGGCCGATCAGCATGACCTTGCGTTTGCGTGGGTTGTTGTCTTTGGGTTGTTCTGTAGCGTTGGTGTTTTCGGCAGTGGCCATGACAAATACCTCAAATTATTCCGTGCGTGTGGCTGGGGTGGTCGACGCCACGTTGTCGGCGCTGTATCCGCCACCCAGGGCCTGCATCAATTGAATCGACAGATCGATTTGCCCGGCATTCAGGGTCGCCAGCTGACGCTGGGCCTGCAGCAATTGCTGCTCGATGCTGAGCACGTCCAGGTAGTTACCGACCCCTGAGCCGTAGCGCTGGACCACGGTGTCGTAGGACTGCTGGGCAATGTCCGTGGCGTGTTGCTGGGCCTGGATCTGCCGACCGGTTTCGCGCAGTTGCGAAAGGGTGTTGCCGATATCGCCCAAGGCCTGCACCAGGGTTTTGTTGTACTGGGCCACGGCCAGGTCGTAGTCGGCATCGCGCGCATCGAGGTCGGCGCGCAGGCGGCCGCCATCGAAGATCGGCAACGAGATCGTCGGCGCAATGTTGAAGAAGCGACTGGCCGAGCCGAACATCGCATCCCCCAGCAACGACTCGGCCCCGGCGCTCGCGCTGAGGTTGAGGTTGGGGTAGAAGCGCGTCTTGCTGGCGGCGATGTCCTTGCTCGCAGCCTCGACTCGCCAGCGCGCGGCGATCAGGTCCGGGCGGCGGCCCAGCAGCTCGGCGGGCAACACCGAAGGCACGGCGACAGCGGCGGGCTTGAGCACATTCGGACGAGCCAGTTCGCCGCCTCGGTCCGGGCCTTTGCCGAGCAATACGGCGAGTGCGATCTGGGCGCTCTGCAGTTGTTTGTCGGCATCGATCAATTGCGACTGGGAGCTGGCTTCCAGGCTTTCGGTCTGCTGGTACTGGTACTGGCTGTCGATGCCCGCAGCCAGGCGGCGCTTGCTCAGGTCGAGCATTTGCCGGGTGCGCTTGAGGTCATCGCCGGCCAGGTCGCGCACGATGTGCGCCTGGCCCAGGTCGCTGTAGGCCTTGGCCACATCGGCAGCGAGGGTCAGGCGCGCGGCCTGCTGGTCGACTTCGGCGGCGCGGGCCTGGCCCAGCGCGGCTTCCCAGGCGGCGCGCTGGCCACCCCAGAGGTCGAAGTTGTAATTGAAGCTGGCGCCGATATTACGCACGGTCGAGTAGGCATCGCCCTCGCCGCGCGGGTCCTGGTCCTTGGCCAGGCGTGAACGGCTCACGCCGGCGCTGGCATCCAGGGTCGGCATGCGTGCGGCATTCGCGGCATAGGCGGCGGCTTCGGCCTGATGGGCACGGGCGCTGGCGACTTGCATGTCGGGGCTGTTTTGCAGGGCTTCCTGGATCAGGCCGTCGAGCTGCGGGTCGCCGAGGCTTTTCCACCAGTCGGCGCTGGGCCAGGCGGCACTCGACAGGGTCACCCCGCTCAGGGATTTACCGGTCTGCAAGGTGTTGGCGTCGAGGCGCCGGCCCTGGGTGTCGAGGCCGCTGTAGTTGGCGCAACCGGCCATGCTCATGGCCACGAGCACCAGGCATAGGGCACGTGTGTTCATGCTTTACCTACCCGCTGCAGGGTGATGGGATCACCGGCAGCTATCAGAATTTTCTTGAGAATCCGTTCCAGGGTTTCCAGCTCGCCAGCCTCAAGTACGCCCGCCAGTTGGTTCAACGCCTGGGCGCCTATGTGCGGCAGCATGTCTGCCAGGCGCTGGCCGTCGGCAGTCAGCACCAACTGCACCTGGCGGCGGTCCTGCTCGGAGCGTTTGCGGTCCAGCAGGCCTTTCTGCTCGAGGCGGTCAAGCATGCGGGTCATCGAACCGCTGTCCAGGGACAGGTTGCGGCACAGCTCGGCCGGGGTGTCGACGCCGAACTGGGCCATGATGATCAGCACCTTGAACTGCGCGGCCGTGATGCCGTGGGGTTCCATGTGGGTGTCGATGATGCGGTCCTTGAGGAGCGCCGCACGGCCCAGCAACAGCCCGAGGTGGCAGTTGTGGAAGTTTTCAGGGGTGAAGTGGGGCATCGGAAGTCACCTTATTACTGCCTAGGCAGTGAATGTATGACGAGATGTTACTGCCTAGGCAGCGAAAGTCAAATGGAATAATTAGCTTGCTTGCTAATTTCACGACCGGCGGGCTGGGATGCAAACCAATGTGGGAGGAGGCTTGCCAGTCAGTTAAGGCTTTTTGTAGGAGCGAGCTTGCTCGCGAAAAACTCACAGGCGCCGCGTTCATTCAGGAAGCACGCGTTATCGTTGACGTTTTTCGCGAGCAAGCTCGCTCCTACAGGAGGCGATGTACGCTTAACTGACTGGCATTAGGGCAAGCCCCCTCCCACATTTTTTGATCGAGCAGGACTCAGAAATCGCGCTTGTAGAAGATGTCGAGGGAACTGGCCACGCCACTCGCCACTTCCAGGTACACCTTTTTGCTCAGCAGGTAGCGCAAGGCAATGGTGCTGGCCGGTTCGAACACCCCTACCCCGTAACGCAGGCTGAGTTTCTCGGTGATCTTGCCGCTGGCCACCACTGCCGTATTGTTGCCGCTGCCCTGGGTGTCGAGGTCGAAGTCGCGAATCCCCAGTTTGTTGGCAAGATCCGAGGTGACCCCGGCGCTGCCCATCAGGCCCAGGCCGAGGGCGGCCTGGGCAAGCATGTTGTTGTCTTCGCCGGTAGAGCTCAGCGGACGGCCCAGCACCAGGTAGGACAGTGCCTGTTCCTGGCTCATGGCCGGTTCCGAGAAGATCTGCGTGGTGGGCTGCTCGGCGCTGCCGCTGAGGCGGATACCGGCGACTACATCGTCGGTCTTGCGGATCGCTTCGATATCCAGGTACGGCTGGTCGAGCGGCCCGGCGAACAGCAGGCGTGCGCGGCGCACATCCAGGCGCTGGCCATAGGCGCGGTAGCGACCGTCGTTGAGCCACAGCTCGCCACGGGTGTCCATGTTGTCGCCGATGTGCACATGGCCCTGCACCTTGGCGGTGAGGCCGAAGCCCGAGAAGTTGAGCTGGTCTTCGCCCACCGCCACATCGATATCCATGGCCATGGCCATCGGCGGCTTGCCCTCTTCGGTCTGGCTGCCGACGATTACGGTGTCATCCGAGACCTTGACCGTCGAAGGCGGCAGTTCGCGCACGGTGATGTCGCCGCGCGGGATCCGCACCTTGCCGGCAATCGCCAGTTTGTCGTTCTTCAGGCTGATCTTCAGGTCCGGGGCCACTTCGAGCACCGCATAGGGCTCCACCGTGACCGGCAGTTGCGAGCCTTGCAGGCTGAGGTCCACCACCAGGGCCTGGCCCCAGTCGATCTGGCCCTTGAGGCTGCCCTGCCCGGCCTTGCCACTGCGCCATGCGCCGTTCAACTGCACACTTTCACCGGCGATCAGCGCCTGCACGTTCAGGCCTTCAAGGCTAATGGGCAGCTCCGGCCCGGAGACTTCACCGCCCACCAGGTTGACGTTACCGTTGACCTGCGGCGCCAGCAGGCCACCGGCGATCCGACCGCTGCCGTTGAGCTTGCCGCTGAGTTTCTCGACCATCGGCACAAATGGCCGCGCCACGGCGAGATCCAGACCGGTCAGGCTGAAATTGCCGCTGATCGGCTTGTTTTTCGGCAGCGGGTTGATCTGCGCCTGCAACAGCAACTCGCCGAGCTTGCCGCCACGGAAGTTCAGCTGGGTGTCGATACGTTTGGGGTTGAGGGTGGTTTCCAACTTGAGGGTGTCGTAGGGGAAATCCAGCCACTGGTCTTTGTCCTTGACGCGCAAGGTGCCGCCGCTGGCATCCACCGCGACCACGCCTTTGGGGCCGCTGTCGGGAAGGTCCAGTTGGACGTCGGCGTTGAGCTTGCCCTGCCAGGCGAAGTCCTTGGGCAGAAACGCCGCCAGGCTGTCGATGGGGAATTGCTTGAGGTGGTAGCGCAATTTGGGTTCGGGCATCAGGCGCTGGTCTTCACCGCACAGGCTGGCGGCGCCGGAGATCCAGCAGTGGGCCGCGAAGGTCAACTTGCCGTCGGCCATGTGCTCGATTTTTGCCGGCGCTTGCAGCCTCCAGTCCTGGCCACCCGCCTGCACATCACCACTGGCAAGGCGCCCGCGCCAGTTGCCTTGGTCGAGGTTGCCATCCAGGGCCAGGGCCAGTTTGACCAAGGGACCGGCCAGGTCGAGTTGAACCTTCTGGTTCCTGATGTCGCCCTGGGCGCTGGCGGTGAGCGTGCCGACCTGGGTGTCGCCGCTTTGAATGCCGCTGCCCTTGAGATCGATTTTCGCGCGCTGGGCACTGTCCAGGGTCGCGTCCAGGCTAAGGCTTTGCAGGCGATTATCGGCGAATGCCAGTTGCTGGCCCTTGAGGTCGAGTTTGCCTTGGGGCGCCTTGAGGCTGCCGGCGACGTCGAGTCGGCCATTCACCTGCCCACGCAACTGCGGCCACAGCTGGGCCAGGCGCGCCAACTTGATGTCGATCTGCCCAGCCAGGCGTTGCTGCAGGCTGCCGCTGCCGTTGATGCGGTTGTCGCCCAGGCGGATATCCAGGTTGGCCAGGGTCCATTGCTCGCCCGCGCCTTCGGCCTTGGCCGCCAGCACGGCGGTTTGCCCACGCAGGCGGCCCTTGAGGTCGAGGTCGGCGTTGAGCTTGAGTTGCTCGTGCTTGAACTCGCCCTTGCTGCGCAGCGGTCCGGCCAGGGTACCGGGCAACTCCGCCACCCAGTACGCCGGGTTCAGCGCCGACAGGTCCAACGCGGTATCCCACGCAATACCATCGGCAAATTGCAGGCTCAGGTGCCCTTCGGCCTTGCCTTGGCCGGCGGTCAGTTTCAGCTCCGGCAGGAAGATTTGCGTGAGGTCGCCACTGAATGGCGTGACCAGATTGAATTTGCCGGCCGGGCCGTCCAGGTCGGCCTTGAGGTTGCCGAGGTAGTTGCCGTCTTTGTAGGAAACCTCACCGTTGAAGGTGCGCAGCACCACCTGTGGCTCGTCGATCAGCGGGTAGAGGCGATGCCAGGGAAAGTCCAGCCAGTCAATCTTGGCCTCGGCGCTGAAGCCTTGTTGCCAGTCCAACTGCGCCGTGAGCTTGAGGCTTTGTTTGTCGCCGGCATTGAGGTCCAGGCCGGCGATCTGCGCGCCCTTGGCGTCGACCTTGCCTTGCAGCAACAGGTCCACCGGGCCTTTTTCCGCCGGCAGTACGGCCTTGCCCAGCAGTTGGTAGCCGCTGCCCAGGTCGCCCTTGGCGGTGAGGTCCAGTTGATTGAGCTGCAGGGTGTCGGGCAGATCGGCACTGGGTTTGAAGCCATCAGCGGTGATATGCACCTGGGCCGGGAGGTTGTCCGCCAGGGGTTGCAGCTCGCCCTTGAGCTTGGCCGGCAGGTAGCCGCTGCTGTCGGCGTCGAGCCTGAGGGTCTTGAGCAGGTCGCCCTCGACCTTGAGCGCCACCGTCCACGGCGCGCCGTCGGGGGCGTAGGGCAGGTTCAGATTGCCGCTGGCGGTCAGCGGCCAGTCGCCGCTGGGTTGCAACAGGCCGTTCAGGTCCAGCACCAGGCCGTCCCGTTGCAGGTGCACCGTGTCAATCTGCATGCCGGCGGCGGTCCAGTGCGCGGCCAGTTGCAGGCCCTTGAGTTGTTCGCTGCCGTTAAGCAGCAGGCTGCCGACACGAACGTCGCCCAACTGAATGGAAACGGGCAGCTTCAGGTCGGGCAATCGAATCGGCCCGCTGCTTTCTTCGGTGCTCGGCGCAACGTCCAGGCGGACTTGCTCCACATCCAGGCGATTGATGCACAGGGTCATGCGCAACAGGCACGCCGGCGACCAGTCAAACGTCGGCGCATCGAGTTCGACGCGACTGCCGTCCTGCGCCCACAACAGATGATCGGCGCGCCACTGGCCGCCCAGACGGCCGTGGAAATTCTCTACGCTCAAACCCGGTACACGCCCCAGCGCCCAGCGACTGCCCGCCTGGGTACCGACGACCGCCCACAGGGCCAGCAACAGCACGACAAGGATGGCCAACACGACCAGCCCCGCTATTTTCACACCACGCATCACAGCTCAGGTCCCATGGAAAAGTGCAATCGAACGCCGCCCGGGTCTTCCAGGGCATGGGCCAGGTCCAGGCGGATCGGCCCGACCGGCGAGACCCAGCGGATGCCGACACCCACACCGGTCTTCAAGCTGGGCAACTCCAGGGAGTTGAACGAGTTGCCCTGGTCGATAAAGGTCGCAATCCGCCATTTTTCGGCGATGGAATATTGATACTCGGCACTCAGGGCCACCATGTAGCGGCCGCCGATACGGTCGCCCCGGTCATTCTCCGGCGACAGGGTCTGGTACTCGTAGCCGCGCACACTCTGATCACCACCGGCGAAGAACCGCAGCGATGGTGGCACCGACTTGTAGCCGTTGGTGGCACTGCCGCCGACCTGGGCCCGCGCCAAGAAGCGGTGGTTGTCCCACAGGGTGGTCAGGCCCTTGACCATGGCCGTGCCGTACAGCAGGTTGGTGTCGGAGCCCAGCCCCTCCTTCGCCACCTTGCTGTCGAATTGCAGGCGGTAGCCGTTGTGGGGGTCGATGCGGTTATCACTGCGCAGGTAGGAATAACTCACACCCGGCATCACCAGGTTACTGAGGCCCGAGTCATTGCCCAGGCGGTATTCTTCGCGCTGGTATTTGAGCGAGATCACCCGGGTCCAGCCACTGGGCAACTTGCTGTGCCATTCGGGCCCGAGGGTGAGCAATTTACTCAAGGTGTCGGTGTTGGCGATTTCTTCATTCTGATAACCGCCGGCGAAACGCAGTTTATCGGTGAGCGGCGGGTCCAGCGGGATGTCGTACCACAGCCCGACGTTCTGCCGAGGCGCCGACAGTTCAGCTTCCCAGCCATAGCTGTGGCCCTGGGGATTGACCCAGTGGCGCGTCCAGTTGGCCTTGCCGCGCGGGCCGACGTCGGTGGAGAAACCCAGGCCCAGGCCCATGGTGCGTGGCTTGCGGGTCTCCAGGTTGACGGCCACCGGGATCACGTCATTGGCCGAAGCCGCAGGCGCGGCGTCGACGCGCACGCCTTCGAAAAAGCCGCTGGCTTGCAGGTTCTGGTTGAGTTCGGCGATCAGTTCGGAATCGTAGGGGGCGCCACTTTTAAACGGCACCATGCGTTGCAGCAGCTCTTCGTCAAACGGCGTATCGCCGGCAAAGCTGACCTTGCCCAAGGTGTAGCGCGGGCCGCTGTCATAGATGAGTTCGATATCGGCGACACCGGCCTGGGGGTCTACCGAGAGTTTCTGGTGAGTGAAACGCCCGCTGAAAAAGCCGTAGCGCGAGGCCTGGTTCTGGATCAGACGCTTGGCGTCTTCGTAGTGGCCGTGGTTGAGCACGGCGCCGGATTTCAGGTCGTCGCTGGCGGGCACGCGAAAGGCCTTGAGGTCCGCGGCCGGGCCGTCGACCCGAATGGTCACGTTGCGCAGATGCACCGGTTCGCCGGGGTCGATGGTGAGGATCAGGCGCGGGTTCTTGCCGCCCTTCACATCGCTTTCGATCCGGGGCTGATAGAAACCTAAAGCCTGGGCGGCTTTGCGCGCCTGCTCTTCGGCCCCACGGCTGAACCGCAGCAAGGCCTCTTCGTCACGCTCGCCCACCCCGCCGATATAGCCTTCGATGTTGGCTTTCAACGCGTCGTTTTTTGGCTTGATCCGCACGTCCAATTCGCTTTGCGCGAATGCGCCGCAGCTTATGAACAGCAGAACCAAGCCGCTGGTAAATCTTCCTGGAAACTTCATAGGCGCGGATGCTACACGAGCTGGGGAGAAACTTAGAACTCAGAGGATTCTGAAAAATTCTGCGCTAAGCCGTTGCAGCATGTAACACCTGCGGATTGGGGTGGAAAAATACGTGTTCCAGAATCGGTCCTACAGCCACTTCGCCGATCTCCTCATAGCCCTGGCGTTTGTAGAACTCCAGATAGCGCGAATTCCCCGTGTCCAACACCACACCGGACGAATGCGGGTCTTCAGCGCACCAGTTGTGTACCGCCTCCAGCAGCTGTTCACCGTAGTGCTTGCCCTGGAATTGCGGATGAATGCCCAATAGCGGTAACACATGCACCGACTCGTTGGGCAGGCAGGCCATCACCGCATAGTGGTAGTCCAGGTAGCGCCGGGTACCGCGCACGCCGGTGCTCAGCCACATGCGCAATTGCCAGGCCCAGCTTTCGGTAATCCCCAGGCGTCGCTGCGGTGGCGCGATCAGCGCGATGCCGATCAGGCGGTCGTTGACGAACAGGCCGATGGCGGGAAGTTTCTGGAAGAAATGCTGCTTGACCAGTTCGCGCACCGTGGCACGTACCCGTTGTTCATAGCCTGCGCGTTCCGCCTCGAAGATGTAGGCAAACGTCGGCTCATGCCGATAGGCCTGGTACAGCAGCGAGCGGGCTTCGCGGGAGTAGCCGCTGTTGAGCAGGCGAACTTCGCCAATGGCAGTGTCAGTCATACAGTCAATCTCCCTGGGCGCCACTCAATAGATGGCGTTCTTATGGGTACGAACCTACGCAGCACCAGTCGTTCCCAGACATTAGCAGTGCATCTGTCCTACCGCCACGCTGGCCCCCGTCCGACTTGTCCGCTAGCATCGCCCTTTTGCCAGACTGGACCGCCGACCATGAAAATCGTCTCCTTCAATATCAACGGGCTGCGCGCCCGCCCTCATCAGCTGGCGGCACTGATTGAAAAACACCAACCCGACGTGATCGGCCTGCAGGAAACCAAGGTCCACGACGACCAGTTCCCCCTGGCCGAAGTGCAGGCCCTGGGCTATCACGTGTACTACCACGGCCAAAAAGGCCACTACGGTGTAGCGCTGCTCTCGCGCAAAGAAGCCTTGAGCGTGCACAAGGGCTTTGCCAGCGATGAAGAAGACGCCCAGCGCCGCTTTATCTGGGGCACCTTCGCCGATGAAAATGGCCAGCCGGTGACCATCATGAACGGCTATTTCCCACAAGGTGAAAGCCGCGACCACCCGACCAAGTTCCCGGCCAAGCAGCGCTTCTACGCAGATTTGCAGCACCTGCTGGAAAGCCAGTTCAGCAACGACCAGGCCCTGGTGGTGATGGGCGATGTGAACATTTCCCCGGAGGACTGCGACATCGGCATCGGTGCCGACAACGCCAAGCGCTGGCTGAAAACCGGCAAGTGCAGCTTCCTGCCTGAAGAGCGCGAGTGGATGGCGCGCCTGAAGAACTGGGGCCTGGTGGACAGCTTCCGCCACCTCAACCCCGATGTGGCCGACCGTTTCAGCTGGTTCGACTACCGCAGCCGTGGGTTCGAGGATGAGCCCAAGCGTGGGCTGCGCATTGACGTGATCATGGCCTCCAATGGCTTGCTGGCGCGGGTCAAGGATGCCGGCGTGGATTACGACCTGCGGAGCTTGGAGAAACCGTCTGACCATGCGCCGATCTGGCTTGAGCTGAGCTGATCCCCTTGACTGTGTACTCGGGCCAAATGTAGGAGGGGGCTTGCCCCGATCGCGGTGTATCAGTAACAGATAGGCTGACTGTCAGTCACATTATTGAAATCCAAGTGACTTAATCTCGCGGCACTCCCTTTGGCTTGAGAAGGTGCCGGCATGATGCTGCGCGTTCTGTTCCTGTTGTGTAGCGCGTTTTCCCTCTGCGTCGTGGCTGCCCCCCTCCCCGTTCCCGACCAAGGCCCGGCTTTGCGCATCCAGGGTTCCAACACCATTGGCGCGGCGCTGGGGCCGGCGTTGGTCAAGGGGTTGATGGAGCATCAGGGCCTGCAGGCGGTGCACAGCGAACCGGCCGAGGGCGCCAATGAACAGCACGTGATCGGCAAGACACGCCAGGGCAGGACGGTGACCGTCGAGGTGGCGGCCCATGGTTCCAGCACGGGGTTTGCCGCGCTGAAAAACGCCAGCGCCGACCTGGCCGCCTCGTCCCGGCCGATAAAAGACAGCGAACTGGTGGACCTCGAACCGCTCGGCGACCTGAAAAGCCCCGAGGCCGAACAGGTGATCGCCATCGACGGCCTGGCCATTATCCTCAACCCGCGCAACCCGCTGAATACGTTGAACACCGAGCAACTGGCGCAGATTTTCAACGGCGAAATCAACACCTGGGAAGCATTGGGCGGGATCGGCGGCGCCATTCACCTGTACGCGCGGGATGATCAATCCGGCACCTATGACACCTTCAAGGACCTGGTGCTGCGCCTGCGCGGCAAGCCCCTGGCCGCGTCCGCCAAGCGCTTCGAGTCCAGCGAAGCGTTGTCCGATGCGGTGAGCCGGGATCCCCAGGGCATCGGTTTTATCGGCTTGCCTTACGTGCGCCAGGCCAAGGCGGTGGCAATTGTCGATGGCGACTCGCAACCGATGTTGCCGTTGAACAGCCTGATTGCCACCGAGGATTACCCGCTGTCACGTCGGCTGTTCTTCTACCTGCCGCCCGCCTCCAGCAACCCGTGGGCCAAGGCCCTGGTGGACTTTGCCCAGAGCAGCAAAGGCCAGGCGATTGTGGCGGCCAATGGGTTTATTGCGCAGCAGGTGCAGGCGATGACGGTGGAGCCACGCCCTTCGATGCCCGACGATTACCAGGCGATTGCCCGCGACGCCCAGCGTTTGAGCGTGAATTTTCGCTTCGAGGAAGGCAGCGCCAGCCTGGACAACAAGGCGCGCCAGGACGTGCAGCGCGTCGTGGCCTATATAAAGCGCCACAACCAACTCGACAAGCAGGTAACGCTGGTGGGATTCGGCGATGCCAAGAATGACCCGCAACGGGCCGCGCTGCTCTCGAAGCTGCGGGCGATGGCGGTACGCCGGGAGCTGGTCAAGAATGGCGTGGTATTGCGCGATATTCGCGGCTTCGGCGCACAGATGCCGGTGGCGGCGAATACGGCGGATGAGGGGCGGATCAAGAATCGGCGGGTGGAGGTTTGGGTGTACTGAGGCCTTAGCCTTGCGGTGTTCGGAATGGCCTCATCGGGGTGTAGAACCGTAGACATCGTTTACATCTGAAACCGGGGACATCGTTTACACATTTGAGGCCTGGACGCGGGTCATACCTCGTCCAAGCCTCCCCAAGGGATAATCACACAGGTACAAATCCCAAGCTTCATCTTCAGCTTCTTTGAGCCCTATCCTTTCCCCGGACAGCGCCTCGCTGATAAATACCAACTTGCCGTTCCACTTGATCGATCCGTCCTGCCTGACGCTTCGAACTTTCATTTCTGCCGGATATTCCACATCGGGCAAGCATCCTGGATAAATTCGGGTGGACGGCACATACAAGTCTCCTGGACGTTTCATGCCGAGCGCTTCGTGAGGGCGTACGTAATTAAACTCATGCCTGAAATGCTCCAGCAAAAGCTGCTGCTCGACTAAGTTTTTCCCTAAGGGCAACTCAAGTTTCAAGCTACGGTGCATTCGTTCATGGCGACCATTCTGGGCGGGTCTTCCCGGCATGGTTCGCTCGGGATAAATACCCAGCCGAATCCACCAAACTGCCAGTGTGGATATTCTTGCCAGGCCAGGAGAGGCGAACGGTACCCCGTTGTCCGAACGGATAACTTCCGGCATGCCGTACTCCTGAAAAAGCCTCTCAAAGGCCTGTTTTACAGGCTGGGTCATGATCTTGGGATGGGCCCTGCACGCTAAAATCAGACGCGACGCATGGTCTGTGACGGTCAAAGGGAAGCACATCTGAGCATTAAGCATCTTGAACTGCCCTTTGTAGTCAGCACACCACGTCTTGTTAGGTTCGTCGGCCTTTCGCATTTGTGCGTGGGAAATGCTGTGTCGGCGTTTGAAGCGCCGCTTTTTGACGAGCCCAAGTCGGTCAAGCCATTGACCGGCCGTACTTGGAGAGGGCCAGGTGACGGAGGGATCTTCCAGCCGTAATAGTTCGAGAAGCTTTTTCGGCCCCCATTTATCGTGAGCCTCCTTCATCGCGACTACACGGGCCAAAATCTCGTCGTCGGTTTTATTTGGGCTGTTGTGAGGTCGCCGGGACAGTTCGGATAAAGACCTCAAGTCGCCGTCGTGCCGGGCAATCCACTTATCGACGGTAGGTCGGCTAACGTCAAAGCGGCGTGCCAACTGGCTTTTGGTGAAGTTGCCAGAAAGCCAATCAGCTACCAGCTTGATTCTTTGATTCATGGGGGACTCTTGGTTCCAGGGCATGATCAGTTACCTCCTGATCATGCGTATTAGCCTGTAAACCATGTCCCCGGTTAGAAATGTAAACGATGTCCCCGGTTTGTACCGGGGCAAGCCCCCTCCCACATTTTGATTTGGGAATACAGTCAAAGTGTGGGAGGGGGCTTGCCCCGATTGCAGGCGGCGCGGTGTTACTGCCCGCCTCGCATCAACTCTTTAGGCACATACTTGCCGATCTCGAACTTGCCGATGGCCGCGCGGTGCACTTCGTCCGGGCCGTCGGCCAGGCGCAGTGTGCGTTGCATAGCGTACATGTAGGCCAGCGGGAAGTCGTTGGATACGCCGGCGCCGCCGTGGATCTGGATCGCGCGGTCGATCACCTTCAACGCCACGTTCGGCGCCACCACCTTGATCTGGGCGATTTCACTTTTCGCCACTTTATTGCCCACGGTGTCCATCATGTACGCCGCTTTCAAGGTCAGCAGGCGCGCCATGTCGATGTCCATGCGTGAGTCGGCGATCTTGTCGATATTGCCGCCCAGGCGCGCCAAAGGCTTGCCGAACGCGGTGCGGCTGACCGAGCGTTTGCACATCAGTTCCAGCGCGCGCTCGGCCATGCCGATGGAGCGCATGCAGTGGTGGATACGGCCCGGGCCGAGGCGGCCTTGGGCAATCTCGAAGCCTCGGCCTTCACCCAGCAGTACGTTTTCGTATGGCACGCGGACATTGTCGAACAGCACTTCGGCGTGGCCGTGGGGCGCGTCGTCGTAGCCGAACACCGGCAGCGGGCGTACGATTTTCACGCCGGGGGCGTCCACCGGCACCAGGATCATCGAGTGTTGCTGGTGGCGCGGTGCATCCGGGTTGCTCAGGCCCATGAAGATCAGGATCTTGCAGCGCGGGTCGCAGGCGCCGGAGGTCCACCATTTCTTGCCGTTGATCACCCACTCGTCGCCCTGGCGCTCGGCGCGGGCGGCCATGTTGGTGGCATCCGAGGAGGCGACATCGGGCTCGGTCATGGCGAAGGCCGAACGGATCTCACCGCGCAGCAGCGGTTCGAGCCAGCGTTGTTTCTGCTCTTCGTTGGCGTAGCGCACCAGCACTTCCATGTTGCCGGTGTCGGGGGCGGAGCAGTTGAACGGCTCCGGGCCCAGCAGCGAGCGGCCCATGATCTCGGCCAGGGGGGCGTATTCAAGGTTGGTCAGGCCGGCGCCCAGTTCGGACTCGGGCAGGAACAGGTTCCACAGGCCTTCGGCTTTCGCCCGGGCCTTCAGCTCTTCCATGATGGCGGTGGGCTGCCAGCGGTCGCCTTCGCTGACCTGGCGTTCGAACACCGGCTCGGCCGGGTAAACGTAAGCGTCCATGAACGCTGTAACACGTTCACGCAGTTCCTGAACCTTGGGCGAATAGGCGAAATCCATGAGCAGCTCCCTTCTTTGAGAGGTTGTTTAGGTCATGCAATCGATGCTAGAACAGCGTTGATAATTTACCTAGCCTATTCTCGGCGTGTATTAACATTCATCACCGATATATGATCGACGTATGAGCACGTAACAAATCGCCACCTAATAATAAGAGCGCAACCCAATGAATCTGAGCAAGGTCGACCTCAACCTCTTTATCGTCTTCGACGCGATCTACACCGAAGCCAACCTGACCCGCGCCGGGCAGATTGTCGGCATCACCCAGCCGGCGGTGTCCAACGCCCTGGCGCGCCTGCGCGAGACGTTCAACGACCCGCTGTTCGTGCGCACCGCCCAAGGCATGGTGCCCACGCCGATGGCGCAGAACATCATCGGCCCGGTGCGCAATGCGCTGTCGTTGCTGCGGGTGTCGGTGCAGGAAAGCCGCATCTTCAACCCGCAGCAGGCGGCCAAGACCTACCGCATCAGCATGACCGACCTCACCGAAGCGGTGATTCTGCCGCTGCTGTTCCAACGCCTGCGCCGCCTGGCGCCCACCGTGGTGATCGAGAGTTTCCTCTCCAAACGCCGCGAGACCACCAAGGAACTGGCAGCCGGGCGCCTGGATTTTGCCGTGGACGCGCCGCTCAACACCGACCCGCAGGTGCGCCACGTCAAGCTGATGGAAGACCGCTACGTCTGCGCCATGCGCAAGGGCCATCCCATGGCGGGCAAGGACAAGTTCACCCTGGATGACTACCTGTCGCTGACCCATATCCATATCTCCAGCCGCCGCAACGGCTTGGGCCATGTCGACCTGGCCCTGGGCAAGATAGGCATCCAGCGCAAGATCGCCCTGCGCTCCCAGCATTACCTGATGGCCTCGCAAGTGTTGCAGCAGACCGACATGGTCATGACCGTGCCCGAACGTTTCGCCCGCCGCCATGAACTGCATTGGTTCAACCTGCCGGTCAACGACGTGCCACCGGTGGAAACCCACCTGTACTGGCACGAAAGCACCGACCAGGACCCGGCTAACCGCTGGATGCGCGAGCAGATGATCGAGTTGTGCCAGCAAGTCACCGCCCATGAGAAGAAGCTGGATAAGCAACAGGCCTGAGGCTGAAGAGCGCCCCCTGTGGCAGGGGGCTTGCCCCGATGGGCTGCGCAGCGGCCCTTGACGTTTACGTCAACCTGCCATTAGCTTAGCGCCAAGACCTTCTTGAGCGCCCCCATGAGCACGACCTACAGCATCTCCGACCTCGCCCGCGAGCTCGACATCACCACCCGCGCCATTCGCTTCTATGAAGAACAAGGCCTGCTGGCCCCGGAACGCCGGGGGCAGGAGCGCATTTATTCGGCGCGGGACAAGGTCAGCCTCAAGCTGATCCTGCGGGGCAAACGCATCGGTTTTTCCCTGGCCGAGTGCCGTGAGCTGATCGAACTCTACGACCCCACCGGCGGCAACCAGATCCAACTCAACAGCATGCTGGCCAAGATCGCCGAGCGCCGTGAGCAGTTGGAACAGCAACTGCTGGATATCGAACAAATGAAGCTGGAGCTGGACACCGCCGAAGAGCGTTGCACCCAGGCCCTGGCGCAAACCATGGGCCAGGTTGGCCATTGATCAGAAGGTAGCTGCCATGTCCCTCCCCTCCCATGTGCGCCTGGTGGAAGTCGGCCCGCGCGACGGCTTGCAGAACGAAGCCCAGCCCATCAGCGTGGCCGACAAGGTCCAATTGGTGGATGCCCTCAGCGCGGCGGGCCTGAGCTATATCGAAGTCGGCAGTTTTGTCTCGCCCAAGTGGGTGCCGCAAATGGCCGGTTCCGCCGACGTGTTCGCGCAGATCCAGCGCAAGCCCGGCGTAACCTACGGCGCGCTGGCGCCAAACCTGCGTGGTTTCGAGGACGCGCTGGCGGCGGGCGTGAAGGAAGTGGCGGTGTTTGCCGCAGCCTCCGAGGCGTTTTCCCAGCGCAATATCAACTGTTCCATCAGCGAAAGCCTGGAGCGTTTTGCGCCGATCATGACGGCGGCCAGGCAGCACGGCATCAGCGTGCGCGGCTATGTGTCCTGTGTGTTGGGTTGCCCTTACGAAGGTGAGATTGCGCCGGAACAGGTGGCGGCGGTCGCGCGGGAGTTGTATGCCATGGGCTGCTACGAGGTGTCCCTGGGCGACACCATCGGCACCGGCACGGCGGGCACCACGCGGCGGCTGTTCGAGGTGGTCGGCGCGCAGGTGCCACGGGACAAACTGGCGGGCCACTTCCATGACACCTATGGCCAGGCCATCGCCAATATCTATGCCGGCCTGCTGGAAGGCATCACGGTATTCGACAGCTCTATTTCAGGCCTCGGCGGCTGCCCCTATGCCAAGGGCGCCAGCGGTAACGTCGCCACCGAAGATGTGCTGTACCTGCTCAATGGCCTCGGGATCGACACCGGCATCGACCTGGACGCATTGATTCGCGCGGGCCTGCAAATCAGCCATGTCCTCGGCCGCCCTACCGGCTCGCGCGTAGCCAAGGCGCGGACAGCCGGTTGAGTAGCGTAGCCGTGACAATGTGTTACCGCACGGCTACACATCGAGTAACACGGGAACATATTTTGTCGTATTTTCTGTAGGCCAAACCCTACTTAAAAATTAACTTATTGATTTTAAATGGATTTTAAAAGTTGGCACGCCTTCTGCTATCTCTATGGCATAACAAGAATAAAAAGCGCCAAACCTAATAAAAATAAGACGAAACGACTCTGACATAACAAAAACAACACGGCAGAGACGCAGCTAACAGATTTTTTTGGAGAAGATGTGCTTCGCAGGGTACGGCATGCCGAAACCCGCAACCGGTTAGAGAAAAATAAAACTACCTCAGGTAGCTACCCACTGGTTGGATCGTTAACGAAGAAGCAGATCAGCGCTCAAAAAAATACGTTTGCTCTTGACCCCGGATGGGGGTCGCCAAAAACAGCGGTAAAGGGTAACGGTTGCCAAAAACAACAATAGACCGCCCCTCAATAATAAAAAAAGAGCACGCAACGACAAATTAAAGGGGACCTTCGGGTCCCCTTTGTGCTTTCTGGCCTTTAACCCTGCCCTGCCCCCAGCTCTTCGATCGAGATCTCGCGCATGCGGAATTTCTGGATCTTGCCCGTCACCGTCATCGGAAACTCCTCCACGAACTTGAAGTACCTGGGCGTCTTGAAGTGCGCGATGCGGCCCTTGCACCAGGCCTGCAGCTCCAGTTCGCTGGCCACATGGCCGGGATGTAGCTTGACCCAGGCCACGATCTCCTCGCCGTAACGCTCGTCCGGAATGCCGATGACCTGCACATCGGCCACCGCCGGATGGGTGAAGAAAAACTCTTCCACCTCGCGCGGGTACACGTTTTCGCCACCGCGAATGATCATGTCCTTGTTGCGCCCGGCGATGCACACATAGCCGTGGGCATCCATGGTGGCCAGGTCGCCGGTGTGCATCCAGCCCGCAGCGTCGATGGCCTCGCGGGTGCCGTCGGGGTTGTTCCAGTAGCCGAGCATCACGCTGTAGCCACGGGTGCACAGTTCGCCGACCTGGCCACGGGGCAGCGTGTTACCGGCTTCATCGATGATCTTGCTTTCCAGTTGCGGCTGGGTGCGGCCGACGGTGGTCACGCGACGCTCCAGATCGTCATCCGCGCCGGTTTGCAGGGACACGGGGCTGGTCTCGGTCATGCCGTAGGCAATCTGCACCTCGCCCATGTGCAATTCGCCGATGACCCGGCGCATCACCTCGATGGGGCACGTGGCGCCAGCCATGATGCCGGTGCGCAGGGTGGACAGCTCGAACTCGCCCCGGCGTGGGTGATCAAGCAAGGCAATAAACATCGTGGGCACGCCGTACAGGCCAGTGGCACGTTCTTCGGCGACGGCGGTGAGGGTCAGCAGCGGATCGAAGCCGTCATTCGGGTAGATCATGGTGGTGCCATGGGTAATGCAGCCCAGGTTGCCCATCACCATGCCGAAGCAGTGGTACAGCGGCACCGGGATCACCAGGCGGTCCTGCGCGGTGAGGCCCAGGCTTTCGCCGACCATATAGCCGTTATTGAGGATGTTGTGATGACTGAGGGTGGCGCCCTTGGGGAACCCCGTGGTGCCGGAGGTGTACTGGATATTGACGGCTTGATCGAAGTGCAGGCTGGCCTGACGGCTGTGCAGCTGCTCGGGCGGCAGGCCCGCACCGAGGGCCGCCAGTTCCGACCAGGGCAGGAAGCCCGGGGGCGGGCTGGGGTCGAGGCTGATCATGCCGCGCAGATCAGGCTGCAATGCCTGCAACATCGCGTGGTAGTCGGAGGTCTTGAACGCGCCGGCGCACACCAGCCACTCGCAGCCGGACTGCTTGAGCACGTAGTCCAGTTCACTGCTGCGGTACGCCGGGTTGATATTGACCAGGATCACACCAATCTTGGCGCTGGCGATCTGGCTGATGCACCACTCGGCGCAATTGGGCGCCCAGATGCCCAGGCGATCGCCGGTCTGCATACCCAAGGCCAGGAACGCGCGGGCATGCACATCGACGGTCTCGGCCAGTTGCCGCCAGGTGTAGCGACGCTGCTGATGGCACACCACAAGGGCTTCGCCATCGGGGTATTGCGCCACGGTGTGATCGAAGGCCTGGCCAATGGTCATGGCCAGCAACGCCTTGTCCTGAGAGCCACGGCTGTAGCTCGGATGCAGTTGATCCATAACGACCCCGGTTGTCTTTTTTGTAGGTTGACGTAAACGTAAACTACGATTGACAGCACCGTAACGCAAGCTTACGTTAACGTAAAGGTGAGCGCCCTTCCCTGGCGCGCCATCCACACAACAACAAAGCTCACATTAAGGTGCCTGTCCATGAGTTACCCGTCCCTGAACTTCGCCCTCGGTGAAACCATCGACATGCTGCGCGACCAGGTGCAGTCCTTCGTGGCCAAGGAAATCGCGCCCCGTGCGGCACAGATCGACATCGACAACCTGTTCCCCGCCGACCTGTGGCGCAAGTTCGGGGATATGGGCCTGCTGGGCATCACCGTACCGGAAGAATACGGCGGCGCCGGCCTGGGCTACCTGGCCCACGTGGTGAGCATGGAAGAAATCAGCCGTGGCTCGGCGTCGGTGGCGTTGTCCTACGGCGCCCACTCCAACCTGTGTGTGAACCAGATCAACCGCAACGGTACTCACGAACAGAAACTCAAGTACCTGCCCAAACTGATCAGCGGCGAACACGTCGGCGCCCTGGCCATGAGCGAACCCAACGCCGGTTCCGATGTAGTCTCGATGAAACTGCGCGCCGACAAACACGGCGACCACTACGTGCTCAACGGCAGCAAGACCTGGATCACCAACGGCCCCGACGCCAGCACCTATGTGATCTACGCCAAGACCGACCTGGAAAAGGGCCCCCACGGCATCACCGCGTTTATCGTCGAGCGCGACTGGAAAGGCTTCAGCCGCAGCAACAAGTTCGACAAGCTCGGCATGCGTGGCTCCAACACCTGCGAGCTGTTTTTCGATGACGTCGAAGTGCCGGAAGAAAACATCCTCGGCGTGCTCAACGGCGGTGTGAAAGTGCTGATGAGCGGCCTCGATTACGAGCGCGTGGTGCTGTCCGGCGGCCCCACCGGGATCATGCAGGCGTGCATGGACCTGATCGTGCCCTACATCCACGATCGCAAGCAGTTCGGCCAAAGCATCGGCGAGTTCCAGCTGATCCAGGGCAAGGTCGCCGACATGTACACCCAGCTCAACGCCAGCCGCGCCTACCTCTACGCGGTGGCCCAGGCCTGCGAACGCGGTGAAACCACGCGCAAGGATGCGGCCGGGGTGATCCTGTACAGCGCCGAACGCGCCACGCAAATGGCCCTCGACGCGATCCAGATCCTCGGCGGCAATGGCTACATCAATGAATTCCCCGCCGGGCGCCTGCTGCGGGACGCCAAGCTGTATGAAATCGGCGCCGGCACCAGTGAGATTCGGCGGATGCTGATCGGTCGCGAACTCTTCAACGAAACCCGCTGAAGGAGCGCCCCATGGCCACCTTGCACACCCAGCTCAACCCACGCTCAGCGGAGTTCGCCAGCAACAGCGCGGCGATGCGCCAACAGGTCGACGCCCTGCATACCCTGCTCGCCCACGTGCAGCAAGGCGGCGGCGCCAAGGCCCAGGAACGCCACACCTCACGCGGCAAACTGCTGCCGCGCGAGCGCATCAATCGCCTGCTGGACCCGGGCTCGCCGTTCCTTGAACTCAGCCAACTGGCCGCCCATCAGGTGTATGGCGAAGACGTGCCTGCCGCCGGCGTGATCGCCGGCATCGGCCGCGTGGAAGGCGTCGAATGCATGATCGTCGCCAACGACGCCACGGTAAAAGGCGGCTCCTACTACCCGCTCACGGTGAAAAAACACCTGCGCGCCCAGACCATCGCCGAGCAGAACCGTCTGCCGTGCATCTACCTGGTGGACTCCGGCGGCGCCAACCTGCCGCGCCAGGATGAAGTGTTTCCCGACCGCGAACACTTCGGGCGGATCTTCTTCAACCAGGCCAACATGAGTGCCCAGGGCATCCCGCAGATCGCCGTGGTGATGGGCTCGTGCACCGCCGGTGGCGCCTACGTGCCGGCCATGGCCGACGAAGCGATCATGGTGCGCAACCAAGCCACCATCTTCCTGGCCGGCCCGCCGCTGGTAAAGGCCGCTACCGGTGAAGTGGTCAGTGCCGAAGACCTCGGCGGTGCCGATGTGCACTGCAGGATATCCGGCGTGGCCGACCACTATGCCGACAGTGACGAACACGCCCTGGCCCTGGCACGCCGCAGCGTGGCCAACCTCAATTGGCGCAAGCAGGGCCAATTGCTGCAACGCACGCCCGTGGCGCCGCTGTACAGCAGCGAAGAGCTCTACGGCGTGATCCCGGCCGATGCCAAGCAGCCGTTCGATGTACGCGAAGTGATCGCACGGCTGGTGGATGGCTCGGTGTTCGATGAGTTCAAGGCGCTGTTCGGCACCACCCTGGTGTGCGGCTTCGCGCATGTGCACGGCTACCCGATTGCGATCCTGGCGAACAACGGGATTCTGTTCGCCGAAGCCGCGCAAAAAGGCGCGCACTTTATCGAGCTGGCCTGCCAACGCGGGATTCCCCTGCTGTTCCTGCAGAACATCACCGGGTTTATGGTCGGCCAGAAATACGAAGCCGGTGGCATCGCCAAGCACGGCGCCAAGCTGGTGACCGCGGTGGCGTGCGCCAAGGTGCCGAAATTCACGGTGATCATCGGCGGCAGCTTCGGCGCCGGCAACTACGGCATGTGCGGCCGCGCCTATGATCCGCGCTTTTTGTGGATGTGGCCCAACGCGCGGATTGGCGTGATGGGCGCCGAACAGGCTGCGGGCGTGCTGGTGCAGGTCAAGCGTGAGCAGGCTGAACGGGCAGGCGTCGGCTTCAGCGCTGAAGAGGAAGCGGCGATCAAGCAGCCGATCCTCGACCAGTACGAAACCCAGGGTCACCCTTATTACTCCAGCGCACGCCTGTGGGACGACGGCGTCATCGACCCGATGCAGACCCGCGATGTGCTGGCCCTGGCCTTGTCCGCCGCGCTGAATGCCCCCATCGAGCCGAGCCGCTTCGGCGTGTTCCGCATGTAACCTGTAGGAGCGAGCTTGCTCGCGAAGGTCGTTAACGATAACGCGAGCATTCTGGATGAACGCGTTGCCTGGACGTTTTTCGCGAGCAAGCTCGCTCCTACAGGAGACCTCTCATCATCATGGAGCTCCTTGCATGAGCGATTTCAACACCCTCGAACTGATCACCGACAGCCGTGGCTTTGCCACGCTGTGGCTCAGCCGAGAAGCCAAGAACAACGCGTTCAACGCCGAGATGATCCGCGAACTGATCATCGCCCTCGACCATGTGCAAGGTGATGCGTCCCTGCGTTTCCTGGTCCTGCGTGGGCGCGGCAGGCACTTCAGCGCCGGTGCCGACCTGGCCTGGATGCAGCAGTCGGCCGAGCTGGATTACCACACCAACCTGGACGACGCCCGCGAACTGGCGGAGCTGATGTACAACCTGGCCAAGCTGAAAATCCCGACCCTGGCAGTAGTGCAAGGCGCGGCCTACGGTGGCGCGCTGGGCCTGATCAGTTGCTGCGACATGGCCATCGGCGCCGATGACGCGCAGTTTTGCCTGTCGGAAGTGCGCATCGGCCTGGCCCCGGCCGTGATCAGCCCGTTCGTGGTGCAGGCCATCGGCGAACGGGCGGCGCGGCGCTATGCCCTGACCGCCGAGCGCTTTGGCGGCCAGCGTGCACGGGAAATCGGCCTGCTGGCGGAAAGCTACCCGATTGGCGAACTGGACCAACAGGTGGAACAGTGGATCACCCACCTGCTGCATAACAGCCCGGCGGCGATGCGCGCCAGCAAGGACCTGCTGCGTGAAGTCGGTAACGGCGCGCTCACCCCTGCCCTGCGCCGCTATTGCGAAAATGCCATTGCACGCATCCGTGTCAGCGCCGAAGGCCAGGAAGGTTTGCGCGCTTTTTTGCAAAAACGCCCACCCAGCTGGCAACCCCAGGAGCCGCGTTCATGAGCACGCTGACCACCATACTGGTGGCCAACCGCGGCGAGATTGCCTGCCGGGTGATGCGCACCGCCAAGGCCATGGGCCTGACCACCGTGGCGGTGCATAGCGCCGTCGACCGTGATGCGCGACACAGCCGCGAGGCGGATATTCGTGTCGACCTGGGGGGCAGCAAGGCCACCGAGAGCTACCTGCAAATCGACAAACTGATCGCCGCCGCCCAGGCCAGCGGTGCCCAGGCCATTCACCCAGGCTACGGCTTCCTGTCGGAAAACGCCGGGTTTGCCCGTGCGATCGAGGCGGCGGGCCTGATCTTCCTCGGGCCGCCCGCCTCGGCCATCGACGCCATGGGCAGTAAGTCCGCCGCCAAGGCCCTGATGGAAACCGCCGGCGTGCCCCTGGTGCCTGGGTATCACGGCACAGAGCAGGACCTGGAAACCTTCCGCGCCGCCTGTGAGCGCATCGGCTATCCGGTACTGCTCAAAGCCACGGCCGGCGGCGGCGGCAAGGGCATGAAGGTGGTGGAGGATGTCAGCCAGCTCGCCGACGCCCTGGCCTCGGCCCAGCGTGAGGCGCTGTCGTCCTTCGGCAATGGGCAGATGCTGGTGGAGAAATACCTGCTCAAGCCACGCCACGTAGAGATCCAGGTGTTTGCCGATCAGCATGGGCATTGCCTGTACCTCAATGAGCGGGATTGCTCGATCCAACGCCGCCACCAAAAGGTCGTCGAGGAAGCCCCGGCACCGGGGCTGAGCGTTGCACAGCGCAAGGCCATGGGCGAAGCGGCGGTGCGTGCGGCCCAGGCCATCGGTTATGTCGGTGCGGGCACGGTGGAGTTCTTGCTGGATGCGCGCGGCGAGTTTTTCTTCATGGAGATGAACACCCGGCTGCAGGTGGAACACCCGGTCACCGAAGCGATTACCGGCCTGGACCTGGTGGCCTGGCAGATTCGCGTCGCCCAGGGCGAGGCGCTGCCGATCACCCAGGAGCAGGTGCCGCTGATCGGCCATGCGATTGAAGTGCGTTTGTACGCCGAAGACCCGGCCAACGACTTCCTGCCCGCCACCGGGCACCTGGCGCTGTATCGCGAGTCCGGGCCGGGCCCGGGGCGCCGCGTGGACAGTGGTGTCGAGCAAGGAGACGACGTGTCGCCGTTCTACGACCCGATGCTCGGCAAGCTGATTGCCTGGGGTGAAGACCGTGAACAGGCACGCCTGCGCTTGCTGAGCATGCTCGACGAGTTTGCCGTGGGTGGGCTGAAGACCAACCTGGGCTTCCTGCGGCGCATTATTGGTCATCCGGCATTTGCGGCGGCCGAGTTGGATACCGGATTCATTCCGCGCTATCAGGAGGATCTGCTGCCGGTGGCCGGGACGCTGAGCGATGCGTTCTGGCAGGCTGCGGGTTCGGCCTTCATGCAGAGCTTGCCTGCGGGTGACGGGCCATGGGCGGACACCCGTGGATTCCGTGCGGGGCTGCCCGCCGAGGTCTCGCTGCACTTGAGCTGCAATGGCCAGGACCGCCTGGTGACACTGGCCGCCGACGCCGCGACATTGCAGGGCGAACAGTTAGTGATCGAACACCAGGGCGTCCGTCGTTCACATCTGGCAGTGCGCAACGAGCACACGGTTTTCCTGCGTTGGGACGGCGAGATGCAGGGCGTCAGCCTGTTCGATCCGATTGCCGCTGTCGAGGCCAACCAGTCGCACCAGGGCGGCCTCACGGCACCCATGAACGGCAGCATCGTGCGGGTACTGGTGGACGTCGGCCAAACGGTCGAGGCCGGCACCCAGTTGGTGGTGCTCGAAGCGATGAAGATGGAGCACAGCATCCGCGCGCCCCAGGCCGGGGTAGTCAAGGCGCTGTTCTGCCAGGAGGGCGAAATGGTTGCCGAAGGGTGTGCGTTGGTGGAGCTCGAAACGGCGGACTAGAACTTCACCGTGGCCTGCACGACGACGCCGAGGATGCGGCAATCAGCGGTGAACAGCAGTTTCGGGTAGGTGGGGTTGAGCGGCACCAGGTAGAGCTGGCCGCTCTCTTCCAGCAACTGGCGGAAGGTCGCCTGGGTGCTGGCGGCCCGTTGGGCGACTACCAGTTTGCCGGGTTCGGCGGCGATGGCCGGATCTACCAGGATCATCATCCCCGCTGCGATGCTCGGGCCGCTGAGCGCGGTCATGGCGTCACCTGTCACCGGCAGCCAGAAGGCGTCGCCCCGGGCGTGGTAATCCGTCGGTTCGAAGCGTGCGGCGCCATAGGCCGGGCGCTCTTCGCGAATGTCACACAGGCCTTTCCACTCGCTGACCGGGTAGCGAAAATACGACGTGTATTGTTTTGCCGGGCCACGGACTTCGTCGGCCTTCTCACGCAGCTCCTGCACCACCTCCAAGTCGCCCAGCCCCAACTCTTCCAGCACCCGGTTCATATCCGCCAGGCTCGGCACGCGGCGCTTGTTGAGCCAGTGGCCAACGCCCCCCTGGGACATGCCCAAGCGTTCAGCCAGCTCACCCTGGGTGACCTCGCGGTCTTTCATGTTGGCCTTGACCAATGCTATCCATTTATCCATGGCCGCCGACAATACGTCAGCCAGTTTCCAGGGCAATAAACAGTTTGTAGTAATCCATAAAACGACATAAATACGATACGTACTATCATCGGGCATAAGGTTTTCGACACCCACCCAGAGTACCGCCCCTTATGACGACGAGCCCGTATCCCCTGCCTGAAACACCCGAAAACGATGACGTTCAAGGCCTGCGCAGCAGCGGTGCTGCCCAGCGTGCCTTGGACTTCTACTTGAAAGAAAATATGTCAGCACCCGTCCCGGATGACAGCTTTTTCGCCATCAAGCCCGGCATCAGCCAGGAGGAAGCCCTGGTGCACGCCTCGGACCTGTTGCGCAGTGCCGCCGCCACGGCCTACGAATCAGCGAGCAGCCATCAGGGCAACCAGCGCGACCTGGCGTTTTCCGTGGTGTATTTGATTGATATGGCGAAGGCGATGGTCGAGCGGTCGTTGCGGGCACCGGAGGTTCGGGCGAACGGATAACAACCGCGAAAGAAAAATATTTCTATCCCATGGATAAAAACATTTGACTTGCAAATGATAATGATTATTATTGGACCCAGCTGATCGCGAGATCAGTCGATAGACCAAGGGACCTTAGGTCGGACTCTTGGAATATCTCCTCATCAGGCTAATCACGGTTTTTGACCCGGCTCTTTGGCCGGGTCTTTTTTTTGCCAGTTTCCCTGGCATGGCTTCAGGCTAATGAAGACTGTGTGTTGCTTGATGGCGCGCATGGTAGCAAAAGACCATCGCCAAAAGAAAGCCAGTCCAGTGCTCCAGCGCACATCTCTGCGAAATAGCGCTTGAGAATCAATCTCATAGATTCTAAGCTGCGGCGGCGTCACGGACGACGCCCCCCTCCCCGCAACAATTTTGCATCCAGGCTTTACCAGACTCCTGTGTAATATAGCCGCCACAACACTCATATTCAGGCAACCAGACTATGACCGTGGCCTTGACCTCCATCAAGATCAGCACCGACTTCGACAGTGGCAATATCCAGGTGCTCGACGCCAGCGACGCCTACCAGTTGCTGCTGGCCATCCAGCCCGATACCCGCAGCCACCATTACCAATGGTTCCACTTCAAAGCCGAAGGCATGCACGTGGGCCACACCCATAACTTTCGCCTGAGCAACGCCGGTGGCTCTTCGTATAAGCACGCCTGGAGCGGCTATAACGCTGTCGCGTCCTATGATCACGTCAACTGGTTCCGAGTCCCCACGCGCTTTGACGGCGAGATCCTGCACATCAGCCTCGAAACCCGTGAGAAGCATGCCTGGTTGGCCTACTTCGAGCCCTACAGTCGCGAACGCCACAACTGGCTGATCGACCAGGCCCTGAAGTACGCCGGCACCCAACTGCTGGCCACCGGCAAAAGTGTCGAGGGCCGCGATATTCAACTGTTGCGACGTGGCAAAGGCGGCGAAGGCCGACGCAATGTCTGGATCATTGCCCAGCAGCACCCCGGCGAACACATGGCCGAATGGTTCATGGAGGGCATCATCGAACGCCTGCAACAGGATGGCGATGCCGAGATGAAAAAGCTCCTGGCCGTTGCCGACCTGTACCTGGTGCCGAACATGAACCCCGACGGCGCCTTCCACGGTCACCTGCGCACCAACGCCATGGGCCAGGACCTCAATCGCGCCTGGCAAAGCGCCAGCCAGGAGATCAGCCCGGAAGTGCTGTTCGTGCAACAGCAAATGCAGCAGTACGGTGTCGACCTGTTCCTCGATATTCACGGCGACGAAGAAATCCCCTACGTGTTCACCGCTGCCTGCGAAGGCAACCCCGGCTACACCCCGCGTATCGAAGCGCTGGAAAAACGCTTTCGCAGCCATTTGAGTTCGCTGACCCGTGACTTCCAAACCACCCACGGCTACACCCGTGACTTGCCGGGCGAAGCCAATATGACTCTGGCCTGCAATGCCGTCGGCGAGCAGTACGACTGCCTGTCCCTGACCCTGGAAATGCCGTTCAAGGACAACGATGACGCCCCCAACCCGAAAACCGGTTGGTCAGGCGAACGCTCCAAACAGCTGGCCAAGGACGTCTTGAGCACCGTGGCCGATATCGTCACGGTCCTGCGCTAACGCCCCTGGCCCCCGGCATCAGTCCTTGGTGCCGGTCATGCTCTGCAACACACCATCGCGCCGAATCAACCCATGGAACAGCGCCGCCGCCAGGTGCAACAGCACCGTCAGGAACAGCAGGTAGGCCAGATACCCATGGGCCTTGCGCAATAGCGCAAACAGCGGCGCATCCGCCGCCACCAACGCCGGCAACTGTACCGAACTGCTGAGCATCACCGGGTCGCCCGCCGCCGAAATCATCGCCCAGCCCAGCAGCGGCAATACCAGCATCAACCCATACAAGACCAGATGGGACGCCTTGGCCGCCAGCACTTGCCACAGCGGTAAGTCAGACGGCAACGGCGGCTGGCGGGTGGAAAAGCGCACCGCCAGGCGCAGGATCACCAGCATCAGGATCGCGATCCCCAACGGCTTGTGCAGGTGGATCAACCACTCATGCCGTTCCGACACTGACGCCGCCAGGCCTGCGCCGATAAACAACATGGCGATGACCATCAGCGCCATCAACCAGTGCAGCAGGCGCGCCAGGGGGGCAAAAAACCGTGGTTGGGCATTCATGGCTTCGACTCCGCTGGGGCACTGTGCAAGGGGCTGACTTCACCGGCACGGCGCAGGTACGAACTGGCATACGCCGCCGAACGTGCAGCCAGCAGCGGGTCATTGGAGGCTTCGATGCCGCTGGGCAAGATCAACGGATCGAAATTGATGTCGCGACAATCGCCGTCGGCCTGGGGCTGGCTGCTTTGCAGCACCAGGGTGCCGGCATTCAACACTTTGTGCTCACCGGTCCAGGGTTTGCTCGCGTCCTCCAGCGGGTCGCCGGGGTTGGCCAGGGTCATGTTCAACTGCCAACGCAACGGCCCTGTGGCCAGGCGTTGCACCAGGTCTTTCTCCAGAAAGTCGGCGCCCATCGGTGCGGTCTCCCCCTTTGCATCCTGACTCTGGGGCACTACGCCCCAACGCACGGCCTGGCGCTTGCCCTCGGCACTCACCAAATAAAACGCGTTGATACCGTTATAGGTTTCGGTCGCATAACTGGCCGATGGCCTGGCCGTCTTGACCCACGCCAGGAATGGCGCCGCCTCAGGGTGTGCGGCAAAAAACGCCGGCATATTCGCCGGGTTCGGCTTGCCGGTGGCCGGGTCCGGCGCGCCGGCCTTGAGCATCTGGTAGAACGCCTCGGGCGTGCCCACCGGGAACACCGGTATGCTGTTCATGCCGGTACGCCATTGCTGGCCGTTGACCAGGCTGAACTGCACGGCAAAGCTGCGGATCGGTACACTGCTGTCCGGCGCATAGGGGTTGCCGCTGGGCAGGGCGAAGCGGCCGATCAATGGGGTCCTGGCCGCGCTGAACACCTGGGCGCGGGAGTAGGCACGCGCCTCGGCACTGCTTTCGAAGTACCCGGCCACGCACACGCCCTTGGCATGGTTACGCCGGAATCCAGGGTGCACGCCGTTGTTGGTTTCCAGGGCATTGACCAGGGTTTTCGGGCGCAGGCGTTGTGGGTCGAGGCTGCCGTTGACGTAGGCAAATGCCCCGGCCATAACCGCAACCACGGCACCAATTCCCGCAAGTCGTGCGATCAGGCTCGCCGTGCTTAACGGGGGACGTGGCGGTGATGAGTGATCTACCATGAACAGACTCCAGGGCCTGAAGGCCTTTGGGGGTAACCATAAGGTCGGAGCATTAAGACGAACGCCGATCCGCTCTATTCCCAGGCCCTGGATTTATTTTCCACGGCCGGGAATAACCGTTCACGCCGGACGTCTCTCTAGTCCCAGCGTAGTGACCAGCCAGACACCCATGCATGAACTCGACGAACCGTTAAGTGAACTCATCCCCAGGCTGCGGCGTTTCGCTGTGTCCCTGACCCGTAACGCCAGCAGTGCCGACGACCTGGTGCAGGCGACCCTGGAGCGGGCGATCACCCGTTGGGCCGACAAACGCATCGAGGGCGATTTGCGCGCCTGGCTGTTCTCGATCCTCTACCGGCAGTTCCTCGATGCCCACCGCCGCACCCGGCGCTATGCACGCATGCTGGAATTCTTTACCGGCCGCGATGATGCGCAGCCGTCGGTGGAGCGCACCGTCATCGCCCAAGCGACCCTGCAAGCCTTCGACCAACTCAACACCGAACAACGCGCACTGCTGTTGTGGGTGTCGGTGGAGGGCTTGAGCTACAAGGAAGTCGCGCAAATACTCGAGGTGCCGATCGGCACCGTGATGTCGCGCCTGTCCCGGGCGCGCCAAGCGTTGCGTCAACTCAGCGATGGCGACATCGCCAGCCCTTCCCTGCGGATACTCAAATGATCAGCCTGCCCCCCAGCGAACGCGACCTGCATGCCTACGTCGATCATCAACTCCTGGACAGTGATCGCCGCGTGCTCGAAACCTATCTGGCCGCCCACCCCGAGGTCGCGGCCCAAGTGCAGGCGTGGCAACAGGACGCGCAATTGCTGCGCGCGTCCTTGAGCGGCGCCCTGCAACAACCGGCTAACCCGGCGCTGGACCCGGCACTGATTCGCCAGCGCCTCAAGCATCAATCGCGCCGCCACTATGCTACCGCTGCGGTCCTGCTGATGGCCGTCAGCCTCGGTGGCCTCGGCGGCTGGCAGGCCCGTGAAGCCACGCAACCGCCGCTGCTGCCGATGGCCGATGCGATGCAAGCGTTCCGCCTGTTTGCCCAGGAGGGCATCATGCCCGCCGACTATAACGGCCAGGACCGCGGCACGATGCAGGCGTGGCTCGACCGCTACTTCAATCAAGCCCATCGCCTGCCGGACTTGAGCCAAGCGGGCTTCACGCCCGTCAGCGGGCGACTGCTCACCACCGATCAAGGCGCCGCCGCCATGGTGCTGTACCAGGACGCACAAGGTCGGCGCATCAGCTTCTACATCCGCCCACCGGGCCCGGACAACGGTTTCCTGCCCCGTGGCGAGCGCACGGCGGATGGGTTGCAAGCGCAATACTGGTCCGGCGGCGGCTACAACTATGCGGTGGTCAGCCCGGCCGGCCAGCCGACGCCGCCCCTGCAGCCGTTCTAGATTGGTCAAATCGCCAGCGGCGCCCTAAAGTAAGCGACCACCGCACTACAGAGTGACTCGCATTGGCCGTGCTCCCCCTTATCCGTCGTTTGCTCGGTAAAAAAACCGACACACACGACGACATGCCCATCCAGACGTTCTTTCAGGACAAAGCCCGGCAACAGGGTTACACCCTCAGTGCTGGCCAAGCCCAGGCCATCGACGCGATGGCGCGCCAGACCCGGCACCTGCTCGCCAGCCAGCCGACCCGCAGCCTGTACCTGCACGGCCCGGTGGGGCGCGGCAAAAGCTGGCTGCTGGACGGTTTCTTCCAGGCGCTGCCCATCGCCGAAAAGCAACGCGTGCATTTCCATGAGTTTTTCGCCCGACTGCACCGCGGTATGTTCACGCACCAGGCGACGGACGATGCCTTGGCCATGACCCTGGACGAACTGCTCGACGGCTGCCGCGTGCTGTGTTTCGACGAGTTCCACGTGCACGACATCGGCGATGCCATGCTGATTACCCGGCTGTTCAAGGCCCTGTTCCAGCGTGGCGTGTGGGTGCTGGTCACCTCCAACTATCCACCCGAAGGACTGTTGCCCAACCCGCTGTACCACGAGCGTTTCAAGCCGGTGATCGACTTGATTGCCGCGCGTATGGACGTGCTGGAAGTCAGTTCGCCCGAGGACTTTCGCAGCCTGCCCCAGGCCCATGCCGCGCAACGCTTTACCACCGGTTGTTACCTGTGGCCGGGCACGCAGGCCCAGCGTGCGGCGCTCGGCCTGCCGGTCAGCGGCGGCCCGACGCAGACGCTGACGGTGGGCAACCGCACATTGATCTGCCGCCAGCATCAGGCACGCACCATCGTATTCACCTTCAACGATCTGTGCGAACAGCTGACGGCGGTGATGGACTACCTGTTGCTGTGCGAGGCGTTCGATCACTGGGTCATCGACGGCCTGCCCCACCTGGCAGAGTGCCCGATCGCCGTGCAACAACGTTTTATCAACTTGGTGGACGTGCTTTACGACAAGGACAAGCACCTGGTCCTGATCGGCGAACAACCGCTGGAACAGGCCATGAGCGGCCAGGCCATCGACCTGGCGCGCACCGCCAGTCGCCTGAACCAATTGCAACAGGCCAACCCGCAACGGGCGCGCGACCCGGTATCATGAGCGCCATTTACGCCCCCTTGCCGAGTGATCGCGCCGTTCATGAATACCCTCGCCCAACTCAAGGCCGGCCACTTGGCCGGCATTACGCGCCTGGACCTGTCCTGCGGGCTCACCGAATTCCCTGAGGAAATCTTCGGGCTGGCCGACTCCCTGGAAATCCTCAACCTCAGCGGCAATGCCCTGAGCCGCCTGCCCGACGACCTGCACCGCCTGCCGCACCTGCGCGTGCTGTTCTGCTCGGACAACGCCTTTACCGAACTGCCGGAATGCCTGGGCCAATGCGCCAAACTGAGCATGATCGGCTTCAAGGCCAACCAGATCAGCCACGTGCCCGCCGCCGCGCTGCCGCCGTTGCTGCGCTGGCTGATCCTCACCGATAACTGCATCAGCCAGCTCCCCTGCGAGTTGGGCGAGCGGCCGCTACTGCAGAAACTGATGCTCGCCGGTAACCAACTGACGCAGTTGCCGCAGAGCCTGGCCAACTGCAGCAATCTGGAGCTGATCCGCATTGCCTCCAACCGCCTCACACGCTTGCCCGAATGGCTGTTGACGCTGCCGAGCCTGACGTGGCTGGCCTATGCGGGCAACCCGGTGGAAATGGCCGTGGATGTGGCGGTGGACGACACGACAGCGGCTATTCCCTGGACGGAACTGGAACTCGCAGACGTGCTGGGCGAAGGTGCCTCGGGGGTGATTCGCAAGGCCCTGTGGACCCCCATGGCCAAGCCCGTCGCCGTCAAGCTGTACAAGGGCACGATCACCAGCGACGGCTCGCCGCTGCACGAAATGCAGGCCTGCATCGCCGCCGGGTTGCACCCTAACCTGATCAAGGTGCAAGGCCGCGTGGTGGGTGCCCCCGAGGACCAGGCCGCGTTGGTCATGGACCTGATCGACCCGAGCTACCGCAACCTCGCCGCCCTGCCGAGCCTGGCCTCGTGCACCCGCGATGTCTACGACCCCGCCACCCGCTTCAGCCTCGACGTAGCCTTGCGCATGGCCCGGGGCATCGCCTCCGTGGCCGCGCATCTGCACCGGCACGGCATCACCCATGGCGACCTGTACGGGCACAATATCCTGTGGAATGAAGCGGGAGATTGTTTGCTCGGGGACTTTGGCGCGGCGTCGTTCCATGCCAAGGCAGACACCTTGGAAACACGAGCCTTGCAACGCATTGAAGTGCGCGCGTTCGGGGTGTTGCTGGGGGAATTGCTGGAGCGGGTTGAAGCGGGGTTGATTGACGAGGCGCTGGTAGCGTTGCAGAAAAGCTGTTGCCAGCCCGACGTGTTGGCACGGCCGAGCTTCGAAGAAATCAACGCCTTGCTGCAATCCATCCAACACCAATAAACAAATGTGGGAGGGGGGTTTGCCCTAATGCCAGTCAGTTAAGCTTACATCGCCTCCTGTAGGAGCTTGCTCGCGAAAAACGTCAACGATAACGCGTGCTTCCTGAATGAGCGCGGCGCCTGTGAGTTTTTCGCGAGCAAGCTCGCTCCTACAAAAAGCCTTAACTGACTGGCATTAAGGCTTGCCCCCTCCCACATTTTGAATGCGTTTCTTCAGCGGATAAATCAGCCCGCCAGGCCGACGAACATATCCTGCACGTCGTCGTGGTTGTCCAAGCCTTCGAGGAAGGCTTCGACTTCAGCCATCTGCTCATCGGTCAGGCCACTTACCGGGTTCTTCGAGATGTAGCCCAACTTGGCCGACAGCACGGTGAACCCCTGTTCCGGCAGGGCTTTTTGCACGGCGTCCAGGTCGGTGGTCTCGGTGATGAACAGGGTGGTGCCTTCCTCTTCGCCGTCTTCAAAGTCCTGCGCACCGGCTTCGATCGCGGCCATTTCCGCATCGGCATCCGGGGTGTCCGGCGAGGCTTCGATCAGGCCGACATGGTTGAAATCCCAGGCCACGGAGCCGGAAGCACCCAGCTGCCCCTTGCGGAACGCCACGCGGATTTCCGCCACGGTGCGGTTGATGTTGTCGGTCACGCACTCGACGATCAACGGTACCTGGTGCGGGGCGAACCCTTCGTAGGTCACGCGGTGGTATTGCACGGTTTCACCGAGCAGACCGGCGCCCTTCTTGATCGCGCGTTCCAGGGTTTCCTTGGGCATCGAGGCCTTTTTGGCCTGTTCCACCACCAGACGCAGGTGGGCGTTGGTCGCGGTGTCGGCACCGTTGCGGGCGGCGATGGTGATTTCTTTCACCAGCTTGCCGAAGATCTTGCCCTTGGCATTGGATGCCGCTTCTTTATGTTTGACTTTCCACTGTGCGCCCATGACTCACTCTCTTCTATACATCGCGCCGAAACGTCTACTGGCCGGCGCTTTGGGGGCAGAGTTTATAGCGCGAGAACGCATCGTTCCACCAAAAAACCCTCAGGGCGCCAACTCGAAAAACGCCTGAATCAGGCGCAACGAGCGCCGCCGCTCCATGCAACCGAGCAGGTGCCGGTTGAGCAGCCCCTCGCCCTCAATCGGCACCGCCTGCACCCGCGGGTCGGGGCTGACTTCCATGGACGAGACCACGCCCACCCCCAGCTCAGCGGCGACGGCTTCGGTCACCGCCTCGCGGCTGTCCAGCTCCAGCAGCACCTTGGGCTGCACATTCGCGGCCATGCAGGCCTCATCGAAGGTACGCCGGGTGATCGAGCTGGGCTCGCGCAGCACCATGATCATGTCGTTGAGTTGCTCGAGGCGAATACCCTCGGGTTGCTGCGCCCACGGGTGGCTGGCCGGCACCAATGCGCACATCCGCGACTCGCTCAACGGTTGCAGGTGCAGACCGTTGCGCGGTTCCACTTCGGTGAGCACCGCCACATCCGCATGCTCGGACAACAGCGCGGCCAGGGTTTCCTGGGCATTGCCCAGGCGCAGGTTGACGGTAATCCCGGGGTAGCGCGCGCGCAGGCTGGCAATCATCGGCATCACCAGGTGCGGGCCGTCCGCCGCGACTTCCAGGCGCCCGCTCAGCAGTTGGCGGTTGGCCTCCAGCATGGTCTGGGCTTCGTCCACCAGGCCAAAGATCGCCCGTGTGATCGCCGCCAGCCGCGCGCCCTCTTCGGTCAACTCCACCCGCCGCGCGGTGCGGCGCAGCAACGGGATCTGGTAGTGCTCCTCCAGGGCCTTGATATGCCCGGTCACCGCCGGTTGGCTGATGAACAGCCGCGCGGCAGCACGGGTAAAACTGCCCTCGCGGGCCACGGCATCGAATGCGCGCAGTTGGAACAGGTTCATGGTTATCGGCCTCACTGATAGCTCGCATAACAACAAACAATTTGATTGATGACAAGCCAAACTGCAATTTAGGCGTCGTAGCTTCAACCCCCGATGCCTTGCGAGGACTTGAGATGACCACTGCCGCGCCGATCCTGCTGACACCTGGCCCCCTGACCACATCGAACCGCACCCGCCGGGCCATGATGGTGGACTGGGGTTCATGGGATGACCGCTTCAACCAACTCACTGCCAGCGTCTGCGCGCAATTGCTGGCGATCCTCCACGGCGAAGGCAGCCACCATTGCGTGCCGTTGCAAGGCAGCGGCACCTTTGCGGTCGAGGCCGCCATCGGCACCCTGGTCCCGCGTGACGGCAAGGTACTGGTGCTGATCAACGGCGCCTACGGCAAGCGCCTGGCCAGGATCTGCGAAGTGCTCGGCCGTGATTTGAGCACCTTTGAGACCGCCGAGGACCAGCCCACTACCGCCGCCGATGTGGACCGCCTGCTGACGGTAGACAGCGCCATCACCCACGTTGCGTTGATCCACTGCGAAACCAGCACCGGCATTCTCAACCCGCTGCCGCAGATCGCCGAGGTCGTCAAACACCACGGCAAGCGCCTGATCATCGACGCCATGAGCTCCTTCGGTGCGCTGCCGATCAATGCCCGCGAGGTGCCGTTCGACGCACTGATCGCCGCGTCCGGGAAGTGCCTGGAAGGCGTTCCGGGCATGGGCTTCGTCTTCGCGAACAAACAGGCGCTGGCCACCGCCCAGGGCAACTGCCATTCCCTGGCGATGGACCTGTTCGACCAGCACAGCTACATCGCCAAGACCGGCCAATGGCGCTTTACCCCGCCGACCCATGTGGTCGCCGCCCTGCACGAAGCGCTGCTGCAATACCAGGAAGAAGGCGGCCTGCCCGCGCGCCACCGACGCTACGCCGACAACTGCCAGGCCTTGCTGGACGGCATGGCCGCACTGGGCCTGCGCAGCTTCCTGCCGGCGGCGATCCAGGCACCGATCATCGTGACCTTTCACGCACCGCAGGACCCGCGCTACCAGTTCAAGGACTTCTACGAACGGGTCAAGGCCAAGGGGTTCATTCTGTACCCGGGCAAATTGACCGAGGTGGAGACGTTCCGCGTGGGCTGCATCGGCCATGTCGATGCGCAAGGGATGCGCGCAGCGGTCAAGGCGATCGCCGAGGTGCTGGAAGAAATGGAAGTGTCGGACATCTGATTGCCCCCTACCCACAGGATCTGAACCATGAACTATCAAAACCCCAACACCCTCCAGGCCGTCATCCTCGACTGGGCCGGCACCGTGGTCGACTTCGGCTCCTTCGCCCCCACGCAGATTTTCGTCGAGGCCTTCGCCGAATTCGATGTGCAGGTATCCATCGAAGAAGCCCGTGGCCCGATGGGCATGGGCAAGTGGGACCATATCCGCACCCTGTGCGACCAGCCGCAAGTCGCCGAGCGCTACCGCCAGGCATTCGGCCGCACGCCCACCGATGACGACGTGACGGCCATCTACCAGCGCTTCATGCCGTTGCAGATCGAGAAGATCGCCGAACACTCGGCGCTGATCCCCGGCGCCCTCGACACCATCGGCCAACTGCGCGGGCAAGGCATCAAGATCGGCTCCTGCTCGGGCTATCCCAAGCAAGTCATGGACAAGGTCGTCGCCCTGGCCGCCACCAACGGCTACGTCGCCGACCACGTGGTCGCCACCGACGAAGTGCCCAACGGCCGCCCATGGCCAGCCCAGGCACTCGCCAACGTGATCGCCCTGGGCATCGACGATGTGGCGGCGTGCGTCAAGGTCGACGACACCGTGCCAGGCATCCTCGAAGGCCGCCGCGCCGGGATGTGGACCGTGGCCCTGACCTGCTCCGGCAATGCCCTGGGCCTGACCTACGCGCAGTTCCGCGCCCTGGACAGCGCCACGTTGGCCAGCGAACGCACGCGCATCGAAGCGATGTTCGCAAGCTCCCGCCCCCATTACCTGATCGATACCATTACCGACCTGCCGGCCGTCATCGCCGACATCAACCAGCGCCTGGCCCGTGGCGAAATGCCGCAAAGCGACTGATAGAGGTCAAGACAACGACATCGCACCGGGCAAACCGCGCAAAACAGGCTTACAGTAAAAGGACTTCGTCGCCAAAGAACGAAGGTTCGCCCTGATGAGTGAGGAACCCAGCGATGCCGTGGAAAAATTCCGATACGCGCTACAGCACCATGTCGATTGCGCTGCACTGGTTGATGGTGGTGCTACTGGCGGTGGTCTACGCCTGCATTGAGTTACGCGGACAGTTTCCCAAAGGCAGCGGTGCACGGACGTTGATCGTCGAGATGCATTTTATGTTCGGCCTCACCGTGTTTGTGCTGGTGTGGCTGCGCCTGTTCGCGCGCAGCCTGGGGGTTGCGCCGAGGATCGTCCCCGCCCCGCCGCAATGGCAAAGCCTGCTGGCCACGCTGATGCACTTCGCGCTGTACGCCTTGATGATCGGCATGCCGATTGCCGGTTGGCTGATCGTCAGTGCCGAGGGGCATTCGGTGATGTTCTATGGGATCGAGTTGCCGCCGCTGATCGCTGAAAACAAGGCGCTGGCCAAAGAGATTGAAGGCTGGCATGTGTGGTTCGGCAAGGCCGGTTACTGGCTGATCGGGCTGCATGCGTTGGCGGGGATCTTTCATCATTATGTGATGCGTGATAACACGGCGCTGCGGATGATGCCGGGTAAGCGTGCTAGGCTGTAAACCCTCGGCGGCCTTGCAAGCCGCCGGTATGCACGAAGATCAGGCGAGTGCCGGGTAAGAACCGCCCGGCCTCGATCTGCTGCTTCAACGCCAACAACGCCTTGCCGGTATAGAGCGGTTCCAGCGGTACACCGCAGGCCTGTTCAGCGGTCTCGATAAAGTCCAGTAGCAGCGGATCTACCTTGGCAAAACCGCCCCGACTGGCGTCCAGCAATTCATAACCACCCTGCACCAGGGCACTCACGTTCTGTGCCACACCATGATCATCCGGTACCGCCATGGCGCCATACACCGGATGCGCGCCCGCCTCCGCCAACGCCAACCCCGCCAACGTCGTACCGGTGCCTGCCGCCAACCACCAGGCATCGTAATCGGCCCAGCCCACGGTGCTCAATTGCCGGCGTGCCTGCTCGACCAAGACCCCGCAACCCAATGCCCCGGCCATCCCGCCGCCGCCTTCGGGCACGGGGTAAAGATCGGGATATTGCGCGCGCCACGGCAACCAGAAATCCTCCGCGTGGCGCGCGCGGTAGCCGGCATAGCCCAGCCAATGCAACTGCATGCCAAAGCCTTTCAGATCGAGGACTGTGGGGGTGTCTTGAGGGTGACCACGCAACAGGCCGACGGTGGGAAAACCAAAGCGCTTGCCCGCCGCTGCCAGCGCGTGCAGATGGTTGGAGTAAGCACCGCCGAGGCTGACGATGCCGCTGGCACCGGCCTGCTGCGCCTGGGCCAGATGTTGGGTGAGCTTGAACCACTTATTGCCGCTGATCAGTGGGTCGATACGGTCCAGGCGCAGCACGGCCAGCTCGACGCCGTTCAGCCACTCCAGCGCTAACGGTTCAAGCGGTGCATGGGGAAGCCAATCGAAAGGACCCATCGGGCGGCATCTGCATCGAAAAAGGGGCGGTAGTCTAACACCGCCCCTTGCGTCGCCTTACAGCTCGGCGGCGAGCCGTGAGCCTTGGTTGATGGCGCGCTTGGCGTCCAGCTCGGCCGCCACATCGGCGCCGCCGATCAGGTGCACGTTCTGCCCTGCGGCGACCAGGCCGTCCTGCAACTCGCGCAGCGGGTCTTGCCCGGCGCAGATGACGATGTTGTCCACGGCCAACAGCTGCGGCTCACCTTCGGCACCGATGCGGATATGCAGGCCGTCATCGTCGATCTTCAGGTACTCGACGCTGTTAAGCATCTGCACGCGCTTGTTCTTCAAGCCGGTACGGTGGATCCAGCCGGTGGTCTTGCCCAGGCCGTCGCCGACCTTGGAAGCCTTGCGTTGCAACAGGAACACATCACGGGCCGGGGCATGGGGTTGCGGCTTGATCCCGGCCACACCGCCACGGGCTTGCAACTGGGTGTCGATGCCCCACTCTTTCCAGAACGCTTCGCGGTCGAGGCTGGTAGACACGCCTTCATGCACGAGGAATTCCGACACGTCAAAACCAATGCCGCCGGCGCCGATCACCGCGACGCGCTTGCCCACCGGCTTGCGCTCGAGGATCACGTCCAGGTAGTTCAGCACTTTGGCATTTTCAACGCCCGGAATCGCCGGCGTGCGCGGCGCAATGCCGGTGGCCAGGACGATCTCGTCGTAACCGCCCGCCACCAGTTGTGCGGTGTCGACACGGGTGTTGAGGCACAGCTCGACGTGGGTGGTCTGCAACTTGCGATTGAAGTAGCGCAGGGTTTCGAAAAACTCTTCCTTGCCCGGTACGCGCTTGGCGATATTGAATTGGCCGCCGATCTCACTGGCCGAATCGAATAAGGTCACCTGGTGGCCACGCTCAGCCGCCACGGTGGCGGCGGCCAGGCCTGCGGGGCCGGCACCGACCACGGCGATTTTCTTGATCTGCTTGACCGGCAGGTAGTTGAGTTCGGTTTCATAGCAGGCCCGCGGGTTGACCAGGCAGGTGGTCAACTTGCCGCCAAAGGTGTGGTCCAGGCAAGCCTGGTTGCAGCCGATGCAGGTGTTGATTTCATCGGCGCGGCCGGCGGCGGCCTTGTTGACGAACTCGGGGTCGGCGAGGAAAGGCCGCGCCATCGAGACCATGTCGGCATCGCCTTCGGCGAGGATCTGCTCGGCAATCTCCGGTGTGTTGATGCGGTTGGTGGTGATCAGCGGGATCTGCACCGCACCGCGCAATTTGGCCGTGACTTTGCTGAACGCGCCACGGGGTACTTTGGTGGCGATGGTCGGGATACGCGCTTCGTGCCAGCCGATGCCGGTGTTGATGATGGTCGCGCCGGCCTGCTCGATGGCCTTGGCCAACTGCACAATTTCTTCCCAAGTGCTGCCGCCTTCCACCAGGTCGAGCATCGACAGGCGGAAGATAATGATGAAGTTCGGGCCCACCGCTTCACGCACGCGGTGCACGATCTCCACCGCCAGGCGCATACGGTTTTCGTAGCTGCCGCCCCAACGGTCGGTGCGGTGGTTGGTGTGGGCGGCGAGGAACTGGTTGATGAAGTAACCTTCGGAACCCATGATTTCCACGCCGTCGTACTCGGCGACCTGGGCCAGCAGCGAGCAGGTGACGAAATCCTGGATTTGCTTCTCGATGCCTTCCTCGTCCAGCTCCTTGGGCTTGAACGGGTTGATCGGCGCCTGGATCGCACTCGGCGCCACCTGTTTTGGGCTGTACGCATAACGGCCGGCGTGGAGGATCTGCATGCAGATCTTGCCGCCCGCCTCATGCACGGCCTGCGTGACGATCCTGTGCTTCTGCGCTTCTTCTTCGGTGGTGAGCTTGGCCGCGCCGGAATACACCCCGCCTTCATCATTCGGGCCAATGCCGCCAGTGACCATCAGGCCCACGCCGCCACGGGCGCGCTCGGCAAAGTAGGCCGCCATGCGCTCGAACCCACCGGGCTTTTCTTCCAGGCCCGTGTGCATCGAGCCCATCAGGGTGCGGTTGCGCAAGGTGGTAAAACCCAGGTCCAACGGGGCCAGCAGGTGCGGGTAGGCAGCAGCGGTCATGGTACAGCTCCACAACGGATCATCACGGGACGTGGAGGGCTCGAATGGCACCCCATCGGTTTATGTCCCACAGACTAAGAGGCGGTGGACGACGGCTCAATGACTGAAACTGACAAGTTATTGATCCAAATGCACAGCGCCCCTTGGCAAGCCGCTGCCGGGGCCCTACCCTAGTCGCGAACCCTGCACCCGGTCTGTTGTCTGTTGCCCCATGCGTAAACTTCTCGCTTTTACCGTCTCCATGGCCCTGGTTGCCGCAGTCGCCGCGTATCTGGTCTGGACCCAGGAGCGCCCCGTGGGGCATTACCTGTCGGACCTGCGCATCACCCTCGCCGTCAACGAAGGCCTGCCCGCCGATCGCGGCAACTTGCTGGGCATCCAGCCGGAGCTGTTTCCCGCCGATTACCAGAGCCTGGAACGCCTGCACCTGAAGCTCGCGGCCTATCTGCAAAATGCCCGGGACCAGGGGTTGATCAACGAAAAAACCATCGTGGTGCTGCCTGAACATATCGGCACCTGGCTGATGTTGACCGGTGAAAAAAATGAGGTGTACCAGGCGCTGCACGTGAAGGATGCGATGAACTGGCTGTCAGTCAGCAACCCGCTGCTGTTTGCCCGTGCCTGGATCAGCGCAACCGGCGATAACCGCACCGATGACGCCTACCTGCGCATGAAAGCCTCCGGCATGGCGCGGGACTATCAGGTGCTGTTCGGCGGCCTGGCCAAGGAGTTTGGTGTCACGCTGGTGGCCGGCTCCATCGCCCTGCCCAACCCCAGCGTCAGCCAGGGCCAACTGCAGGTCGGCCATGGCGCCTTGTACAACGCCAGCGTGGTGTTCGCGGCGGACGGATTGCCCCTCGGTGATCCCCAGCGCCAGCTTTATCCGATCTACGATGAACGCGGTTTTATCGAACCCGGTGACGAAAACATCGTCAGCGTGGTCGACACCCCGGCCGGGCGCCTCGGCGTATTGGTCGGCAGTGACAGCTGGTACCCGGACAACTATCGCAAGCTCAACGAGCAAGGTGCGCAACTGATTGCGGTACCGGCCTTTGTGCTGGGTCGCGATACCTGGGATCGACCATGGCGCGGCTTCAAGAGCGTGTCCACGCCACCGGAAATCAGCCTCAAGCCTGAAGAACTCAGCGAAGGTGAGGCCTGGCGGCGCCTGACGCTGATCAGCCAGCAACCCGTCAGCCAGGCAACCGCTGGCATGAGCGTATTCCTGCGTGGGCAGTTCTGGGACCTGGGCACGGCCGGGCACAGCTTTCTCAGCAGCTACGGGCAGATCAGCGCCGACGGCGACGCCCGTGGTGCGCGCCTGCTGAATATCTGGCTGTAACCCCGTGAAGCCGGTGCGCCTGGGTGATTTGTCGGTGGGCTTCGTGCACACTCTGGCCGACGCGATCCACAGCCACGGCCTCGACCCGCAACCGCTGCTGCTGCAATACGGCCTCGACCCCGCGCGCCTCGCCGAAGCGGGTGCACGCTTGTCGATCCCCCGTTATATGCGCCTGGGCCATGCGGCCATCCAACTCACCGGCGCCCCCGGCCTGGGCCTGCGCATGGGCCAGCTCAGCCGCCTGAGCCAGGCCGGGCTGGCCGGGGTCACCGCCGCCCAGGCACCCAACGTACGTGAGGCGGCGCGCACCCTGACCCGCTTCGAGGCGCTGTACGGCTCCAACTATCGCGGCCAATCAAGTTTTCACGAGGACGCCGAAGGCGCCTGGCTGCGTTTCTATTCCATCAGCCCCTATAACGCCTACAACCGCTTCGTGGTGGACTCGATCATCGCCGGCTGGCTGCAGCAACTGTCGAGCCTGGCCCAGCAAACGGTGCAGGCGCAGCGGATTGAAATCGAGTTTGAAGCGCCGGACTACAGCGAACAGTACGCGGTGCTGGGCGATGGCCCGATCCAGTTCGGCGCCGACGCCAATCAACTGCGCCTGAGCCAGCAAACCCTGGCCCTGCGCAACCCGCAGCATTGTCCGAGTACCTGGCACCTGTTGCTGCAACTGTGTGAACGGGAACTGGAGCAGTTGACCCGCACCCGCAGCCTGCGCGAGCGCATTACCCGGTTGCTCGGGCCGATGCTCAATGGCGGCCGGGAACCCGACCTGGAAGAAGTGGCGGCACGCTTGAAGCTGCCGACCTGGACACTGCGCCGCAAACTGGCCGAAGAAGGCACACAGTTTCGCGCGATTCTCAACGATACCCGCCGCGACCTGGCCATGACCTACATTCGCGATACGGAACTGGCATTCGGCGAAATCGCCTACTTGCTCGGTTTTGCCTCGGCCCAGGCGTTTCAACGGGCGTTCAGGCGATGGAACAACCAGACCCCAGGGGAATTTCGCCGCAGTCAGCGGCATTCCGCCTGAAGTCGGTCTTACAGCTCGGTGGCGTCATCGGCCGGATCCAGAGGATCCAGTTCAAAGGCCTGGTACTCCAGCAGTTCTTCCTGGTATTCGTCCATGGTGGGCTCCTTGTTTTGAATTAAAAGCGGCTGCAGATAAATGACCTGCACAGCCAGCCTAAAGTGCCGTGATGACGAAAAAATGTCGACGTCATGACGTTCCTGCACTCCAGGATTAAACGTAGCAGCGTTGTGCGGATTTAGCACCGGGGTTTTGAGGCGCGATTGCAATCAGGGATGCACTGAAATGGAATGCATCAAGTTTCAGACTTGCGTCGACCACGGGTTTGGACACCCGCCTCCACCGCCATCCCGGCGGTACGCTCCAACGCCTCGGCAAACGCCTGGCGCTGCTGCGGTTCGATCTGCGACAGGAACAACTCGTCCACCGTACTTTCGTAGATCTTCCACATTTTTTTACGCAACGCCCGGCCGGCATCGGTGATCGACGCAAAGGCCGCGCGCCCATCGCCGTCGGAACGTGAACGCAGCACCAGGCCGTCCTTTTCCAGGCGATCTACCAGGCGCGTGAGGTTATAGCGCTCGATGGCCAGCACATCGGCCAATTCGTGCATGCGGCGGGTGCCTTCGGGGCCGCTTTCAAGGCCCCACAGTGCATCGTACCAGGCGTAAGGCGGCAAGTCGGCGGCCGCCAGGCGGCGCTCGATTTCACGGATGACCGTCCTGTGGGCCCTGACAAAACGGAACCATACATCAGGCTCTTTCGACGACATGCAACACCATCCGGCGGATTTCAAGAAGGTTGCAATAGTAGCTCATCCCGCGCTAGATTCGGCCATGTAGTTGCAATTGCAACAACATTGACGACGTTCCCACAAGGAGCCCGCCACTTGAAATCCGCCGACCCTGGAGCCTCACATGACCCCGAATAACGTAGTCAGACGCGACGTCGATCCACAGGAAACCCGCGAGTGGCTGGAGTCCATCGAATCGGTGCTGTCCACCGAAGGTCGCCCGCGCGCCCATTACCTGATCGATCAGTTGCTGGATTTCGACGTGGCGCGGCATGGTGATTTCTACGGGCGGGTGACCACGCCTTACGTCAACACCATCCCGGTGGAACGCCAGTTGCCCTACCCCGGCAACCTGGTCATCGAACGCCGTATCAACGCGTTTATCCGCTGGAACGCCATGGCCATGGTATTGCGTGCAGGCAAACACTCCGGTGTGGGTGGGCATATCGCCACTTATGCGTCAGCCGCTGTGCTGTACGACGTAGGTTTCGACCACTTCTTCCGTGGCCGCACCGACAACTTCGACGGCGACCTGGTGTACATCCAGGGCCACTCCTCGCCAGGCATCTACGGCCGTGCCTACCTCGAAGGCCGCATCAGCGAAGCACAACTGGATAACTTCCGCCGCGAAGCCGGTGGCGAGGGCATTTCGTCCTACCCCCACCCACGGCTGATGCCGGACTTCTGGCAATTCCCCACCGTGTCCATGGGCCTCGGGCCGATCACGGCGGCCTACCAGGCGCGCTTTATGCGCTACCTGGAGTTTCGTGACCTCAAGCAACACCAGGGCCGCAAGGTCTGGGCATTCCTCGGTGATGGCGAAATGGACCAGCCGGAATCCCTGGCCGCCATTTCCCTGGCCGGGCGCGAGAAACTCGACAACCTGATCTTCGTGGTCAACTGCAACCTGCAACGTCTGGACGGCCCGGTACGCGGCAATGCCAAGGTGATCCAGGAGTTCGAAAGCCTGTACCGCGCCGCCGGCTGGAATGTGATCAAAGTGATCTGGGGCGGTGGCTGGGATGCGCTGCTGGAAAAAGACACCGGCGGCCTGCTGCGCCAGCGCATGATGGAGTGCGTGGACGGTGACTACCAGAACTACAAATCCCAGAACGGCGCCTATGTGCGCGAACATTTCTTCGGCAAATACCCGGAGTTGCTGGCACTGGTTGCAGACCTGTCCGACGACGATATCTGGAAACTCTCACGGGGCGGCCATGACCCGGACAAGGTCTACAACGCCTATGCTGCCGCCGTACGCCACAGCGGCCAACCAACGGTGATCCTGGCAAAGACCGTCAAGGGCTTTGGCATGGGCGAAGCCGGCGAAGGCCAGAACATCAATCACCAACTGAAAAAGATGGGCGCCGATGCCGTCAAAGCCTTCCGCGACCGCTTCGGCCTGGAAGTGCCCGATGAGCAACTCGCTGAAATTCCGTACCTCAAGCCCACCGCCGACAGCGAAGAAGCCCGTTACTTCGCCGCGCGTCGCCAGGCCCTGGGCGGCTATGTACCCGCGCGCCACACGGCGGTCGAACCGTTGCAGATCCCCGAACTGAGCGCCTTCGCCACTCAGCTCAAGGACACTGGCGAGCGCGCGATATCAACCACCATGGCCTTCGTGCGCATCCTCGGCACCCTGCTGAAAGACCCGCACCTGGGCAAGCTGATCGTGCCCATCGTGCCGGACGAATCACGCACCTTCGGCATGGAAAGCCTGTTCCGTCAGATCGGTATCCACTCTGCCGTCGGCCAGCTCTACACCCCACAGGACTCCGGGCAACTGAGCTATTACAAGGAGAGCAAGGACGGACAGATCATGCAGGAAGGCCTGAATGAGTCCGGGGCCATTTCCTCGTGGATAGCGGCGAGTACGTCCTACAGCAATCACGGCCTGATGACCGTGCCGTTCTACATCTTCTATTCGATGTTCGGCTTCCAGCGCGTCGGCGACCTGGCCTGGGCAGCGGGCGATGCACGGGCACGTGGTTTCCTGCTGGGTGCCACGGCCGGGCGCACCACGTTGATGGGCGAAGGCCTGCAGCATGACGATGGCCATAGTCATATCCTGTCGTCGATGATTCCGTGCTGCGTGTCCTATGACCCGACCTTTGCCTACGAACTGGCGGTGATTATTCGCGAAGGCATGCGGCGTATGTATGTCGAACAGGAGGATATTTACTACTACATCACCCTGCTCAACGAAAACTACCCGCACCCGGCAATGCCCGAAGGTATGGAGGATGGCATTGTTAAAGGCATGTACCGCCTGAGCGGCAGCCAGCACGCCAAGGTGCAACTGATGGGCAGTGGTTCGATCCTGCGCGAAGTGATCGCCGCCGCCGACCTGCTCGCCAACGACTTTGCCGTGCAATGCAATGTATGGAGCGTGACCAGCCTGACCGAATTGCGCCGTGACGGGCACGCGGTGGAGCGCTGGAACCTGTTGCACCCCGAGCGTGAGCCACGCGAGAGCTACGTCGAGCAATGCCTGGCCGGGCAAACGGGACCGGTGGTGGTGGCGACGGATTACGTGAAGCTGTTCGCCGATCAGATCCGTCCGTTCGTGCCGGGCCGACGCTTTGTCGCACTGGGCACTGATGGTTTCGGGCAATCAGACACCCGGGAAGCCTTGCGCGCGTTCTTTGAGGTGGATCGCCACTTCATCGCCCTGGCTGCCCTGAAGGCACTGGCGGATGACGGCGTGATCGGTCGCGACAAGGTCAGTGAAGCGATCAAACGCTACGGGATCAACGTCGACAAGGCCGACCCCGTAGCGGTTTGATTTACTGCGCAGGCGTCGGCAGGGGCGGAATCGCTTCTGTCGGCGGCGGCAGGTCCGGCGTGGTGGCAGCGGGTGCGGGCTCGGCCTGCGGCGCAATCGGTGCAGCCTCAGGCGCGGGCACAACCGGCTCCGAGGCAGCCGGTGCGGCAGGCTCTTCCTTCGGCGCCTCGACTTTCTCTGCAGCCGGTGCGGCCTTCGGCTCCGGCACACCGAGGTCGGCCTTGGGCTGCTCGGGGATATGCTCGGCCTTCTTCACTTCCTGTGGCAGGAACACATCCACCAACGCAAAGTAACGGTCGTAGAACTTCGGCGCGGACACCGTCTCACTGGCCACCTTCACCATCGAGTCATCGGTAGAGCCGATCGGCATCGACACCGACCCCAGCACGCCCACGCCCAGGCTCGCGGAGTTGTTGACCTTCTTCAGCGCATAACGATCCTGCAGGGCATTGGCGAACATCGTCGAGTGGTTCTTGCCTTTGCCATCATCGGCGCACACCACGTTGAAGCTGATCTGCAGGTGCGTTTCGCCGGTCTGCTGGAAGCTCTTGTTACCCACGACCAGTTTCGGATCGCTGCTGGTGATGATGTAGCCCTGGCTCAGCAAGGCGCGCCGCGCGGCCTCGCACGCCGCTACATCGGTAACCGGGTAATCCCGGGAAAATGTACCGGAGTCGTCGAAGTTCTCATGTTCATAAATAGCGGTCTTGGGTGACGAGCAGCCCGCGGCGCCCGCCAGCACCAGCGCCAGCCCGAGGCTACGCAAGTGGAATGATGTCGACATTGATAATCCTGAGGAAAACGGTCTGGGCGGTATTGTGCAACAGAACGAGGCCTTGGCGCGCGCATTCCTGTCGGTAAAACGTCACAGGGTTACGCGCCGGGGCCTGCAGGGAAAAGCCCGGCGCACATATGGTCAATAAATACGCGGAGCTTGGCCGAGGTATGGCGACCGGGCCACAATATCCAGAAATTGCCCCGATGCTCCAGGTCATCATCCAGCACCCGTTGCAACCGCCCTTCGTCCACGGCCTGGTTGACCATGTAGTCCGGCAGGCAGGCAATGCCCAAGCCCTCGAGCACCACATGCTTGAGGGACTCGATGGTGGTGCTGACCAGCGGCGTACGCAACAGCGGTTCCGCAGCCCCCGGGGCAAGGCGCAACGGCCAGGGCTCGAGCTTGCCCGTGGCGCAGAACTTGTGGCGCAGGCAGGCGTGGCCATTGAGGTCCTGTGGTTGCTGCGGCGTGCCGTGTTGGGCGAAGTAGCCCGGCGTGGCGACGAGTACCAACTGGTAGTGGCCCAGATGACGCGCCATCAAGCGCGAATCTTCCGGCTTGCCCGTGCGAATCACCGCATCGAAACCTTCCTCGATCACGTCCACCATGCGGTCGGAAAAATCCACGTCCAGCTCGATCTCCGGGTAGGTGCGCATAAAGTCACTGAGCACCGGCATCAACAAGCCGCGCACCTGCGGCACACTGATGCGCAACTTGCCCCGTGGCGTTGCAGCGGCGTCCGTCAGCTCCTGCTCGGCCGCTTCCACCTCAGCGAGAATCCGCCGCGAGCGCTCAAGGAACAGTGCACCTTCACTGGTCAAGGTGATACTGCGCGTGCTGCGGTGAAACAGCCGCACGCCCAGGCGCTCTTCCATCCGCGCAATGCTTTTGCCCACGGCCGACGACGACACCCCCAGCACGCGGCCGGCGGCGGTGAAGCTGAGCGTCTGCGCCACCTGCACAAATACCGACAGGCTGCCCAAGCTGTCCATGATCTGCCTCCAATTACGGACATCCGCGTCCGATAAGTTCGGAACCTTAGCCTGTTTTTCCGTCAACCACAGCCCCCTACTCTGCCTGCTTGCCCTTTTACCTGGATAAAACGTCATGAGCAGCAGCCCTTCACTCACCGCATCAGCCCAGCGGGATTCTTTACCCTTGGGCGGTCTACTGGCCCTGGCCAGCGCCGGCTTTATTACCATCCTCACCGAAGCCATGCCCGCCGGGCTTCTGCCGCAGATGGGCGACGGCCTGGGCGTGTCGCCCGCCTTGGTCGGCCAATTGGTTACCCTCTACGCCCTTGGCTCCCTGCTGGCAGCCATCCCGCTGACGCTGCTGACCCGCGGCTGGCGCAGGCGGCCGTTGTTGCTGCTGGCCATTGGCGGCTTTGCCTTGGTCAATAGCGTAACCGCGCTGTCCAGCCATTACGGGTTGACCCTGGTGGCGCGCTTTTTTGCCGGGGTCTTCGCCGGGTTGCTGTGGGCGTTGCTGGCGGGTTATGCGAGCCGAATGGTGGCGCCACACCTGCAAGGTCGCGCCATTGCCGTGGCGATGCTGGGTGCACCCCTGGCGCTGTCGCTGGGTGTACCTGCGGGCACCTTCCTCGGCACCGCCGTTGGCTGGCGCTTGAGCTTTGCGATCATGACCGGGCTGACCCTGGTGCTGCTCGCCTGGGCACGCTGGCAACTGCCGGACTTTGCCGGCGAACGGGCGGATAAACGCCTGGGGCTGCGCCAGGTGCTGAACCTGCCGGGCATTCGTCCGGTGCTATGGGTGACGTTTACCTACGTGCTGGCCCACAACATTCTGTACACCTACATCGCCCCGTTGCTGGTGCCCGCAGGGGTCGATGCGGACGTTGACCGAGTACTGCTGGTGTTCGGCCTCGCGGCAGTGCTGAGCATCTGGCTGGCAGGTGTATTGATTGACCGGTGGTTGCGCGCCTTGCTGCTGATCAGTTGTGCGCTGTTTGGCCTGATCGCCCTTGCGCTGGCGTTGTGGATCAATGTGCCGGCAGTCATCTATATCGCCGTGACGTTATGGGGTCTGGCGTTCGGCGGTTTGCCGGCATTGCTGCAAACCGCACTGGCCCAATCGGCGGGCAAGTCGGCGGATGCCGCACAATCCATGCTGGTGACCGTGTGGAACCTGGGGATAGCCGGTGGCGGCCTGGCGGGTGGCGTATTGCTTCAAGGTTGGGGCGTCACAGCCTTTCCATGGGCGGTTGTGCTTCTGATGCTGCTGGCCTGGGCCGGTGCATCACAGACGGCGCCCCAGCAGTTGGCCCGGCCACCCCGCCAAGTCGAACGTTGAAATGCGCTGGTAGCCACAGGACTCATAAAAACGCACCAGATCCCCTGTCCCGCCGCCGTAGCAGTCCACACGCAAGCGCGTGACTCCTGCTGCGCGGGCCTGGTCATCGGCAAAGGCCATCATGCGCCGGCCAAGGCCGCGAACACTCGGGTCACGCGCGGCAATCAACAGGCGCACATACACCTCGGGCTCAGTCGCCGAAGGTACATAAGGCATGGGATCGCCCACCACCAGCGCTCCTCGGAGATGCCCCTCGGGGTCCTCGACAACCCAGGCCCCGGGCAACGCGCAGGCTTCAGCCACTTGCGCGACCCGCCGGGGCGACCCCGACCAGGGCTCGGTGCCCCACTGATGGGCATTGCCCCTGCCAACGAACCAGGCGATCACCTCGTCGAACACCTGCAGCACCGCAGGAACATCCGCCACGCTGGCGCGGCGGATCAGCAAGCCATCCATTCCTTGAATCAACACGCTTGGAACTCCTGGGTCGACGATACCGAGTACCCAGTCTAGCGCACATAAAAAAGCCCCCGGTCTTTTCAGGCCGGGGGCTTCTTGTTCAAAGCGACATCAGTACTTCTTGATATCAGCCTTGGTTTCCAACTGCTTGCGGTACGCCGCAAAGTCCTGCTGGCCGACACGGGAAGCGAGGAAGCGGCGGTATTGCGCCTTTTCTTCGTCCGTTGGGGCAGCCGCTTCGTTGACGCCGTTCAAGCGCACGATCACCAGGCTGCCATCAGCCAGGGTCACGGTGGTGAAGGTCGGCTTGTCCTTGGCCGCAGGCTTGGGCATGCGGAACAGGGCTTGCAGCACGGCCGGGTCAATCGCTTCCTGGCTACGGGTAGCCGCTTCAGTGACTTTCCAGGCCTGGCCGTCGACCGGCTGGTTCAGCGGGGTCTTGCCATCACGCAGGCTGGCGATCAGTTCGTCAGCGTGAGTCTTGGCAGCCGCGCTGGCGCGCTCCTTGGCCATCTGTGTGCGAATCGCCGCAGCAACGCTTTCCAGCGGCAGTTGCGCCGGTTTGCGGTGCTCTTTGGCACGCAGCACGATGATGGTTTCCGGGTCCAGCTCGATGGCGCTGCTGTTGGCACCCTCATCCAGCACTTCCGGGCTGAACGCAGCGGTGACCACGGCGCGGTTGGCCGCGACACCTTCACCACCTTCACGGCCAAACGGCGCGGAGGTGTGTACGGTCAGCTTCAGGTCCGATGCTGGTTGGGCCAGGTCGGAGGCTTCGAATGCCGCATCTTCCAATTGCTTGGTTGCTTCGACAAAACGCTGCTCGACCTGTTGGGTCTTGAGCTCGCGGGTCAGCTTGTCTTTCAGGCTGGCAAACGTCGGCACTTGCGGTGCTTCAACGCCCAACAGCTTGATCAAATGCCAACCGAAGGTGCTGCGCACCGGCGCCGAAACCTGGTCTTTGTTCAACGCGTACAAGGCAGCTTCGAAGTCAGGGTCGTAGACGCCAGGGCCGGCAAAGCCCAGATCGCCGCCATTGTTGGCCGAACCTGGATCCTGGGAGAACTCCTTGGCCAGGGCCTCGAACTTCTCACCCTTGGCCAGGCGTGCCTGGATTTCTTCGATCTTGGCCTTGGCTTGTGCGTCGGTGACCTTGTCGTTGACTTCAATCAGGATGTGCGCGGCACGACGCTGTTCAGCGAGGTTGGCGGTTTCTTTCTGATAGGCAGCCTGCAGTTCATCGTCCTTGACGCTGACCTGGTCGAAGAAGGAAGACTTCTTCAGTTCCAGGTAGTCAATGACCACCTGGTCCGGGGTCATGAACTCCTTGGCGTGCTGGTCATAGTAAGCCTTGACCTCGTCGTCGGTGAGTTTCACCGCCGCAGGGTTGGCCTTGATATTGACGGTAGCGAAATCGCGGGTCTGTTTTTCCAGACGGGCGAATGCCAGCACTTCGGCGTCGGTCACGAAACCGCTGCCGGCGATGCCTGCGCGCACCTGGCCGATCAGCATTTCCTGGGTCAGCATCTGACGGAACTGCAGACGGCTGTAGCCCAGCTGACGGATCACCTGGTCAAAGCGTTCGGCGTTGAACTTGCCGTCCACCTGGAATTCCGGCGTCTGCAGGATCACCTGGTCCAGTGCAGCTTCAGAGAAGCCAAACTTGGAGTCGGCAGCGCCTTGCAGCAGCAGCTTGCGATCGATCAGGCCCTTGAGGGCCGCTTCGCGCAGCAGTTTTTCGTCCAGCAGTGAAGCATCGAAATCCTTGCCCAGCTGTTGCATCAGCTGGCGACGTTGCATGTCGACGGCCTGGCTCAGTTCAGTCTGGGTGATTTCTTCACCGTTGACCTTGGCCACGTCCTGCTTGGTGTTGGTCGAAGCCTGGAAAATGGCCTCGATACCGGTGAACGCCATCAATGCGACGATGATCCCGATAATGGTCTTGGCAATCCAGCCTTGTGAATTGTCCCTGATATTTTGCAGCATGCGTCCCCCAGAAACGGTTGAACTTCAAAAATTGGCAACCGTGGAGCGTGGGTAGAGTCCGGATAGAAGAAAGGCGCATCCGAGGATGCGCCTTCTCGTAACTGGCGGAGCGGACGGGGGGTTGAATCTACACCCCCGGCTTGGCGACCCGATGGATACTTGGGTCAGCTTTCGCTCCGCTGCCAGGCCAGACCTGCGTCCGACCCGGGTAGCAAAGGCTTGATCGAAGCTTAGTTAACCGCTTCTTTCAGGGCTTTACCGGCTTTGAAACCTGGTTTCTTGGCAGCAGCGATTTGCAGTGCTTTGCCAGTCTGTGGGTTACGGCCAGTGCGAGCTGGGCGGTCAGTCACAGAGAAAGTACCGAAGCCTACCAGTACCACGGAGTCGCCGGCCTTCAGAGCGCCAGTGACGGATTCGATTACTGCATCCAGCGCACGGCCGGCAGCAGCTTTCGGGATATCAGCGGATGCAGCGATAGCATCAATCAGTTCCGACTTGTTCACTCTAAGTCCCCTTATATATCTATTGAGTATGATTCTAAGTTTTTTGGTAAACAGCAAAAACCAGTGCTGAATGGCCTACAGACACTTAAGAGCCGCTTTATAACAAGGGCTCTAAAAAGCTGTCAAGGAAGCCCCCAGGCTTATTCACATTAATGCGTGCTAATTCTTTCCTTGGAATCAGACTCTCGTTTTTCGTCCTTTGCAACTATCTCCGGAACCACATCCGGCAAGGGCTCCGGCGCGTATTGCAGCGCAATTTGCAGGACCTCGTCAATCCATTTAACCGGTTTAATCTGAAGATCCTGCTTGATATTGTCAGGAATTTCCTTCAAGTCGCGAACATTCTCTTCAGGAATGATCACAGTCTTGATGCCACCGCGGTGTGCAGCCAGCAATTTCTCTTTCAGGCCACCAATGGCCAATACCTGGCCACGCAGGGTGATTTCCCCGGTCATCGCAACATCGGCGCGCACCGGTATGCCGGTCAATGCCGAAACCAGGGCCGTGCACATGCCTACGCCAGCGCTCGGACCATCCTTCGGTGTAGCCCCTTCCGGCATGTGGATGTGGGTGTCGTGCTTCTCGTGGAAGTCCAGGGGGATCCCCAGGCTCCTGGCGCGGCTGCGCACCACGGTCTGCGCGGCGGTAATGGATTCGACCATCACGTCACCGAGGGAGCCGGTCTTGATCAACTGGCCCTTGCCGGGGATCACCGCAGCTTCGATGGTCAGCAATTCGCCGCCCACCTGGGTCCACGCCAGGCCAGTCACCTGCCCTACCTGATCCTGCTGTTCTGCCAGGCCGTAACGGAATTTACGCACACCCAGAAAGTGCTCAAGAGCGTCGGCCGAGACCTTCACCGAGAAGCGTTTTTCCAGCGCGTGCTCCTTGACCGCCTTGCGGCAAATCTTCGCGATCTGGCGCTCAAGGCCCCGGACACCGGCCTCGCGAGTGTAGTAGCGCACGATGTCGCGGATCGACTCGACGTCGAATTCGATCTCGCCCTTCTTCAGGCCATTGGCCGAAATCTGCTTGGGCGCGAGGTATTTGACGGCGATATTGATCTTCTCGTCTTCGGTGTAACCCGGCAGACGAATCACCTCCATCCGGTCCAGCAATGCCGGCGGGATGTTCATGGAGTTGGAGGTGCACAGGAACATTACGTCGGACAGGTCGTAGTCGACCTCCAGGTAATGGTCGTTGAAATTGTGGTTCTGCTCAGGGTCGAGCACTTCCAGCAAGGCCGATGCCGGATCGCCACGCATGTCGCTGCCCATTTTGTCGATTTCATCGAGCAGGAACAGCGGGTTGCGCACACCCACCTTTGTCATTTTTTGAATCAATCTTCCTGGCATCGAACCGATGTAAGTCCGGCGATGGCCACGAATTTCCGCCTCATCGCGCACACCACCGAGGGCCATGCGCACGAATTTACGGTTGGTGGCATTGGCGATGGACTCGGCCAGGGAGGTTTTACCTACCCCAGGCGGGCCAACCAGGCACAACACCGGGCCACGAATCTTCTTCACGCGCTTCTGCACGGCGAGGTATTCGAGGATGCGCTCTTTGACTTCTTCAAGGCCATAGTGGTCGGCATCAAGGATATCTTCGGCACGGGCCAGGTCCAGGCGTACCTTGGTCTGGGCCTTCCACGGCACCTGCACCAGCCAGTCGATGTACGAGCGCACCACGGTGGCTTCGGCCGACATCGGCGACATTTGCTTGAGCTTGTTCAACTCGGCGGTGGCTTTGGCCAGGGCGTCTTTCGGCAGGCCGGCAGCATCGATGCGCTTTTTCAGCTCTTCGATTTCGTTGTGGCCTTCCTCGCTGTCGCCGAGTTCCTTCTGAATGGCCTTCATCTGCTCATTCAGGTAGTACTCGCGCTGGCTGCGCTCCATTTGTTTTTTGACCCGACCCCGGATGCGCTTCTCGACCTGGAGCAGGTCGATCTCGGCATCCAGCAACGCCAGCACGTGTTCGACACGGGCCGACAGGTCAATGATTTCGAGGATGTCCTGCTTCTGCTCGATCTTCAGCGCCATGTGCGCGGCCATGGTGTCGACCAGGCGGCTTGGCTCATCGATGCTATTGAGGGAAGACAGGACTTCAGCCGGGACTTTCTTGCCCAACTGCACGTACTGCTCGAACTGCGAGAGCAGGCTGCGCACAAACACTTCGGACTCGCGCTCAGGGGCCTCGACTTCGTCGATCAGCACCACTTCGGCGCGCAGGTGGCCGTCCACCTCCATGAAACGCTCTACCGCACCGCGCTGCTCGCCTTCCACCAGCACCTTGACGGTGCCATCGGGCAGCTTGAGCAGTTGCAGGACAGTGGCAATGGTGCCGACGCGATACAGGGCATCTTCGCCTGGATCATCATCGGCAGGATTTTTCTGGGCCAACAGCAGGATCTGCTTGTCGCCCGTCATCGCGGCCTCGAGGGCTTCGATAGACTTCTCGCGCCCCACGAACAGCGGGATAACCATGTGCGGATAGACGACGACATCACGCAACGGCAGGAGAGGCAATTCGATGGTTGTCTTCATGATTTCGCCTCTATGACAGTTGAAAAATAAGCTTGAAACCAAGATGGGGGCTGCGTGTAAAAAAAACAAGCTCAATGCTGGCAGTTACACGCAGTAAAAATCCTTATGAAAAACAAAGGAGCCCCTAGAGGCCCCTTCGTTTGTACCAAAACTGCGAAACGCTTACGCGTCTGGCGCAGCCTTGGCAGTCGGCTCACTGTTTTCGTAGATATACAGTGGCTTGGACTTACCTTCTATAACGCTTTCGTCGATCACCACTTTACTCACCTCGGACTGCGAGGGGATTTCGTACATGGTGTCGAGCAATACACCTTCGAGGATCGAACGCAGGCCACGTGCACCGGTCTTGCGCTCCAGTGCCCGCTTGGCCACCGATTTGAGCGCGTCGGTACGGAACTCGAGGTCCACACCTTCCATCTCGAACAGCTTGGCGTATTGCTTGGTCAGGGCGTTTTTCGGTTCGGTGAGGATCTGAATCAGAGCCGCCTCATCCAACTCGTCCAACGTGGCCAGGACCGGCAGACGGCCAACGAATTCCGGGATCAGACCGAACTTGACCAGATCGTCAGGCTCGACTTCACGCAGGGACTCGCCCACCTTCTTGCCTTCTTCCTTGCTGCGCACTTCTGCACTGAAACCGATGCCGCCACGGGTAGACCGTTGCTGAATAACCTTCTCCAGGCCGGAGAATGCACCGCCACAGATAAACAGGATGTTGCGCGTATCAACCTGAAGGAATTCCTGCTGCGGGTGCTTGCGGCCGCCTTGTGGCGGTACGGAAGCAACCGTGCCTTCGATCAGTTTCAACAGGGCCTGCTGCACGCCTTCACCGGAAACGTCCCGAGTGATCGACGGGTTGTCGGACTTGCGCGAGATCTTGTCGATTTCGTCGATGTAGACAATACCCATCTGGGCCTTCTCTACGTCGTAGTCGCACTTCTGCAGCAGTTTCTGAATGATGTTCTCGACATCTTCGCCCACGTAGCCAGCCTCGGTGAGGGTGGTGGCGTCAGCGATGGTGAACGGAACGTTCAGCAGGCGAGCGAGGGTTTCTGCAAGCAGGGTCTTACCCGAGCCTGTAGGACCGATCAGCAAGATGTTGCTCTTGCCGAGTTCGACTTCGTCGCCTTTCTTGTCACGCTGGTTCAAGCGCTTGTAGTGGTTGTATACCGCTACGGCCAGAACCTTCTTTGCACGCTCTTGACCAATCACATACTGATCAAGGATGCCGCTGATTTCTTTAGGCGAAGGCAATTTATGCGCGCTGCTTTCGGCCTGGGCTTCCTGCACCTCCTCACGGATGATGTCATTGCACAGGTCGACGCACTCGTCGCAGATAAAGACCGAGGGGCCGGCAATCAATTTGCGCACTTCATGCTGGCTTTTGCCACAGAAGGAGCAATAGAGCAGCTTGCCGTTGTCCTCGCCGTTGCGGGTGTCAGTCATTCGTTCGATCCAAATCCGATAGGCTTGCAACACAAGATGAAGGCTTATGCGGGCTTTTTCAAGCCCGCAGATGATCGGGAAACCCGACCAGCCCTATTTTGAGCGGCTTATATTAAGCGGGGCGCTTTTCGATCACTGCGTCGATCAACCCATATTCACGTGCGGCTTCGGCGCTCATGAAGTTGTCACGGTTGGTGTCGCGCTCGATTTCTTCCAGGGTGTGCCCGCTGTGCTTGGCCATCAGCGTGTTGAGACGTTCGCGGATGAAGAGGATTTCCTTGGCGTGGATTTCGATGTCCGACGCCTGGCCCTGGAAACCGCCCAGTGGCTGGTGAATCATCACGCGCGAGTTCGGCAGGCAGTAACGCTTGCCCTCGGCACCTGCGGTCAGCAGGAACGCGCCCATGCTGCAGGCCTGGCCAATGCAGGTAGTCGATACGTTCGGCTTGATGAACTGCATGGTGTCGTAGATCGACATGCCCGCTGTCACCGAACCGCCCGGCGAGTTGATGTAGAGATGGATGTCCTTGTCCGGGTTTTCCGCTTCAAGGAACAGCAGTTGCGCACAGATCAGGTTGGCCATGTAGTCCTCTACCGGGCCCACCAGAAAGATCACTCGCTCCTTGAGCAGGCGCGAGTAGATGTCGTAGGCGCGTTCGCCACGAGCGGACTGCTCGACAACCATCGGGACCAGGCCGCCTGCGGCCTGGATATCAGAGTTCTGCTGAATATAGGAATTACGGAACATGCTCTGCAGTTACTCCCAAATAGTCATGTCTTGAAAACGCATAAGCCAGCGCGAGGCTGGCTTATGGTTGAATTTCCAACGAGTTGGACAATCAGTCGGCTTGTGCTGCTTCCGCCGGCTTGACTGCTTCTTCGTAAGAGACCGCTTTATCGGTCACCTTAGCCTTCTGCAGAACAGTATCCACAACTTGTTCTTCCAGCACAACCGAACGTACTTCGTTCAGCTGCTGGTCGTTCTTGTAGTACCAGGCCACGACCTGCTCAGGCTCCTGGTAGGCCGAAGCCATTTCCTGGATCATTTCGCGGACGCGATCTTCGTCAGGCTTGAGGTCGAACTGCTTGACCACTTCAGCCACGATCAGACCCAGCACCACACGGCGCTTGGCTTGCTCTTCGAACAGCTCGGCCGGCAGCTGGTCTGGCTTGATGTTGCCGCCGAACTGCTGGACAGCCTGTACGCGCAGGCGATCCACTTCGTTGGACAGCAGGGCCTTAGGCACTTCGATCGGGTTGGAGGCCAGCAGACCGTCCATGACCTGGTTCTTGACCTTGGACTTGATAGCCTGGCGCAGCTCGCGCTCCATGTTCTTGCGAACTTCGGTGCGGAAGCCTTCGATACCGGTTTCCTTGATGCCGAACTGATTGAAGAATTCTTCGTTCAGCTCTGGCAACTTAGGCTCGGAAACGCTGTTGACGGTCACGGTGAACTCGGCGGCTTTGCCAGCCAGGTCCAGGTTCTGGTAGTCAGCAGGGAATTCCAGGTTCAGGACCCGCTCTTCGCCAGCCTTGGCGCCAACCAGGCCGTCTTCGAAGCCAGGAATCATGCGGTTGGAACCCAGCACCAGCTGAGTACCCTTGGCGGAGCCGCCAGCGAATGCTTCGCCGTCAACCTTGCCAACGAAATCGATGTTCAACTGGTCTTCGTTCTGGGCAGCACGGTCGACCACTTCGAAACGGGTGTTCTGCTTGCGCAGGATTTCCAGCATGTTGTCCAGGTCCGAATCAGCCACTTCGGCGCTCAGGCGCTCGATAGCGATACCGTCGAAACCGGCCACTTCGAACTCGGGGAACACTTCGAATACGGCAACGTATTCCAGGTCCTTGCCCGCTTCCAGGGACTTGGGTTCGATCGAAGGCGAACCAGCCGGGTTCAGCTTTTGCTCAACCACTGCTTCGTAGAAAGAAGCCTGGATCACGTCACCGACGGCTTCATTGCGTGCATCAGCACCAAAACGGCGCTTGATTTCGCTCATTGGCACTTTGCCTGGACGGAAACCAGCGATCTTGGCCTTTTGGGCAGTCTGCTGCAGACGCTTGTTGACCGCAGTCTCGATGCGCTCAGCCGGCACGGTGATGCTCATGCGGCGCTCGAGAGCAGTAGTATTTTCAACAGAAACTTGCATGGATATTCCTCGTTGCACAGACGTTAGCCGGCCATTTCCGACCCCAATCAAGGGCATGCATTCTAGTGGGTCAAACTCAAGAAGTCACCCTACTGGAAATACGCCCGTAAACAGCCGGCAATTTATCGATACGAAGGCACTGTCGCGCCCCGCCCCGGTGACAAATAAAGCCAATCACGCCAGGGCTCTGCGCCGCCCCTTCTATATATAGAAGGGATCGTCGCTCATCTCCCTGACGCCCACCCCGCAGTGAGGGCAGATAGACAACGCAGTATCATCGAGACACATAAATACGATGAAACGCACCGCCATCGCGACCCAGAACCTGCAGCCACGACAATCCGAACCGCCAAAACCAAAAAAGGCGCCAGACTGTTAAATCTGGCGCCTTTCGAATATGGGGTGGACGAAGGGGATCGAACCCTCGACAACGGGAGTCACAATCCCGTGCTCTACCAACTGAGCTACGCCCACCATATTGCGTTAACAAAGAAACCAAACCACTTCTTTGTCGAGCCCTACCCTGCGTATAGACCGAGTAAAGCTTTATTGGTGCGGATGAAGAGACTCGAACTCTTACGCCTTGCGGCGCTGGAACCTAAATCCAGTGTGTCTACCAATTCCACCACATCCGCGCTTGAAGCTCTTAAAGCAAAGGCGCCAGACGGTTAATCTGGCGCCTTTCAAAATATGGGGTGGACGAAGGGGATCGAACCCTCGACAACGGGAGTCACAATCCCGTGCTCTACCAACTGAGCTACGCCCACCATATAGCGCTACTTGTGCCAAAGCTGCCTAATGGCGCACCCGGCAGGACTCGAACCTGCGACCATCCGCTTAGAAGGCGGATGCTCTATCCAGCTGAGCTACGGGCGCCTTATTAATCTGTACTCTTGGAGGATTACAAACTAAGTGCTTCCAGCCTTGCAGAACAACGATTCTGCTCGACCTTCTTAACCAGTGCTAGGCTGTGCCCGACAAGTGCGACGAATAGTATAGAGGGCCTGGAAACCCGTCAAATCTTTTTTGAAAAAAATTCATTTTATTTAAGGGGTTAGGCCAATTTGCGGACCAAGCGCCTTTGCCCTCACGCCGTGGCGTGCGAGAATGCGCGCACTTTTCCTCCCCCTCTCGATGGTTAATCACGCGTAATGACTGCACAACTTATCGACGGCAAATCAATCGCCGCCAGCCTGCGCCAGCAGATCGCCAAACGAGTCACCGAGCGCAGCCAGCAAGGCTTGCGCACGCCTGGCCTCGCGGTGATCCTGGTCGGCAGCGATCCTGCCTCTCAGGTTTATGTCTCGCACAAGCGTAAAGACTGTGAAGAGGTCGGCTTTCTTTCCAAGGCCTACGACCTGCCTGCCGACACCACCCAGCAGGCCCTGACCGACCTGATCGACAGCCTCAACGACGACCCGGCGATGGACGGCATCCTCCTGCAATTGCCATTGCCCGCGCACCTGGACGCGTCCAAGTTGCTCGAGCGCATCCGCCCTGACAAAGACGTCGACGGTTTCCATCCCTATAACGTCGGCCGCCTGGCCCAGCGTATCCCGCTGCTGCGCCCGTGCACGCCCAAAGGCATCATGACCCTGCTGGAAAGCACCGGTGTCGACCTGTACGGCCTCGATGCCGTCATCGTCGGCGCGTCCAACATCGTGGGCCGCCCCATGGCCATGGAGTTGCTGCTGGCCGGTTGCACCGTCACCGTGACCCACCGTTTCACCAAGGACCTCGCAGGCCACGTTGGCCGTGCCGACCTGGTCGTCGTGGCCGCCGGCAAGCCGGGCCTGGTCAAGGGCGAATGGATCAAGGAAGGCGCCATCGTCATCGACGTGGGCATCAACCGCCAGGAAGACGGCAAGCTGGTCGGCGACGTGGTGTATGAAACCGCCCTGCCCCGCGCTGGCTGGATCACCCCGGTGCCGGGTGGCGTTGGCCCGATGACCCGTGCCTGCCTGCTGGAAAATACCCTGTACGCCGCAGAAACCCTGCACGGTTAATAACCAGTCGTACTGAAAAAGCCCTGCCTTATCGCAGGGCTTTTTATTGCCCGGAAGAAAACCTGTTTTTTCTTAGTTTTTAAGCACTTTCGTCTGGTTTTAGAAGAACATTCGACAGTCTGTCGTCCATACTCCTAAAATGTAACGCCATTTGTCACAGAACCCGTTTCCCAACGGTATTTCTTACTTTTTTAGCGAGTTCATCCGCGTGAAAATTCGTCTTTCCATTGTCAGCCTATTTTTTGCTTTCACCGGCACCTTTGCACACGCTGCCGACTCCGCCCTGGCGCCGCGGGATCCATCCAAACTGCAGATCGCTTCCGGCAGCGCCATGCTGGTGGACCTGCAAACCAACAAGGTCATCTACGCCAGCAACCCCGACGTGGTGGTGCCTATCGCCTCGGTGAGCAAACTGATGACGGGCCTGATCGTGCTTGAAGCCAAGCAGAACATGGACGAGTACATCGACATCAACATCACCGACACGCCGGAGATGAAAGGCGTGTTCTCGCGCGTGAAGATCGGCAGCCAGATGCCGCGCAAGGAGATGTTGCTGATTGCCCTGATGTCCTCGGAAAACCGCGCCGCCGCGAGCCTGGCGCACCACTATCCGGGCGGCTACGCGGCCTTTATTGCCGCGATGAACGCCAAGGCCAAGGCCCTGGGCATGACCAGCACCCATTATGTCGAGCCCACCGGCCTGTCGATCCACAACGTGTCCACCGCCCGCGACTTGAGCAAGCTGCTGGCCTACGCGCAAAAATTTCCGATGCTGAGCCAGTTGAGCACCACCAAGGAAAAGACCGTAGCGTTCCGCAAGCCCAACTACACCCTGGGTTTCTCCAATACCGACCACCTGATCAACCGCGCCAACTGGGATATCAAGCTGACCAAGACCGGTTTCACCAACCAGGCCGGTCATTGCCTGGTGCTGGTCACCCGCATGGGTAATCGTCCGGTGTCGCTGGTGATCCTGGATGCTTTCGGCAAATTCACCCACTTTGCCGATGCCAGCCGTATCCGTAACTGGGTCGAGACCGGCAAGGGCGGCTCGGTGCCGGACGTCGCTCTGCGCTACAAGGCTGATAAGAACCTGAAGAACCGCGCGAATGCCGCCGAAGTCCGCCGCTAAGGAACACCGAGAACTCATTTAGGAGGGGCTCGCCCCTCCCATTTTATTTGTGTTCCGCCAACACCTTGAGCGCCTGCGCCGCCGCCCGCTCCTGCCCGGCCTGGGCCGTTGCGTTCGCCGAGTCCCGCCAGCGCTGCGCATCCACATTGGCCGGCAACTGGCTCGGGCGCTGAGTGAGGATTGCCCAGTGCCCGGCACTGCTCCACTTCGACTCAAAGTCGCTGAAGCTCATCAGCAGGCGTCGGTCCATGCCTGAACGCAACAGCACCGTGCTTTTCTGCTGGTTGAAACCCACCACGACCACGTAGCGCGCGTCAGACAACAGGCCGCCGCCAATCCGCGCCATCACCGGGTAACCCGCCGCCACCTGCGCCAGTACCGCGGTCAGCTTGGCATCCAGCGGGTACACCATCAGCCCGTACTCACGGGCCAGCACCTGCATGTTGCGCTCCAGGTCCGCTTCCCCGCCCGGCAAATGCAACGGTTTATCCAACAAGCCCGGTGTCATCACAATGCCTTGTTGCGACAGCATGCTGGCTAACGCTGTAGGACCACTCTGATAAGCCTCGCTGCGAAAGGTCGGCACACCATTGAGTTCGACACGTTCCGGCAGGCCCGGAAGTTTCGACGGCTGCCCGGAACAGGCCGCGAGCCCCAGGGCACAGGCCAGCAACAAGGATGTTTTAAGGTTCGACCGTAACCGCAATTTTTTACTCTCTTGATCAACTGCCGGTGAGGGCCCTGATCATAGGACGCTCTGCCACGCGGGTATAGCCCACAGGCTCAGTAAAGCGTCGCGGATAGAGCAAACGAGTTGGACGAACACGACCATTGGTCAATAGCAGGCAACCGCCGGGTAGCTAGACTGTCCATTGAGAAGACTGTGTGTGCCCCCTGCGGGGCGAAAGGAGGCCAAAATGAGCCTTGCAACAACGATTTTCCTGTTGATATGCGGTTGGCTGGCGGTAGCCGGCGCCATGTTGTGGGGGGTGTTGCGCATTACTCGCCGGCACCATCACCCCCACGTCAAACCTGCGGCACCCGCCAAGCCCCATAGAGCGGCGGTGCACCACGCCTAGCCAGGCATGCAATTGAAATCCTGAGTCGCTGCGACTTCCTTACCGTGCCCGTCCATCAGGGATGCGCGCACGGTGGTGCCCAGGCTCGACTCCACCAGGGTGTAATGCTCACCCGCCTTGAAATCCTTGTACTCGACCCGACCCTGGCAGTCCTGCTGGTTGTCGTCGCCTGCCTCTTCCTCGAACAACGTCACGTCCAGGCGGTGATCCCCGGGGGTCACCTCGAAAAAGCGCCCGTCGTCGACACGCTTGCCGTCCACACGTTCGGCCATCAGGTCGTTCGGCGCTTCTTCTTTCAAGCCGATCCAGGCTTCGCTGGGGTCCGCCTTGGGAATCGGGCCGGCACAGGCCGACAACAACAAAACAGCCCCCAGGGCGGGGATCAACAATAAAGGTTTGAGTGACATGGCAGGGCTCCAAAGAACATCAGTTAAAAGACAAGTCGTCCGATGGGATGCAAGCTTGGGCAGCCACGCCCTGTAGAACAAATGAATCCATATGAAACGATCTTCAGCCCTTACCTAAATGTTCCTTCACCTGGCTGAAAGGCGCGTGTTAGGTGGGTCGGGCAAGACTGCCGGGGTTTGCAATCCTGCTCCCTCGGAGGTTCACGCATGCTCGGGCTGGTAAAGACCGCACTGCAAAAGCCGTACACGTTTATCGTGTTGGCCATATTCATCTGCATCATCGGGCCGATGGCGGCCCTGCGAACCCCCACCGACGTGTTTCCCGATATCGGCATCCCTGTGGTCGCTGTGGTCTGGCAGTACAACGGCCTGTCACCGGACGCCATGGCCGGCCGGGTGATCTACACCTATGAACGCTCCCTGAGTACCACCGTCAACGACATCGAACATATCGAATCGCAATCCCTGCCCGGCATGGGCATCGTGAAGATTTTCTTCCAGCCCGGCGTCGACATCCGCACCGCCAACGCCCAAGTGACCGCCGTGTCACAAACCGTGCTCAAGCAGATGCCACCGGGCATCACGCCGCCGCTGATCCTCAACTACAGCGCCTCCACGGTGCCGATCCTGCAAATGGCGTTCTCCAGCCCCACGCTGTCGGAAGCCAAAATTCGCGACCTGGTGCAGAACAATATCCGCCTGCCCCTCAGCGCCCTGCCCGGCCTGGCTATGCCCACGCCGATGGGTGGCAAGCAGCGGCAGATCACCCTCGACCTCGACCCCCAGGCGTTGGCGGCCAAAGGCTTGTCGGCCCAGGATGTGGGCAATGCCCTGGCGCTGCAGAACCAGATCATCCCGGTGGGCACCGCCAAACTCGGCCCCAATGAATACACGATCCTGCTCAACAACAGCCCCAAGGCCATCGATGAGCTCAACGACCTGCCGATCAAGACCGTCGACGGCGCGCTGATCACCATCGGCCAGGTCGCCCACGTGCGCGACGGTTCGCCGCCGCAGACCAACATCGTGCGCGTCGACGGCCATCGAGCGGTGCTGATGCCGGCGTTGAAAAACGGCAGCATTTCCACCCTGTCGATCATCGACGGTATCCGCCAGATGCTGCCGCGCATCAACGAAACCCTGCCGCCGTCATTGAAGACCTCGTTGCTGGGCGACGCCTCGGTATTCGTCAAGCAATCGGTGGGCAGCGTGGCCCAGGAAGGCATCATCGCCGCGCTGCTGACCAGTGCGATGATCCTGCTGTTCCTCGGCAGCTGGCGCTCCACGATCATTATCGCGGCGTCAATTCCCCTGGCGGTGCTGTCGGCCATTGCGTTGCTGGCGGTCAGCGGGCAGACCCTCAACGTCATGACCCTCGGCGGGCTGGCGTTGGCGGTGGGGATCCTGGTGGACGACGCCACGGTGACCATCGAAAACATCAACTGGCACCTGGAACAAGGCAAGGCGGTGAAGACCGCGATCCTCGACGGCGCCGCGCAAATTGTCGGCCCGGCGTTCGTCTCGCTGCTGTGCATCTGCATCGTGTTCGTGCCGATGTTCCTGCTGCAAGGCATCGCCGGTTATCTGTTCCGGCCGATGGCGCTGGCGGTGATCTTCGCCATGGCCAGCTCATTCATTCTTTCGCGCACCCTGGTGCCGACGCTGGCGATGTTCCTGCTCAAGCCGCACACGCCGGAGCCAGGCGTGGGGCACCATCCCGAAGATGCATTCATCAACCACCATGAGGGCGAGCAGCACCCGAAACCGCGCAATGCCGCACTGCAAGCGGTGCTGAATTTCCAGCAGGGTTTCGAGCGTCACTTCTCGAATATCCGCGACACCTACCACGGCCTGCTGACCTTGGCCCTGGGCAATCGCAAGGGTTTTATCGTCGGTTTCCTGGCCTGCGTGCTCGCCTCATTCCTGCTGTTGCCAAGCCTGGGCCAGGACTTTTTCCCGGCGACGGATGCCGGTGCGCTGGCCCTGCATGTGCGCCTGCCGCTGGGCACGCGCATCGAAGAAAGCGCCGCCGCCTTCGACCGCATCGAAGCGCGGATCCGTGAAGTGATCCCCGCCGAAGAGCTGGACACCATCGTCGATAACATTGGCATTCCGCTCAGCGGCATCGACATGGCCTACAGCAGCAGCGGCACCATCGGCCCGCAGGATGGCGACATCCAGGTCAGCCTGAAAAAGGACCATGCGCCCACCGCCGACTACGTGAAAAAACTGCGTGAAGCGCTGCCGCAAAGTTTCCCTGGCAGCCACTTTGCGTTCCTGCCGGCGGACATCAGCAGCCAGATCCTCAACTTCGGTGCGCCGGCGCCGCTGGACGTGAAAATCTCCGGGCGCAGCGATGCAGAAAACCGCGCCTATGCCGTCGAGTTGGAACGTCGCCTGCAACACGTGCCTGGTATCGCCGACCTGCGCATCCAGCAGTCCACCGGCTACCCGTCGCTGCAGGTGAGTGTCGACCGCATGCGCGCCAACGGCCTGGGCATTACCGAGCGGGACGTGACCAACAGCATGGTGGCGTCGCTGGCCGGCAGTTCGCAGACCGCGCCGACCTTCTGGCTCAACCCGGCCAACGGCGTGTCCTATTCCATCGTCGCCGCCACCCCGCAATACCGCCTCGACAGCCTGCCGTCACTGGAAGCGCTGCCCGTCACCGGCGCCGATGGGCAGTCGCAGATCCTCGGCGGCGTGGCAACCATCTCCCGCGTGCAAAGCCCGGCGGTGGTGACCCACTACAACATCGAACCGACCCTGGACCTGTACGCCAACGTGCAGGGCCGCGACCTCGGCGGCGTAGCCCGCGACGTGCAAAAGGTGCTGGATGACACCGCGCATCTGCGTCCCAAAGGCGCGACGATCAGCCTGCACGGACAGATCGATGCGCTGCATGAAGCCTTCAGCGGCTTGAGCCTTGGCCTGCTGGGTGCGGTGGTGCTGATCTACCTGCTGATCGTGGTCAACTTCCAGTCGTGGGCCGACCCATTCGTCATCATCACCGCGTTGCCGGCGGCGCTCGCAGGCATCGTGTGGATGCTGTTCCTCAGCGGCACCTCCTTGTCGGTGCCGGCACTCACCGGCGCCATCCTGTGCATGGGCGTCGCCACGGCCAACTCGATCCTGGTGGTGAGCTTCTGCCGTGAGCGCCTGGCCGAACATGGTGATGCGTTGAAAGCCGCCATGGAGGCCGGTTACACGCGCTTCCGCCCAGTGTGCATGACCGCCCTGGCGATGATCATCGGCATGTTGCCCCTGGCGATTTCCGAGGAGCAGAACGCCCCGCTCGGGCGCGCCGTCATCGGCGGTTTGATCTTCGCCACCCTCGCCACATTGTTGTTTGTTCCCGTGGTCTTCAGCCTGGTCCACGGTCGTCACCCTACTCGCGCAGTTGCAGGAGAAACCCCACATGTCGTCTGATCACAAACCCTCGCGCAAGCGTCTGATGCTCATGGGTGTCGGCGGCCTGACCCTGGCCGCCCTGTTGGTCGCCAACGGCCTGCATGCCCGTACGCTGCACGAACAATCGGTCACGGCCTGGACCGAGACCGCCGCCATCCCGCACGTGATGGTGTTCCAGCCCAGGCAGAATGTGGCCGGCGATACCTTGCGCCTGCCGGCGCACCTGGAAGCCTGGAGCAAGGCGCCGATCCACGCCAGGGTCAGCGGTTACCTGAAGGATTGGAAAGTCGATATCGGCAGCCACGTCAACGCCGGGCAAGTCCTCGCGGAAATCGACAGCCCCGACCTTGATCAACAGTTGGCGCAGACCCATGCACGCCTGGTGCAGGAACAGGCCAACGCACGCCTGGCCGAAACCACCGCCACGCGCTGGCAAAACCTGCTGGCCAGCCATTCGGTATCGCGCCAGGAGGCCGATGAAAAAACCTCCAATGCCGCTGCCGCCAAGGCCAACGCCGAGGCCGCCGCTGCCGACTATGCCCGGCTGTCGGCGCTGGAAAGCTACAAGACCCTTCGCGCCCCGTTCGCCGGCACCATCACCGCGCGCAACACCGATATCGGCCAACTGATCAAGGCCGACACCGACAGCGATCCGGAACTGTTCAACATTGCCGACACCCATCAATTGCGCCTCTATGTACCGGTGCCGCAGAACTACGCAACGGTCATCCATCCGGGCCTTGAAGCCGAGCTGACCGTGCCCGAGCACCCCGGCAAGCATTTCAAGGCGCGCCTGATCGGTGACTCCACCGCCATCGACCGCCGCTCCGGCACCCTGCTCGCCCAGTTCGTCGCCGACAACCCCGACGGCGAACTGCTGCCCGGTGATTATGCCGAGGCCACCCTGCCGATTCCGGCCGATACCCATGGTGTGAGCATCCCGGCCAGCGCCCTGATCTTCCGCGCCCAGGGCACCCAGGTGGCGGTGTTGGACGGGCAGAACCATGTGCACCTGCAGGCCATTCATATCGGCCTCGACCTGGGCGAACGCCTGGTGATCGACCAGGGCTTGAAACCCGCCGACCGCATCGTCGACAACCCGCCCGATGCGCTGCGCGAAGGTGATCCCGTGCAACTCGCCGATGCCTCCGGAGGTGCGCATGCGCATAAGGCTTAAACCGCTCGCCGCATTGACGCTGCTGGTCTTGCAGGGTTGCTCGATGGCGCCGACCTACAAGGTGCCGGCGATCGACCTGCCGGCCAACTACCGCGAACAGACCAGCGATGGGCCCTGGCACAGCGCCCAGCCCTCCGACCAACTGGCGCCCGAATGGTGGAAGCTCTACAACGATTCGCGCCTGAATGACCTGCAACAGCAGCTGCTCAAGGCCAACCCGGACCTGGCGGCGGCGCTGGCGCACTTCGACGCTTCCCAGGCGTATGCCAGCCAACTGCACGCAGGCCTGTTCCCGCAAATCAGCGCCAGCGCGCAACCGCTGCGCCAGCGGCAATCGGATTCGCGACCGTTGCGAGGGGATACGCAACCGTCGGTGTACAACAGCAACATCGCGGGCTTTTCGTTGAGCTATGACCTGGACCTGTGGGGCAAAATCCGCAACCAGGTCGCGGCCGGCGATGCCCAGGCGCAAGCGTCCGGGGATGACCTGGCGGTGGCACGCCTGAGTTTGCAGCGTCAGTTGGCGACCTTGTACGTGCAGCTCAATGGGCTGGATGCACAGAGCCGGATTCTCACTCGCTCGCTGGATGATTTCAGCCAGGCATTGCAATTGACCCGCAGCCGCTACGAGGGCCAGATAGCCTCGGAGCTGGACCTGACCCGTGCGCAAAATCAACTGGCGCAGGCCAGGGCGCAATTGGATGAAGTGCGTGGGCAACGCAACCTCACCGAGCACGCCATCGGCGAGTTGGTGGGTGTGGCAGCCAGCGACTTTACCTTGCCGCCCGGCCAGCAACTGATCGCCCTGCCGGGAATTCCGTCGCAGTTGCCAAGCCACCTGTTGCAACGTCGCCCGGATATTGCAGCGGCAGAGCGACGGGTGTTTGCGGCCAACGCAAATATCGGCGTGGCCAAGGCGGCGTGGTATCCGGACTTCAGCTTGACCGGGTTGATTGGCGGGCAGACACAGGGCGTCGGCAATCTGCTGTCGGCGGGTAATCGGTATTGGGCACTGGGCCCGTTGGTGAACCTGCCGATTTTCGACGGTGGCCGCTTGAGCGCCAATGAACGCCAGGCCAAGGCCGAGTTTGAAGAGGCGTCGGCGCAGTACCGTAGCCAGGTGCTGAAGGCCGTGCGCGAGGTGGAAGATAACTTGGCGCAACTACGGGATTTGCAGCAGGAAGCGCAGGATGAACAGGCGGCGGCGGATGCGGCGCAGCATACGCAATCATTGGCGATGAACAGCTATCAGGCGGGGGCGGTGAGTTACCTGGATGTGGTGACCGCGCAGACCGCGGCGTTGCAGGCGCAGCGGACATTGCAGGCGGTGCAGACGCGGCAGTTGCAGGCCAGTGTAGGACTCATGACTGCACTCGGCGGCGGCTGGCAACCTGGCGCCTGACATCGCCCCAAGGCACAGTTCCGGCTAAATGCAGAAGAGAGCTTGCCCCCGATGGCGGTGGCTCAGTCAACCACCACTGACTGAGCCACCGCACATTTCAGCCCTCTGGCCGACTATTAAGAAAAACACTCACCACTGTGTAATCACTACCATTGGCATGCCGATACAGGGTGCTGCTGTGATAGTCGGATACATCCCCCGACACCGAAACCGTAATCGAACGGCTCTCGACATCAACTTTTACCGCCCCGTCACGCGTAACTAGAAACGGATTGGCATCTTTCAATACAGCCAATATTTCACTATCGGTTCCCAAGGTGCGGTAAACGTAATATCGGTAACTGAACGGCACAGTGGCCCCTCCGCGATCATCCTTGACGCCATAGATCGAAGCGTCATCACTGATCGGCACGCGGAGTACAACCTCCGTCAATTGCGGACGGCCCGGCGAGAGCAGCCAATCACCAGCGATATACACCAAGCAAAGCGCCAGCAAGATCGTTGTGACCGTTGAATAAAGCGACTTTCTAGTAGTTCCTGAACCTGGCATAGCTGATTCCTTTCTTGATCCAATATTGGTCGACTGGATCGTCACCGAAAGGCGCATCCCCCCACCAACGACCAAACTCGGGTTTATCCGTACCCGCTCTGGTTTGAGCAAGTCCCGCTGCGCGTAAAAGCACTTCCTCGCTGAAACCCGCCGCAATCCCCACCGCACCATAGTGAAAATTTCCAAACGCTTCATATTCTTTGGAAATTTGCTTGTAGTCCCACGGGCCGCGATTGCGGACCTGAGTATAAAACCAAGAGTACATAAACGCTGAACCGGCTTTCAGTACATTCTTTTTATGAAAAGCGGTGGCCATATTTTCGTCAACCGATACACCAGGCGGGGGTATAGGGTTCGCCATTGCATGCTTCCTCTGCATTAGGTTTTTGCGCGGCAGAACCTAACACCAGATAGCCAAGATGATGAGCGAGGAGAAGAACAAAAGAGACTTCGTACAAAGGAGTAAGACATGCCTTACACCACAGCCTCAAAACAAGGTACTTCCACGTCCAATGAGGTTTCGGCAGCGTCAGTTCCGGCCTCATCGGGAGCAAGCCCCCTCCCACACTGGTCCCACGTCAGACACACAATGTATGAACACCGCTGAGCCAATGTGGGAGGGGGCTTGCCCCCGATCGCGACCGTCCAGACACATCCTGCCAAAAGCCCGCCCATCAACCTCTTGCTCTCCAATCTAGCCTCTCTAAGCACATCTAGAGAGGGCCAGGGAATGGCAGATTTACCCGCGTCACACCGCCTGCGCATCGGTCGATTCAGCGACCCCAACCGCATCTACCTCATCACCACCAACACCCACGAACGCATACCGATATTCGACAATTTCCAACTCGCTCGCCTGGTGGTCTGGCAATTTCGGTTAGCCCAGTACCAAGGGCTGGCCAACTCCCTGGCATGGGTCATCATGCCGGACCATTTCCATTGGCTGCTTGAACTGAAAAAAGGCTCGCTGGCGGACTTGATGTGCCAGGTGAAGTCAAAAAGCACCAGGACCGTCAATGCTGTGAGTGGTCGCAAAGGACGGCTTTGGCAAGAAAGCTTTCATGACCGGGCACTGCGCAAGGAAGATGACTTGGTGAAAATGGCCCGGTATGTGGTGGCTAATCCATTGCGAGCGGGTCTGGTCGAGCGGATTGGCGACTACCCACTGTGGGATGCCATCTGGGTTTAACGTCAAACACAGTTCAAATGTGGGAGGGGGCTTGCTCCCGATTGCGGTAGGTCAGTCAACTTATCTGTAACTGATACACCGCTATCGGGAGCAAGCCCCCTCCTACATTTTTTACCCGCATTTCAAGCCGCGAGTTTGCCGCTGGCGATGGCGGCTGAAGCGGCCACCATGGCCCGCAACAACACCGCACACCCCGCCGCCAGGTCATCCGGGGCGGCGTTCTCGATTTCGTTGTGGCTGATGCCCCCTTCACACGGCACAAAGATCATCCCCGCCGGCCCCAACTCGGCGACGAAAATCGCGTCGTGCCCTGCCCCGCTGACGATGTCCATGTTCGACAAGCCCAGCCCATTGGCCGCATCGCGCACGGCGTCCACACAGCCTTTGTCGAAGTACAGCGGCGGGAAGTCAGCCGTGGGTTCCATTTCAAAACTCAGCCCATGCTTGGCGCAGGTCTCGTCAATCACCTGGCGCACCTGGGCAATCATCGAATCCAACCGCGCTGGTTCCAAGTGACGGAAGTCCAGGGTCATGCGCACTTCGCCCGGAATGACGTTGCGTGAACCGGGATACGCCTGCAGGCAACCGACGGTCCCGCACGCATGGGGCTGATGCCCCAACGCCGCCGCATTGACCGCCGCCACCACCGCTGCCGCGCCTACCAGGGCGTCCTTGCGCAGGTGCATCGGCGTCGGCCCCGCATGGGCCTCGACACCGCGCAGTTTCAGGTCGAACCACTTCTGCCCAAGGGCGCCGAGCACCACGCCGATGGTCTTTTTCTCATCCTCCAGAATCGGCCCTTGTTCGATATGCGCCTCGAAATACGCACCGACCTTGTGTCCACACTCGGGACGGGTTCCCGCGTAGCCAATCGCATTCAGCGCGTCACCCACGCTGACCCCATCCGCATCGACCTTGGCCAAGGTATCCGCCAGGGTGAATTTCTTGGCAAATACCCCCGAGCCCATCATGCACGGCGGGAAGCGCGAGCCTTCCTCGTTGGTCCACACCACCACTTCCAAGGGCGCCTCGGTTTCGATCTTGAGGTCATTGAGCGTACGCAGCACCTCCACGCCCGCCAGCACACCGAAACAGCCATCGAACTTGCCGCCCGTAGGCTGTGTGTCGATATGGCTGCCGGTCATCACCGGCGGCAGGTCGGGATTACGCCCAGGGCGGCGCGCAAAGATATTGCCGATGCCGTCGACGGTCACGGTGCAACCGGCGTCTTCGCACCATTGCACAAACAGGTCGCGGGCCTTGCGGTCGAGGTCGGTGAGCGCCAGGCGGCACACGCCGCCCTTGGGGGTGGAACCGAGTTTGGCCAGGTCCATCAACGACTGCCACAAGCGGTCGCGATTGATGTGCTGGTGGGGCGATTGCAGAACGTCGAGGGCAGCGTTCATGGGGATCTCCTCAGGCTTGTATTTCTTATGAATTGACAACCACCGGGCTGGCTCCACGCCTGGCATTCAGGCCGTAATACAACAACCCGCCCAACGCCGAACCGGTAAACCAGCCGTAGCTATAGAACCAGCTGAACGCATCACTGCCCAGGGACAGCAAGGTCAGCACCACCGGCACACCGAAGGCGATAAAACCGCTCCAGTTCCACGCCGGGTACACGTCGTCGCGGTACAGGCCGGCCAGGTCCAGTTGTTGTTTGCGGGTGATGAAGTAGTCCACCACCATGATCCCGGCAATCGGCCCCAACAGGCTGGAATAGCCCAGCAACCAGTTGGAATACACGGTTTCCAGGCTCACATCCGAGACGATCAAGCCGAGTTTTTTCAGCAGTTCATGGCCCATCAACGCCAAGCCCACCAACCCGGTGAGGATCACCGCCGTGGTGCGGTTGATCAGCTTGGGCGCGATGTTCTGGAAGTCGTTGGTGGGCGAGACGATGTTCGCGGCGGTGTTGGTGGACAAGGTGGCGACGATGATCAGCGCCATGGCCACGGCCACCCACACAGGGCTCTGGATATGCCCGATCAGCGTCACCGGGTCGGACACGCTGACGCCCACCAGTTTCACCGACGCGGCGGTCATGATCACGCCGAGGGCGGCGAACAGGAACATGGTCAGTGGCAGGCCGAAGATCTGCCCGAGGATCTGGTCCTTCTGGCTTTTGGCGTAGCGGCTGAAGTCGGGAATATTCAGCGACAAGGTGGCCCAGAAGCCCACCATCGCGGTCAGGCCGGCCATGAAGTAACCGGTAAGGCTCGCGCCCTCCGGACGCTTGGGCGGGATTGCCATCAGTTCGCTGAGAGACACATTCGGCATCGCCCACACCAGCAGGCCAATGCCCACCGCCACCAGCAACGGCGCCGACAGGGTTTCCAGGCGCTTGATCGACTCGGCGCCGCGCAGCACCACCCATAAATTCAGGCACCAGAACATCATGAAGCCGATCACTTCACCAGTGCCGCCGAGGGACTTCCACCCCTCGAAAATCGAGCCCAGGAACAGGTGAATCGCCAGCCCGCCAAACATCGTCTGGATCCCGAACCAGCCGCACGCCACCAGCGCGCGGATCAGGCACGGCACGTTAGAGCCGAGGATGCCAAAGGACGAACGCAACAACACCGGGAACGGAATGCCGTACTTGGTACCGGGGAAGGCGTTAAGGGTCAGGGGGATCAGCACCACGATATTGGCGAGCAAAATCGCCATCAGCGCCTCGCCCACCGACAACCCGAAATACGCGGTGAGCACACCGCCCAGGGTGTACGTGGGCACGCAGATCGACATGCCGACCCACAGCGCGGTGATGTGCCACTTGTTCCAGGTGCGTTCGTGCACCTTGGTCGGTGCCATGTCGTGGTTGTAGCGAGGGCTGTCGAGGACGTCGGGGCCGGCGTCGAGTTCGTACAGGCCGTTGCGCTCAATGACTTGCGATCTGTTCTGTTGCATGGCCGCTCCACGGTTTTTTCGAATTATTGTTGCTCACTCCGCGCTGAACGCAGGGTGGCCGGAGTACCTCGTAAACAACATGACATCACGGGCCCGGCCAGCCGCCACTGCACTCAATAACCGTGCCGACAACCGCTCTTGAACCCGCACCGCTTATATAACTCGCTGATGTTAATCAGCTTTCCGATTGTGCCTGCGGTACTTGCCGCGATACTCAGGCTAAATAACGCGCCAATTATCCGAATGGTCAGGACTCAATCTGGTGCACCACAATTATTTTTATTGACCGACCCCGTCAAGAGGCATGTCTCAAGCGTCTGATTTGCAATAAGAAATGTTGCTCATATTGGGAACCTGTCAAGTGCGTCAAAATGGTGAGAGACCGCTACATTTTGGTGATTTTGTATTTTTATTCTTATAAATCAATAGATTAAATACGATATAAGCTTATAAAAAATCTTCTTGCTCAATCGAAAAACTCGGTCTAGTTTCTATTCCTGTCACCGATGACAGGAATTAACCGACCATCGGCGCGTAGCCATACAACACTTAGAACTGGCACAAGCCGGTCAAGCCTGTGAGGAACTCGACATGTCGCTGTTGATCCGTGGCGCCACCGTTATTACCCATGATGAAAGTTACCGCGCCGATGTTTTATGCGCAGGCGGTCTGATTCGCGCCATTGGCACGGACCTGGATATTCCCGCCGGCACTGAACAACTCGACGGCAGCGGACAATATTTGATGCCCGGCGGCATCGATCCCCATACCCATATGCAACTGCCCTTCATGGGCACCGTGGCCAGTGAAGATTTCTTCAGCGGCACGGCGGCGGGTTTGGCGGGGGGCACTACGTCGATTATCGACTTCGTGATTCCCAACCCGCAGCAATCGCTGATGGAAGCGTTCCATCAGTGGCGGGGCTGGGCGGAAAAATCCGCGTCCGACTATGGCTTTCACGTAGCAATCACCTGGTGGAGCGAGCAGGTGCGCGAGGAAATGGCCGAGCTGGTCAGCCACCACGGCATCAACAGCTTCAAGCATTTCATGGCCTACAAGAACGCGATCATGGCGGCCGACGATACCCTGGTGGCCAGCTTCGAACGCTGCCTGGAACTCGGCGCCGTGCCCACCGTGCATGCGGAAAACGGCGAGCTGGTGTACCACCTGCAACGCAAACTGATGGCCCAGGGCATCACCGGGCCGGAAGCACACCCGCTGTCGCGCCCGTCCCAGGTGGAAGGCGAAGCGGCCAGCCGCGCGATCCGTATCGCCGAGACCATCGGCACGCCGCTGTACCTGGTGCACGTGTCCACACAGGAAGCGCTGGATGAAATCACCTACGCCCGGGGCAAGGGCCAGGCGGTCTACGGCGAAGTGCTCGCCGGCCACCTGCTGCTGGACGACAGCGTCTACCAGCACCCCGACTGGCAAACCGCCGCCGGCTACGTGATGAGCCCGCCGTTCCGCCCGCGCGGGCATCAGGAAGCGCTGTGGCGTGGCCTGCAATCGGGCAACCTGCACACCACCGCCACCGACCACTGCTGCTTCTGCGCCGAGCAAAAAGCCGCCGGGCGTGACGACTTCAGCAAGATCCCCAACGGCACCGCCGGTATCGAAGACCGCATGGCGCTGCTGTGGCACGAAGGGGTCAATACCGGGCGCCTGTCGATGCAGGAGTTCGTCGCGCTGACCTCCACCAACACCGCGAAGATCTTCAACCTCTACCCACGCAAAGGCGCGATCCGCGTGGGTGCGGATGCCGACCTGGTGCTGTGGGACCCCGAGGGTACGCGGACCATCTCCGCCAAGACCCATCACCAGCAAGTCGACTTCAACATCTTCGAAGGCAAGACCGTGCGCGGCGTGCCGAGCCACACCATCAGCCAGGGCAAGCTGGTCTGGGCCGATGGCGACCTGCGCGCCGAGCGCGGGGCCGGGCGCTATGTGGAACGGCCGGCGTATCCGTCGGTGTTCGAACAGTTGAGCAAGCGGGCGGAGCATTCCAGGCCGGTTGCTGTGAAGCGCTGAGACCGCCAGGCAACAAAAATGCCCACTTAGAGGCAATCCAAAAAAACCGTGAGGCCCACACCGTGATCCAGACCCTGACCCACCTCCCCCATCCCCATGAAGACGGGGCCACCCTCGCCAGCCATTTCACCGACCTGGCGCCGCCGCTCAACGCGCGCCAGGCCCAACTGGAAGCCTCGCGCTGCCTGTATTGCTACGACGCCCCTTGCGTGAACGCATGCCCCAGCGAAATCGACATCCCGTCGTTCATCCGCAATATCCACACCGACAACGTCCAGGGCGCCGCGCAGAAAATCCTCTCGGCCAACATCCTCGGCGGCAGCTGCGCGCGGGTCTGCCCAACGGAGATCCTCTGCCAGCAAGCCTGCGTGCGTAACAACGCCGAAGAATGCGCGCCGGTGCTGATCGGTCTGTTGCAACGCTACGCCATCGATAACGCCCACTTCAGCGAACACCCGTTCCAGCGTGCCGCCTCCACCGGCAAACGCATCGCCGTGGTCGGCGCAGGTCCCGCAGGGCTGGCCTGTGCCCATCGTGCCGCTATGCACGGGCATGACGTGGTGATCTTCGAAGCGCGGGAAAAAGCCGGCGGCCTGAATGAATACGGGATCGCCAAGTACAAACTGGTGGATAATTTCGCCCAGAAGGAACTGGATTTCCTCCTGCAGATCGGCGGCATCGAAATCCGCCATGGCCAGCGCCTGGGCGACAACCTCACGCTGAGCGAACTGCACCAGCAATTCGATTCGGTGTTCCTCGGCCTGGGCCTGGCGGCCAGCAAGCAACTCGGTCTACCCCATGAGGACGCCCCCGGCCTGCTCGCCGCCACCGACTATATCCGCGAACTGCGCCAGGCCGATGACCTGACTCAACTGCCCCTGGCCGACCGCTGCATTGTGCTCGGCGCCGGCAATACCGCCATCGACATGGCCGTGCAAATGGCCCGGCTCGGTGCCCGTGATGTGAACCTCGTCTACCGCCGTGGCCTGGCCGACATGGGCGCCACCCACCATGAGCAGGACATCGCCAAGGCCAATCAGGTGCGCCTGCTGACCTGGGCCCAACCCGAAGCAGTCCTGCTCGACGACCAGGGCCACGTACGCGGCATGCGCTTCGCCCGCACCCGCCTGGAAAACGGCCGCCTGCAATCCACCGGAGAAACCTTCGAACTGGCCGCTGATGCCATCTTCAAGGCCATCGGCCAGGGCTTCGACAACGACGCTTTGCACGATCCCCTGGCGCAACAGCTGCACCGCGTCGGCGAGCGTATCTTCGTCGACGAACAGCTGCGCACCAGCATCCCTGGGGTCTACGCCGGCGGTGACTGCGTCAGCCTCGGCCAGGACCTCACCGTGCAGGCGGTGCAACACGGCAAGCTGGCCGCCGAAGCCATGCACGCCCAACTCATGCTGAATGTGGAGGCTGCGTAATGGCCGATCTCTCGATTGTGTTCGCCGGTATCAAGGCCCCCAACCCATTCTGGCTGGCCTCCGCGCCGCCCACCGACAAGGCCTACAACGTGGTGCGTGCGTTTGAAGCGGGCTGGGGCGGCGTGGTGTGGAAGACCCTGGGTGAAGACCCGGCGGCGGTCAATGTGTCATCGCGCTACTCGGCGCACTACGGCGCCAACCGTGAAGTGCTGGGCATCAACAATATCGAACTGATCACCGACCGTTCCCTGGAGATCAACCTGCGGGAAATCACCCAAGTCAAAAAGGACTGGCCCGACCGCGCGCTGATCGTGTCGCTGATGGTGCCCTGCGTGGAGGAATCCTGGAAAAACATCCTGCCCCTGGTGGAAGCCACCGGCTGCGACGGTATCGAGCTGAACTTCGGCTGCCCCCACGGCATGCCCGAACGCGGCATGGGTGCGGCGGTGGGCCAGGTGCCGGAGTACGTGGAACAGGTGACGCGCTGGTGCAAGACCTATTGCTCGCTGCCGGTGATCGTCAAGCTCACGCCGAATATCACCGACATCCGCGTGGCGGCACGGGCAGCGTATCGCGGCGGTGCGGACGCGGTGTCGCTGATCAACACCATCAACTCCATCACCAGCGTGGACCTGGAACGCATGGTCGCCCTGCCGATGGTCGGCACCCAGAGCACCCACGGCGGTTACTGCGGCTCGGCGGTCAAGCCGATTGCCCTGAACATGGTTGCCGAAATCGCCCGTGACCCGCAGACCCAAGGCCTACCGATCTGCGGGATCGGCGGCATCGGCAACTGGCGCGACGCCGCGGAATTCGTCGCCCTCGGTTGCGGCGCGGTGCAGGTGTGCACGGCGGCGATGCTGCATGGTTTTCGCATCGTGGAAGAGATGAAGGATGGGCTGTCGCGATGGATGGACAGCCAGGGCTACACCAGCCTGCAAGAATTTTCCGGGCGTGCGGTGGGCAACACCACGGACTGGAAGTACCTGGACATCAATTACCAGGTGATCGCCAGGATCGACCAGGCGGCGTGCATTGGCTGTGGGCGTTGCCATATTGCCTGTGAGGACACCTCGCACCAGGCCATCGCCAGCCTGAAACAGGCGGACGGCACGCATAAATACGAAGTGATCGATGACGAGTGCGTGGGCTGCAACCTGTGCCAGATCACCTGCCCGGTGGCCGATTGCATCGAGATGGTGCCCATCGACACGGGCAAGCCGTTTTTGAATTGGACGCAGGATCCGAGGAATCCTTACCGGGAAGCGGTGTAGGCCTTCAGGCCGCTATCGGGGGCTTGCCCCCGATGAGGCCCTCAGCCCCACCACAACACTCAAGGCTCCAACCCAATCCCGCGCAAAATCACACTGGTCACCGTCTGGATCGCCTTCTCGAACTGCATATCCGACAACGGCTGGTGATCATTCAAAATCTTCACCTGGTGATCAAAGTCGGCATAGTGCTGGGTCGACGCCCAGATCATGTACAGCAGGCTCGACGGCTCCACCGGCAGGATGCGTTTGTCTTCCACCCACTGGCGAATTTTCGCTTCCTTCATCTTGGCCCAGTCGTACAGGCTTTCATCCAGGGCCTCACCGAGTGTCGGCGCGCCGTGGATGATCTCGTTGGCCCAGACCTTGGAGCCATAGGGCCGCGTGCGCGAGCGCTGCATCTTGGCGCGGATATAGCTGCTGAGCACCACCCGGGGGTCATCGAAGGTTTCGAAGCTGAGGGCGTCCTGCTTCCACACTTCCAGCAGGTCGAACAGCACCGCGCTGTACAGCTCGCTCTTGGTGGTGAAGTAGTAATGCAGGTTGGAGCGCGGCAGTTGTACTTCTTCGGCGATATCGGCCATGGCAGTGCTGCCGTAGCCCTTTTCGGCGAAGATTTTCTCCGCCGCCAGCAGGATTTTCTCGACGTTGACCCGGCGAATTCCGCTCTTGTGATTGCCCATAAGGGCTCCCTGACAAAGACATGCCCCAAAGACTACCACCGCTCTAGATCGGGGCGACAGGCGCAGTCGAAACTTCGTACACTGCCCGCTCCTAACCATTGATGGGTATTGCACAATGTTGATCAAGAAAACCCTGACCACTGTCGCCCTGCTCGCCTCCCTGCTGGGTGCCTCCGCAGCATTTGCCCATGCTCATCTCAAAAGCTCCACGCCTGCGGCAGACAGCAGCGTCACCGCGCCCAAAGACCTGCGCCTGACCTTCAGCGAAGGCGTCGAAGCCACCTTCACCAAGGTGTCCCTGAGCAAGGATGGCACCGAAATCGCCATCAAAGGCCTGGAAACCCCGGACGCCGACAAGAAAACCCTGGTGGTGACACCGGCCGCCCCACTTGCGGCGGGCACCTACAAGGTGGTGTGGAATGCGGTGTCGGTCGACACCCACAAGAGCAACGGTGAGTACAGCTTCAAGGTCGGCCAATAACCCATGGCAACGCTGCTGGTGCTGTGCCGGTTCGTGCATTTCATCGTCGTGCTGTTGATGTTCGGGGCCCGTGTATTCAGGCCCTGGCTCCTCGGCGCTGAACCGCAGCCGGTGCTGGACCGGCAATTGTTGCGCATCACCCATGGGCTGGCATGGACGGCCCTCGCGTCGGGGGTGATCTGGTTACTGTTGATTACCGCCAGCATGGCCGGTTCATGGCCGGCGGCGCTGGAACTGTCGACCGTGCAGTTGGTGCTGGGCAAGACCTTTTTTGGCCAGGTGTGGACCTGGCACCTGATCGTCAATGGCTTGCTGGTCATCGCCCTGATGACCCCGTGGAAAGCCCCGCGCCTGCCATTGCTCACACTGTTGCTGATGACTCTCGCCCCGGTCGGCCATGGCGCCATGCTCGACGGGCTGAGCGGGCAGTTGTTGATCCTCAACCAGGTGATGCACCTGATATGCGTCGGCGCATGGCTGGGTGGGTTATTGCTGCTGGTATTGATCCTCAGGCAGTCACACCGTGTTGAGCTGGCGCCTGTCCTGCGTCGTTTCAGCGGCGTGGGTTATGGCCTGGTCACCGGCTTGCTGGTGACCGGCCTGATCAATGTGCGCGTACTCACCGGACAGCTGTGGCCCACGCCGTTGTTCAGTGGTTTTGCCCTGATTCTGCTGATCAAGGTGATGCTGGTGCTGGGCATGCTGGCGCTGGCATTGTTGAACCGGTTGCGCCTTGATAGCGGCGAACAGCGGTTGGGCAGCTTGAAGGCCAGCGTGATGCTGGAATGGCTGCTCGGTGTTTGTGCAGTAGCGGTCGTTTCACTCCTTGGCACTTTGCCGCCGATGGTCCTGACGGGCTGAATGTGGAAGGGGCAAGTCGAATCGTCGCACCGCCCCTCCCACATTGATCCTGTGCGCTCTAGATCAACCCACACCTAGTCATCGTATAACTTCTGCTTGACACACCCTGAAAACCCCGCAAATATCCGCTCCAATATTGTACGACGACGTATAACAAATAATAAAAACAACAAATGAAAGGGAGCGTCACTGTGAGTCCATTCGCCCGCAATTCGTCCGCGCGTCTCAGTGTTATCGGCCTGTTTACCCTGCCCCTCCTCGCCCATGCCGACGGTTTCGTCGATGATGCCAAGGCCACGCTAAACCTGCGCAACGCCTACTTCAACCGCAACTTCACCAACCCGAGCAACCCCCAGGGCAAGGCCGAAGAGTGGACGCAGAGTTTTATTCTCGACGCCAAGTCCGGCTTCACCCAGGGCACCGTGGGGTTCGGCATTGATGTGCTGGGGCTGTATTCCCAGAAGCTCGATGGCGGCAAAGGCACCGGCGGTACCCAACTGTTGCCGATCCACGACGACGGCCGCCCCGCCGACAACTTCGGGCGCCTGGGCGTGGCGCTGAAAACCAGACTGTCGAAGACCGAATTGAAGGTCGGCGAATGGATGCCGGTGCTGCCGATCCTGCGCTCCGACGATGGCCGCTCGCTGCCCCAGACCTTTCGCGGCGGCCAGGTGACGTCCAGCGAAATCGCCGGCCTGACCCTCTACGGCGGCCAGTTTCGCGGCAACAGCCCGCGCAACGACGCGAGCATGGAAGACATGTTCATGAACGGCAAAGCCGCGTTCACCTCCGATCGCTTCAACTTCGGCGGCGGCGAATACACCTTCAACGACAAGCGCACCCAGGTCGGCGTGTGGTACGCCGAGCTGGCCGATATCTACCAGCAGCAGTACTTCAACCTGACCCACAGCCAGCCCGTGGGCGACTGGACCTTGGGGGCCAACCTCGGTTTCTTCAACGGCAAGGAAGACGGCAGCGCCCTGGCCGGCGACCTCGACAACAAGACCGTGTTCGCCCTGCTCTCGGCCAAGTACAACGGCAACACCTTCTACGTGGGCCTGCAAAAACTCACCGGCGACAGCGTGTGGATGCGCGTCAACGGCACCAGCGGTGGCACCCTGGCCAACGACAGCTACAACGCCAGCTACGACAACGCCAAGGAAAAATCCTGGCAGGTGCGGCATGACTTCAACTTCGTGATACTCGGCGTGCCGGGGCTGACCCTGATGAACCGCTATATCAGCGGCAGCAACGTGCACACCGGGGCGATCACCGATGGCAAGGAATGGGGGCGCGAATCGGAACTGGCCTACACCGTGCAGAGCGGTGCGTTGAAGAACCTCAACGTGAAGTGGCGCAACTCGACCATGCGTCGAGATTTCAGCAACAACGAGTTCGACGAAAACCGGATCTTTATCAGCTATCCAATCTCCCTGCTGTAGAACCTAGTCTCCCAGCCCCAGAAAATCCCCTGTGGGAGGGGGCTTGCTCCCGATGGCGGTGGGTCAGTAACAGATGCATTCACTGGCACGCCCTCATCGAGGGCAAGCCCCCTCCCACAGTTTGAATCTCACTCATCTGGAAGAACGTTGACAACCTGGGGGATCCCTAACAATACTTCGGCATAGTCATACGACAACCTACAACAAAAATTTGGAATCCCCATGACCACGACCACCCCCACTCCCTTCAACCGCCTGCTGCTCACCGGTGCCGCCGGCGGCCTCGGCAAAGTCCTGCGCGAACGCCTGCGTCCCTACACCCAGGTGCTGCGCCTGTCGGACATCGCCAGCATGGCCCCGCCGGTGGATGCCTCGGAAGAAGTCCAGCCCTGCGACCTCGCCGACAAACAAGCGGTGCACCACCTGGTGGAAGGCGTCGACGCCATCCTGCACTTCGGCGGTGTATCGGTGGAGCGTCCGTTTGAAGAAATCCTCGGCGCCAATATCAGCGGTACCTTCCATATCTACGAAGCCGCACGCCGCCATGGGGTAAAACGTGTGATCTTCGCCAGTTCCAACCATGTGATCGGCTTTTACAAGCAGACCGAAACCATCGACGCCCACTCCCCACGCCGCCCCGACAGCTACTACGGCCTGTCCAAGTCCTACGGCGAAGACATGGCGAGCTTCTACTTCGACCGCTACGGCATCGAGACCGTGAGCATCCGTATCGGCTCCTCGTTCCCAGAACCGCAGAACCGCCGGATGATGCACACCTGGCTGAGCTTCGACGACCTGACCCAACTGCTCGAACGCGCGCTGTATACGCCGAACGTCGGTCACACGGTGGTCTACGGCATGTCGGATAACCTCGACACCTGGTGGGACAACCGCTACGCCGCGCACCTGGGCTACGCCCCGAAAGACAGCTCCGAAGTCTTCCGCGCCCAGGTCGAAACCCAGCCACCGGTAGCCGCCGATGACCCGGCCAAGGTCTATCAGGGTGGGGCGTTCTGCGCCGCCGGGCCGTTCGGTGACTGAGTTCACACCAACCCAAGGGAATGAGTGGCCATGACTGCTGAATTGATCGTCGACGCCCGCAATGCCGTGGGCGAATGCCCGGTGTGGGTGCCCGAGGAAAACGCCCTGTACTGGGTGGATATCCCCAACGGCGGCCTGCAAAAATGGAGCGCCGCCAGCGGCCACGTTGCCGCCTGGAAAGCCCCGCAGATGCTTGCCTGCATTGCCCGCACCACGGCGGGCAACTGGGTCGCCGGGATGGAAACCGGTTTCTTCCAACTCACGCCGCACAACGACGGCAGCCTCGATACCACGCCGTTGGCCAGTGTCGAGCATCCACGCCCGGACATGCGCCTGAACGACGGCCGTTGCGACCGCCAGGGCCGTTTCTGGGCCGGCAGCATGGTGCTGAACATGGGCGCGAATGCGGCCGAAGGCATCCTCTATCGCTATGCATCGGGTTCGGCCCCCCACGCCCATCTGGACGGTTTTATCACCCTCAACGGCCTGGCCTTCAGCCCCGATGGCCGCACGATGTATGCCTCGGATTCGCACCCGCTGGTCCAGCAGATCTGGGCCTTCGACTACGACATCGACACCGGCACGCCGTCCAACCGTCGCGTGTTCGTCGACATGCACAACTTCCTCGGCCGCCCCGACGGCGCCGCCGTGGACGCCGATGGCTGCTACTGGATCTGCGCCAACGACGCCGGCCTGATCCACCGCTTCACCCCCGACGGGCGCCTGGACCGCTCCCTCACCGTACCGGTGAAAAAACCCACCATGTGCGCCTTCGGCGGCAGCCGCCTGGACACCCTGTTCGTCACCTCGATCCGTGACGACCAGAGTGAACAGTCAGTGTCCGGCGGCGTGTTCGCCCTCAACCCCGGTGTCACCGGATTGCCGGAGCCCCGCTTCATCCTTTAGCTGCATCGCTGTGCCTTGAATACAACAATAACAACACAGGAGTGACCTCCCATGGACTTCAAACGCACCTTGCTCGCCGCCGCAGTCTTTACCCTCAGCAGCGCCGCCCATGCACTGGAAATCAAGTTCGCCGACATCCACCCCGCCGGCTACCCCACCGTCGTCGCCGAAGAAAACATGGGCAAGGCCCTGACCAAGGAAAGTAACGGCGAACTGACCTTCAAGTACTTCCCCGGCGGCGTGCTGGGCTCCGAGAAGGAAGTGGTCGAACAGGCCCAGGTCGGCGCCGTCCAGATGACCCGCGTCAGCCTCGGTATCGTCGGGCCGGTGGTGCCGGACGTGAACGTGTTCAACCTGCCGTTCGTGTTCCGCGACCAGGCGCATATGCGCAAGGTTATCGACGGCGAGATCGGCGACGAGATTCTCGCCAAGATCACCGACTCCGAGTTCGGCCTGGTGGCCCTGGCCTGGATGGACGGCGGCACACGCAACCTCTACACCAAGAAGCCGGTGCGCAAGATCGAAGACCTCAAGGGCATGAAGATCCGCGTGCAAGGCAACCCGCTGTTCATCGACGCCTTCAACGCGATGGGCGCCAACGGCATTGCAATGGACACCGGCGAGATCTTCAGCGCCCTGCAGACCGGGGTGATCGACGGCGCGGAGAACAACCCGCCGACCCTGCTGGAACACAACCACTTCCAGAACGCCAAGTACTACACCCTCACCGAGCACCTGATCCTGCCCGAGCCCATCGTGATGTCGAAAATCACCTGGAACAAGCTCACCCCGGCGCAACAGGTCATGGTCAAAAACGCCGCCAAGGCCGCCCAGGCCGATGAGCGCGCGCTGTGGGATGCCAAGTCCGCCAGCAGTGAGGAAAAACTCAAAAAGGCCGGCGTCGAGTTCATCACCGTCGACAAAAAGCCCTTCTATGACGCCACCGCAGCGGTTCGCGCCAAGTACGGCGCGCCGTACGCCGACATCATCGCGCGCATCGACGCCGTTCAATAACCTCTCCTGCCTCTCGCAAAAGGCCCGGCGCGGTCTGCACCGCCGCGCCCGGTTACGGTGAACGCCATGAAGAATCTACTGCTGCGCATCAACGACCGCATCTACATGACCTGCATCTGGGTCGCCGGCCTCTCGGTTCTCGGCGTCGCACTGATCATCCCCTGGGGCATCTTCGCCCGCTACATCCTCGGCACCGGCTCCAGCTGGCCGGAACCCACCGCCATCCTGCTGATGCTGGTGTTCACCTTTATCGGTGCCGCCGCCAGCTACCGCGCCGGCGCGCATATGTCGGTGGCCATGGTCACGGACCGCCTGCCGCCCGCCCAGCGCCGCATCGTCGGCATCCTGTCGCAACTGCTGATGGGCACCATCTGCCTGTTCATGGCGATCTGGGGCACCAAGCTGTGCGTGTCCACCTGGAACCAGTTCATGAGCGCCATCCCGACCCTGCGCGTGGGCATCACCTATATGCCGATTCCGATTGGCGGGCTGCTGACCCTGATCTTCGTGGTGGAAAAACTCCTGCTCGGTGACCAGAGCAACCGGCGCGTGGTGCGCTTCGACCTGGTGGAAGAAAGCGAAGGGGCTGCCTGATATGGACGCATTGATTCTGCTGGGCAGCTTTATCGCCTTGATCCTGATCGGCATGCCGGTGGCCTACGCCCTGGGTTTGTCGGCGCTGATTGGCGCGTGGTGGATCGACATCCCGTTCCAGGCCCTGATGATTCAGGTGGCGGGCGGGGTGAACAAATTTTCGCTGATGGCGATTCCGTTCTTCGTGCTGGCGGGGGCGATCATGGCCGAGGGCGGCATGTCGCGGCGGCTGGTGGCGTTTGCCGGGGTGCTGGTGGGGTTTGTACGCGGCGGCCTGTCGCTGGTGAACATCATGGCCTCGACGTTCTTTGGCGCCATCTCCGGCTCGTCGGTGGCCGACACCGCCTCGGTCGGCTCGGTGCTGATCCCGGAAATGGAGCGCCGTGGCTACCCACGGGAATTTGCCACCGCCGTCACCGTCAGCGGTTCGGTGCAGGCGCTGTTGACCCCGCCCAGCCATAACTCGGTGCTCTACTCCCTGGCGGCGGGCGGCACGGTGTCCATCGCCTCGCTGTTCATGGCCGGCGTGGTGCCCGGCTTGCTGATGAGCGCGTGCCTGATGGTGCTGTGCCTGATCTTCGCGAAAAAACGCAACTACCCCAAGGGCGAAGTCATCCCCTTGAAACAGGCCCTGAAAATCTGCGCCGACGCGCTGTGGGGCCTGATGGCCATGGTGATCATCCTCGGCGGCATTCTTTCGGGCATTTTCACCGCCACCGAGTCCGCCGCGATTGCCGTGCTGTGGGCGTTCTTCGTGACCATGTTCATCTACCGCGACTACAAATGGAGCGAGCTGCCCAAGCTGATGCACCGCACGGTGCGCACCATTTCCATCGTAATGATCCTGATCGCCTTCGCGGCCAGCTTCGGCTACATCATGACCCTGATGCAGATCCCGGCAAAAATCACCACGCTGTTCCTGACCCTGTCGGACAACCGCTACGTGATCCTGATGTGCATCAACGCCATGCTGCTGTTGCTCGGCACGGTGATGGACATGGCACCGCTGATCCTGATCCTCACGCCAATCCTGCTGCCGGTGGTGCTCGGTATCGGCGTCGACCCGGTGCACTTCGGCATGATCATGCTGGTCAACCTCGGCATTGGCTTGATTACGCCGCCGGTGGGTGCGGTGCTGTTCGTGGGTGCGGCGGTGGGCAAGGTGAGTATCGAGAAGACCGTGAAAGCGCTGCTGCCGTTTTACGCCGTGCTGTTCCTGGTGCTGTTAGCGGTGACTTACATTCCGGCGCTGTCGTTGTGGCTGCCAAGCGTGGTGTTGTGAAGATGATTGAACTTGAAGACCACCTGACCCACCTCACCGTGAATCCGGCCGTGGGCGGCAGCATCGTCAACTGGACGGTGCGCGCCACCGGGCAGCCGCTGCTGCGCCATAACGATGAGCAGGCGATCCATACCGGTTTGCCCGGCAAGCTGGCGTGCTATCCGTTGGTGCCCTGGTCCAACCGCATTGCCCACGGCGGTTTCGACAACCCCGACGGTTGGCTCGCGCTCACGCCCAACAGCCTCACCGATCCGCTGCCGATCCATGGCTCGGCCTGGCAACAGGCGTGGCAGGTGGTCAGCCAGTCGGCGGATGAAGTGGTGCTGGAGGTACTGTGCGAGACGCCGTTTGCCTATCGCGCCGAGCAGCGGATTCGCCTGAGTGACGGAGCGTTAAGTATTGAACTGCGGGTGACCCATCTGGCCGAAACAGCGGCGTGGCACGGCCTGGGCTTGCATCCGTACTTTCCGCGCCGGCCGGGTACCCGGTTGCAGGCCAGGGCCGCACAGGTGTGGATGAGTGACGCGTCCAAGCTGCCGACGGGGTTGGCGCCGGTGCCGGGCGAGTGGGACTTCCAGGCATTGAAGCCCCTGCCCGAAGGCCTGGTGGACAATGGTTTCTGCCAATGGGATGGCTATTGCCGGATCGAACAGCCGGACCTGGGCTATGCGCTGGAATGCCAGGCCAGCGGGGCCGATTACTTCCTGCTGTACTGCCCGCCGGGGCTGGGGTTCTTTTGCATCGAGCCGGTGAGCCATCCGGTGAATGCTCATCACCTGGCGGGACGGCCGGGCCTGAAACTGCTGGAACACAATCAGTCGGTCCAACTCAATTTCAACCTGAAATACACCCCCCTGTAGGAGCGAGCTTGCTCGCGAAAAACCTCAGGGCAACGCGGGGCATCAGGCGCCCCGCGTTATCGTTGACGATCTTCGCGAGCAAGCTCGCTCCTACAGGGATCAGCGTCATGCTCAAGGTGGAGAGTTTTTCAGCCGCCCAGCCGTGTCGATACTCACGACAACCGACAACCCCGGCCGCAACCGTTCGCTCTCGGCCTGATCCGGGTCCACGGTGATCCGCACCGGCACGCGTTGGGCAATCTTCACAAAGTTGCCCGTCGCGTTGTCCGCCTGCAACAGGCTGAACTCCGAGCCCGTGGCTGGGGAGATATGCTGCACCGTGCCGTGAAACCTGCGGTGGTTGAGCGCATCCACGGTGAAAGTCACCGGCTGGCCGACCTGCACATTGTCCATCTGGGTTTCCTTCATGTTGGCGATCACCCACAGCTGCTTCGGCACCAGCGCCATCAACTGCGCGCCGGAGTTGACGTAGGCCCCCAGGCGCACGCCAATCTGCCCCAACTGCCCGTCACGGGGCGCCGTAATGCGGGTGTTGGACAGGTCGATCCGCGCCAGCTCCACCGCCGCCTCTGCACTGGCCACCGCCGCTTCCAGGGAGCCGCGATTGACGATCACCGTCTGCAAATCCTGCCGCGCGATTTCCAGGCTGGCCTGGGCCTGGGCCACGGCGGCGATGGTCTGGGCATTGGCGGCGCGGGTCACGTCCAGCTCGCGCCGGGACACCGAACCGTCGCTGATCAGCTCTTCGTTGCGGCGCAGGTCGGCGGTGCTTTTGCGCGCCTGGGCCTGGCTGTCCACCAGTGCGGCCTGGCGCAGCTTGATGGTGGCTTCGGCACTGTTGCGTTGCTGCACCACATTGGCCAGCGCGGCCTTCTGCACCGCCAGTTGCGCCAGGGCCTGGTCGAGGCGCTGCTTGTAGATACGGTCATCCAGGCGCACCAGCAGGTCGCCGGCCTTGACGTACTGGAAGTCCTGCACCGGCACCTCGAACACATAGCCGCTGAGCTGCGGGCCGATAATGGTCACCTGGCCGCGCACCAGAGCGTTCTCGGTGGTTTCCACCGCGCTGCTGAACGGCGGCAATTGCCAGGCATACAGCACGATCAACACGCCGACGATGGCAATCGCGGCAAAGCCCAGGGACGAGAAGATGCGCACGCGCAATGAGCGCGGCTCGGTAACCGTGGCGCCGGGCGGCGTGGTGCCTTCCGGGGTGGCGGCGATGGCGTTGGTGGTCGTGGTGGTGGGTTCGGTCATGAAGTAGCGCCGCTGGGTTGAACGGGAGTGGCTGCCTTGGTGGTACTCATCAGCCACAGACTGCGGATAAAGATCCAGATCATGGTCAGGATCGCGATAATCGCGATCAGCATGAACACATCGTTGTAGGCCATGACATTGGCCTCGCGGGTCGCCGCCGTGGCCAGGCTGCGGATGCCCATGAGGTTACGCAGTTCCGGGTCGGCGACGATACCGCCATAGGCCGACCCGCCGCTCTGCACCCGTGCGGCCACACGCGGGTCGAGCAGCGTCAGGTGCTCGACGATCATGCTGGAATGATACTTCTCGCGCACGATCTGGAAGGTCCCGAGCAAAGCCGCGCCGATCAGGCCGCCGAGGTTCTGGCAAATCCCGAACATCACCGAAAAGCTCACCAGGTTACGCGGGTTGGCCAGCACGTTTTTGGTCCCCAGCACCATGGTCGGCCCCAGGAAGAAGGTGCCACCGAAGCCTAGCAGGAACTGACTGATGTACAGGTTCTGCGGACGCGTGAGGTTGCTGGAGAAACTGTCCATCACCGAGCCGGTGGCCATCAGCGCCAGGGAGATAACCAACGGCATTAGAAGGTGCGCCGGGTTGATCGTCAGCGCACTGACCACCAGCCCGCTGATCGCGCCGGCCAGCATCACCACGTACAGCGTATGCATCTGCTGGTAGCTCATGTTCAGCATCTGCATGAACCCCACCGCACCGGTGGACTGCTCCGACAGCACCATGCGAATCAGGATTACCGCCAACGCCAGGCGGATCATGGTGCCGCTGCCCAGCCAGCGGGTCATCAGCATCGGGTTGGCGCGGTTATGCTCGATGGCCAGGCCGGCCATGATCAGCACCAGGGAACAGGCCGAGGCCACGCCGATCCACGGCGCTTCCAGCCACCAGTCGATACGCCCCAGGGACAACACCGCACACAGCAGCGCGACACCGCTGGCGAGAATGGCGAAGGTGACGAAGTCGAGTTTTTCAAAGGTCTTGAAGCGGTCGCCGGGAGGCAGTTTGAGCAGGAATACACAACCCAGGCAGATCAGCGCCAGGCCCAGTTCGAACAGGTAAAGCCCGCGCCATTCGGCGATCTGCAACAAGTCCTCGGAGAACAGCCGCGCCAGGGGCAACGCCAACTGCGCCGTGCCCAGCCCCAGCACCAGGGATTTCAACCGCCACTTGGCCGGGAACGCCTGGATCATGTAATACAAGCCCAACGAACTCAGCGCCGCGCCGACCATGCCGTGGGCGGCCCGTACGGCGATGGCCGAGTTGAGGTCGTTGACGAACAAGTGGCCGAAGGTCACCAGCGCATACAGCACCAGGAACACCTCGGTAAACGCGCGCAGGCCGAATTGCTGGCGGAACTTCACCAGCAGCAGGTTCATGCATACGTTGGTCATCACATAGGCGGCGGGCAGCCAGGCCATTTCCGCGGTGGTCGCACCGAGGGCGCCTTGCAGGTATTGCAGGTTGGCGATCACCAGCGCGTTGCCAAGGCCACCGGTGATTGCCACCAGCACGCCGACCATCGCAAACAGCCAGCGCTTGTGCGTCGGATGCAGCGGCGTCGACGGCGAGCCCGGCAGGCTCGGGCGCTCGTGGGGTTCCCAAGGGCGGGGGGTGTATTTGTCCATTCGATGACCTAGATGAGCCGACGGGTGACGTCGGTAAAACCACTACTCAGAGTAGTAAACCTGAGCGGGGTTCATCTTGCCATCTTGGGCGCGTCGGTCAGCGCCCATCTTGCCACTCATGCGCTGCTTTCTTTACTCGATGGCAGGGATGCCATTATCTCAGCGCGGCACGTTTCCAATATTTCATCCGCCAGGGCCGAGTCATCCGGACACGCCCGCGACAGCATGACCGCACCGATTGCATGGGCCAGCAGGTCGATCATTTTCGCGCGGACCTCTTGCCTGGGCACATCCACACCCGCCGTGTACTTGTCCTCGAGTGCTGCAAGCGTGTTTTCAACGCCACTGGCAAAGGTTGCCTTCAGATCATCTGACTGACGGGCCGCGTCACCACACAGGGCTGCCATGGTGCACCCCTCTCCCCTGCCGTCTCTGTGATCCCTGGACACGTACAGGTTCACAAAGCCCGGAATGTCCAGATCGGAGCTATTCGACAGGGACTTTGCCAGGCTATTTTCCGCTGCTTCGGCCATCAAGTCGGCCTTGGAGCCGAAGTGTTTGTAGAAGCCTCCCTGGGTAAAACCCGCAGTAGCCATGAGTTCTGCCACACCCACACCGTCATAGCCACGCTCACGAAACAGCTCTGACGCCGTCTCCACAATATGAGCTCGGTTGGCGAGTGATTGTGTCTTGGTGATCTTCATTTCGCGCCCCTGGGACTCCTGAACGATGGCCTGACTATACTATGATGTCGATCACAATCAAAACTGTTGACAGTTTTGATTGTGATCGACATCATAAAACCACCAGCGCATGTCTCTGCGGCTGTACGGCGCGGATCGCCGTCTCTGATCATCCTGAACAATCAAGAGCATCTACTTATGAGCACCCCAGAAACCGTACTGATTACCGGCGCCTCAACAGGCATTGGCGCGACCTACGCCGAGCGTTTTGCCCAACGTGGGCACAATCTCGTGCTGGTAGCCCGCGATAAAGGCCGGCTGGACGCACTGGCCTCGCAGCTGCGTGAGAAACACGCGGTGTCCATTGACGTGATCCAGGCCGACCTGACTCAAACCGGTGACCTGGCCCGCGTCGAAGCACGCCTGCGTGACGACGCCAGTATCGGCATCCTGGTGAACAATGCGGGCGCCGCCCTCTCCGGCAGCTTCATCGAGCAATCCATCGACAGCGTTACCAACCTGGTCGCGCTCAACACCACCGCCCTGGTGCGACTCGCCAGCGCCATCGCTCCACGCCTGGTACACGCCGGTAACGGCGCGATTATCAACATTGGCTCGGTGGTGGGGCTGGCACCGGAATTCGGCATGAGCGTCTACGGTGCAACCAAGGCGTTCGTGCTGTTTCTATCCCAGGGGCTGAGCCTCGAACTCTCGCCCAAGGGCGTCTACGTGCAAGCCGTTCTTCCAGCCGCCACTCGCACGGAAATCTGGGATCGCGCGGGCATCGACATCAATACCCTGAGCGAAATCATGAGCGTGGACGAGTTGGTCGATGCTGCGCTGGTCGGTTTTGATCGTCGCGAGCCGGTGACCATTCCGCCATTGCAAGACGCCGCCCGCTGGGATGCCCTGCAAGCCGCCCGCCAGGGTTTGCTGTCAGAGATTCGCCAATCGGTCGTCGCCGAGCGCTATCAAGCCAAGGCGTGATTGTCACGTATAGCCATGGGAACTGAACGATGAAAGCCTTCCTGATCGACCGTTACGGCAAGCATCAAGGACGCCTTGCCGAGGTACCGGACCCGGAACCGGGCATCCACGACGTACTGGTCAAGGTACATGCCAGCAGCGTCAACCAGCTGGACTCGAAGATCAGCAAGGGTGAATTCAAACTGATCCTGCCGTACACATTCCCGCTGATCATGGGCAACGACCTGGCCGGCGTCGTCGTTCGCGTAGGGTCAGGCGTGCGCACCTTCAAGCCCGGTGACGAGGTCTACGCGCGCCCGCCCGACGCGCGCATCGGTGGCTTTGCCGAGCTGATCGCGATTAAGGAAAGTGCCCTCGCACTGAAACCCAAAAACACCAGCATGGAACAAGCCGCCGCCCTGCCCCTGGTGGCACTGACCGCCTGGCAGGTGCTGGTTGAAACAGCCCGCGTGAAGAAGGGGCAAAAAGTCTTTATCCAGGCGGGCTCCGGTGGTGTCGGCAGCATTGCCATCCAGCTTGCAAAACACCTGGGGGCTTTCGTTGCCACCACGACCAGCACCGCCAACGTGGATTGGGTCAAGGCGTTGGGAGCAGACGTCGTCATCGACTATACGCAGCAGAATTTCGAAAACGTCTTGCGTGACTACGACGTCGTCTTGAACAGCCTCGGCCCCGCCGAACTGGAAAAATCCCTGCGCATTCTCAAACCGGGTGGGCAGCTCATCTCCATCTCGGGGCCACCGACCGCCGAGTTCGCACGCGAGCAAAAGCTGTCCTGGGGACTCGGTTGGATCATGCGCCTGTTAAGCAGCGGCATACGCAGAAAAGCCCGCAGGCAGGGCGTCGACTATGGGTTCGTGTTCATGCGTGCGAGCGGTGCGCAATTGCAGAAAATCACCGCGCTCGTCGAGTCCGGCGCTATCACACCGGTGATCGACCGAACCTTCCCTCTCGAGGCAACGGCTGAGGCCTTGAGCTACGTCGAACGGGGCAGAGCCAAGGGCAAGGTGGTGATCAAGGTCCTATGACTAAGCCCACCCAACGCTCAAGCTGATGGCGATGCAGACTTGTCCCCCGTGAGGGTGCGATGCGCCCCCAGCGCGGGACAAGCCCGCTCACCACATCAGCGGCCTGCCACAGTGGATCTCATGGGCATCCACAAGCGCATTTCAAATCAGATCCAACCGAGCCAGCTCCAGTAAGTCGCCGCAAACACCAACATCAACCCATACCCGATCAACGTCACCAGGATCCCCACCTTGGCAAACTGCTGCGCCGTAAACGTCCCCGTCCCCAGGCACACCATGTTCTGCGGCGCATTGATCGGCAGGATAAACCCGTAGCTCATCACAAACCCCAACAGCATGGTCATGCCCAAGCGGTTGAACTCCCCCGGCAAGGTCTGCAGCACCGCAATCAATATCGGCAACAACGCCGAAGTCAGCGCCGTGGCGCTGGCAAAGCCCAGGTGGATCACAATCAGAAACGCCCCCAGGATCGCAAACACCCCCAACGGCCCGACCTGATCCAGGCCGGTGTGCGCCACCACCTGAGACCCCAGCCATTGCCCGGCCTGGGTGGTCAGCAATGCGGTACCGAGGCTGATGCCCACGCCAAACACGATCACCGTGCCCCACGGAATGCGCGATTGCACATCTTTCCAGGTCATCACCCCGATGCCCGGCAGCAGCAGGAACACCAACCCGGCATAGGTGGTCGAGGTGGTGTCGAACGGGTGCAGGCGCCCTTCCGTGGCCCATGCCAACAGCAGCAGCACCGACACCGTCAGCAAACGTTTCTGCGGGCCGGTCATCGGGCCGATGTCCACCAGGGACTGGGCCACGGCCTCCTTGCCACCGGGGATGCTGTCGGTTTCCGGCGGCAGCAGCTTGATCACCAGGAACAGCAACACCGCCGACATGATCACCGCCCACGGCGCGCCGGCGATCAGCCAGTCGATCCACGACACGCGCTGGCCGAGCATCTTGTCCATAAAGCCCACGGTCAGCAGGTTTTGCGCGGCGGCGGTCAGGATGCCGACGTTCCAGATGCTGGTGCCCTGGGCCACCACGATCATCAGGCCGGCGGCGATGTTGGAGCGCTTGTCCACGCCAAATGCGGCGACCACGCCCATCATGATCGGCACCACACAGGCGCTCCGCGCCGTGGCGCTGGGCACCACGAGGCTGAGCAGGATCGTCACCGCAATCGCCCCGAGCAGAATGCCCCGCGTGCTGGTACCGACGCGGGTCAGGGTCACCAGGGCGATGCGCCGGTCCAGGCCGGTGTGGGTCATGGCCGCCGCAATGAACAACGCGCCCGCCACCAGGGCCAGTGCCGGGTTGGAAAAGCCGGTAAGCGCCATGCTGATGGCCGGGCTGGAGCCGATCAGGTGCGTGGGGTCTTGCAGCGACGGCGCGGTGCCGAGCAAAAACGCCATGAGCGAGGTGATCATGATCGCGCTGGCTTCATAGGACACCGCCTCGGTGATCCACACCACCACCGCAAACGCGAGGATCGCCAGCATGCGCTGCCCGGCCACCGGCAGGTCGGCGGGCAGCGGCAACAGCAGCACGCCGACCATCACCAGTACGCCGATCACCAGGCCCAGGGGCAACTTGAAAGAGGCTGCGGTTGTTGCGGGGGCGTTCATGGCGGGCTCCGTCGGGCTCTGAATCAGGGAGGCAGCATGGGGCAAAGCGCCGCAACAGGTGTTGACGGGTATCAACACCCTAGGTCAATAACTGGCTCAATACCGCCCGCAACTTGCCGGGCTTGAGCGGTTTGTTCAGCAACGGCGCGTCCAGGCGGCGCAGCGCGCGGCGGCACTGGTCAGTGCGGTCGGCGGTGATGATCACGGCGGGGATGTTCTGCGCGAAATGCTCGCGCAGGTGCTTGACCACCGCACAACCCACCACCCCATGGTCAAGGTGGTAGTCGGCGAGGATCAGCTCCGGCGCCCTGCCCTGCAAAGCCAGCAACGCCCCGGCCTGGTCGGTGGCGGTAATTACCTCGCAGCCCCACTGCCCCAGCAGCGCGCGCATGCTGTCGAGGATGCTCACCTCGTTGTCGATTACCAGCAAACGCCGCCCCGGCAGCGGGTTACCCGTGGTCGGCAGCACCGGCAGTTGGCTGATCGCCAGGGGCATCTCTTCGCTGATGGGCACCTCGATGCTGAACATCGAGCCGCGCCCCGGCCACGAACGGACCGCCACCGGGTAGCCGAGGATCTCGGCGATGCGCTCGACAATCGCCAGGCCCAGCCCTACGCCTTTGCGGTCCGAGGCACGGCCGACGTCGAGCTGGTTGAACTCGAGGAAGATCGCGTCGAGGCGGTCGGCCGCGATGCCGCGCCCGGTGTCCCACACTTCCAGGCGCAGGCGATCGCCACGGCGGCGCGCGCCGAGCAGGATGCAGCCCTCGTCGGTGTAGCGACAGGCGTTGCTGAGGAAGTTACGCAGGATCCGCGTCACCAGGCGCAGGTCGGTGCGAATCGCATAATGGCCGGTACGCGCGCGCAGGTTCAGCCCGGCCGCCAGCGCCACCGACTGGAACTCCGAGACCAGCGGCGCAAACAGCTCATCCAGGCGATACAGCGCCACATCGGGCTTGACCGCCGCCTGGTCGAGCCGCGAAATATCCAGCAGGTCGGTGAGCAAATCCTCGGCGCCTTCCAGGGCCTGGTGCGTACGTTCCACCAGCACTTGTTCGACGCTGGGCAGCTTGCGCTCGCGCAAGGTGGAGATCAGCAGTCGCGCGGCGTTGAGCGGCTGCAACAGGTCATGGCTGGCGGCGGCGAGGTATTTGTCCTTGCTGCGGTTGGCGGCCTCGGCGGCATCGCGGGCGTCACGCAGCTCCTGCTCGACCTGCTCGCGCTGGGCGATCTGCTGTTGCAGGTTGCGGTTGGCTTCCAGCAGTTCATCGGTGCGCGCCGCCACGCGCTGCTCCAGCTCATCGTTGAGACGGATATAGCGGTTGCGCTCGGCCTCCAGCTCGTCGAGACGCGCGGTGAGTTCCGGGTAGTGGCTCTTGCGCGCCGAGTGATTACCCAGGCCCAACAGACCGGCGAGGGCCTGTTGCTGGTCGTCAGAGCGCTTCGCCATACACCACCTCGACATCACGCTGGCTGGACTCGCGCGGGTTGGTGAGGATGCACGGGTCGTGCATCGCATGCTGGGACAGGAACGGAATGTCCGCCACGCGCACGCCATGCAGGCCGAGGGTTTCATGGAAGCCGATGGCGTGTTTCAGGGCAATCAGGTGTTCCACCAGGCGCCCACAGATCTGTCGGTGGTTGAGGCCACGGCAATCGATGCCGAAGGTCTCGGCAATCACCTTGAAGCGCTCCGGCGCCGAGTTGTAGTTGAACGCCACCACGTGTTCCACCAGCACCGCGTTGCACAAACCATGGGGCAGGTCGAGAAACCCGCCGAGGCTGTGGGACATGGCATGCACCGCGCCGAGGATCGCATTGGAGAACGCCAACCCCGCCTGCATGCTGCCGAGCATGATCTTCTCGCGCAGGGCAATGTCACCGGGGTTGGCGATCATCTGCACCAGGTTGCCGTTGATCAGGCGCATGGCTTCCAGCGCATGGGGGTCGGTCAGCGGGCCATGGCCGGTGGACACGAACGCCTCGATCGCATGCACCAGCGCGTCGATGCCAGTACAGGCGGACAGGAACGGGTCCATGCTCGCCGTGGTTTCCGGGTCGATCAGCGACACATCCGGCACCACCGCCTTGCTGACGATGGAGAACTTCATGCGTTCCTGCTGGTTGGAAATGATCACGAACTGCGAGACATCCGCCGAGGTGCCGGCGGTGGTGGGGATCAGGATCAGTGGCGGGCTCGGCACGCGGATGGTGTCCACGCCTTCGAACTCGAGGATGCAGCGCCCATGGGCGACCACAATGCCGATGGCCTTGCCGCAGTCCATGGGGCTGCCGCCGCCGATGGCCACGATCACGTCGCAATGGTTTTCCCGGTACACCTCGGCACCGAGCATCACTTCCTCGACGCGCGGGTTGGGCGACACGGCGCTGTACAGGCAGTAGTCGATGCCGATGGCCTGCAGGCTGGCTTCCACATCGGCGACCCATCCGGCGGCGATCACACCGGGGTCGCTGACCACCAGGACCTTGCGCGCACCAAAGGTCTTGGCGTAGTTACCGACGTTGTGCCGACAGCCGGCACCGAAGATGATTTCAGGCGAGACGAATTTACGCAGGAGGCTCAGATTGGGGCTCATTGGAAAGCCTGTTGTTATTATTTTTGGGAGATGCGCTCCACACTAACCCATTCGCAGGCGTTTGCAATCAGACCAAAGGGTCATTCCCAATAGGGCACCGGCCAGCGCGAGGCTGGCCGGAGATGGATCAGCGGCTGGCGAAGTACATGGTCACTTCGAAGCCGATACGCAGGTCGGTGAAGGCGGGTTTGGTCCACATGGGCAGAGTCCTCTTGTTGTGCCGGAAGATTCCGGTAAAGGCATTAATGCATGGGGGGATGGGGGTGCGAATGCTACTTTCGAAGTAAATGCCGCACTGCATTAGTCGCGAATGTACAGGGAGCAAAATGTGGGAGGGGCGGTGCGACGATTCGACTTGCCCCCTCCCACACTTGATCGCATTTCAAGTTGGAATCAGAAGAAACCCAATGGATTGATGTCGTAGCTCACCAACAGGTTCTTGGTCTGCTGGTAGTGATCGAGCATCATCTTGTGGTTCTCACGCCCCACGCCCGACTTCTTGTAGCCGCCAAACGCCGCATGCGCCGGGTACAGGTGATAACAGTTGGTCCACACGCGGCCGGCCTTGATCGCCCGGCCCATGCGGTAGGCGCGGTTGATGTCGCGGGTCCACAGCCCGGCGCCGAGGCCGAATTCGCTGTCGTTGGCAATCGCCAGGGCTTCGGCTTCGTCCTTGAAGGTGGTGATACCCACCACCGGGCCGAAGATTTCTTCCTGGAACACACGCATCTTGTTGTGGCCCTTGAGCAGGGTCGGCTGGATGTAGTAACCGCTGGACAGGTCGCCCTCCAGGCGCTCGGCCGCGCCGCCGGTGAGCAACTCGGCGCCCTCTTCCTGGGCGATCTTGAGGTAGGAGAGGATCTTGTCGTATTGCTGTTCGGACGCCTGGGCGCCGACCATGGTCTCGGTGTCCAGCGGGTTGCCGCGCTTGATCTTGACGATCTTCTTCATCACCACTTTCATGAAGTCGTCGTAGATCGACTCCTGCACCAGCGCCCGCGACGGGCAGGTGCACACTTCGCCCTGGTTGAAGAACGCCAGCACCAGGCCTTCGGCGGCTTTTTCGATGAACTGCGGCTCAGCCTGCATGATGTCTTCGAAGAAGATGTTCGGCGACTTGCCGCCTAGTTCCACGGTGGAGGGAATGAGGTTCTCGGCGGCCGCATGCATGATGTGCGCACCGATGGGGGTCGAGCCGGTGAACGCGATCTTGGCAATGCGCTTGCTGGTGGCCAGCGCCTCCCCGGCTTCGCGGCCAAAGCCCTGGACGATATTCAGCACGCCTGGTGGCAGCAGGTCATTGATCAACTCGGCAAACACCATGATCGACAGCGGCGTCTGCTCGGCCGGCTTGAGCACGATGCAGTTACCGGCGGCCAGGGCCGGGGCGAGTTTCCAGGCGGCCATCAGCAGCGGGAAGTTCCACGGAATGATCTGCCCGACCACGCCCAATGGCTCATGGAAGTGATAGGCCGCGGTGTGTTCGTTGATCTCGGCGGCGCCGCCTTCCTGGGCGCGGATGCAGCCGGCGAAGTAGCGGAAGTGGTCGGCGGCCAGGGGCACGTCGGCGTTGAGGGTTTCGCGCACGGCCTTGCCGTTGTCCCAGCTTTCGGTCACGGCCAGCACTTCGAGGTGCTGCTCGATACGGTCGGCGATTTTCAGCAGCACCAGCGAGCGATCCTGGGGCGAAGTCTTGCCCCAGGCGTCGGCGGCGGCATGGGCAGCGTCAAGGGCCTTGTCGATATCGGCGGCGTTGGAGCGCGGGAATTCGGCGATCACTTCACCGGTCACCGGCGAGGTGTTGGTGAAGTACTCACCGCTGAGCGGGGCGACGAACTCGCCGCCGATGTAATTGCCGTAGCGCTGCTTGAAGCTGACGATGGCGCCAGGGGTGCCAGGTTGTGCGTAGATCATGTTAAAGCCTCTGTCTGGGTCCGGGCCTGTCGGTCAACAGGCGATGACCCGATAGTAAAGAGCCCCCGCTGGCGGGCGAATGCGCCGTTGGCAGGGGGGCACTTGTCATTTGGTCGTAGTTTCAGTGCTTGGCGACCAGCTCTTTGGGCAGCTTGAAGGTCCAGAGCATGCCGCCCTGGTTGAAGTCCTTGATGCGCTTGGCCACTTCACCGCCCCACAACGGCACGGCGCCGCCCCAGCCGGAGAGCACCGAGACGTACTGTTCGCCGTCCATTTCCCAGGTCACAGGCGAGCCGAGCACGCCGGAGCCGGTCTGGAATTCCCAGACCTTCTCGCCGGTCTTGGCGTTGAACGCCTGCAGGAAGCCTTCCGGCGTGCCGGTGAACACCAGGTTGCCCTTGGTGGTCAGCACCCCGCCCCACAGCGGCGCGAAGTTCTTGTGGCGCCAGACTTCCTTGCCGGTCTTCGGATCGATGGCGCGCAGCACGCCAATGTAGTCTTCGTTCAGCGGCTTGATGGTGAAGCCCGCGCCAAGGAACGCCGCGCCCTTCTTGTAGGCGATGCCTTCGTTCCAGATGTCCATGCCCCACTCGTTGGACGGCACATAGAACAGCCCGGTGTCGCGGTTGTAGGCCATCGGCATCCAGTTCTTCGCACCGAGGAACGCCGGCGCGACAAACACCGAGGTGCCCTTGGTTTCGCTGCCCGGCGCGCCTGGGCGGCTGGCTTCGTTGTAGATCGGCCGACCGTCCTTATCCAGGCCGCTGGCCCAGGTGATCTTGTCGACAAACGGGAAGCCACGGATGAACTTGCCGTTGGCGCGGTCGAGCACGTAGAAGAAGCCGTTGCGGTCGGCGGTGGCTGCCGCTTTGATTTCCTTGCCGCCTTCGGTGTAGTTGAAGGCGATCAGCTCGTTGACGCCGTCATAGTCCCAGCCGTCGTGGGGCGTGCTCTGGAAGTGCCACTTGATGGTGCCGTCGTCCGGGTTCAGCGCCAGGCGCGAGGACGAGTAGAGGTTGTCGCCGGGGCGCAGGTGCGAGTTCCACGGCGCCGGGTTGCCGGTGCCGAACAGCAGCAGGTTGGTTTCCGGGTCGTAGTAGCCGCCCAGCCACGGTGCGGCGCCGCCGGTTTTCCACAGGTCGCCCGGCCAGGTCTTGCCCGCCTCGCCACCGGAGATGCCGTTTTCCACGGCTTTGCCGTCCTTGTAGACATAACCCATATGACCTTCGACCGTCGGGCGGCTCCACAGCAGCTCGCCGTTTTTCGGGTCATAGGCCTGGATCTTGCCGACCACGCCGAATTCGCCACCGGCCACGCCGGTGATCAGCTTGCCGTTGACCACCAGGGGCGCGGCACTGATCGAGTAGCCTTCCTTGTGGTCGGCGACCTGCTTGCTCCACACCACTTTGCCGGTGTCTTTGTTCAGCGCCACCAGCTTGGCGTCGAGGGTGCCGAAGAACACCAGGTCGCCGTACAGCGCCACGCCACGGTTGATCACGTCACAGCACGGGCGGATGTCATCGGGCAGACGCGCATCGTACTGCCAGAGCTTCTTGCCGGTGCGCGCATCCACCGCGAACACCCGCGAGTAGGAACCGGTGAGGTACATCACCCCGTCCTTGATCATCGGCTGCGCCTGTTGCCCACGCTGCTTCTCGCCGCCAAAGGAAAACGCCCAGACCGGGCGCAGTTCCTTGACGTTGTCGACGTTCAGGGTATCGAGGGGGCTGTAGCGCTGGCCCTGCACGCCGAGGCCGTTGGTGACGATCTGCCCGGGGTTTTTCGGGTCCTGGAGGATGTCCTCATCGGTGACCGAGGCCATGGCCTGGCCAGACAACAGGATGGCACCGAGCAACACACTCAAGGCGAAGGGTTGGCGACGTGCGGGTTGGGTCATGACGGCTACCTCTGCGGTTTTTTGTTATACCCGGGAAATTTTCCCGGTCTGGTGCAGATTCTTGGGCGCAGGGGCCGTTGTCACAATTGACCGCAGTATCGAGTTTGCTAGTTCCTTAGTAGCGGGTCAGCGCGCCGAATCCACGCGTTGCATCTGTTCGCGCTCGTAACGCGGGTACAGGTGGCTGACGCTGCGGATCAGTTCATAGCGGCTCAGGCTGATCGCCGCGAAGCGTGCGGGGATGGGGCTGCGGATCATCTCGGCCATGTCGCTGCCCTGGGCCGCGCCGTCACGCAGCAGTTGGTCAAGCCAGGTCAGGTAGTCGCGCATCTGTGTGAAAGGCTGGGCATCGCTGGCCACCGGGCCATGGCCGGGCACGATCAGGGTCCAGGGCAAGGCTTGCAGGGTGCCGAGGTCAGCCAGCCACACCGCCAGCCCCGGGCTGTTGGGGGTGGTGAGGGCGCGCTGGTAAAACACCAGGTCGCCGGCAAACAGCACGCCGGTGCTCTGGTCGAAGATCGCCAGGTCGGCGCCGGTGTGACCGCTGAGCGCAAGCAGGCGCAAGTCGTGGCGGCCGACACTCAGCACACCGGGTTCCAGCACCTGGGTGGGCAACACCACCTCGGTGCCGCGCATCCAGTCGCCAACCATGCGATAGAGGTTTTCCGCCATGCCGTCGCCCTGCTCGTGCAGCAGCCGCGTGGTCTCGGCCAGGGCGCCGATGGGCATGTCCTTGAAGGCCTGGTTGCCGAGCGCATGGTCGGGGTGATGATGGGTAATCAGCACCTGGATCACCGGTTTGGGGGTGACACGGGCGATGGCCTCGCGCATGGCTTCGCCGTAGCGCCGCGACGGTCCGGTGTCGATCACCACCACACCGGCCTCGGTGACGATGAAGGCGGTGTTGACGATATTGCCGCCATTGGCCTTGGCAAAATTGTCGGTGCTGCCTTCGAGCAGCCAGGTGTCGTCGGCGATCAGCCGGGGCTTGAGGGCGTAGTCGAGGTCCGCCAGGGCGGGCAGGCTCAGGCCCAGGCATAACAATAGAATCCAGCGCATGCCGCGCTCCTTCTGGTCAGGGGATGGCCGCGTCGAACTCATTGCCGCTGTTGTCGCGCAACACCAGGCGGGTGGGCCCCGGCGCGTCGATGTCGAAGGCCAGGTTGGGGTTTTCGCTGACCGCCGGGAACAACTCAAGGTCAGCCAGCACCTGGCCGTCCTGGCCGCGCAGTTGTGCATGGTTGATAAAAAACTCGGGGATGCCGCTGACCATGCCGTTGTCCATCGGGTGCGCCACCTGTACACGCACCCGGCTGAACTCGCCACGCGGGTACCGGCCGCCGAGCACTTCGCCGATGTGCTCTTCCCAGCCCGGCTGGGTGCGTACCACGCTGGGCGCAGTGCAGCCGCCACCGGCCGCGTCGATCAGGGTCGAGCCCACGTGCCACAGGCCGTCATCGGTGAGCACCGCCGCCCGCAACGGCGTGGCCTGCTCGATACGAATCCGCAGCGACAGCCACGGCAGCACCCCGGCCTTGGGCTGGAAGTCGACGATTTTCGGCAACGGGTTGAGCTCAGCCCAGGCGAGGATCTTCACCACATGGCCACTGAAGGCCCGTGCATCGATTTCCAGGGGCACCTGACGCGCATCTTCGGCAAACGGCGGCGCAAGCAGCTTGACTCGGTCGTCGAACACGAACGGCGCCAGCGCCAGGAACTGCTTGTGATAGAAGTCCCACATCACCGACGGCACCGGGTCGACCTCCACGGCGTGCGCCGCCAGCGGCAGCCAGCAGGCCAGGATGCAGCTCAATCGCCAGTTCATCGCCTGCTCCTATTGATACATCTCGGGCACTTCGTACTGCAGGCCGTAACGGGCATAGATGGCTTGCACCGCGCCGTCGCGGATCAGGCCTTCCAGCGCCTCTTCCACCGCGTAGGCCAACTGGCGATTGCTCTCGTGCACCGCCATGCCGATCTCCCAGCGTTGCTTGCCCATGTTCGGGTAGGCGTTTTCGGCCAGGGCCAGTTGCGGGTCATGGGCCTCGTGCACCTGCCAATCGACTTCGCCGCGCATCGCCATCACCGCATCGACCTCACCGGCTTTCATCGCCGCAAAGGCCTGGGGTACGTCGGGGTAGTGATGGGTCTTGGCGGCGAGCATGCCGTTGAACACCGAGGTGAGGTAGAACGACGGTACGCTGTCGACTTCGACGCCAATCGGGTGCTGCTCGAACACCGCCACACTGGCAACCGTGTCCAGGCGCCGACGGTCATAAGCCACCTGCCATTGTTCGTTCTGGTACGGCCCGAACATCACCACATGGCCGTTTTCCAGTTCGCCCTGGTCGTTGCGCTTTTGTGCGTAATCGCGGTCGTAGGGCGCGCGCATCATCAGGTCGGCCAGTTGCTGGTTGTGCAACGGGCTGCCGCGCCAGATGTAGTCGCGCAGGTCGTCGTCGAGCTTCTCGCCGGCCGGCGCCCAGATCAACTTCAGCCGTACCCCCAGCGCCGTGGCCAGGGCCTGGGCCAGTTCCACGTCGACCCCGCGCGCGGTGGCGCCGTCTTCGAAACTGTAGGGGGCAAAGTCCTTGTACACCGCCACGTTGATTTCGCCGGCGGCGATCATCTGGTCATAGCTGCGCACCTGCGCCTGTGCCGGCTGGCAACACAGCAGGGCCAGGCCAAGCACATAAGCGAACAGGCGCATGGCTTACTCCTCGACGTGCACGCTGTCCAGGTAGGTGCGCACGGCCCACAAGGCTTCCTGGCTCAGATAGTCGGCCATTTTCGGCATGTACACGCGACCGTCACGCACCGCGCCATGGCGCACGCGCTCGACGAACCACTCATCACCGGCTTCGCCCACATCGAGCATGCGCAGGTCGGGGGCGATACCGCCGGACTTGGCTTCCAGGCCGTGGCAGGCGGCGCAGTTCTGGTTATAGGCGGACGAGCCGATTTCCACGGCGCGGTCGTGTTCAGGCGAGGTGCGGTACGGGTTGACCGCCGCCCAGCCGTCTTCGTTGACCGGTACGCCGGCGTCCTTGATCGAGGTCAGGCCCTTGGTTTCCACCGCTTGCGGGACCACGTTGCCATGGGCCCAGGCGGAGCCCCCGGCGATCACACCGACCAACAGCCCGGCGACGAGCAAGGCATTGTGTTTTGTTGTCATTATTTTTGCCCTCAGGATTGCACGCAAAACCTCATTGCAGAGGCTATGGCAACCATCTTAGAAACCCCGGGGCATGGGCCGTATGCTGCTTTGGTGGCCGCCCTCTCCTCCCTTGGTAGTAGGGCTTGTGGGGCACGCCTAAAACAGCGGCGCCTCGGGAAGTCTTCCCGGCCACGGCGGGAATTTTTCCGTATCCGCCCGGCGCCCCGGCGTTCCACCCTGTGCAGGCCAAAACCTCCACTGGGAACTGCAACCATGACAATAAGATCGCTACCCGCCCGCTCACCTTTAAGCCTTGCCGTGCAAGCCTTCGTGCTGGTGGGCAGCCTGTCCCTCAGTGCGGCAACGTTTGCCGCCGCCGAACCCGCCAAGCCGACGCACAACGTCACCTGGGAAGACATCGCCAACGACCACCTGACTACCCAGGACGTGCTGCAATACGGCATGGGCACCAACGCCCAGCGCTGGAGCCCGCTGGCCCAGGTCAACGACAAGAACGTGTTCAAGCTCACCCCGGCCTGGTCCTACTCGTTCGGCGATGAGAAGCAACGCGGCCAGGAATCCCAGGCCATCGTCAGCGACGGCGTGGTCTACGTCACCGGCTCCTATTCCCGCGTGTTCGCCCTCGACGCCAAGACCGGCAAGCGCCTGTGGACCTACAACCACCGCCTGCCCGACAACATTCGCCCATGCTGCGATGTGGTCAACCGCGGTGCGGCGATCTTCGGCGACAAGATCTACTTCGGCACCCTCGACGCGCGCCTGATCGCCCTCGACAAGCACACCGGCAAAGTGGTGTGGAACAAGAAGTTCGGCGACCACGCCGCCGGCTACACCATGACCGGCGCCCCGGTGCTGATCAAAGACAAGGTCAGCGGCAAGGTGCTGCTGATCCACGGCAGCTCCGGCGATGAGTTCGGCGTGGTCGGCCAGCTGTTTGCCCGCGACCCGGACACCGGTGAAGAAGTGTGGATGCGCCCGTTCGTGGAAGGCCATATGGGCCGCCTCAACGGCAAGGACAGCACCACCACCGGCGACGTCAAGGCGCCTTCGTGGCCGGATGACCCGACCACCGCAACCGGCAAGGTCGAGGCCTGGAGCCACGGCGGCGGCGCCCCTTGGCAGAGCGCGAGCTTCGATGCCGAGACCAACACGATCATCGTCGGTGCCGGCAACCCCGGCCCGTGGAACACCTGGGCGCGCACCGCCAAGGACGGCAACCCCCACGACTTCGACAGCCTCTACACCTCGGGCCAGGTCGGCGTCGACCCGAGCACCGGCGAAGTGAAGTGGTTCTACCAGCACACCCCGAACGACGCCTGGGACTTTTCCGGCAACAACGAGCTGGTGCTGTTCGACTACAAGGACAAGGACGGCAAAGTGGTCAAGGCCACCGGCCACGCCGACCGCAACGGCTTTTTCTATGTGGTGGACCGCAACAACGGCAAGCTGCAGAACGCCTTCCCGTTTGTCGACAACATCACCTGGGCCAGCCATATCGATCTGAAGACCGGGCGTCCGGTGGAGAACGAAGGCCAGCGCCCGGCCAAGCCCTTGCCGGGTGAAACCAAAGGCAAACCGGTGGAGGTCTCGCCGCCGTTCCTGGGGGGCAAGAACTGGAACCCCATGGCCTACAGCCAGGACACCGGCCTGTTCTACATCCCGGGCAACCAGTGGAAAGAGGAATACTGGACCGAAGAGGTCAACTACAAGAAGGGCTCGGCGTACCTGGGCATGGGTTTTCGCATCAAGCGCATGTATGACGACCACGTCGGCACCCTGCGGGCAATGAACCCGACCACCGGCAAGGTGGTGTGGGAGCACAAGGAAGCCTTGCCGCTGTGGGCCGGCGTGTTGGCGACCAAGGGCAACCTGGTGTTTACCGGTACAGGCGACGGTTTCTTCAAGGCCTTCGACGCGAAAACCGGCAAGGAGCTGTGGAAGTTCCAGACCGGCAGCGGCATCGTCTCGCCGCCGATCACCTGGGAGCAGGATGGCGAGCAGTATGTCGGCGTCACCGTCGGCTACGGCGGCGCGGTGCCATTGTGGGGCGGCGACATGGCGGAGCTGACCAAGCCAGTGGCACAAGGCGGGTCGTTCTGGGTGTTCAAGATCCCGAGCTGGGATCAAAAGACCGCGCAAAAATAACCCCCGCGAGAATGCCGGGCCGCTTTTTGCAGCAGGCGGCTTCTTCCCTTGTGGTGAGCGGGCTTGCCCCGCGCTCGGCTGCGCAGCAGTCGTAGAACCTGAGCGCACGGTGGTGCTGGAGGAATGCCGGGGCCGCTTCGCAGCCCAGCGCGGGGCAAGCCCGCTCACCACAGCAAGCCCCTCACCACAACAAGCCCGCTTACCACAGGATCCCCAGAGGTCGCACGATGAACTACCTGCCCTTGTTACTCCTGCTCTGCCTGCCCGTGGCCCACGCCGAGGATGGCGACGATGCGCCGCTGATCATCAACGGCTGCACCATCGCCGAACACAGCCAATGCCCTGGCGCCAACCTCAAGGGCGCCAACTTGCGCAACCAGGACTTGAGCAAGATGAACCTGGCCGGCGCCGACCTGCGCGAGGCGGATCTGCGCCATGCCAACCTCGACCTGGCCAACCTGGAAAAAGCCCGACTGCAAGGCGCCAACCTGACTCGCGCCAGCCTGCAACAGGCCAACCTGCGCCTGGCCGACTTCAGCGGCGCCACGTTGATGGCGATCCAGGGTTGGGGCCTGTTCGCCCAGGGCGCACAGTTCGAAAACGCCAACCTCAGCGCGGCCTACCTGCAATTTGCGCGGCTGTCGGGGGCGAAAATGCACAAGGCCAACCTGCGTGCGGCCGACCTGGAAATGACCTGGCTGAGCAAGGCCGACCTGCAAGGTGCCGACCTCAGCGATGCCAACCTGCAGGAAGCCAAGTTCGGCGAGAGCAACCTTGAAAACGCCACCCTGACCGGTGCGCGGCAACATTATGGGAATTTTCAGGATGCGAATATGGAGGGCTGCCAGGATTGCCCAACGACCTGGGATCGCTGAAACGACGCTCTTGAAATGTGGGAGGGGCGGTGCGCACACCCGGTTACCCAACCACCCGCACCACCCCCATGTCGATCCCCAGGTGCACCAGCTCGGCATGGGAACTCACCTGCAATTTGCTCTTGAGCAAGGTCAGGTGATTGGACACGGTCTTGCTGCTGATATTCAACTGGTCGGCAATCGCTCGGGTCGGCGTGCCCCTGGCCAGCATCAGGAAGATTTCCAGCTCGCGCGGGGTCATGCCCTGCAAACGTTGATCACCGGGCGTATAGGCCAGTTCAGTGGCCAGGGCCTGTTCGATATAGGCGTGGCCGTCGAGGATGCGCCGCACCGCTTCGATCAACACCTCGGGTGCCGAGGTTTTGGTCAGGTAGCCCGAGGCGCCCGCCTCCAGGGCCTGGCGCACCAGGGGCAACTCGTCGTGCATGCTGAAAAACAGCACGCGCAGGTGCGGCAGACGCTGGCGCAGGCGCCGGGTGGTTTCCAGGCCGCTGATGCCCGGCAGGCCGAAGTCCATGATCACCAGGTGCGGCAGCGCTTCCTGGACCCGGCTCAACGCCTCTTCGCCACTGGCCGCCTCGCGCACTTCAACGGCCGGCAGCAGCGCACGCAACAGGCTGGCATAGCCCTGGCGTACCACGGCGTGGTCATCCACCAACAGAATATTCATGAGGCCTCCAACGGCATGTTCAACGCCAACGCCCAGCCGGCGCCGGGCTGGCTGATGATCTTCAATTCGCCGCCCAGGCAGCGGGCGCGTTCGGCCATCGAATACAGGCCCACGCCGGGCCGCTGGGGCGTGTCTGCGCCGCGACCGTTATCGCGCACCCACAGGCGCAGGCGCGAACCGCGATGTTGCAGGCGCACGTGCACCTGGCTGGCGTCGGCATGCCGCAGGATGTTGGTCAGGGCTTCCTGGAGCAGGCGGTACAGATGGGTCTTGCTGGCGCCGGGCAACAGCGGCAGGTCGGTGCTGACCTGCAGGTGGCAGGGAATGCCGTGGCTGGCCTGCCACTGGGTGACCAGCAGCGCAAACGCCTCGGCCATCGGCAGGTGTTGCAGGGCCACCGGATAAAGGTCGTGGACCAGTGCCCGGAAGCCTTGCTGCAAGTGCTCGCAGTGATCCTCAAGTTGCGCCACCGTGGGCGCCAGCAGGTGCGGCTGGTCGGTGGCCAGGCGCAACAGGCAGGCCTGGGCGCGAATGCCGGCCAGGTATTGGCCGAGGTCATCGTGCAGGGTCTGGGCCAGGTGGGTGCGTTCCCGCTCCTGCACCGCCAGCAGGGTTTGGGTAAGCCGGGTGTTATCGGTGCGCGCCTGCTCCAGGGCGTCGGTCATGCGGTTGAAGTGCAGCGCCAGTTGGCGTGCTTCCGGCGCGCCTTGGCTGCGCAGGCGCACATTGAGCTGGCCGGCGCACACCTGTTGCAGCGCACGCAGCAATTCATCCAGCACGCCCATGCCCCGGCGCACCGCCCAGCGGATGGTCAACAGGCTCAGGGCCAGGGCCAGGGCGCACAGGCCCAGCAGTTGTTGCAGGGAGTCCCAGACCTCGTCGATTTCATCCCGCGGGTCGACAGCGATGGACACGCGCCGGCCGTCCGGCAAGTCCAACACCTGGGCACTGCGCCGCGCCTCGGCAAACAATAGCTGCCCGAGCCAGGCGTCCAGCCCGTCCGCGTCCGGCGCTTGCACGGTGTCGCCGCTCGCCAGCCAGTGCACGCGGACATGGCGCAAACTCGCGGTGAGGTGGGGTTGCAGGCTGGCCGGGTCGCGCGCGGCGGTTTCGCTCAGGTAGTGCACCACCGCTTCGGCCGATTGCAGCTCGCGCTCCACATCGGCCAGGGCCTGGTGCAGCAACAGCGCGGTGCAGGCGCAGGTCACCAGGATGAAGAAGCCGCACACCCATAGGTTGATGCGCCACAAGGTCGACAAGACGCGCATGCTGGTGTCACTCCTGTGGATAGAGCCCGTGGTGCTCCATGCTAAAACCCCACGGCGCGCCCGGGGCTACTACCTTGGTACTGCCCCAGCGCTACTTTCTGCATATTTGCAGCGACGTTCAGGGTTCCTATGCTGGCGCTACCTGTCATGGAGTGCCCTATGCGCCAGCTCGCCCCCTACGCCGTGATCTGCCTGCTGGCGATCGCCTGGACCGCCACCGGCCAGGCCGCCGAAGCGCCCTTGCAGGTGCAGATCGGCTACCTGGGCTATCGGCCCGATCCAGGCCCGCTGCTGTCGAATGTGATTCCCGAGCCCGCCGATGCCGGGCAGCGTGGCGCTGAACTGGCGATCATCGACAGCAACAGCACGGGCGCCTTTCTCAACCAGCGCTACAGCCTGACGACCGCCACGGTGGACACCCCGGACGCCCTGCTCGCCGCCGCCCAGGCCCAGCATGCCCAGGGCCTGCGCCTGTTCGTGATCAACGCACCCGCCGCCAGCCTGCGCCAACTCAGCGCAGCCCTGCCCGACAGCCTGCTGTTCAATGCCGGCAGCCCGGATGACCGACTGCGCAGCAGCGACTGCCTGGGCAACGTGCTGCATACCCTGCCCAGCCGCGCGATGCTCGCCGATGCCCTGGCGCAGTTCCTGGTAGTGCGCAAATGGCAGAAAGCGCTGTTGATCGTCGGCCCCACCGAGGATGACCAGGCCTACGCCGCCGCCCTGCGGCGCGCCGCCAAACGCTTCGGCGTGCAGCTGGTGGCGGAAAAGGCCTGGCGCTTCGATAACGACCAACGCCGCAGCGCCCAGGCGGATATGCCGCTGTTCACCCAGACCGCCGAATACGACGTGGTGCTGGTGGCCGACGAGCGCGGCGACTTCGGCGAGTACGTGCCCTACCAGACCTGGTACCCGCGCCCCGTCGCCGGCACCCAGGGCTTGACGCCCACCGGCTGGCACAAAACCGTCGAGACCTACGGCGCCGCCCAATTGCAGAAACGCTTCGAGGCCCTGGCCGGGCGTTGGATGAACGACCGCGACTTCGCCGCCTGGATGGCCGTGCGCAGCGTCGCCAGTGCAGTGAGCAAGTTGCGCCAGGTCGAGCCCATGGCGATCCGCCAAGTGCAAATCAGCGAGCAACTGCCCCTGGACGGCTTCAAGGGCCGCAAGCTCAGCTACCGCTCCTGGAACGGCCAACTGCGCCAGCCGATTCCCATCGTGCAGCCCCGCGCGCTGGTCAGCACCTCGCCCCAGGACGGCTTCCTGCACCCCACCAACGAAATGGACAGCCTGGGCTATGACAAACCCGAGGTGACCTGCCGCTTCCCTTGATCGCCTACCCACAATAATAAGGAATCCGCCATGCGCCGCACCCTGCTCCCATGCGCCCTGCTGCTTGCCGCCGGGCACGCCGTGGCCAGTACCGCCTGGGTCTCCAACGAGAAAGACAACAGCCTGAGCCTGATCGACATGCAGACCCTGCAAGTCACCGACACCCTCAAGGTCGGCCAGCGCCCACGGGGCCTGCTGCTGTCCCATGACAACAAGCTGCTGTACATCTGCGCCAGCGACTCGGACCGCGTGCAGGTGATGGACGTGGCCACGCGCAGGATCATCAAGGAACTGCCCTCCGGCAAAGACCCCGAGCAGTTCGCCCTGCACCCCAATAACCGCTGGCTGTACGTGTCCAACGAAGACGATGCGCTGGTCACCGTGATCGACACCGAAACCTCCTAGGTGCTCGGCCAGATCAACGTCGGCGTCGAACCCGAAGGCATGGCCGTGAGCCCGGATGGCAAGTGGGCGGTGAACACCAGCGAAACCACCAACATGCTGCACTGGATCGACACCAGCACCCAGACCCTGGCCGACAGCACCCTGGTGGACCAGCGCCCGCGCTTCGTCGAGTTCAACCACGATGGCTCGCAGCTGTGGGCCTCGGCGGAAATCGGCGGCACCGTGACCATCCTCGACGTGGCCAGCCGCGCGATCCTCAAGACCTTGACCTTCAAGATCAAGGGCGTGCACCCGGACAAAGTCCAGCCGGTCGGCATCAAGCTCAGCGCCGACGGCAAGTACGGCTTTGTCGCCCTCGGCCCGGCCAACCATGTGGCCGTGATCGACGCCAGGACCTTCGAGGTCCTCGACTACCTGTTGGTGGGCCGCCGCGTGTGGCAGATGGCATTTACCCCGGACGAGAAACAGTTGCTGGCCACCAATGGCGTGAGCGGTGATGTGTCGGTGATCGATGTGGACAGCCTCAAGGTGATCAAGTCGGTGAAGGTCGGGCGTTATCCGTGGGGCGTGGTGGTCACGCCATGAACGCCCTGGAGGTGCGCGACCTGAACTTCGCCTATGGCGCACGGCAGGTCTTGTGCGAGGTGAGTTTCAGCCTGGCACCAGGGCGCTTTGCGGCGCTGCTGGGGCCCAATGGCGCCGGCAAATCCACCTTGATCGCCCTGCTCACGCGGCTGTATGACCTGCAAAGCGGCGATATTCGCGTGGGCGGTCATTCCCTGCGTGAGGCGCCGCGTGCAGCCCTCACCCAGCTGGGTGTGGTGTTCCAGCAAAGCACCCTGGACCTGGATTTAAGCGTGGAACAGAACCTGCGCTACCACGCCGCGCTGCATGGTTTATCGCGGCGCCAGACCGACCTGCGCGTAGCCGCCGAACTGGCACGCCAGGCCCTCACCGAACGGCGACGCGAAAAAGTCCGCGAGCTCAACGGCGGGCATCGGCGCCGGGTGGAAATCGCCCGGGCGTTGCTGCATGAGCCGCGCCTGCTGCTGTTGGATGAGGCCAGCGTCGGCCTCGACCCGGCCAGCCGCCTGGCGCTGAACCAGCACGTGCGCAGCCTGTGCATCGAACAGGGCATCAGCGTGCTGTGGACCACCCACCTGCTCGACGAAGTACAGGCCGACGATGAGTTGATGATCCTGCATCAGGGCCGCCTGGTGGCCAGCGGGCAAGTCGCTGCCTTGATCGCGCAGCAAGGCGGCGATCTGGGCAGCGTGTTCGCGCACTTGACTCGCCCCACCACGACGGGAGCGGCGGCATGAACGCTTACTGGCAATGCCTGCGCGGCATCGTGCTGCGCGAGTGGCTGCGCTTTGTGTTGCAGCGCACGCGGTTTCTCAGTGCGCTGGTGCGCCCATTGCTGTGGCTGCTGGTGTTCGCCGCCGGGTTCCGCGCCGCGTTGGGCATCTCGGTAATCGAACCCTACGACACCTACATCCCCTACGAGGTGTACATCGTCCCGGGGCTGGCCTGCATGATCCTGCTGTTCAACGGCATGCAAGGCTCGCTGTCGATGGTCTACGACCGCGAGATGGGCAGCATGCGCGTGCTGCTGACCAGCCCGCTGCCGCGCACATTCTTGCTGTGCAGCAAGTTGTTGGCCACCGCGCTGATTTCGCTGTTGCAGGTGTATGGGTTCCTGGCGATCGCCTGGGTGTACGGCGTGCAACCGCCGGCCATGGGGCTGGTCGTCGCCCTGCCGGCGTTGCTGCTGGTGGCCTTGATGTTGAGTGCCCTGGGCCTGCTGCTGTCGAATGCGATTCGCCAGCTGGAGAACTTTGCCGGGGTGATGAACTTCGTGATCTTCCCGCTGTTTTTCCTGTCATCGGCGCTGTACCCGCTGTGGAAGATGCGCGACTCCAGTGAATGGCTGTACTGGCTGTGCGCGATCAACCCGTTTACCCACGCCGTGGAGCTGGTGCGCTTTGCCCTGTACGAACGCTTCGCCGGCCTGGCCCTGGCGGTGTGCCTGGGCTTGACCGTGCTGTTCGCGGTGTTGGCGGTGCTGACCTTCAATCCCCAGCATGCGGCGCTGCGCAAAAAGGGCTGAAGGCGGCAAAACTACTACTTTGGTACTGGTTTTCCTGTCTATCGTCGCATTCCCAAGGGCTCGGGACTCACGTGTAATGCGCGCATAACGATAAGGATTGCCCTGCCATGCTGTACGCTCGACTGCCTCTGTTGGCACTGCTGTGCCTGTTCGTCGCCCACGTCCAGGCCGACACCCCGCTGTTTTCCGCCGACGGCTACCGCATCAGCCTGTACCGCAGCCCTACGCCCGACCACCTGCCAGGCGCCACGATTGTCGATACCGCGGCCCTGCAAACCCTGCTCAATCAAAGCCCGGCGCCAGTGCTGATCGATGTGTACCGCCGCCAGTGGCTGCAAGGCCGCTTCATCGAAGACCAGCCCCACGCCAACCTGCCCGGCAGCCACTGGCTGGCCAATACCGGCGACGGCGACCTGACGCCGGAGTGGCAAAGCTATTTCGTGCGCCACTTGTATGCCTACAGCGGCGGCGACCTCAAGCGACCGTTGGTCTTCTATTGCCGCTCCGATTGCTGGCTGAGTTGGAACGCGGTAAAACGTGCCGCCAACCTCGGCTATACCTCTGTGTACTGGTATCGCGACGGCCTGGATGCCTGGGAAGCGGCGAAGCTGCCGGTGACGGTCGCCCAACCCGAGCCATTTCAAACCTCACAATAAGAAAGGTGAACGGCCATGTACAAAATCCTGATTGCCGACGATCACCCACTGTTTCGCGAAGCGATCCATAACGTCATCAGCGACGGCTTCCCCGGCAGCGAAGTGATGGAAACCGCCGACCTCGACAGCGCCCTGGCATTGACCCAGGAACACGACGACCTCGACCTGATCCTGCTCGACCTGAACATGCCCGGCATGCATGGCCTCAATGGCCTGATCAACCTGCGCAACGAGGCGCCGACCATTCCGGTGGTGATCGTCTCGGCCGAGCAGGACAAGCAGGTCGTGCTGCAAGCCATCACTTACGGCGCCGTGGGCTTTATCACCAAGTCCTCGCCCCGCCTGCAAATGACCGAGGCGATCCAGCAGATTCTCAACGGCAACGTGTACCTGCCGCCGGACATCATCCGCACCCAGAAGCCCGGCACCCACCGGCGCCTCAACGAAAACCCCGGCTTCGCCCCCGAGCTGCTGCAAGCCCTGACGCGCAAGCAGTTGCTGGTGCTGGAGCGCATGACCAAGGGCGAGTCGAACAAGCAGATCGCCTACACCCTGGAGATTGCCGAGACCACGGTGAAGGCCCATGTGTCGGCGATCCTGCGCAAATTGAATGTGCATAACCGGGTGCAGGCGATCCTCAGTGCCGGGGATATCGATTTCGGCTCGTACCTGCGCCGCTGACCCATCTGACACAACACAAATCAAAGGTGGGAGGGGGCTTGCTCCCGATGGCGGTGCATCAGTCAGTCATGATGTCGACTGACCCACCGCTATCGGGAGCAAGCCCCCTCCCACATTGGTTCTCCGTTTGTCAGGGCCGGCCGAGCAGGTGGCTCATGGCAGTCTTGAGCTTCATCGGACGTACCTGCGCCGCCAATCTTCCAGGCACAACACTGCTCAAATGTGGGAGGGGGCTTGCTCCCGATGGCGGTGCATCAGTCAGTCATGATGTCGACTGACCCACCGCTATCGGGAGCAAGCCCCCTCCCACATTTTGATCTCCACTTGTGGGTATTTCGCCGTTCATTTGCCGAGCAGGTGGCTCATGGCGGTCTTGAGTTTCATCGGGCGTACCGGCTTGTGCATCAGCGTGTGCCCCAACTCGCGAATTTGCAGCTTGAGTTCATTGCTGTAGTTGGCGGTGATCATCAGCGCCGGTATCGCGCGGCCGCGGCGCCCATTGATGCGGGCGACGGCGTCGACGCCGTTCTGGTCGTCGTCGAGGTGGTAGTCGGCGATCAGCAAATCGGCTTCGGCATGGTAGTTGTCCACCTGCCGCGCCAGGTCCTGCTCCGACAACGCGGTGATCACCTGGCAGCCCCAGCCTTCCAGTAAGGTGCGCATGCCCGCGCAGATCGCCGCGTCGTTATCCAGCACCCACACCCGCGCGCCTTGCAGGCGTTCGAGCATCGGCTCGCTCATGGCCAGCATTGGCAGCGACTTGGGCGCCGTGGCGCTCAACGGCACCTCCACCGAGAACATCGAGCCATTGCCCGGCCAGGATCTGACGCTGATGCGATGCCCCAGGATCCCGGCGATCTTTTCCACGATCGCCAGCCCCAGGCCCAACCCCCGGTCCTGGTCGGGCCGCTGCACATCGCCGCGCTTGAATTCCTGGAAAATTTCCTCCAACCGCTCCTCGGCGATGCCCATGCCGCTGTCCCACACCTGGATCGACAAACGCTGATGCTGGCGGCGACAGCCCAGCACCACACGCCCCTTGTAGGTGTAGCGAAGCGCATTGCTCAGCAGGTTGCGTAGGATCCGCGCCAGCAACTGGATATCGCTGCGCACCAGTGCCGAACAGCCGACAAAATGCAATTCCAGGCCCTCGCTGCGGGCCAATTCGGTGTACTCGACGGCCAGGTTGTCGAGCAATTCACTCAGGGCAAACGGCGCGATGTCGGCCTTGATCACCCCGGCATCCAGCTTGGAAATATCCACCAGGGTGCCCAGCAGGTTTTCCACGTCTTCCAGGGAATTGCTCACGTTGCGCACCAGGGTTTCGCTGGGCCGCTCCAGCAATGCGCTGGTAAACAGGCGCGCCGCGTTCAGGGGTTGCAGCAGGTCATGGCTGACGGCGGCGAGGAATTTGGTTTTCGACAGGTTGGCCTGTTCGGCCTCGAGCTTGGCTTCACGCAGGCGCGCCTCCATGCGCCGGCGCTCGTCGATCTCCTGCAATAACTGGTCGTTAAGCGCGGTGAGTTCCGAGGTGCGCTGGGCCACGCGCTGCTCCAGGTGCTGATAGGCCTGGTGCAGGGCTTCGGCGGTACGGCGGCGTTCGGTGATGTCGCGGATCAGCACGAAGATCCCCACCACTTCGCCGCTGGCCAGCATATTCGGCACATAGGAGCGCAGCATGTAGCGCTCCTGGTTATTGATGTTGGTCTCGGCGAACTCGAAGGTCACGCTCTCCCCCGCCAGGGCGCGGGCGACGTAGGCATCCAGGCGCTGGCAGTGCTGCTCGCTGTGGACTTCGCGCAGGCTCTGGCCGAGCATCATGCCGCGTGGCCAGCAATACCATTCTTCATAGACTTTATTGGTGAACTCGTAGACCAGGTCGGCATTCAGGTAGCCGATCAGGGCCGGGACGTTATCGGTGATCAGGCGAATCCAGCGTTCGCTTTCCTGGGCCTTTTGCGCCGCCGCCTGTTCGCCGCGCAGGGTTTCGGCGCGCAGCCGGGCGTTGATCAGCAAGTGGTTGCTGGCCTTGAGTTCGGCCATCGCCTGGTTCAGCGCGTCGGTGCGTTCGCGCACCTGCTCGGCCAGCACCACCGAATGCTGAAAGGTGGTGTACGGGTTATTACCCTGGGCCATGCCGGACTCGATGCGCTCGATCAGCGCCGCGTTGATCCGTGCCAGCTTGTGGTTGTCCTGTTGCAGCTGGGCAACCTGGGCGAGCAGTTCAGCGCCGGCCTCGGGCAATGGCGACCCCGGTGAAGGTCTGGTTGATATGCATGCCATTGAACTGTTCTCCGTAGGTGTTGAAACCCATCACCCGCTGGTCACGCAGGAAACCGCCGATCTGTTCCAGATTGCCTGAGTCTTCCAACTCCAGGCGGCGCAGGAAGCAGTCGCAGCCGATGGTCAACAGCAGGTCGCCAAGGCGCGCTTGCAGGCCGTCGAACAGGGTTTGCAGGTTGGGCAGGATCGGTCCGGGCTTCATCACGGTAAGGACGATGCCGTTTTCCACCGCGCAGTAGAAACTCAGGCTGAGGTCGTCGTGCACTTGCTGGATCGCGCGCACGTAGTACTGGTCGTGGATGCGCACCGCCAGCGGGTGCGCGGCGAAGACGCGGTGATCGAGGTCGGCCACGGCCACGCCGATATGCCGCGCGTACTCTTCGGCGGCGGGTTCGGCGTTAAGCTCGAAGACCCGGCGTGACGGACTGTCGGCGCCGGTCACCACCAGCTTTTCACTGCGCGGCAGGATGTGGTGGGTGGTGAACACCTCGAAATCCAGCCAGGTATTGACCAGCACCACCACCGCCGCGCCGCTGTGGAAGGCGCCGTTGAAGTACACGTGGGTGTGGGTGAGGAAGTTGTCGTCGCCGGCCGAACCGCCGAAATGCGGAATGTCGCCGAGCGCCGCGCTGAGGGCGGCGAGCACCATTTCTTCGCGACTGGACAGGCCATCGAGCAGGGTCAGGGCGAAGGTGTTGCCCTTGATCGGTGCCAGGGTATTGCTGCGGCAACCGCCGACCAGACGTTCGACCATCTGCTGGGCGTCGATCAGGCTGAAGTGTTCCACCTGGTCGATCAGCTCCGTGGCGATGGAAAAGTGCGCGTGGTTGAAGCCCATCGCCGTAATGCAATTGCGGCCATAGCCTTGGGGCGTGATCTCGCCGGCGCTGGTGCAGCCCACCACGCGCACGTTGCCGAAACACTCCTGCAGGGCGCGGCCCAGGGCCTGCAGGTCGTAGGACGCCGAGCAGAAAAACAGCACGAAGCCCAGGTACGGATGCAACAGTTGCCGCGCCAACTCCTCGGCGGCCTGCCCGGCATCGGTGGCCTGGGACATGGCACTGACTACGCCTTCACTGTTATGCATCGTTACCTCCCCCTCTGAGGCATGAGTGTACGAAGGGCGGAGGGTGGGACCTATGCTACTTGGGTACTGGGTGGGGGGATGCGATGGGATGAATCGCTCAAAAACAAGGGAGATTCAAATGTTGGACTGCATTTCAAATTCACAGCAAAGCGTTCACAAGCATTCCAGCTGCAACCACTACACACAGGCTGGCAAACCCCACCTGCAAGGTGCGTGCGGCAATCACCGAGCACAGGCGCCGGCCGATCAGCATGCCGACGATGCTCGCCGCGATAAACACCCAACCCATGGGTTCGATGCGCACCCCGGCATGGAACGCGCCGGCCACGCCGATCAGCGAAATCAGGCTGATCACCATCAGCGACGTGGCGACGATGCCGCGCATCTGCACGTCGGTGAGTTGCTTGAACGCCGGCACGATCAAAAAGCCGCCGCCCACCCCGAGTAACCCCGAGACTGCCCCCGTCACCGCGCCCAGTGCGGCCAGGGTGGCGCTGCATTTGGCGGTCCAGGCCAGGCGCCCGGTCTGCTGGTTGAGCATGCAGTTCTTCTGGCCCCAGGACGCCGCGCCATGGTCACTCGGCCCGGCCTCGAGCTTTTCGCGCTGCAACATGCGCCAGGCCACCAGCACCATCAGCGCACTGAACAGGCCCATCAGCACCGGCTCCGGCAACTGGTGGGCGAGAAACACCCCCAGCGGCGAAAACAGCGCGCCGAGCAACGCGATCAACAGCGCGGCGCGGTAACGCACCAGGCCGTGACGTAACCCGTCAATCGCCCCGACGGCCGCTGCCGCCCCCACCGCCAGCAACGACACCGGCGCGGCCTGGGTCATCGTCAAGCCCAACCCCAACACCAGCGCCGGCACCCCGAGGATGCCGCCGCCCGCGCCGGTCAGGCCCATGACCAGGCCCATCAACACGCCTAAAACGCTCGCCAGCAGCATTCAGTCCACCTTGCTCAGACGGGTCAGCCACTCGCGGCCCTTGAGCATGCCGTTCCAGTAGAACCACGGCAGCAATGTGGCTTTGAGGAACCACATAGAACGCCGCGCCCGGGTCGGGTCGAGGGGAAAGGTCGGCAGCAGCTTGCCGCCGTAACCGAACTCGGCCAGCACCACCTTGCCCTTCTCCACCGTCAGCGGGCACGAACCGTAGCCGTCGTACTTGAGCGGCAGCGGCGCCTGTTTGCGCAGGGCGAGCAGGTTTTCGGCGACCACCACGATTTGCTTGCGCACGGCGGCGGCGGTCTTGGCGTTGGGGGTGCCGCACACATCGCCCAGGCCGAAGATGTGCAGGTAGCGCAGGTGTTGCAGGCTGTGGGGGTTTACCTCGCACCAGCCGGCAGCGTCGGCCAACGGGCTGTAGCGGATGAAATCCGGCGCGACTTGCGGCGGCACCACGTGCAGCAGGTCAAAGGTTTTTTCCTCCAGCGTGACGTTGCCCTCGGCGTCCTTCACCTCGAACCAGGCCTTGCGCGCCGGGCCATCGACCTTGACCAGATTGGCGTTGAACGCCAGGCGCGCATGGTATTTCTCCACGTACTTCATCAACGGCGGCACAAAGGTCGCCACGCCGAACAGCGCCGCGCCGGCCAGGTTGAATTCGACGTCGATGTGCTTGAGGTCGCCGTGCCTGAGCCAGTGATCGCAGGACAGGTACATGGCCTTTTGCGGCGCACCCGCGCATTTGATCGGCATGGCCGGCTGGGTAAAGATCGCCTTGCCGCGCTTCAACTGCTGCACCAGCTGCCAGGTATACGCGGCGTGCTCATAGCTGTAGTTGGACGTGACCCCGTTGCGGCCCAACGTGTCTTCCAGGCCCTCGACTTTCTCCCAGGCCAGGCGCAGGCCGGGGCAGACGATCAGGTGGTTCCAGGTCACCCGCTGGCCGCTGTCGAGCACCAGGGTGTGCTCATCCGGCAGCAACTCGGTAACGGCAGCCTGCACCCAGGTGACGCCATTGGGCAGCACGTCGGCCAGGGGACGCCGGGTCTTTTCCAGGTCGTAGGCGCCGCCGCCGACCAGGGTCCAGGCCGGCTGGTAGCAGTGATGATCGCTGGGTTCGATAAGGGTGATGTTGAGGTCGGGGTCGCGCTTGAGCAGGCTGGCCAGCAGGCCGATGCCTGCCGAACCGCCGCCGATGACGACGATATCGCCACTGATGGTTGGCCCCCAGTGTTGGTCGGTCATGGTCTATTGCCTTTTATCGTCAATGCACACAAGGGTCGCTGCCGTATGGCGTCACGCCCAGCTTTTTATCACCGCGCCGCAGTAAAGACCGGACAGTGTCTTCATCACTTGGATCACTTCATGGCTGGCCAGCCCGTAGAAGATGTACTTGCCTTCGCGACGGGTGGCGACCAGCCCTTCGTCACGCAGGATGCCCAACTGCTGTGACAGCGTGGGCTGGCGTACGCCGGTCATGGTTTCCAGCTCGCCGACGTTGCGCTCGCCCTGGGTCAACTGGCACAGGATCAACAAACGATCCTCATTGGCCAGGGCCTTGAGCAAGGCACAGGCCTTGGACGCCGACGCGCGCAATTGGGCGACTTCGCCTTCACTCAGAGTAGATTCCATTTGCCTCGGGTCCTTTGCGTCACTTAAGCTCAAAACATTATGTGTAAATGTAAAGTGATTGTAATCACTTTTTTCAACATCAGGGGCAGCCGTCATGTCAGCGTTGATTCATTCCTTTCTGGACGAGGCGTCGTCGACCTACACCTACGTCGTCTATGAAACGGACGGCGGCCCGTGTGCCATCGTCGATTCGGTGCTCAACTACGACCCGGCCTCCGGGCGCACCGACACCGTTCAGGCCGACAAGGTCATTGCCTTTGTGCGTGAGCACGGCTTGCAGGTGCAATGGCTGCTGGAAACCCACGCCCATGCCGACCACCTGTCGGCCGCGCCGTACCTGCGCAGCACCCTGGGCGGCAAGATCGCCATCGGCCAAAGCATCAGCAAGGTGCAGGACGTGTTCAAGCATCTTTTCCACCTGGAGCCGGAGTTTCGCGTCGATGGCTCGCAGTTCGACCACCTGTTCGCGCCGGATGAAATCTTCCACATCGGCATCATCAAGGCCCAGGCCCTGCACGTGCCCGGGCATACCCCGGCGGACATGGCCTACCTGATCGACGACCGCTTGATCCTGGTGGGCGACACCCTGTTCATGCCCGATGTCGGCACCGCCCGCTGCGACTTCCCCGGCGGCGATGCGCGCCAGCTGTATGCGTCGATGCGCAAGCTCTTGGCCTTTGCCCCCGATACCCAACTGTACGTGTGCCACGACTACCCGCCCGAAGGCCGCGAGGCCAAATGCCTGACCACTGTGGCGGAGCAGCGCGCGGGCAATATCCATGTGCATGACGGAGTGGATGAAGCGGCGTTCGTGGCGATGCGCACCCAGCGCGATGCCGGGCTGGGGATGCCCACGCTGTTGTTGCCGGCGATCCAGGTGAATGTGCGGGCCGGTCATATGCCGCCAGCGGAGGAGAACGGGGTGGTGTACTTGAAGATTCCGTTGAACCAGCTCTAAAGCCGTCCTGCCTGGCGTCCATGCCATTCCATGCTCCGGGGGTGCTGCGCAGGTGCGATCAGGCTACGGCAAATTTCGACACGATCTGCTTGAGGTCCACCGCCAGCCTCGACAGTTCCTGGCTGGCGATCGAGGTCTGTCCGGCCGCCGAAGAACTCTGGATGGAAAGATCACGGATGCTGATCAGGTTCTGGTCCACCGAACGGGCCACGTGGGCCTGTTCCTCGGAGGCCGTGGCGATCAACAGGTTGCGGTCATTGATATCGGTAATGGCTTCGGTGATCTGAGTAATCGCCAGGCCCGCTTCATGGGCAATCTTCAAGGAGTCCACCGCTTCGTTGCGGTTGAGGGCCATGGAAGACACCGCTTCGCTGGAGCACGTCTGGATTTTCGCGATCATCTGCTCGATTTCCTGGGTCGAGGTCTGCGTTCTGTGGGCCAGGGCCCGCACCTCGTCGGCCACCACCGCAAAGCCCCGGCCCTGCTCCCCTGCCCTGGCGGCTTCAATGGCGGCGTTCAAGGCCAGCAGGTTGGTTTGCTCGGCAATCGAGCGGATCACTTCAACCACCCGGGCAATATCCTGGGCCTGCCTGGCCAGCCCTTCGACTTCGACGCCGGTCTGCTGCACCGTGGCGCTGAGTTTCTCGATGGAGGCGATGGTTTGCGTCACACGCTCCTGGCCCACTTTGGCCGAGCGTTGGGAGTCCTGGGTGGACTGGGACGCTGACACCGCATTGCGCGCCACTTCTTCAACTGCTGCCGTCATTTGGTTAACCGCCGTGGCGGCCTGATCGGTTTCCATGCTTTGGCGTTCAATACCGGCACTGGACTCGCGGGTGATGGCGCTCATCTCCTCCGCCGCCGCCGCCAATTGCCCGGACGCCTCGGAGATGTGCTGCAAGGTACTTTTCAGGTTCATTTGCATGGACGCCGTGGACCGTTGCAACGCGGTCAACTCGTCATTGCCATTGATGGCAATCGCCACGCGCAGATCGCCGTCGGCAATCTTGCCGGTCGATACCAGCAATTCACGCACCGGAGTAATGATGCTGCGAGTAAACAGGCTTGCTACCACGACGGTGATCAGCAAGGAGGCGGCCATCAATATCCAGGTGAACAGACGCGCCGCGTCATATTCGCTGGAAGCCACCTGCACCGCCGCCTTGGAGCCCCGTTCATTCAACGCGATCAACTCGCTGATGGAACGCTGCACATCCAGGGCAATCGGCCCGTTGACTTCGCGCAGGTAGGTCGACATCTGTTCAGCGGACAGGGTGGAGGCTTGCGCAAGAAATTCGTCCATCTTCTGGCTGTAGTTCTTTATGCCGGTTAAGGCGTCGTTGTACTTGGCCTGTTCTTCGGGGCTCGAGACTAAAGGCCCATAACGCTCGGCAACATCGAGGGCTTCCGTACGGGTCGCCTTGAGTTTTTCCAGGGAGGCCGGATCCTGGCGGCTGATATCCATGACATAACGACGTAGATCGAGACGAAGTTTATAAAACGCCGAATCTATTTCACCCGCCAAACGAATACTGGGGAGCCAGTTAGTTTCGATTTCAACCGTCGACGAATAGACCTTATCGACTTTTATCAGGGTCATTGCGCCTTGTATCAGCAGCAAAAGGCACACCAGGCCAAAACACAGTGTGGTACGGAAGTTCAACTTCAAGGCTCTCATGGACACCGCGGCTTACCCCTTTCCTGGGCCGCGAACTTCACGGCCTGATGGAGGCCAATGTGTTGAAATGCTTGTGAAAAATACGTGACCGCTGATGCAATTTTTCATTAACCAAAAATAAAAAGCCCGCCCTGATTATTACTTGGCTAACTATCAGGATCAGCGGTGCAGCCCCCTATTGAGATCAAACCATTAATCCACCCGGCGGCAATGGCAGCGCCGTCTTGTAGCGCACTTGCTTGAGGGCAAAGCTCGAGCGGATGTTGGCGACACCCGGCACCTTGGTCAGAAAGTCCATCATGAAACGCTCCAGCGACTGGATCGTCGGCACCAATACCCGGATCAAATAGTCCGGGTCGCCGGCCATCAAGTAGCACTCCATCACCTCGGGCCGGTCGGAAATCGCGCCTTCGAACTGCTGCAACGCCAGCTCGTTCTGCTTTTCCAGGCTCACATGGATAAACACGTTGACGTGCAGCCCCAGCAAATCGGCGTCGAGCAGGGTGACTTGCTCGCGAATCAGGCCCAGTTCCTCCATCGCCTTGACCCGGTTGAAACAGGGTGTGGGCGACAGGTTGACCGAGCGGGCCAGGTCGGCGTTGGTAATCCGCGCATTCTCCTGCAGGGCGTTGAGAATGCCGATATCGGTACGGTCCAGTTTGCGCATGAGACAAAATCACCTGTTTATTATGTTTATGCAGGTTTTTTATCCGCAAATGATCGCGGACGCAATAAAACACAGATAAATATTCTTCTACGCCACGCCTATGATTGTTGTAGGACAAGATTTCTCTTACCCGGAGACTGACTGTCAGCTAGCGCGCCCACTACAAGAAATTCACAAGATCGAGCGTAGAAAGCCATGAATCAGCCGTATGCCCCACTGCGCCTGCACGTTCCCGAACCCTCGGGCCGCCCAGGCTGCAAGACCGACTTTACCTACCTGCGCCTGACCGACGCAGGCACCGTGCGCAAACCCGCCATCGACGTAGAACCCGCCGACACCGCCGACCTGGCCAAGGGCCTGATCCGCGTGCTCGACGACCAGGGCCAGGCCTTGGGCCATGGGCCGAAGGGGTTCCCGTTGAAGTCCTGCGCAAAGGCATGCGCGCCATGCTCAAGACGCGGATCTTCGACAACCGCATGGTGGTCGCCCAGCGTCAGAAAAAAATGTCGTTCTACATGCAAAGCCTTGGCGAAGAAGCCATCGGCAGCGCCCAGGCCCTGGCCTTGAACATCGACGTCATGTGCTTCCCCACCTACCGCCAGCAAAGCATCCTGATGGCCCGCGACGTGCCGCTGGTGGACCTGATCTGCCAGCTGCTGTCCAACGAGCGCGACCCGCTCAAGGGCCGCCAGTTGCCGATCATGTACTCGGTCAAGGATGCAGGCTTCTTCACCATCTCCGGCAACCTCGCCACCCAATTCGTACAGGGTGTGGGCTGGGGCATGGCCTCGGCGATCAAGGGCGATACCAAGATCGCCTCGGCCTGGATCGGCGACGGCGCCACCGCCGAATCCGACTTCCACACCGCCCTCACCTTCGCCCACGTGTACCGCGCCCCGGTGATTCTCAACGTGGTCAACAACCAATGGGCCATCTCCACCTTCCAGGCCATCGCCGGTGGTGAAGCCACCACCTTCGCCGGACGCGGCGTCGGCTGCGGCATCGCCTCCCTGCGCGTGGACGGCAACGACTTTATCGCGGTGTACGCCGCCTCCGCCTGGGCCGCCGAGCGTGCGCGCCGCAACCTCGGCCCAACCCTGATCGAATGGGTCACCTACCGTGCCGGTCCGCACTCCACCTCGGACGATCCGTCCAAATACCGCCCCGCCGACGACTGGAGCCACTTCCCGCTGGGCGACCCGATTGCCCGCCTCAAGCAGCACCTGATCAGGATTGGCCAGTGGTCCGAAGAGGAACACGCGGCGGTCAGTGCCGAACTGGAAGCCGAGGTGATCGCCGCGCAGAAACAGGCCGAACAGTACGGCACCCTGGCCGGTGGCCAGATCCCAAGCGCCGCGACCATGTTCGAAGACGTCTATAAAGAGATGCCGGAGCACTTGAAGCGCCAGCGTCAGGAGTTGGGGATCTGACATGAACGATCACAACAACAGCATCGAATTGGAAACCGCCATGACCACCACCACCATGACCATGATCCAGGCCCTGCGCTCGGCCATGGATGTGATGCTTGAACGTGATGACAACGTGGTGGTGTTCGGCCAGGACGTCGGTTACTTCGGCGGAGTATTCCGCTGCACCGAAGGCTTGCAGACCAAGTACGGCAGCTCGCGGGTGTTCGACGCACCGATCTCGGAAAGCGGCATCATCGGCGTGGCCGTGGGCATGGGTGCCTATGGCCTGCGCCCGGTGGCCGAAATCCAGTTCGCCGACTACGTCTACCCCGCCACTGACCAGATCATCTCCGAAGCGGCGCGCCTGCGTTATCGCTCGGCCGGCCAGTTCACCGCGCCCTTGACCATGCGCATGCCCTGCGGCGGCGGCATCTACGGCGGCCAGACCCACAGCCAGAGCATCGAAGCGGTGTTCACCCAGGTCTGCGGCCTGCGCACGGTGATGCCGTCCAATCCCTATGACGCCAAGGGCCTGCTGATCGCCTCCATCGAAAACGATGACCCGGTGATCTTCCTTGAACCTAAACGCCTGTACAACGGCCCGTTCGACGGCCACCACGACCGCCCGGTAACACCGTGGTCGAAACACCCGCAAGCCCAGGTGCCGGACGGTTACTACACGGTGCCGCTGGACGTGGCCGCCATCGTGCGCCCTGGCTCGGCTGTCACTGTGCTGACCTACGGCACCACTGTGTATGTGTCGCAGGTCGCCGCCGAAGAAACCGGCATCGACGCCGAAGTCATCGACCTGCGCAGCCTGTGGCCGCTGGACCTGGACACCATCGTCAAGTCCGTGAAGAAAACCGGCCGTTGCGTGGTGGTGCACGAAGCCACCCGTACCTGCGGCTTTGGTGCCGAGTTGGTGGCGCTGGTGCAGGAGCATTGCTTCCACCACCTGGAAGCGCCGATCGAACGCGTCACCGGTTGGGACACCCCCTACCCGCACGCGCAGGAGTGGGCGTATTTCCCAGGCCCGTCCCGAGTGGGCGCGGCGTTGAAACGGGTCATGGAGGTCTGAATGGGCACGCACGTTATCAAGATGCCGGACATTGGCGAAGGCATCGCGGAAGTTGAATTGTCGCAGTGGCATGTGAAGGTCGGCGACATGGTCGTCGAAGACCAGGTGCTGGCGGATGTGATGACCGACAAGGCGATGGTGGACATTCCCTCGCCGGTCCATGGCAAGGTGATTGCCCTCGGCGGCGAGCCGGGTGAAGTCATGGCGGTGGGCAGTATCCTGATCAGCATTGAAGTAGAAGGTGCGGGCAATGCCAAGGACGTGCCCGTGGTGGCGGAGCCGGTGAAAGCGGCTGCCGTTGTCGAGGCCAAGCCGGCACCGGTGGTCGAAAGCAAGCCCGCACCGGTGGCAGCCGCACAGGCCCCCGTGGCCCGCGATGCCGACGAACGCCCCCTGGCCTCCCCCGCCGTGCGCAAGCATGCGCTGGATGCCGGGATTCAACTGCGTCTGGTACAGGGCTCCGGCCCCGCCGGGCGGATCCTGCACGAAGACCTCGAGGCCTATCTGCAACAAGGGGCTTCAAAGCCTTCGACGGCCGCCAATCCTTACGCCGAACGCAACGACGAAGAACAGATCCCGGTGATAGGCATGCGCCGCAAGATCGCCCAGCGCATGCAGGACGCCACCCGGCGCGCCGCGCATTTCAGCTATGTGGAAGAGATCGACGTCACCGCCCTCGACGAGCTGCGCGTGCACCTCAACGAGAAGCACGGCGCCACGCGCGGCAAGCTGACGTTGCTGCCGTTTATCGTGCGCGCCATGGTCGTGGCGTTGCGGGATTTCCCGCAGATCAACGCGCGTTACGACGACGAAGCCCAGGTCATCACCCGCCTCGGCGCGGTGCATGTGGGCGTCGCCACCCAGAGCGACATGGGCCTGATGGTGCCGGTGGTGCGTCACGCCGAAGCCCGCAGCCTGTGGGGCAACGCCGAGGAAATCGCGCGTCTGGCCAGCGCCGCGCGCAACGGCAAGGCCAGTCGCGATGAGCTGTCGGGCTCGACCATTACCTTGACCAGCCTGGGCGCCTTGGGCGGTATCGTCAGCACCCCGGTGCTGAACCTGCCGGAGGTGGCCATTGTCGGCGTCAACCGCATCGTTGAGCGGCCGATGGTGATCAAGGGCCAGATCGTGATCCGCAAGATGATGAACCTCTCCAGCTCCTTCGATCACCGCGTGGTCGATGGCATGGACGCGGCGCAATTCATCCAGGCCATTCGCGGCCTGCTCGAACAACCCGCCAGCCTGTTCCTGGAGTAAGGGCATGACCCAGACATTGCATACCACGCTGCTGATTATCGGCGGCGGCCCTGGCGGTTATGTGGCCGCCATTCGTGCCGGCCAGCTGGGCATCCCGACCATCCTGGTGGAAGGCCAGGCGTTGGGCGGCACCTGCCTGAACATCGGCTGCATTCCGTCCAAGGCCTTGATTCACGTGGCCGAGCAGTTCCAGCAAACCGTGCACCACAGCCAGGGTTCCCGGTTGGGAATCGAGGTGGATGTGCCGACCCTGGACATCCGCAAAAGCGTGGAATGGAAAGACGGCATCGTCGACCGCCTGACCACCGGTGTCGCTGCGCTGCTTAAAAAGCACAAAGTGCAGGTGATCCATGGCTGGGCCAAGGTGGTAGACGGCAAGACCGTCGACGTCGGCGACCAGCGCATCCAGTGCGAACACCTGTTGCTGGCCACCGGATCGAAAAGCGTCAACCTGCCGATGCTGCCGATCGGCGGGCCGATCATCTCCTCCACCGAAGCCCTGGCGCCAACCCGCCTGCCCAAGCGCCTGATTGTGGTGGGCGGAGGCTACATCGGCCTGGAGCTGGGGATTGCGTATCGCAAGCTCGGCGCCGACGTGAGTGTGGTCGAAGCTCAGGATCGTATCCTGCCGGCCTACGACGCCGAGCTGACGCAACCGGTGCACGAATCGCTCAAGCAGTTGGGCGTGAAGCTGTACCTCAAGTACAGCGTGACGGGTTTCGAGCACAACAGCCTGCAAGTGCGCGATCCGAATGGCGACACGTTGTCGCTGGCGACGGACCAGGTGTTGGTGGCCGTTGGTCGCAAACCCAACACCCAGGGTTGGAACCTTGAGGCGCTGAACCTGGAGATGAACGGCGCGGCGATCAGGATCGACAGCCGCTGCCAGACCAGCATGCGCAATGTGTATGCCATCGGCGACCTGAGCGGCGAGCCGATGCTCGCCCACCGAGCGATGGCCCAGGGTGAAATGGTTGCCGAACTGATCAGCGGTCAACACCGCGAATTCAACCCGGCGGCGATCCCGGCGGTGTGCTTCACCGACCCGGAACTGGTGGTGGTCGGCAAGACGCCCGATGAAGCCAAGGCCGCCGGCCTGGACTGCATCGTGTCGAGCTTCCCGTTTGCCGCCAACGGCCGCGCGATGACCCTCGAGTCGAAAACCGGCTTCGTGCGGGTGGTGGCGCGACGGGACAATCACCTGATTGTTGGCTGGCAAGCAGTCGGCGCCGGCGTGTCCGAGCTGTCCACCGCCTTCGGCCTGAGCCTGGAAATGGGCGCGCGCCTGGAAGACGTGGCCGGCACCATCCACGCCCATCCGACGCTCGGCGAGGCGGTGCAGGAAGCGGCGTTGCGGGCCCTGGGCCACGCGTTGCACCTGTAAATAAACACCCCCTGTAGGAGCGAGCTTGCTCGCGAAGAACCTGAGGGCGCCGCGTTCATTCTGGTTTGACGCGTTATCGTTGACGATTTTCGCGAGCAAGCTCGCTCCTACAAGGGACGCGGGGGATGCGAATGGGCCTGCGAATGAAGTATTGTTGCGCCCATTCAGAAAAAAACCGACTTGACCAAAGATAGAGGGTGTCATGGGTAACGAAAGCATCAATTGGGACAAGCTGGGTTTTGACTACATCAAGACCGACAAGCGGTTTCTCCAGGTCTGGAAAAACGGCGAATGGCAAACCGGCACCCTGACCGACGACAACGTGCTGCACATCAGCGAGGGCTCTACCGCCCTGCACTACGGCCAACAGTGCTTCGAAGGCCTCAAGGCCTACCGCTGCAAGGACGGCTCGATCAACCTGTTCCGCCCGGACCAGAACGCCGCGCGCATGCAGCGCAGCTGCGCCCGCCTGCTGATGCCGCACGTCCCGACCGACGCGTTCATCGACGCGTGCAAGCAAGTGGTCAAGGCCAACGAGCGATTCATCCCGCCGTACGGCAGCGGCGGCGCGCTGTACCTGCGCCCGTTCGTGATCGGCACCGGTGACAACATCGGCGTGCGCACCGCGCCGGAGTTCATCTTCTCGGTGTTCTGCATCCCGGTCGGCGCCTACTTCAAGGGCGGCCTGGTGCCCCACAACTTCCAGATCTCCACCTTTGACCGCGCCGCGCCACAGGGCACCGGTGCCGCCAAGGTCGGTGGCAACTACGCCGCCAGCCTGATGCCGGGCTCGGAAGCGAAGAAATCCGGTTTCGCCGATGCGATCTACCTGGACCCGATGACCCACTCGAAAATCGAAGAAGTCGGCTCGGCCAACTTCTTCGGGATCACCCACGACAACCAGTTCATCACACCGAAGTCACCTTCGGTGCTGCCAGGCATCACCCGCTTGTCGCTGATCGAACTGGCCCAGACCCGCCTGGGCCTGGAAGTGGTCGAAGGCGAGGTATTTATCGACAAGCTGGATCAGTTCAAGGAAGCCGGTGCCTGCGGGACTGCGGCAGTGATCTCGCCGATCGGCGGTATCCAGTACAACGGCCAGTTGCATGTGTTCCACAGCGAGACCGAAGTCGGCCCGATCACCCAGAAGCTCTACAAAGAGCTGACCGGCGTGCAAACCGGCGACGTCGAAGCGCCAGCGGGTTGGATCGTAAAAGTCTAAGCCAGTAACACCGCAAAACCCTGTGGGAGGGGGCCCCCTCCCACATTTGCTCTCCGGTGTATTCAAGATTCTTTCGGGATATTCTCGTCAATCTTCTTGCCCATGCTGATCCTCGGCTCCACCCCATACCCCAGCGCCTCATAGAACCCCACCACCGCCTCATTGCCACCGGTGATCTGCAGGTTGATCTTCATGCAGCCCAGGGCCGTCAGTACCTGTTCCGCATGCCGCACCAGCGAGGAACCGAGGCCATGACGCCGATAGCCCGGGTGCACGGCCACCGAGTACAACCAGCCGCGATGACCGTCGTAGCCGGCAAGCACCGTCCCGATAACAGTCTTTTTGTCCGTCGCCACAAAAAACAGCCCGTCATTGACCGCCAGTTTCTTATCGATCGCCAGGGTCGGCAGGTTATGCGCCGTGTCATACCCAAACGCCTCCTGCCATAACGCCACCACTTGCCCACGGTGCTGGCGGTCGCGATACGGACCGATGGGATGGCGCGACAACAGCGCTTTTTCCATCACCAACGTGCGCTCATTGCCGTGGTAGACGTCACGTACCGTGTGAAAACCCAGCTTGGTGTAGAACGGCTCGGCGGTCAGCGAGGACGGCACACTCAGCGTCGTCACCCCCGCTTCCCGCGCCCGCAGTTCGATTTCAATCATCAGCAACCGGCCAATGCCCTGCCCTTGCAGCGTCGGGTTGACGAACACCGAACGCACCACATTGGCATCCAGGGCCGCCGTGGCGACGATCACCCGGTCCTGGACCGCCACCAGCACCACACGGCGCTTGAGCAGGTCGAGCACCGCGTCCGGGGTGAAGTTGCTGGCCACCCGGGCAATCACATCCGCCGGATAGTCCCGCGCATTGCTGCTGTGCAAGGCCGCCAGGATGACCAGGCTGATCCCTTCGGCATCGTCGGATTGGGCAAGACGTACGACGGTAGACATGATTCCTCCTGGCTGACGGCGTTATTACAGTGGCCACTGTACCAATGTAGGAGGGGGCTTGCTCCCGATGGCGGTGTGCCAGTTGATGGATTGAGTGACTGATATACCGCAATCGGGGGCAAGCCACCCTCCCACATTTTGACCGCGCTCCAGCTCCCACCGCCGATTCGGCTGCCTCACCCCCCTTTTCAGCTTTCCCGGCTGAGCCGCCCCTTGGTTTCAGCCGGGATTCCCCTGCCACAGCGAACAAAATAGCCCCACTGCTCAACCCCAGGGATTCGTGCACCCATGCAAACCACCAACACCGTCCTGATGATTCGCCCGGCGCGCTTTGCCTTCAACCCGGATACCGCGATCAACAACCGTTTCCAACGCCCACCCCTCGACCCGCTCAGTGCACAGCAGAAAGCGCTGGAAGAGTTCGACGGCTATGTCGACACCCTGCGCCGGCACGGCGTGGAAGTGCTGGTGGTGCAAGACACTCCGGCGCCCCACACACCCGACTCGATCTTCCCCAACAACTGGTGGAGCAGCCACGCCGACGGCAGCCTGGTGCTGTACCCGATGGAAGGCCAGAACCGCCGACTGGAACGTAACAAAGGCGTGCTGCAAGTGCTGGAGCAGCGCTTTGCGATCAAGGACACCATCGACCTCAGCCACCTCGAACAACAGAACATCTTCCTCGAAGGCACCGGCAGCATGGTGCTCGACCGCCAGCACCGCATCAGCTACGCCTGTCACTCCGGGCGCACCCACCACGACGCGCTGCGCCAGTTTGCCGAACGCCTCGACTACCGGCTCTGCGTCTTCCACGCCGTCGACCGCCACCACGCACCGATCTACCACAGCAACGTGATGATGAGCGTCGGCCGCGACCTCTCGGTGGTGTGCCTGCAAGCGCTGCCCGACGCCGACGAACGCCAGGCCCTGGAACGCTCGCTGCGCGACACCGGCAAAGACATCCTCGGCCTCGACTTCGACCAGCTCGAAGCCTTCGCCGGCAACATGCTCGAAGTCCACGACCGCGACGGCCAGCCGCTGCTGGTGATGTCTGCCAGTGCCTGGGGCGCGCTGCAACCGGCCCAGCGCCGGCATGTGGAGCGCCACACCCGGCCGGTGGTGGTGAACATCGACAACATCGAACGCATCGGCGGCGGCAGTGCCCGCTGCATGCTGGCAGAAGTGCATCTGCCCGCCCGTCCCTCATTTCAATAAGGAGTCTTGCCATGACCCGCTATATCGACGTCAACGACCTCAGCTATCTGGTTTCGCAAAAAGGCCTGCACACCTGCATCACCGAGATGGCCGAGTACATCCGCGCCGACTACCTGCGCTGGCAGGACTTTGAGAAATGCGCACGCCTGGCCAACCACTCGCCGGATGGCGTGATCGAGTTGATGCCGGTGTCCGACGCCTCGCTGTACGCCTTCAAGTACGTCAACGGCCACCCGAAGAACACCTTGGCCGGCATGCTCACCGTAATGGCCTTTGGTGCCCTCGGTGACGTCGACACCGGCAAACCGGTGCTGCTGGCGGAAATGACCCTGACCACTGCCATTCGTACCGCCGCCACGTCGGCCCTGGTGGCCCGCTACCTGGCCCGCGCCAACAGCCGCAGCATGGCGTTGATCGGCAACGGCTCCCAGAGCGAATTCCAGGCCCTGGCCTTCCACGCCATGCTCGGTATCAACGAGATCCGCCTGTTCGACATCGACGCCAAGGCCACCGCCAAGCTGGCAGCCAACCTCAAGGCGTTCCCGGCAATCAAGGTGATCCTGGCCGGCAGCGTGGCCGAAGCGGTCAAAGGCGCGGACATCGTCACCACCGTCACCGCCGACAAGGCCTACGCGACGATCCTCACCGACGACATGATCGAGCCCGGCATGCACCTCAACGCCGTGGGCGGCGACTGCCCGGGCAAGACCGAACTGGACCGCCGCATCGTCGAGCGCGCCCGTGTGATCGTCGAGTACGAACCGCAAAGCCGCATCGAAGGTGAAATCCAGCACATGCCGGAAGACTCGCCGGTGACCGAGTTGTGGCAGGTCATCAACGGCCAGGTCGCCGGCCGCGAGCATGAGCGCCAGGTCACCCTGTTCGACTCGGTGGGCTTTGCCATCGAAGACTACTCGGCCCTGCGCTATGTGCTGGACGTGGCCAAGGCCCTGGATGTCGGCAGCGAACTGGAACTGGTGCCGGACCTGGCCGACCCCAAGGACTTGTTCGCACGCCTGGCCCAACAGCCTCGTGCACAGCACAAAAAGCGCGCCTGAGACCGCTCTGGCCTGCCCCTTTGCGCCAAGGGCAGGCCGGATTTCCAGGACTGAAAAGCCGATTCATAGGGTGCTACAGCCGATTCCGCTGCATTACGTGTTTTAACAGCGCAATTTGCGCTTTGAGCGCGGGGTAAACGACACAAAAAACGCACCATCATGAAGCATTCTGAGCCCGACCAAAGCGTCACAGAATGAATGCACGCTGCACCCTTTTTACTGCCCTGACATCAATTACAAAATATAGGGACCGACACATGACTCCACTGCGATCACTCTTCGCTGCGTTGCTGTTGCCACTGTGCGCCAGCGCCGCCCACGCCCAGGATTGGAAAGAAATCCGCTTCGGCGTATTCCCCGAGTACCCCCCGTTTGAGTCCGTGGCCGCCGACGGCAGCCTGCAAGGCTTCGATATCGAGTTGGGCAACGCGATCTGCGCCAAGCTCGAGGTCAAATGCACCTGGGTGCACAACGAATTCGACGGCATGATCCCGGCCCTGCGCGCGCGCAAGTTCGACGCGATCATGTCGTCCATGGCTGTAACCCCGGCGCGCGAGAAAGTCATCGACTTCACCGACCGCCTGTTCCTCAGCCCCACGTCGGTGATCACGCGCAAAAACGCCGACTTCGGCGGCACCCCGGAATCGTTGAAAGGCAAACAGGTCGGCGTGCTGCAAGGTTCGTTGCAGGAAGCTTATGCCCGTGCACACCTGGCCAGGCTGGGCGCGCAGATCAAGGCGTACCAGTCCCAGGAACAGAACTACGCCGACCTGCAGAACGGCCGTCTCGACGCTACCCTGACCGACAAGCTCGAAGCCCAGCTCAACTTCCTGTCCAAGCCTGAAGGCGCCGACTTCAAGACCGGCCCGGCCTTCAAGGACCCGACCCTGCCCCTGGACATCGCCATGGGCCTGCGCAAGAACGACCAGGACTTGCGTGCGCTGATCAACAAGGGCATCGCCGCCGTCCAGGCCGATGGCACCTACGCACAGATCCAGAAGAAATACTTCGGCGATCAAGACATCTACAACGAATAAGCCAACACAATCCCTTGTGGGAAGGGGCTTGCTCCCGATAGCGGTGGGTCAGTCAATACAGGTGTCGACTGGCACGCCCTCATCGGGAGCAAGCCCCCTCCCACAGGGGTATGTCTGCGCCCTTTAGAGATCTCCCCATGAACGAACTCCTCAACCTGCAAGGCTACGGCCCGATGCTCGCCCAGGGTGCCTGGATGACGGTCAAGCTGGCGCTCCTGGCGCTGGCCCTGAGCCTCGCCCTGGGCCTGATCGCCGCCGGCGCCAAACTTTCCAGCGCCCAATGGCTGCGGGTGCCGGCCACGCTGTACACCACGCTGATCCGCAGCGTGCCGGACCTGGTGCTGATCCTGCTGATTTTCTACAGCCTGCAACTGTGGCTCAACGACCTGAGCGAAGTGTTCGGCTGGGACTACTTTGAAATCGACCCGTTTACCGCTGGGGTCATCACCCTGGGGTTTATCTACGGCGCGTATTTCACCGAGAACTTCCGTGGCGCGATCCTCAGTGTTCCGGTCGGCCAACTCGAAGCCGCCACCGCCTACGGCCTGAGCCGCTGGCAGCGTTTTCACCTGGTGCTGTTCCCGCAGCTGATGCGCTTTGCCCTGCCGGGCCTGGGCAATAACTGGCTGGTGCTGCTCAAGTCCACGGCGCTGGTGTCGATCATCGGCCTGTCGGACCTGGTCAAGGCCGCGCAGAACGCCGGCAAGACCACCAACGAGCCGTTGTACTTCCTGATCCTCGCGGGCCTGGTGTACCTGGTGATCACCACCCTCTCCAACCGCATCTTCAAGCGCCTCGAACGGCGCTATAACCTCGGCATCAAGGGGATGGCGCGATGATCGAACTGTTCCAGCAATACGGCCTGGCCTACCTGTTCAGCGATGGCACCGGGTTGTCCGGCGTTGCCATGACCTTGTGGCTGTTCATTATCTCGGTGGTGCTGGGTTTTTTCCTGTCGATCCCCCTGGCGCTGGCCCGCGTGTCGGAACACTTCTGGCTGCGCTGGCCGGTGGAGGTCTACACCTACCTGTTCCGCGGCACGCCGTTGTATATCCAACTGTTGATCTGCTACACCGGGCTGTACAGCCTGGAGGTGGTGCAAGACAACGCCCTGCTCAACCAGTTTTTCCGCAATGCCCTCAACTGCACCCTCCTGGCCTTTGTGCTCAACACCTGCGCCTACACCGTGGAAATCTTCGCCGGGGCGATCCGCAACATTCCCCACGGCGAACTCGAAGCGGCCCGCGCCTATGGCCTGCACGGCTGGCGCCTCAACCTGTTTGTGGTGGTGCCTGCCGCACTGCGCCGCGCGCTGCCGGCCTACAGCAATGAAATGATCCTGATGCTGCACGCCACGTCGCTGGCGTTTACCGCCACCGTCGCCGACATCCTCAAGGTGGCGCGCGATGCCAATGCCGAGACGTTCCTGACGTTCCAGGCCTTCGGCATCGCTGCCCTGCTCTACATGCTGCTGTCCTTTGCACTGGTGGGCCTGTTCCGACTGGCCGAACGTCGCTGGATGCGTTTTCTTGTTCCTACCCGAGGCTAACCCATGAATCAGTCCGCGCAGGCCCTGGCCACTTATCCTGTCGATGTACCCGTTACCCAGGCGACAACTGCTGCCGTCAAGCTGCAGGTCGAAGGCATCCATAAACGCTACGGCGAACACGAAGTGCTCAAGGGCGTGTCCCTCAACGCCCGCAATGGCGACGTGATCAGCCTGATCGGCGCCAGCGGCTCGGGCAAAAGCACGATGCTGCGCTGCATCAATTTTCTCGAACAGCCGGACGCCGGCGTCATCACCCTGGACGGCATCAGCATCGAAATGCGCCAGGGCCGCGCCGGCGCCCGTGCGCCGCACCAGGAACAATTGCAGAACCTGCGTACGCGCCTGGCCATGGTGTTCCAGCACTTCAACCTGTGGAGCCACATGACCGTGCTGGAAAACATCACCATAGCCCCGCGCCGGGTGCTGGGGGTAAGTGCCGCCGAAGCGGAAAAACGCGCGCGCACGTACCTCGACAAGGTCGGCCTGCCGGGCCGCGTGGCCGATCAGTACCCGGCGTTCCTGTCCGGCGGCCAGCAACAGCGCGTGGCCATCGCGCGGGCCCTGGCGATGGAGCCGGAAATCATTCTGTTCGATGAACCCACCTCCGCCCTCGACCCCGAACTTGTAGGAGAAGTCCTCAAAGTCATACAGACGTTGGCTGAGGAAGGTCGTACCATGCTGATGGTCACCCACGAAATGGGCTTTGCCCGCCAGGTGTCCAGCCAAGTGCTGTTCCTGCATCAGGGCCGAGTCGAGGAACAAGGCGGCGCCGAGATCCTCGACCACCCCAACAGCGAGCGCTTGCAGCAATTTCTTTCCAACCGTTTGAAGTGAAACCCATGGATACCAAGGCCAACGGACCCCATACCTCCCCTGCGCTGGATCGCATCGATGAGGCGATCATCGAAGTGCTGCGCCACCAGGGGCGTATCACCTATGAAAAGCTCTCGTCACTGGTGCACCTCACCCCCAGGCCCTGCCTGGAGCGGGTGCGCAAGCTGGAGCGACGCGGGGTGATTCGCGGGTACGGCGCGATCATCGATGTACAGATGGTCTCGCCCGGACTGTCGCTGCTGGTGCTGGTGGCCTTGTCCAACCAGAGCGGGCGCTCGGCGCAAAAGGCCTTCGAAGCCTGTATGAAGGCGTGCCCCCAGGTGTTCGAATGCCAGCTGATCAGCGGGCCGTTCGACTACAGCCTGCGCATGCGCTGCCGGGACATGGAGCACTACCGGGTGGTATCGGAGATCTGGCTGAACAATGATGAGTTGCACATCGATAAGTTGGTGGCACATCCGGAGTTGGCGGTGGTGAAAAATACCGCCATCGAACTGGCCTAGATCCTCAAACACTGGAAATCCAATGTGGGAGGGGTTTGCCCCTCCCAGATTTTTAACCGCGCCCGCTTGAAATACGCTTGCCGAGCTTGGTGCCAATCATCTTCGCCTGCCCATCCTTCTGCTTCCCCGTACGTGCCTCGCTGATCAACCCCGGGATCAACTTGCCCTCCGGCAGATTCTTCCAGAACCGGCTCGGCAAGTGCCCTTCCATCACCTTGGGGTTCAACCGCGCCGGGTTGAAGATATGGCTGTAGTACGTCAGCCACATCGCACTGTGGGGATCTTCGACATTCTGCGCCAGCTGCTGCCAGGCCTCAGGGCATTGGCGTTGATGAATCAACTGTTCGCCATCGTAATAAACCCCATCCAACGGCGTGGCGATCATCCAGCGATGGCGCCCCATGCGCCCGACAAAATGCTGGCTGGCCGATTTGAGGATGTCATGGGCCGGCTCATGCCAGGCGACGTACTCCGGCAACTCGGGCCCTGCCCCTGCCGGCAAGGCGATAAAGCGCACAAACGCATGCAGATGATGGGCCTCGCGGCTGACCTGCTTGATGCGCCGCTGCAGCTCAGTGCCGAGTTTATCCCCCGCCAGCATCGCGGTGCGGTCGCCATGGCTGACGCGCCAGAGCACTTCGTACAACAGGCTCCAACGCTGGTCGCCGTGGTAGCAGGCGGCCGACTCCAGCAACTCCAGCAGCGCCTTGGGAATGCGCGCCTGGAACGGCCCCAAGCCTGCGGGGATCGGCTCATCGGTCGCAAACAGATCCGCCGCCTGCATCTCGCCCCAGCTGACCTGGCTGGGGTCGACCTGATGGCTGAGCAGCCAGCGCGCCTGTTCGCGCCAGGTGCTGAAAAGGTTGTCGCATTCCAGGCTGATCATCCCCACAACCCCATCTGCTGCGGCTGCGGGCGGTCGCGCAGTTGCTCGCGCAGCAGCACGCTGGTGCTGTCCGCCTGTTGCGGGTGGTAGTCACTGGTGATGAAAAACGGCTTGGCCTTGGCCAGCACACAGCGCATGCGCGCCAGGTCTTCAAAGCGGATCTTGCGTTCGCGGCGCAGGTCCACCAGGCGCTGGGTGGTGCGCAGGCCGATCCCTGGGATGCGAGCGATCAAGGTCGGCTCGGCGCGATTCAGGTCCAGGGGGAATACCTCGCGGTGCTCCAGGGCCCAGGCCAGCTTGGGGTCGATGTCCAGGGCCAGGTGGCCGGGGCCTTCGAACAGTTCGTTGGCACTGAAGCCGTAGCTGCGCAGCAGGAAATCCGCCTGGTACAAGCGATGCTCGCGCATCAACGGCGGCGCGGCCAGTGGCACGCTTTTCGGGCTGTTGGGGATGGGGCTGAAGGCCGAGTAATACACGCGGCGCAGCTTGAAGTTGCCATACAGCGCCTCGGCACTGTGGAGGATGGTGCTGTCGTCGGTCTCGTCGGCGCCGACGATCATCTGGGTGCTCTGCCCGGCCGGGGCGAAACGCGGTGCGCGGGGTTCGTTCAGGACCGTCTGCTCGCCGGTGTAGATGGTCTGCATGGCCTGCTTGATCGAGACGATCTGTTTTTCCGGCGCCAGGGTTTGCAGGCTGGCATCGGTGGGCAGTTCGATATTCACGCTGAGGCGGTCGGCATAGCGCCCGGCCTCGGCAATCAGCGCCGGGTCGGCTTCGGGGATGGTCTTGAGGTGGATGTAACCGCGAAAGTCATGCTCTTCGCGCAGCAGTTTGGCCACCCGCACCAACTGCTCCATGGTGTAGTCGGCCGAACGAATGATGCCGGAGCTGAGGAACAGCCCGCTGACGCAGTTGCGCTTGTAGAAATCCAGGGTCAGGGTGACCACCTCCTCCGGGCTGAAGCGTGCACGGGGCACGTCGCTGGAGCGGCGGTTGACGCAGTATTGGCAGTCGTAGAGGCAGAAGTTGGTGAGCAACACCTTGAGCAAGGATACGCAACGACCGTCCGGCGTGTAGCTGTGGCAGATGCCCATGCCATCGGTGGAGCCCAGACCCGCCTTGCCCTCCGAACTGCGCTTGGGCGCGCCACTGCTGGCGCAGGAGGCGTCGTACTTGGCCGCGTCGGCAAGGATGCTGAGTTTTTCGATCAACTGCATGGAAGGCTACCGATACTGGTTTTTTGTACAGTACCAGTAGCCCAACAGTGTTGCTAGTACCACCTGTAGGAGCGAGGGGGACGCCTAGTTCTTGCTCGCGAAGAACGCAAGAACAACGCGTTAATCCAGAATGCCCGCGTATCGTTGACGATTTTCGCGAGCAAGCTCGCTCCTACAAGGGCGGTCAGCTGGCAGTGGCGAGCAGCAAATCCTGCACCGAGCGGCCCTGGCCACGGTGACGATCATGCTCGAACAGCGACGCCGCAATCTCATCCGCGCGAATCGGCAGTACCGACAGCAACGTATCGCTCAAGCCATGGCTGGCCTGGCTGAAGCCCTGGATGTAGATGCCGGCCTTGCAGCGCTCATCGGTGACGATGCGGTAGTCGCGCGCCACTTCAAAATCACCCAGATACTCCTCCAGCGGCGCCAGCAATGCGCGGTGGGTCTCGCGCTCGTAGCCGGTGGCGAGGATCACCGCGTCGTAATGGTTGACGCTGGTTTCGCCGCTGGCGTTGTTGCGCAGGGCCAGTTCGATGCCCAGGGGGCCGGGGGTGGCCTTCTCGACCACGGTCATGGTGCGGAAGGCCTGGCGGGCGATGCCGGAGACTTTCTGGCGGTAGAAAATCCCGTAGATGCGCTCGATCAGGTCGAGGTCGACCACCGAATAGTTGGTGTTCTGGTACTCGGCGACCAGGCGCTCGCGCTCGGCACCGACTTGCTGGAACACCAGGTCGGTGAAAGCCGGCGAGAACACTTCGTTGACGAACGGGCTGTCATCGGCGGGCTTGAGCGCCGAACCGCGCAGGATCATGTCGACCTGTACCGATGGGAAGCTGTCGTTCAGGTCGATAAAGGCTTCGGCCGCGCTCTGGCCACCACCGATGATGGCGATGCGCATCGCCTTGCCGTCCACGCAAGGCTGGGTGGCCATGCGCTCCAGGTACTGGGAATGGTGGAACACCCGGCTGTCGCCCTTGAGGGCCTTGAAGGTTTCGGGAATGCGCGGGGTGCCGCCGGCGCTGACCACCACCGAACGGGTGGTGCGCACATGCTGCTCGCCTAGGGCATCGCGAGAGATCACGCGCAATGCCTCGACCTGTTGCTGGTGCAGGATCGGCTCGATGGCCAGCACTTCCTCGCCGTAGCGGGCCTGGGCCTGGAACTGCCCCGCGACCCAGCGCAGGTAGTCGTTGTACTCCATGCGGCACGGGTAGAAGGTGCCCAGGTTGATGAAGTCCACCAGGCGGTCGTGGGCTTTCAGGTAATTGACGAAGGAGTACGGGCTGGTGGGGTTGCGCAGGGTCACCAGGTCCTTGAGGAACGAAATCTGCAATTCGCTCTGGGTCACCAGGGTATTGCCGTGCCAGCGGTAATCGGCCTGTTTGTCAAGAAACAGTACGTCCAGTTTGCCCTGCGCCTTTTCACGCTCCTGCAGGGCGATGGCCAGCGCCAGGTTCGAAGGGCCGAAACCGATACCGATCAGGTCATGAACCGCGGGCGAAGCAATTGCCTGTGTCATTCCAGTGTCCTCTGGATAAGCCCCTTGGCGGTGGGGCGGGAATACCTTCGAGACCTGCACAACAGGTCATGTGTTGATAGGAAACGAGGACAGTGAAAAAAAATTTAACCGATCAGTGATCAGTGCGCGTCCCACTCGCGCATCCGCACCCGGCAGTGCTTCATGGCGTTGACGATGTGTTTTTCCACCAGGGTGCGGGAAATACCCAGGCGCTCGGCGATTTGCAGGTGGCTCAGGCCCTCGAGTTTGCGCAGCAGGAAGCTGTCGCGACAGGCCGCCGGCAGCTCGGCCAGGGCGCGTTCGAGCAAGGCCAGGCGTTGGCCGTAGTCGTGGGTGGCATGGGGCGAACAGGCGGCAAAGCGCTCCTCGCTGTCGAGCACCTCCAGGGGTTCGACCTGGCGCAGGGCATTACGCCGGTGGCCATCGATCACCAGGTTCAGCGCGGTGCGATACAAAAAGGCACGCGGCTGTTCGATGGGCGTCTCGCTGGAACGTTCCAGCACCCGGACATAAGCGTCATGCACCACATCCTCGGCCACCTGACGGTTGCCCAGCTTGGCGTTGAGGAAACACACCAGCTCGCGATAGTAGTTTTCCAACATGACTCCCGGCCACCGGGTGGCGGCATTAGGTCCTGTAGGAGCGAGCTTGCTCGCGAAGTACGTCAACGATAACGCGGGAAACCAGAGTGAACGCGGCGTCATTGAGCTCTTCGCGAGCAAGCTCGCTCCTACACAAATACAGGCCATTCAGTAATGGCAGTTTGGGTAGGTGCAATTTATAGTAATTCTCATCTACTTTTAAACAAGACTTGCACCTACAGGCCGTTTTTTTTCTCCACAAGACCTGTAACCACTTATGTAACACCCTAAATCCTCGGCCAATTCTCTCGTTTAACTGTCAGCTCTGCGCAACTGCGCTCCGAACTTTCCCGGCTGGAACCTAAGCATGAAACGCCCTCGACCTGCCCGACGCGCCTTGCTCGCTATCGCGTGCCTGATTCCCATCATCGCCGTCGCCGCCTGGCAGGTGTTGCCGCCGGGGCGTGACAACCTGACCACCGTCACCGTCACCCGCGGCACTATCGAAAACAGCGTCACGGCCCTGGGCACCCTGCAACCGCGCCGGTATGTCGACGTGGGCGCCCAGGCGTCCGGGCAGATTCGCAAGATCCACGTTGAAGCCGGCGACCGGGTGCAGGAGGGCCAATTGCTGGTGGAGATCGACCCCTCGACGCAAAAAGCCAAGCTCGATGCCAGCCGCTACGCCATCGAAAACCTCAAGGCCCAGTTGCAGGAGCAAAAGGCCCAGCACGCCCTGGCCCGCCAGAAGTACCAGCGCCAGCAGCGCCTGGCCGCCGGCAACGCCACCCGCGAGGAAGACGTGCAAACCGCCAAGGCCGAACTGAGTGCCACCCAGGCCCGGATGGACATGTTCCAGGCGCAGATTCTCCAGGCCCAGGCCAGCCTGCGCAGCGATGAAGCGGAACTGGGCTATACGCGCATCTACGCACCGATGACCGGCACCGTGGTCGCGGTGGACGCGCGCGTCGGCCAGACCCTCAATGCCCAGCAGCAGACGCCGCTGATCCTGCGGATCGCCAAGTTGTCGCCGATGACCGTGTGGGCGGAAGTCTCGGAAGCCGACATCGGCCACGTCAAACCGGGCATGACCGCCTACTTCACCACCCTCAGCGGCGGCAACCGGCGCTGGACCAGTACCGTGCGGCAGATCCTGCCGATCCCGCCCAAGCCGCTGAATGAAACCCAGGGCAGCGGCAGCCCCAACAGTTCCAGCAAGAGCGGCAGCGGTCGCGTGGTGCTGTACACCGTGCTGCTGGACGTGGACAACAGCGACAACGCGCTGATGGCCGAAATGACCGCCCAGGTATTTTTCGTCGCCAGCCAGGTCAAGGATGTCCTCACCGCACCGGTGGCCGCGCTGCTGGGCACCTCAAGTGCCGACAAGCATATCGCCCGCGTGGTCGCCACCAACGGCCGCATCGAAGAACGTGAAGTGCACCTGGGCATCAGCGATCGCCTGCGGGTCGAAGTGCTCGACGGCCTGCACGAAGGCGATCACCTGCTGATCGGCCCGGCCGACGGCAACGGGGGTTGAGGTGACCACGCCCCTGATCGAACTCAAGAACATCCGCAAATCCTACGGCGGTGGCGACAGCCCGCAGGTCGACGTGTTGCGCGGCATCGACCTGTCGATCCACGCCGGGGAATTCGTCGCCATCGTCGGGGCTTCCGGTTCCGGCAAGTCCACGTTGATGAATATCCTCGGTTGCCTCGACCGCCCAAGCCTGGGCGAGTACCTGTTCGCGGGGGAAAACGTCGCCCACCTGGACAGCGACGAACTGGCCTGGCTGCGCCGCGAGGCGTTCGGCTTTGTGTTCCAGGGCTACCATTTGATCCCCTCGGGCTCGGCCCAGGAGAACGTCGAGATGCCGGCGATCTACGCCGGCATCAGCGCCGCCGAACGCCATGCCCGCGCCCACGCGCTGCTCACACGCCTGGGCCTGGCCGAGCGCACCGGTAACCGTCCGCACCAGCTGTCCGGCGGTCAACAACAGCGTGTCTCGATCGCTCGGGCGCTGATGAACGGCGGCCACATCATCCTTGCCGATGAACCCACCGGCGCCCTCGACAGCCACAGCGGCGCCGAGGTAATGACCCTGCTGGACGAACTGGCCAGCCAGGGCCATGTGGTGATCCTGATCACCCACGACCGTGAAGTCGCGGCGCGGGCCAACCGCATCATCGAGATTCGCGATGGCCTGATCATCAGTGACTCGGCCGATGACGAAGCAGCGCCCCCACCCGCCACCCGCGGCGCGCTGCAAGCCGTGGACCTGCGCCAGCGCCTGGCCGACGGCGCCGAACACAATGGCGCCTGGAAGGCCGAACTGCTGGACGCGGTCCAGGCCGCCTGGCGGGTGATGTGGATCAACCGTTTTCGCACCGCGCTGACCCTGCTGGGGATCATCATCGGCGTAGCCTCGGTGGTGGTGATGCTGGCCGTGGGCGAAGGCAGCAAACGCCAGGTCATGGCGCAGATGGGCGCGTTCGGTTCCAACATCCTCTACCTCAGCGGCTCATCGCCCAACCCGCGCACGCCGCTGGGTATCGTCACCCTCAATGACGTCGCGGCGCTGGCGGCGCTGCCCCAGATCAAGCGCATCATGCCGGTCAACGGCACCGAAGCCGGCGTGCGCTATGGCAACGTCGACTACATGGCCTATGTGGGCGGCAATGACACCAATTTCCCGGACATTTTCAACTGGCCGGTGGTCGAGGGCAGTTACTTCACGGCGGCCGACGAGCATGCGGCCGCCACCGTGGCGGTGATCGGCCATCGCGTGCGGGAAAAGCTGTTCAAGGGAGAGGTCGACCCCATCGGCCAGTACATCCTGATCGAAAACGTACCGTTCCAGGTGATCGGCGTGCTGGCGGAGAAAGGCGCCAGCTCCGGCAACAAAGACAGTGATGACCGTATCGCCATCCCCTACACCGCCGCCAGCGTGCGCCTGTTCGGCAGCTACAACCCCGAATACGTGGTGATTGCCGCCGCCGATGCGCGCAAAGTCCACGAGGCCGAAGTGGCCATCGATCAGTTGATGCAAAAGCTGCACAACGGCAAGCGCGACTACGAGCTGACCAACAACGCGGCGATGATCCAGGCCGAGGCGCGCACCCAGAATACCCTGTCGCTGATGCTCGGCTCGATTGCCGCGATTTCCCTGCTGGTAGGCGGCATTGGCGTGATGAACATCATGCTGATGACCGTGCGCGAACGCACCCGCGAGATCGGCATTCGCATGGCCACCGGCGCGCGCCAGCGCGACATCCTGCGCCAGTTCCTGACCGAGGCGGTGATGCTGTCGGTGGTCGGCGGCCTGTGTGGCATTGCCCTGGCCCTGCTGGTGGGTGGCGTGCTGGTGCTGGCCAAGGTGGCGGTGCAGTTCTCCCTGGTGGCGGTGTTTGGCGCATTCGCTTGCGCACTGGTCACCGGCGTCGTATTCGGCTTCATGCCGGCCCGTAAAGCTGCCCGGCTCGATCCAGTTAAGGCGTTGACCAGTGAATAAACGATCCATTCCCCCGTACCTGCCCGCACTTGGCCTGTGCCTGCTGCTCACGGCCTGCGCCGGTGACCCGCCCGCCGTGGACAGCGCTATTGCGCCGCCGGCTGCCTGGCAGTTCGCTGAACGCGACGCCGCCCAGGCCACTAACCAGCGCTGGTGGACGCAGTTCGGCAGCCCGCAGTTGAACCGCCTGGTCGACCAGGCCCGGCGTGACAGCTTCGACGTGGCCGCCGCCATGGCCCGCGTGCGCCAGGCCCAGGCCACGGCGGTGATTGCCGGGGCGCCACTGTTGCCCGAGGTGAAGTTCAACCTTGCCGCCAGCCACCAGAAGTTGTTGCACGGCACGGGCGGGCCGGACCTTGACGCCTCACAAAGCGATGACGCCGTCGATAATTTCGGCGCCAACTTCACCGCCAGCTACGAAGTGGATTTCTGGGGTGGCCGCGCCGCTGCCCGTGACAGTGCCCTGCACAGTCTGCGCGCCAGCGAGTTCGACCAGGCCACCGTGGAACTGACCTTGCTCAGCAACGTCGCCGACCGCTACGCGCAAACCCTCGCGGCGCGCCAGCGCCAGCAGATCGCCGAGTTGAACCTGACCAATGCGCGTAACGTCCTCGACCTGGTGCAGACCCGTTACGACGCAGGCTCCGCTACGGCCCTGGAACTGGCCCAGCAGAAAAGCCTGGTGGCCAGCCAGCAACGCCAGCTGCCGTTGATTCAACAACTGGCCGAAGAATCCCAGATCACCCTTGCCGCCCTCCTCGGCCAACCGGTCCAGGCCTTGGACCTGGGCGCCGAACCCTTCCAGGAGCTGACCTGGCCAACCATCGGCGCCGGCATGCCCAGCCAGCTGCTCAGCCGCCGGCCGGACATTGCCAAGGCCGAGGCCGAACTGGCGGCAGCCCAGGCGGACGTCACCGTGGCCCGCGCCGCCATGCTGCCGGCCCTGACCCTCGGCGCCACGCTCGGCTCCGATGCCTACAAGGCCGTGGACGTCCTGCGCAGCCCCTACTACACGCTGACGGCCGGCCTGGTCGGGCCGATCTTCAACAACGGCCGTTTAAGCGCCGAGCGCGACAAGGCGCGCGCGCGCCAGGATGAGCTGTTGCAAACCTACCGCGGCGCGATCATCAACGGCTTTGCCGATGTGGAAAAAGCCCTCAGCAGCATCACGCGCCTGGACCAGCAGCGCCACTGGCAAACGGAAGAACTGCAACAGGCCCAAACCGCCTTCCAGATCGCCGAAAGCCGCTACCAGGCGGGTGCCGAGGACTTGCTGACGGTACTGGAAACCCAGCGCACCCTGTATGCCGCCCAGGACTTGAACGTGCAATTGCGACTGTCACGCCTGCAGGCCAGCATTGCGCTGTACAAGGCATTGGGCGGCGGTTGGAAAACCAGCATCTGATAAACGAAACTCCAGTTTCGTACATAAGTCGTCTACCGCCCCTACATTCTTCGACTCAGGTTCCTTGGTAAAAAATGCCGCTATCACACGGCTGCCAGGGAACACTGGATGAATGTTGCAAAATACCTCGCGTGCGGCTGTCTCTGGTTGATGGCAACCCTTGGCCAGGCAGAGCCACTGATCAAACCCACCGCCATTGATTGGCTGCTCGATTGCCCCCTCCCCACCACCGAACGGCTTGACCCCGAGGTGCTGTCGCGCACCCAGTGCGGCATCGTCACCGTACCGCGCAACCATGCCGCCCCCTGGCAAGGCCACCAGCGCCTCTACCTGACCCGTGTCGGCGCCCGCGATCCCCTGAACCGCAAGGGCGTGGTCTTCACCCAGGCCGGCGACACCGCGCAAAAAAACTACGGAAGCACCTTCGCCATTCACCTCGCCAGCCGCTGGGACACGTATTCAACACAAGCCTATCGCACGCTGCTCAACCGCTACGACATGATCGAACTCAGCCCCCGCGACCTCACTCAGGAGCATGGCGTCGAACAGGCCGTACGGGACATGGAGTACGTCCGCGCCCAGTTGGGCGACGCCCAACTGCATTACCTGGGGGACACCATCGCCACGCGCCTGGGCAGCCGCTATGCCGCAGTGTTTCCCGAGCGCGTCGCACGCATGGTGCTGGTCAACGCCGAACACACCATGGCGGGTAGGCTTGGGGTCGAACAACTGCGCCTCAAGGAGCCCGCCAAACCGGACGCCGGCGGCTGTATCAACCGATGGGTGGGTGACTTCCTCGCCTATGGCAAACAGCCGCCACCGTCGACTCGCTGCCTTGACGTGGCAGGCAGGCAGTAGCGCGTCGTTTACGACCTGTTGCCGCCGAAAACGACACCCTGCGTTGACGCTCCGTCGCAATCGTTATTAAGTGCTATTTATCCGCATTAATACGATAAATCGAACCCATGCTGAGTCGCCCGCTACGCCGCAAACGCCAGAAGCTGTCCGACGTGATTGTCGAGTCGGTCAAGCGCTCTATCGTCACCGACGCCTTGAAGCCCGGCGACCGCCTGCCCACCGAGCGTGAGCTGATGGAGAGCTTCCAGTGCTCCAAGGGCTCGGCCCGTGAAGCGCTCAAGGCCCTGGAGGTCGAGGGGCTGGTGAGTACGCGCACCGGCCCCAGCGGCGGTGCGTACCTGAACCAGGCCGGCACTGAACCCGCCAGCCGCGCGCTGCGTAACTACCTGCACTTCCAGCATCTGGACGGCGAGCAGGTGTACCAGTTGCGCAAGGTCATCGAAGTGGAACTGGCGGTGTCGGTGCTCGGGCGCCTGAGTGAGGACGACTACCGGGCATTGCAGGACAACGTGGATTTCTGCAGCGCCCCCGAAGACAGCGAAGCCGGCCAGCGCGAGCAACGCCTGGCGGAACTGGAGTTCCACAACCTGCTGGCCAAGGCCTGCCCCAACCCGTTGCTGAGCTTTATGGCGCAATTTCTCAACGACCTGCTGCGCGACCTGGTGGTACTGAAAAAAGCCTACAAGCCCAAGCGCAAGCAGTTCGACGCGGCCAACCTCGACTATCACAAACAGCTGCTGAACGCCTTTCGCGCCGGGGATGAAGGCGCGGTACGCAGCCTGATGCATGAACATATGTGCGACGCCGAACACCATATGACCGCGCTGGAAGGCCAGGTCAGCCCGCACTTTCTACTGGAGTTCGACCACAACCACTGAAAACACCCCTCCCACAGTTGACTGCATTCACTGCGTTATCCCAATAACAGGCCTGCCCACAGGCCCTGCTCCACCGTATCGCCCTTGCTACTCCTGCCAATAACTAAACCAGGGAGTCACCCCATGCAGCGTCGTACGTTATTGAAAGCCAGTCTTACCGCCGCCGCCCTCAGTCTTCCACTGAGCGTGCGTTCGGCATTCGCCGCCGAGCCCTTTACCTTTTACGGCCTCAAGTCCATGTCCGGCGCCTTTGCCAGCTATGGCAAGTTTGCCGACATGGGTTCGCGCCTGGCGGTGGCACAACACACCGAGCTACTGGGCCGCCCCTTGAACTACAAGGTCATCGACACCGAGGGCAACGCCGGCAAGGCCGTGCGCAAGGTGCAGGAGGCGATCCAGCAGGACGGCGCGCGCTTCTTCCAGGGCTGCACGCTGTCGTCGTCGGCACTCGCGGTGGCCAAGGAAGTCGACAAGGTCGGCGGTGTATTCATGACCCCGGTCGGTGCCGATGAAGTCACCGGCAAAGACTGCAACCACGCCACGTTCCGCTGGTCGGTACCTACCTACGGCGCGATCCGCGAAACCATGGTGCCGCTGATCAAGCTGCTGCCGGATGCCAAGCGCTGGTACACCATCACGCCGCAATATGTGTTCGGCGAAGCGCTGCTCGAAGGCGCCAGAAACGTACTCAAGGAACATGGCCTGGAGCATGTCGGCAACAGCTACCACTCGCTGCAGGAGCAGGAATTCTCCGGCTACCTGACCAACGCCATCTCCACCAAACCCGACGTGCTGGTGTTGCTGAATTTCGGCAGCCAATCGTCCAACACCCTGCGCCAGGCGGTGAACTTCGGCATCAAGGAGCGCATGAAAGTGCTGCTGGTGTGGTCCGCCGGCCTCGACCAGTTCCAGGAACTGGGCAGCGATATCCTCGACGGCGTGTACCTCGGCGCGCAGTACTGGCATCAGGTCGACACCCCGCTCAACCGCGAACTGGTCAAGCTGACCCAGGCCAAGTACGGCATCAACCCCACCTACCCGTTGGCCGCCGACTACATCAGCACCAAAGTCATGCTCGACACCATCATCGCCACCGCCAGCTTCGACGGGCCGACCGTGGCCAAGGCCATGCAGGGCCTGAGTTTCGAAGGCCCCACCGGCAAGGAGTCGATCCGCGCCGGCGACCACCAGGTGATCAAGGACTACTACCTGCTGGTCGGCAAGGCCGCCGGCGAGATGGCCGACAAGGATGACCTGGCCAAGGTACTCAGCGCCGGCCAGTCCTTCCCGCCGGTGGAAGCCACGGGCTGCACGCTCGCCTGATCCGCTAAAACACCACCGTTGTACACGGCAGGGCCGCCCGGGCGGCCACCTGTTCGAGGGTTTCTGCATGCTTAATCTTTACCTGTTCCAGATACTCAACGGCCTTGGATTGGGAATGATCTACTTCCTGATCGCGGTCGGGCTGACGATCATTTTCGGCCTGCTCAACTTCGTCAACTTCGCCCACGGCGCGTTCTTCCTGCTGGGCGCCTACATCTGCTACACCGCCGTGAGCCTCACCGGCAACTTCTGGCTGGCGCTGTTGATTGCGCCGCTGGTGGTGGCCGCGTTGGCCTGGGTGATCGAGCGGCTGTTGATCCAGCGGATCTATCACTTGCCGCACATGTTCCAGATCCTGGTCACCCTGGGCATCGCACTGATCATCCAGGAAGCCAGCGTAATGATCTGGGGCCCGGTGGGCAAAAGCGTCGCCGTGCCGGAACTGCTGCGCGGCGTGCTGGTGGTGGGTGATTTCGTCTACCCCTACTACCGCCTGTTCCTCATCGTGTTTTCCGGGCTGGTGGGCCTGGGCCTGTGGCTGCTGCTGGAACGCACACGCTTCGGCGCCCTGGTGCGCGCCGGCAGTGAAAGCACCGAGACCGTGTCGCTGCTCGGCACGAATATCTTCCGCCTGTTCTCCATGACCTTCGCCCTCGGCGTGGGCCTGGCCGGCATGGCCGGGGTGCTGTTCGCGCCGTTGCGCGGTGCGCAGCCGTTCGTTGGCCCGGAGATTCTCGGCATCGCCTTCGTGGTGGTGGTGATCGGCGGCATGGGCTCGTTCAGCGGTGCGCTGGTCGGCGGTTTGCTGGTGGGCGTGGTGCAAAGCCTGATGACCACACTCTGGCCCCAAGGCGCGAGCCTGATGATCTACGGCGCCATGGCCGTGGTGATTCTGGTGCGGCCTTACGGCCTGTTTGGGAGAGCCTGACATGAGCGAGAAAAATCCCCTGCCGTTTGCCAAAACCCAATCACGCGCCATGTTGCTGTGGGTCGTGGCGGTGCTGATCGGCCTGCCCGTGCTATTGCCCTCGGCGACCCTGGCCAGCGAGATTCTGATCTTTGCCATGGCGGCCCTGGCCTGCAACCTGTTGCTGGGCTACACCGGGCTGCTGTCATTCGGCCAAGGCATCTTCTTTGGTGCCGGTGCCTACTGCGCGGCGCTGCTGATGATCCACCTGCAACTGGGCCTGTTCACCGCGCTGCTGGGCGCCGCCATCGCCGGTGGTTTCCTGGCCTTGCTGGTGGGTGCCCTGGCGATCCGGCGCACCGGCATCTACTTCGTGATGCTCACATTGGCCTTCAGCCAGATGGCGTACTTTGTCGCCTACACCTTGAGCGACTGGACCGGCGGCGATAACGGCCTGCTCAGCGTGCCACGCCCGGAAATCCGCATCGGCGACGCCGTGCTGTTGTCCCTGGCCGACGCCCGCGCGTTCTATGGTTTTGTCGCGGTGCTGTTCCTGCTGATCTTCATCGGCGCACGCCGGGTGATCGCCTCGCCGTTCGGCAGCACGTTGATGGCGATCCGCGAAAACGAAACCCGCGCCTCGGCCATCGGCTACGACACGCGGCACTTCAAGATCCTGGTGTTCGTGCTGTCCGGCGCAGTCACCGGAATTGCCGGGGCGCTGTACGCCATGCTGCTGCACTTTGTGCCGCTGTCGAATATCGACCTGGCGATGTCCGAAAACATCCTGATCATGACCATCATCGGCGGCACCGGCTCGCTGTTCGGTTCGTTGCTGGGCGCCGGGTCCATCGTGCTGCTGGGGGATTTTCTTTCCGACCTGTGGCCCCGTTGGCTGATGCTGCTGGGGGTGATCCTGATCCTGGTGGTGATCTTCATGCGCGGCGGTTTGTGGGGCGGCCTGGCCGCGTTGTTCGAGCGCGTGCGCGGCCGTCGCAAGGCCGTCGTCGTCGCCAAGGAGGAAGGGCTATGAGCATCTTGTTGGAAACCCAGGACCTGGAACTGGCCTATGGCGCGTTCCGTGCGGTGAACGGCGTGAACCTCAAGGTCGAAGCCGGCACCATCCACACCATCATCGGCCCCAACGGTGCGGGCAAGACCAGCCTGTTCCACTGCCTGACCGGTGAACGCCAGGCCACGGCCGGGGCGATTCATTTCAACGGCAAGAACCTGATGCGCAAGCCCGCCCACGCGCGCGTCGGCCTGGGCATGGCGCGCTCGTTCCAGCTCACCAGCCTGTTCCAGAACCTCAGCGTGCGCGAAAACCTGCGCCTCGCCGCCCAGGGCCGCGACGGTGCACGTGCGTTGAATTTCTGGCGCCGCGTGGACAGCAAGCGCGAACACCTGGAGATGGCCGACCAGGTGCTCGAACGCCTGCAACTCAGCGCCCGCGCCGAGACCCTGGCCGGCGAGTTGTCCCACGGCCAGCAACGGGTGCTGGAGGTGGGCATGTCGATCTGCTCCAAGCCCAAACTGTTGATGCTCGACGAGCCCACCTCGGGCATGGGCATCGATGACATCCCGATCATGACCCAGTTGATCAGCGACCTCGGCCGCGACCACACGGTGCTGTTGATCGAACACAACATGAGCATCGTCATGTCCATCAGCCAACGTATCACCGTGATGAGCCACGGGCAGATCCTGGTGGAAGGCACGCCGGAGTTCGTGCGTGCCGATGAACGCGTGCGCAGTGCTTACCTTGGGGAGGCTGCCTGATGTTGATCGTCGAGAATATCCATTCCTACTATGACAAGAGTCACGTGCTCGAAGGCGTGTCGCTGAGGGTCAACCCCGGCGAACTGGTGACCCTGCTCGGGCGCAACGGTGCCGGCAAGACCACCACCCTGCGCAGCATCCTCGGCATCATCTGCCCACGCCAGGGCCAGATCCACTTCAACGGCCAGGCGCTGGTGGGGCAGAAAATCTTTGAAATCGCGCGCCAGGGCCTGGCGCTGGTGCCGGAGAATCGCGGGATCTTCCGCCTGCTGACCGTCGAGGAAAACCTGCGCATTGCCGTCCGCAAGAGCAGCCGCTGGCAGCTTGAAGACGTGTACGGCATGTTCCCGCGCCTCAAGGAGCGGCGCAGGAACGCCGGCCATGCGCTCTCCGGCGGCGAGCAACAGATGCTCGCGATCGCCCGCGCCCTGCTCAACGATCCGAAGCTGCTGATCCTCGACGAACCCACCGAAGGCCTGGCCCCGGTGATCGTCGACGAACTGGTGAAGATCCTGCGCAAGGTCAAGGACGACGGCCTGCCGGTGCTGCTGGTGGAACAGAACCTGATGGTCTGCGACAAGCTCGCCGACCGCCATTACGTCCTCGAACAGGGCCGCGTGGTCTACGAAGGCAGTGCCGCCGCCTTCCGCGCCGACCCGACGATCAAGAACCGCTACCTGGCGCTGAGCGCCTGACGGGAGAATGCAGATGAACAGTTTTGCGCAACCGCTCCAGGGCAACGCCCCGCTGATCAACCGCGACCGCCTGTGGCAATCGCTGATGGACCTGGCGCAACTGGGCGCCACGGTCAAGGGCGGCGTGTGCCGCCTGGCCCTCACCGACCTGGACCGCCAGGCCCGTGACTTGTTTGTGCAGTGGTGCGAGGCCGCCGGGTGCAGCGTCAGTGTCGACGCCATCGGCAATATCTTCGCCCGCCGCCCTGGGCGTAATCCGGCACTGCCGCCGGTGATGACCGGCAGCCATATCGACACCCAACCCACCGGCGGCAAGTTCGATGGTTGCTACGGGGTGATGGCCGGGCTGGAAGTGATCCGCACCCTCAACGATTTGAACATCGAGACCCAGGCGCCGCTCGAAGTGGTGGTATGGACCAATGAAGAAGGCTCGCGCTTCCCGCCGTGCATGATGGGCTCCGGGGTATTTGCCGGTAAGTTCGACTTGCAGGACACCCTCGCCAAACAGGACGAGCAAGGCCTGTCGGTGGGCGCCGAGTTGCAGCGCATCGGCTATGCCGGTGCCCGCGCGGTGTTGGGCCACCCGGTCGGCGCGTATTTCGAAGCGCATATCGAGCAAGGCCCGGTGCTGGAAGACCAGGCCACCACCATTGGCGTGGTCATGGGCTGCCTGGGCCAGAAGTGGTTCGACCTGACCCTCACCGGCGTCGAAGCCCACGCCGGGCCGACGCCGATGCACCTGCGCAAGGATGCCCTGGTGGGCGCCGCCGAGGTGGTCAGCGCGGTCAACCGTATCGCCCACCAGCAGCAACCTCACGCCTGCGGCACGGTCGGCTGCCTGAGCCTGCACCCGGGGTCGCGCAATGTGATTCCCGGCCAGGTGCACATGACCCTCGACCTGCGCCACCTGCATGCCGACAAGCTGCAGGCCATGGTCGATGAAGTACGTGGCGTGATCGAAGCCACAGCAGCCCGGCACGGGTTGACCTTCGAACTGACGCCCACCGCCGACTTCCCGCCGCTGGACTTCCACCCGGCCTGCGTCAACGCCGTGCGTGATGCGGCGAGTGCCTTAGGCCTGAGCCATATGGACATCGTCAGCGGCGCCGGGCATGACGCGATTTTCGTCGCCGAACTGGGCCCGGCCGGGATGATCTTTGTGCCGTGCGAAGGCGGCATCAGCCATAACGAAATCGAAAACGCCGCGCCGGATGACCTGGCGGCCGGGAGCGCCGTGTTGTTGCGCGCCATGGTCAACGCGGCACAGGGGAATAGCCATGAGTGACATAGGTGAACTGACGGCCGTACAACTGCTGGCGCATTTTCGCGACAAGACCCTGTCGCCGGTGGAGGTCACCGAGGATGCATTGCTGCGCATCGAACGCTACAACCCGATGGTCAACGCCTACTGCCATGTGGACCCCGAGGGCGCGCTGCGCGCCGCGCGGGCCTCGGAGCACCGCTGGTTGAAGGGTGAGCCCTGCGGTGCCCTGGATGGCGTGCCCGCCTCGATCAAGGATCTCACGCTGACGCTCGGCATGCCCACCCGCAAGGGCTCGCGCACCTCGTCGGCCGAGGGTCCGTGGGACGTCGACGCGCCCTTCCCAGCCTTTATGCGCAAGGCCGGCGCGGTGCTGCTGGGCAAGACCACCACCCCGGAATTCGGCTGGAAAGGCGTCACCGATAACCCGCTGTACGGCATCACGCGCAACCCGTGGGACACACGCACCACCGCAGGCGGCTCGTCTGGCGGCGCGGGCGCGGCAGCTGCATTGAACCTGGGCGTGCTGCACCAGGGCAGCGATGCCGGCGGCTCGATCCGCATCCCCTGCGCGTTTACCGGCACCTTCGGGATCAAGCCGACGTTCGGCTATGTGCCGCAGTGGCCGGCCAGTTCGATGACCATCCTGTCGCACCTGGGGCCGATGACCCGCACCGTGGAAGACAGCGTGCTGATGCTGCAGGCCGTGGCACAGCCGGATGCGCGGGATGGCCTGATCGGCGCGCCGAGGACCACGCCATGGCTCACGCCGCACACGGATTTGAACGGCCTGCGCGTGGCCTACAGCCCCACGTTTGGCTACGTGGATGTCGACCCGCAGGTGGCCAGGGTGGTCGCCCAGGCGGTCGAGGGCCTGGTGCAGCTGGGTGCCCATGTCGAGCAGATCGACCCTGGCTTCAGCGACCCGCTGGAGGTGTTCAGCACCTTGTGGGCGGCGGGCGCGGCACGCCTGACCGGGTCCATGAGCGACGCACAGAAACAACTGCTGGACCCTGGGCTGCTGCGCATTGCCCAGCGTGGCGAGCAGTTGAGCCTGGATGACTTCAACGCAGCCCTCGAAGCCCGCGCCGCGCTGGTGGCCCGGATGGCGGCGTTCCACGAGCATTACGACGTGCTGGTCTCGCCGATGATGCCGATCACCGCGTTCGAGGCCGGACACAACGTACCGCCCGGTTCCGGGATGCAGGAATGGACCGAGTGGACACCGTTCACCTACCCCTTCAACCTCACCCAGCAACCGGCGGCGTCGGTGCCGTGCGGCTTGGCGGCGAATGGCTTGCCGGTGGGGTTGCATGTGGTGGCGGCGCGGTTTGCCGATGAGCAGGTGTTGAGGGTATGCCAGGTGTATGCGCGAGCATTTCCAACCCGACACTTGCATGCCCCGGTCTGATAAATAGCCACTGTGCCTGCGGAATGCGTTGACGCCTGACTCAGTGCTATTCTCGCGCCCTCAATGTTTTCAGGAGTTTTACGCAATGCCAAGAATACTCACATGGACAGGTCTTTTCTTGGCGCTTGCCTGCTTGCAAGGCTGCGCGCATACCGACCCACTGCTGGGTCAGCCTTACTTCACAACGCCAGCCCAGACAGCCAGCGACAAGGCCACCGTTTACTTCGTGCGCGAGTATCGCCTCATGAGCCCGCAATTCATCACCGAAGTCCACGTCGATGGCCAGTGCCTTGGGGGGCTGCCTACCGGCGGCTACTTCAAGGTGGACTTGCCAGCCGGCGTGCACCGCGTCAGCTCCAACAAAACCTCAATCCTCACGGACGAAGCCACGCGCCAGTTTGACTTGTCCGTCAAGGCTGGCCAGAGCTACTTCGTGGTGGATCAGGATTTGTGGGCAGAACCCAAGGACGGTTTGACCCTGGGCGACATGAACAACAATATCTATCGAGGCTCCATGCACTATTTCCGGTGGGCGCTACTGCCTGCCGATACTGCCGTGAAGTTCATGCCCAAGTACCGCTTGGCCAAATCCAAATAAATCTATCCCTTTTGAACACCCTGGGCATCCCAGAAGGCGTCTTCGGAGGCAAGCCCCCTCGCACATTTTCTGAGCGCACTCCAATCCCCTGCCTCTACAATGTCCCCCATTCATCCCCGGGGGCTTCATGGACATCGAACTGGCACGCACTTTCCTGGAAATCACCCGCTGCGGCAGCCTGGCCGCCGCAGCCGAGAAACTGCACGTCACCCAGACCGCCATCACCGCACGCGTTAAAAACCTGGAAAGCCAGCTGGGCAGTACGCTGTTCGTGCGCAACCGCGCCGGTGCACGCCTGACCGCCGACGGCGAGGCGTTTGTGGTGTACGCCAACCAGTTGCTGCAAACCTGGGAAGCCGCGCGGCGTGACCTGCCGCTGCCCGATGGCTATCGCAATGTGCTGCATATCGGCGGTGAAGTCAGCCTGTGCAACCCGCTGATGCTCGGTTGGGCCCGGGCCCTGCGCGAACAGATCCCCGGGCATGCCCTGCGCACCGAAGTGCGTGAAGGTGAATACCTGCTGCGGCAGCTGGAGCTCGGCGTACTCGATGCCGCGCTGGTGTTCCAGCCGCAGTACTGGCCGGGGTTGCAGGTGGAGCAGGTGCTGGAAGAAAAACTGATCCTGGTGCAATTGACGAGCAAACCGGCCCCGTACGTCTACATCGATTGGGGCCCTGGTTTCCGCCAGCAGCACGACGCGGCCCTGCCCGACAGGGCTCGCGCGGCGGTAAGTTTCAACCTCGGGCCGCTGGCATTGCAGTACATCCTCGAGAACGGCGGCGCCGGCTATTTCCGCACGCGGGTGGTACAGAGCTACCTGGACAGCGGCGTGATGCAGCGCGTGCCCAAGGCCCCGGAGTTCAGCTTCCCGACGTTCCTGGTGTACTCGCGGGCACGGGATTCGGCGGTGTTGCAACAGGCCCTGGGGCTGCTGCGTGAAGTGGTCAAGGCCGAGAGTGACTGGTCGCAGCGCTGGGACCCGTTGATCTGAATCCCTTCCCCGGCGCAGCGCGCAAAACTCGCAGATTCCCGTGTACCAACTAAGCTCAGTCTCCAACAAAAAAACCTGAGCAGCCCGCCATGGTCCATCCCACCGAGACGTTTCGCAGCCGCTACCGCGCCGAGGTCAGCCCCCATTACAACCCCTGGCTGCACGCCGGCTTTGTGCTCGGCTATGGCGTGTGCTGCATCGGCCTGGCCGGGGCCTCCACCCACCGAGTTACGCCGTTCGAGTGGCTGACTGTGCCGCTGACCCTGGTGCTCTTCAACCTCTGTATCTACCTGGTGCATCGCCACCTCGGCCATCACAAGCACGCCTTGGCCCGCCTGTTCTATGCGCGCCACACCGGTGATCACCACAGCTTCTTTACCCCCGGCCACATGACCTACGACAGCCCGCGAGACTGGCGCGTCATTCTCTTCCCGGCGTGGCTGATCATGCTGCACAGCCTGGTCATCACCCTCCCCGCCTGGTGGTTGCTCCAGCACCTGAACGCCAATGTCGCCGGGCTGTTCGCCGGGAGCATGATCCTCGGTTACCTGCTCTACGAAGTGTTCCACGCCTGCGAGCACTTGCCCGCCGACCACCCGCTGGCGCGCCTGCCGTGGATTCGCCAGATGCACCGACTGCACGCCCTGCATCACCGCCGAGAGCTGATGCAGGGGCGCAATTTCAATATCGTCCTCCCGCTGATGGATTACCTGTTCGGCACCCTGTACTGGGAACCGAACCCCAACGACAACCAGGAATCGTCATGAGTACCCGTCGAAAGAAAATGCGTCATCTGCTGTTTGTGCTGCTGCTGGCGGTGATCGCTTTCCTGCTGTTGATGCCGACCAAAGTGCAACCGGTGAACTGGGCTCCGCCCAAGGCGCCATCGATGAAGGAAGGTGCCTATGCCGACAACCAGCGCCTCAAGGCTGTGCAGAAAATCGGCGCCCAGGGCATCGCCGGCCCCGAGGCCTTGCTGCTCGATGCCCAGGGGCTTCTGATCAGCGGGCTGCATGACGGCCGCATCATCCGCACGTCGCCCGACAGCCCCACCCTGGAAGTACTGGCCAACACCGGTGGGCGGCCGCTGGGCATGGCACTGCACCCGGACGGGCGCTTGATCATTGCCGACGGGGTCAAGGGCTTGCTCGCGCTGGATCCCCAGCGCCAACTGACCGTCCTGAGCGCCAGCGCCAATGGCGTCCCCTTTGGCTTTACCAATGACGTGACCATCGATGCCGGCGGGCGCTATGCCTACTTCAGCGATGCTTCGAGCCGCTGGGGTTATGGCCAGGATGGCGAGGCGGTGATCGAGCATGGCGGCGATGGTCGCCTGCTGCGCTATGACTTTCGCAACGGCACCACCGAGGTGTTGCTGGACCAACTGCAATTCGCCAACGGCGTGGCCCTCGGCCCCGATGAAAATTACCTGCTGGTCAATGAAACCGGGGCGTATCGCATCAGCCGCTACTGGCTCAAGGGCGAACGTGCGGGCAACCACGACTTGTTTATCGACAACCTGCCCGGCCTGCCGGACAACCTCAGTTTCAACGGCCAGGACCGTTTCTGGGTAGCACTGTACTCACCGCGCAACCCGCTGCTGGACAGTTTTGCCGGCTACCCATTGCTGCGCAAGGTGATGGTGCGCGCGCTGATGGTGGTGCCCAAGCCCATTGAGCGCAAAGCCTTCGTGCTGGGGCTGGACACCGACGGCAAGGTCATCGCCAACTTGCAGGATGGCAGCGCCAGCAATTACTCGCCCATCACCACGGCCCGGGAATATGGCGACTGGCTGTACCTGGGCTCATTGAAGAATACGAGCATGGCGCGCTTGCCGTTGAAGCTGGCGTTGGCGCAATAACGCAAACAGGGCATACAGGCGCCTGGCCTGTATGCCCTGGGTACTACGGGTCACTCATGTTCAGCTCTTGGTGCTGCTCAGCAAGGTCTGTTTGCACAGGTGGCCGAAGCTGACGAACTCGGTGTTGTCACCACCGACGCCGATACCCGGGTATTCCAGTACTTCCATGCGCCACACGCCGTAGTTGAAGTCGGTACGCCAGGTGTTGTTGTAGCCCTGGGCATAGTCGACAAAGGTGGTCTGGAAATCACCGAAGCAGGTGCCCACGTTGATCGTGCCCGCCGCTTGGCCCGCACTGTCGGTCGCCGCCGAATACGCCTTGTAGACGATATCGCCGTTGGCCGGGTCGATCCGCTGGTCGAGATAGACGATCGGGTGCAGGCCCACCAGCGGTGCACCGGTGCTGTCCGACAGGCCCATGGTCCAGGTCAGGTCGCGATAGGCTTGGGTGGTCATGTAGCCGTAGCCCACGTCGGAAGCCGAATACGGAATGCGCAACACGTTCGCCTCGCCCTTCACATCCGGGCTGTTGACCCGCGGGTTGGAACCAAACGACAAGTTGTACTTGCCGGTCGCGCTCCACGGCTCGTTCGGGTGCTGGTTCGGCCGCACACGTACCTTGACCACGCCACCGACACCCGGGCTCGGGATCGAGGTCGACACGACGTTGGCCCCCACGGTGACCCACTGGGCGCCATCGAAACGCTCGAGGATCCACTTGTTGCGCGTGCTGCCACTGGTCGCATCGGCCGTCAGCGCAATACCCACACTCTGGCCACGGACGGCGGTGAAATCGAAGTAATCGACATCATCCAGGCTGTCGGCATTGCCGTTGATGTAGTTGAGGGTGTCCGGCAGTTGGAAGGCCGTGTCCGGGGTGTCATTGGGTTCGAACGCATCAAGGTTGGTATCGACCGCGACGCCGAACTGAAAGCTCGAGCCCTGGACCGCCGCGTTGGCCTCCATGAACCAGTAGTAATCGCCGGCCGGCACCACGCCGCCAAGGCTTTCATCGCCCGTGCCGGGGTTATTGGAGGTGCCCAGGGGCAGCGGATTGCCCTGGCCGTCGTCCTGGAACAGCGACAACGACATGTCGGTGCCTGCGGTCTGGTTGACCAGCAGAACATTGATCCGCGCCTTCTGCGGCAGGTTGAAGTGGTAGCACAGCAGGTCGCCGGTTTGCACGCCATCGATCGTATAGAGCGAGTTGATGTCCAGCGTCTGCTCACAGCCCTGGACCAGCGCAGCCTGCACGGCGGGCGCCGACTGGGCCGTGGCTTTTTGTACCTTGGCCACCCTGGCCGGCGCAGTGTTGTCTTCCACCACCGAGTCAGCCTTCGCCTTGGGGGCAAACAGGGTTTTCTTCTGCTGGGCACCCGCCAGCAATTGCTGTTTGAGGGCAGCCGTCGCCTTGTTGGCCTTGACCTTCGCAGCGCTTTTCAAGCCTTGCTTGACCGCAGGAGGCGCCGCTTGCGCAGCCAGGTGAGGGTATTGTTCAGCGAGGGCAAAGGCCGAGACAAAGCAGGTGGCCGCCATGGCCGCACCGAGCATAAAGGCTTTTTTCGATTTCATTTTTTATCCATCCATAGTTAAAAACTGAAGGTCAGGTGACATCCGGTCACCTGGGATGGAATCTAGCCAACAACTGTATGCATGTCCAGTATTTTTGTAGGAAATTTCTTCATCTAATACCCGGTCATCTCCAGGTACCCCACCCCACCCTCAAACCGCACCGGCCCTTCCCAGTACGGAATACTCAGGTTCATCCAGGCCTTGGGGTTGACGGCCTGGGTGGTGATATCCAGCTGCTTGCCGGGAATTTTCAGCGACCAGCGTGTGGGAATCTGGCGGCCGTCAATCGCCGTGGTGTCCAGCGGTGCCAGTTGGATGTCGGCGTTGTGCAGGGTCTGGGTGTGGCCTTCGCGGTCGATCCAGGTGCCGGTCAGGTAGGACGCGCCGTCGGTTTGCCGCACCCGAAACAGCATCAGTTGCTCGCCTCGGTCCAGGTGCAGGGAGAACCAGTCCCAGCCGGTCTGGCTGGCGGTCAGCGGTTGGCTGCTCCATTCGCGGTCGAGCCACGCCGGGCCGCTGACCTGATACGTCTTACCGTCGATGCTGACACTGCCCTCGGCGGTAAAAAACGGCTGGCTGTAGTAGTACGACGCCTGGCCCTGATCGGATTTGCGGCTGTAGCCGTTGTCGCCTTGCAACACCAATGGCCGGCTGGAGGTGAGGCGCAGGTCGTAGGCAAATTGCGCCCCGCTGGCCTTGAGTTGCATGTCCGCCAAGGCGCTCGCGGCGCCGGGCTGGCTGGCGAAATTCCAGTCGTCGATCCAGGCGTTGAACGGCGCGGCCTGCGCCCCGGCCTGGCCGACGCCACCGCGGGCGAAGCGTTCGGCGGCGTAGTGGTGGGTGGCGGAGGTGACGGCGGCGTGGCCGAGCCATACGGTCGAGTCGTGCCAGCCCGCCTGCGTCGGCCCGGCCTTGAGGGCGTTGCGAAACAGCGTCCATTGCACGCCGAACACATTGCCCTGGGCGTCCTTGAGGTTGGCGGTGACGTACCACCACTCGATCCGAAAGCCGTCGTGGGGGCCGTGGTCCTCGGGAAAGCTGAAGACCTTGCCGGGCAGCACCTGGGCAAAGTCGGCCGCGTCACTGCCCAGGCCGGCGAAGCTTTCCGGCGGCGCAGGTTGTTGGTCGCACGCGCCTAACAGCAACAGAAGAAGCCCTGTAGGAGCGAGCTTGCTCGCGAAAAACGTCAACGATAACGCGGGCATTCCGGCTGCACGCGGCGCTCTCGGGTTTTTCGCGAGCAAGCTCGCTCCTACAGAGAGGACAGCCAGGAACAGGGGCTTAATCTTCATGGGCAAACGTCCTCAACAAATCCGCCGGACGGCTGCGGTACAGCTGCCACAGCGGCCAGGCCGACGCCAGCAACGTGGCCAACATCGCCAGCCCCAGCAATTGTGCGAGCTGCCACGGGAACACTTGCAACGGCAGGCGCCAGCCAAAGGCCTGCACGTTGATCACCGCGTCCAGGCACCACGCCAGCAACAGGCCCAGCGGCAACGCCAGCAGCAACGTGAGCACCGCCAGCAGCCAGGTTTGCCCCAGGTTCAGCAGCATCAATTGCCTGCGCGTCACCCCCAATGCCCACAGCGGGGCGAGTTGGCCGAGGCGGCTCTGGCTCTGGGTCAGCAGGCTGATGAACAGTGCCACGCCGGCCACGCCCAGGGTCAGGCTGTTGAGCGCGGCGGTGGCGGCGAAGGTGCGCTCGAACACTTGGCTCGACCAGCCCTTGAGTTGCTGTTGATCGACGATACGGCTGTCTTCCAGGGCAAAGGCGCGCTGCACTTCAGCCACCAGCGGCGCCACGTCCTGCGGCAACACCCGCAGGTTGAAACGCGCCGGTGCCAGTGTCGGCCAGCGGGCCAGCAGGTGCCGAGAATTGACCAGCACGTGGCCCTTGGGGTTGCCGTAATCGGCGTACACCCCCACCACGGTCGGCGACCACACACCCTGGGGCGTGGGAATGCTCACCGTATCACCCAGCGTCACCCCGAGCCGCCGCGCCAGCTGTTCGCTGAGCATCAGGGTCTCGCCTTGCTGCAACTGGTCCCACGGCGCGCTCGCCGCTTCCAACAACGGCCAGTGCTGGCGATAGGTCGGGTCGTCGACCACGCCAAACAGATCCGCCGGCCAGCCCTGCAATTGCACCGCGACCTGCCAGGTGGGCAACACGGTATGCACCAACGGTTGCTGCGCCAGCCAGGCGCTGAGTTGCTCTGCCTGGGCCGGGGTTTGCGGGTTGAGGTACAGCTCGGCGGTGAGGCGTTGCTCCAGCCAGTTGTTGAACGTGTGGCGAAAGCCTGAGGTCATGGAGCCCGCGCCGATATTCGCGGCCAGGGCCAACAGCAGCGCCATCAACGCCAGGCTCAGGGCCGGCAGTTGTTGACGGCAGTCAGCCAGGAACCACTGGTCGAGTACCGAACGGCTGCGCCCCAGCAGCGCCTCCAACAGGCCATTGAGCAGCACCGGCAAGCCCAGGGCGGCGCCGAGCAGCAAGGCCGCCATCAACACAAAGCCCGCCGCCAGGCTGTCGCCCAGCCATAACGCCAACAACGCGATCAGCAAGGCCGTAGCCGCGACCCAGCCCTGGCGCCGCAACCAGCGCCCATGGGCCTCGTGCCAGGCCTGGGCGTTGGCCAGCGCCAGCAACGGCAAACGCGCCGCGCGCCATAGGCTGCTGGCGCCGGCAAGCAAGGCGCCGAGCAGGCTCAAGCCCAACCCTGCCGCCCACCACCAGGGACTCAAGCTCAATTGGCCCGGCACCTCGGCGCCATACAAGCCACGCAGGCTGGCGGCCACATCCGGCAGCAACAGGCTGGCCAGCAGGTAACCGCTGGCGACGCCGAGCACGCCCCCCAACAGCGACAACGCCCCCAGCTCCCCCCCCAGGCCGAGGATCAACATCCGCGCACTCACCCCACAGGCGCGCAAGGTGCGCAACAACCCGCGCCGCTGCTCCAGGGCCAGGCCAATGGCCGCGTGCACGATAAACAGCCCCACCACAAACGACAGGAAACCCAGCGCATCAAGGTTCAGGTGAAAGCTCTCGGTCAACCGTGCAAGGTTATTCTCCTCGCCCTCCTTGAGCTGCAGCCCGGCGGGCGGTGTGGGATGGCGAGCGGCGAAGGCCTTGTCCACCAGCAGGCGCGAGAGCTGGCCGGGCATCTCCAGCAGCGCCTGGGCAAACCCGATATCGGTGAGCAACAGGCCGGGCGCCATATCCGCCTGGACCTGCAACGGCGGCAGGCGCTGCCCAGTCAGCGTGAGCGGTTGCTGGCCCTCGCGCAGTCCCAGGGCCTGCAAGGTGTGCGGCGCAATCCAGGTAAGACCCGGCGGTTCAAAGAAGGCCAGCATCTGCGCCTGGCTCAGGCGCTGCCCCGCCACCGCGCCGCTGCCGGGCAACGACAATGGTTCGATGCCCATCAACTGCAGGCGTACGTCCTCATGCCCCTTGAGTTGCAGCCGCCCCTGCACCACCGGCGACACCGGCCACCCGGCACGACGCAGTTGGGCAAACAGCGTTTGCGCGAAACTGGTGGCGTCCGGCGCACTCAGGCTGGCCTGGGGTTCGCCGCCGATCAATTGGCTGGCGCGCGCGTAACTGTCGCGGGCCTGGCTGTTGAGGGCCTGCACCCCGGTCAGCAGCGCGGTGGCCAGCCACAGGCCGGTAAGTACGCTGAAAAACTGCACCGGATGCCGTCGCCAATGGCTGAGCAAGGCACGCAAGGTCCAGTAAAACACCCTCACGTCGGCATGACCTGTCCATGATGCAGCACCACTTGCCGGTCCAGTCGGGCGGCGATGCGTGGGCTGTGGGTCACCATCAACAGGCTGGTGGGACTGTCGCGCAGCAGGTCCAGCAGCAGTTGCAGGACCTCGTCGCTGGTGGCTTCGTCGAGGTTGCCGGTGGGCTCGTCGGCCAACAGCAAACCTGGGCGCGAGGCCAACGCCCGCCCGACCGCCACCCGTTGCTGCTGGCCGCCCGAGAGTTGTTCCGGATAGCGCTTGAGCAAGTCCCCCAGGCCCAGGCGTTCGACCAATTGCGCCTGCCACTGCGGATCAAAACGCCCCGCCAGGCGGGCCTGGAACGCCAGGTTGTCGTCGACGCGCAAGCTGCCGATCAGGTTGAACTGCTGGAACACCAGGCCAATCTCGGTACGCCGCCAGTGGGCCAGTTGCGCCTCGCTCATCCGGTCGAGGCGCTGCTCACCCACCTCTATGCTGCCGCCGTCCACCCGATCAAGCCCGGCAACCAGATGCAGCAGGGTGCTCTTGCCGCTGCCGGACTCACCCATCAACGCCAGGCTGCTGCGCGCCCCCAGGTGCAGGTCGACCCCCGCCAACACCGCCAACGGGCCTTGGGGGGTGGCGTAGCTTTTGAAGACACCTTGCACCTGCAACATGGCAACACTCGTTTGATGGCTGGCAATCGAGAATAACGGCTGAGGATCAAGGCCACGCAAATTTTTCACATGGTTTTCACCGGCCGCCCACCCACCGCACTTTAAATTGCCGGCCAAGCGTCACTCGTCGACAACTTATTAGTTGCCACGCCTGGCAACTTTTAACCGCAGCATGTTCAGCGAAAAGACAGCCACCCTGTGACAGCCTCGCGCTTCACTTCGGGCACTTGCCGACAAGTTGCGCCTAATTAATACAACACAGCCGATAGTGACCATGGTGAATGTAGTGGTTGACCTTACCCTGATTAAACCACGCTCGCGCCGAGCCTTTTTCAAGCGCCTCAAACCGCTTTGGCTCGGGCTTACGGTGGTCGCCGTGCTGCTCACTTGCGCGCTGTTCTGGCCGTCCTCCCCACGGGACCTCGGCGTGGGCAACCGCCTGCTGACGTCCCAGGTGCTGCCGCTGTGGCGCGACGGCGACCTGATCGTACTGGTGCGGCATGAAGAGCGCTGCGACCGTTCGAGCAACCCGTGCCTGGGCCCGGTGGAAGGCGTGACGATCAATGGCAGCCAACACGCCGAAAACCTGGGAAAAGCCTTTAAATCACTGGGCATGGACGGCACTGACGTACTCTCAAGCCCCGCCATTCGCACGGCTCAGACCTCGCGCTTCATGTTCGGCAAAACCGACATGACCTCCAGCGAACAAGCCGTCTGCGGCAAGGCCATGGGCGAAGAACTGCTCAGCCACAAACAGGCTGGACGCAACCTCGTATTCGTCACCCACAGCGGTTGCATCGCCGACTTTGAAACCGCCCTGGGCTTCCCCCACGCCAAGTTTTCCGAGTACGGCAGCGCGCTGTTCGTGCAGGTGCTGGCCAACGGCAAGTTCAAGGCCCTGGGCATCATGAAAAACCAGGACTGGCCTGCCGCGCTTAAACAAATCTAAGTCATTCCCTTCCCGCCGCCAGGCTTATGTTCAGCAAAAAGACAGCCCTGTTCTGGCATGTTTAGTTGCGTCCTTAATTAAGGTCGTTATGACTATTTCCTGTTATTTAGTGAACGCCGTGACGACTTTCGCCATTACTTCATTAGTTGAAAAAAACACCATCGGACGTCAAGGAGCGACGTTTTCATGACTCGCCTGAAACCCCTGCCGGTACTCTTGCTGGCCTTCGTCGCGTTTTATCTGTTGCCACTGGGCCTGCACGGTTTGTGGATACCGGATGAAACCCGCTACGCCCAGATCAGCCAGGAGATGCTCCTGAGCGGCAACTGGGTGGCACCGCACTTCATGGGCATCCGCTATTTCGAAAAACCGGCCGCCGGTTACTGGCTGATCGCCCTGGGCCAGGCCGTGTTTGGCCAGAACCTGTTCGGTGTACGCATCGCCTCGGCCCTGACCACCGGCTTGAGTGTGCTGCTCGCTTACCTGATCGCCCGTCGCCTGTGGAACGACCCGCGCAAAAGCTTCGCCTGCGCCCTGCTCTACCTGAGCTTTGGCCTGGTGGCCGGGCAAGCGGGGTATTCCAACCTCGATCCGCCATTCACCTTGTGGGTCAACCTGAGCCTGGTGGCGCTGTGGTTTGCCCTCGACAGCAGCACCCTGCGCAGCCGCCTGGGCGCCTGGGCCGTGTTGGGATTTGCCTGTGCCATGGGGTTCATGACCAAGGGTTTCCTGGCGTGGGCGCTGCCGGTGCTGATCGCCGTGCCCTATATGCTCTGGCAGCGGCGCCTGGGCGAGTTGCTGCGGTATGGCCCGCTGGCCATCGGCGTGGCCGTGCTGGTGTGTTTGCCCTGGGTGCTGGCGATCCACACTCAGGAACCGGATTTCTGGCGCTTCTTTTTCTGGAATGAACACATCCGCCGCTTCAGCGCCGACAACGCGCAACACGTGCGACCCTGGTGGTTCTTCCTGCCGATCATGGCGGTGGCTTGCCTGCCGTGGGCCGGGCTGCTGCCCAACACCCTGCACCAGGCCTGGACAGAAAAGCGCCACCCGGCAATCGCCTTCCTGGCCCTGTGGTTGCTGCTGCCCCTGGGCTTGTTCAGCCTGAGCAACGGCAAGCTGCCGACCTACATCATGCCGTGCCTGCTGCCCCTGGCGTTGCTGATGGGGCATACCTTGAGCGAGCTGGTCAGCCAAGGCAGAACCCGAACCCTGCGCCTCAATGGCCTGTTCAACTTCGTGATCGGCATGGCCGCCATGGTCGGGCTGATCTACCTGCAAATCGCGAGGCCGCTCTACGGCAACAGCCATGCCGAGATGTTCAGCCTGTCGCTGGCCTTTATCGTGCTGCTGGGCTGGATCCTCACCAACCTGCTGCAAAGCTTTAGGCCGCTGACGTTGTGGGCAATGCCAGCCCTGGGCATCGGCCTGCTGGTGGTGCTGCTGCCGTCGAGCATGCCGGCCTACATCGCCGATAACGAAATGCCCGACCAATTTGTGCTGGAGCATGTGGATGAGTTGCAGCACACCCACGCGCTGCTGAGCAATGAACTGGAGAGCGCCAGCGCCTTGGCCTGGCGCCTGCAACGACCCGACGTGACGCTGTATGACACCGAAGGCGAGCTGCGCTACGGCTTGCAATATGCCGATTCGGCTCCGCGCAAAGTCGATCTGGAGCAGGTGCAAGCCTGGCTCAAGGACGCTCGCCAACACGGCTCGGTCGGCGTGCTGCTGCGGGTCAACAGCACCAGTGAAATGCGCGAGGCAGGGCAATTGCCGCCCGGAGGCAAACGCTATTACAAGGGCTACCTGGAACTTATCCTCTACCCGCAGGCGCCATAATGCCGGGTTATCTCAAGACCGAACGCGGCGCCCTGCTGCTGTTGCTGGGCGTCTCGGCCCTGCTGCTGCTCACCGGCCTGGGTGCGCGTGACCTATGGGGCCCGGAAACCCGCTGGGCGAATATCGCCTTGCAGATGCTGCAGAGCGGTGACTATTTCGACCCATACCTCAAGGGCGGGCCGTATTACGACAAACCCCTGCCCTCCTACTGGCTGATCACCGGCGCGGCGCACCTGATGGGAGGCCTCGGGCCCTGGTCATTGCGCCTGCCGTCGGTGATCGGCGCGTGGCTGAGTGTGTGGCTGGTGTACCTGATTGGCGAACGCCTGTTCCGCAAGGGCACGGGGCTGATCGCCGGCTGGATGCTCGCCACCACCTTCTACTTCCTGTTCTGGGCCCGCGTGGCTACGGCGGATGTGCTCACCGTGTGCGGCGTGCTGGCGGCAGTCGCGTGGTATTGGCGCGGCCCAGACGACACGCGGCTGTGGCGCTATACGGTGTTTTTCCTGTTGCTGGCCCTGACGTCGTTGTTCAAGGGCCTGATCGGCTTTGTGCTGCCCGGCCTTGTACTGCTGCCGCACCTGCTCAGCGAACAGCGCTACAAGCGCCACCTCAATCTGCGCCTGCTGCTGGCCGTGCTGATCGCGGCCGCCGTGTATGCCGTGCCGTTCGTGCTGTCGCACTTGTACGGCGCACCGACCTATGGCGAGAGCGGCCTGGCGTTGGTGTTCCGGGAAAACGTGGTGCGCTTCTTCGACCCGTTCGACCATATGGGACCGATCTACACCTACCTGATCTACCTGCCCGCCTACACGTTGCCCTGGACCCCGTGCTGGCTGCTCGGCCTGTGGCTGGCCGTGCGGCACTGGCGCAACACCCCGCCGAACGTGCGCTGGCTGGTGTGGGGCCTGGGCCTGCTGTTCGTGTTCTTTACCGCCAGCGGCAGCCGGCGCAGCTACTACGTGTTGCCGCTGGTACCGTTCGCCCAATTGCTGGCGGCGTGGTGGCTGAGTGAGCGCGTGTTGAAAAAGCCCGCCAGTTGGCCGCGCTGGCAGAAGGGCTTTGGGGTCGCTGCCGCACTCATGCTGTTGATACTTGGCGTGGCCTATCCCTGGTCCAACGGCAACGGCGGCGTGACCCGCTTCGCCGAGGATGTGCAAGCCGAGGCCGTGAAAAGCACGCCCTGGAACCAATGGCAGATGGTGCTGGTGGAAGTCGACAACAAGGTCCCGATGTACCTGCAAAATGGCGGCAAGCCGTTCTACTACATCGCCGAGACCCAGGACTTTCCCCGCCAGGGCGACAGCGCCGCGTTCATGGCCTGGCTGGAAAAAACCAGCAGCCAGGCTTTCGACCCGCAGCGCACGATCATCGTCGCGCAGTTTTCCAAAGAAGATCCGACGCCTCTGGCGTATTTGGGTGCGGATCATCAGGTGATCACGACCCAGCCGGACAATGGCGAGCGGTTGTTTCGCAAGCGTGAAGAGGGCAGCGTAGCGTTCATCCCTGCGTCACGTTGATAGCTGCGCATCAGGTGTGCTTGCTCTTAAGATCGTTCCCACGCTCCTGCGTGGGAATGCAGCCCGTGACGCTCGGCGTCACCTGTGCACAGCAGCCGAAACGTGCAGCGGTTGGTTTTTTTGTCGGACCGCTCTTACGCAACTTTCGGGTTGCGTCTGATCAACCTCGCCGCTAACCTTCGCGGGTCGCTGCAAATTCAGCGAATGGGTGTGGTAGCCCAGTTCTTTCATAGACCCCAAAACGCTCAAGGGCGTTTTTTTGTGCGGGCTGCTTTGTGGCGGCTGTGCATGGGAGGCTTCGGCCTGCCGGGTTTCTATGACCGGTCTACCACCCCGTGTACAGTCGCCTCCTGACTTCGTGTGGTAGCGAAATGGAGGTGCTCATTCATAGGAGCTTCGCCATGAAAAAAGTCACACCCAATCCCCCGCCATCCACCTCGGATGACCATCCGCCAATCCCCCCCGATGTCATCTTCGCCGTGCGTCCCGGCCTGAGTACGGAAGCGGCCTTGAGCAACGCCAGCGAGATGCTTGAATCGGCCACGGTCTGCGCATACGGCTGCGCCGAACGTCTTGACGGTCACAACCGCCGGCATGTGCTGGCAATGGTGCAGATGATCGAGATTGCGCAGTTACTGGTGGATGAGGCGCTTAATCGGGAATGCCCGGCGGCCTGATCACACAGCGCAAATCCAATCAGCACAGCAAAGCCCCCTGTGGGAGTTGTCGAGCTTCAGCGAGGCTGCGATGGGGCCGGGGCGGGCGGTCAATTCGTCGACTGACCGGACGCTATCGAAGCCTCGCTGAAGCTCGACAACGCCCGCGCTGGATCTTCATCAGGCAGGATAAATGCAGTGAAGTTATCAACTGCCCATCGCCAGACTGAACGCTGACATTTGCGCAAACTAACAAGACGGCCGGGCCCACGGTACCTGCCATTAACGCTGAGCCTCTGCGATCCTGGAAGGGTTAAAAGTCTGTGATGTCGAAGTTCAGATTGACCTCGTAATTATTAAGCACAATTGATTTGGTTTTGAACCACAGCGTTCCGCTAATCGGTTTGTCAGGGTAGCTGTTTTTCAACTCAACCCAACCTTCAAGCCCTTTGTACTCTCTGGTTACACCGGTCTCTCGGATAAAAGTCATGTAAATCAGCGTCAGTTTCACCTGCGCGTCGCCAATCCTATAGGTGCCGCTGGAAACGTCCTCGCGATCAAGATGAAGACCAATGAGCGCTGTCTCACCAGGTTTTTCCAGATCATCCACGGTGCCATGGAAACGCAACGTCCCCTCCTGGTTGTCACGCCAGATCCATTCAGCGTCAAAGAACGACTCTACATTGGTGTACAGGTTCTTGACCGTCCCGGTCATAGTACCGGTGGCTGTCCCTCTACCAGGCTTCTGAAGTTCGATACCTTCAAACATGTTCATCTCCTCTCCAGTATCAGTGTGTAGTTGCCGCGCCAACCTGTATTGGATAGAAAAAAATGAGGTCCGTAACCTGTGATTTATGACAGGTTTAAGCACGTACTTTTTATTACTTGTTGTCATTAGGACACGGTTCACTTTAACCAGGACGGCACCCACGCTACCAACTCCCCATCCCCAAACTGAACGGCGAAAACTCCGCGAACTGCCAGCGCAACGCCAACGCCGCCGGGCGGCGGACCAGGTGTTCCACGGTCACTGTCCATAAGCGCTGCGCGCCCTCGAAGCGGGCGACCTCAGGCCCGTCGAGAATCAACGAGGTACGCCCGGCGACCTGCAACATGTCCCCCGATTCAAAGTCGATAAACAACAACCCCGCCACCGGATTGGCCGTCAGGTTGCCCAGGGTGTTGAAGAACAGGTTGCCGGCAAAATCCGGGATGGTCAGCACGTCGCCCTCCACGCGCACGAAGCCGGTGTGGCCGCCGCGATGGGAAACGTCCACCGAGCGTTCACCGTCGACATCCACGTAGCTGGCGACGAAGAATGTGTCGGCGTTGCGGATCATGGTTTCGGCTGCGGCGTCCAGGCCGCCCATGCGCTCGACCTGGCTGCCAGGTTTGCGTGCAACCCCATCGACCGGCCGCAGTTGGATGTATTTGGGGCAGTTCCCGAAGGTCTGCACGACGTCGATTGACAAGCCGTACTGATCAAGTCCGCCGACACGGCCGTTCATGCGGTTGCGGCGCCGGGTGTTCAGGTCGATGCCGAGCAGGCCCACTGCGGCACCCTCGTGCAAAGCGGCCCGAGCCGGGTCGCTGGCAGAGGGCAGGCTGTCAATCTGCAAAGTATAAGGATCGGGAGAATGGGCAAACCCCGGCGCGCCTTCGACCATCGTCGCCCAGGGAATCCCCTGCTCATCCACCACGCCGAGCATCAGGTACGGCAACAAGGGATAGAAGTCCCGATGCTGCTCCGGCAGGTGATCGCGTATCACCTTGGGCCCGACCACCGCCATGCGCTCGGCCACGCCGACCGCTGCTTGTAACTGCCGTTCGCCGGCATGCCAGGGGGACTGTTCGATAGGGTTCATGGCGATCACCTCAAGTTGGTTGCCCCCATGCTGCGCCCTACCAGCCAAATGCAGAATGCCCACCCCAGGCAATCCACTATTACGCCAACTGAAATGCCGAGTGCTCACGCAGCGCCGCCACGCAGTGGTCGACGAAGCTGCGCACGCGCATCGGCGCATGCCGGCCCTCGCGGTACACCACGTGCACCGGCAAGGGCGCTGGCTCGTAGCTCGGCAGAAGGCGGCATAACTGGCCGCCGAGCAGATGCTCATGCACCGGGTAGCTCAAGCAACGAACCAGCCCCGTGCCGTGCAGCGCCGCATTGATCGCGCCTTGCACCGTGGCGCAACTCAGCCGCGCGCGGGCCTTGAGCTGGCAACCCTGGAATTCCCAATGCACCGGGTTGGCATTCGCGATCAGACGATGCTGCTTGAGGTCGTCCGGGTGTCGGGGTTCACCGTGCGCCGCCAGGTAATCGGGACTGGCGCAGAGGATCTGCCGCACGTGCCCGACCGGGCGCGCGATCAGCGATGAGCTGGGCAACTCGCCGACCAGGATCGCCACGTCCAGCCCCTCTTCGTGCAGGTTGGGGTAATAGTCGTGGTAGTGGGCGGTGAGCTGCACCGCAGGGTAACGATCCATGTAGCTGGCCAACAGCGGCGCCATCACATAGCGGCTGAACAGCAACGGCATGAACACCCGCAGATTGCCCTGGGCCTGCACATGCAAGCCCTTGGCCGAGGCTTCGGCGGCGTCCACGGCGGCCAGCAGGTGCACGCAGTCGGCCAGGTACGCGTGCCCGGCGTCGGTCAGGTTGACGCCGCGCGTACTGCGCGCCAGCAATGCCACGCGCAGGCGCGCTTCCAGGCGGGCCACGGCGCGCACCAAGGTCGGGCCGGATACCTGGGCACTGCGCGCCGCCGACGCCAGGCTCGTTTGCCCGGCCAGCGCGGCGAACAGTTGCATGTCGCGATAACGTTCCATCAGCCGCGCCGCTGCATCGCCGGGTTCAAAGCTGCGTCCTGGCCGAGGCGATGGCTGAGGAAATCGACAAAGGTGAGGATCTTGGCCGGCACCCGTGGGCTTTTCTGGAACACCACCTGGATCGGCAGCGCTGCCGGTTCAAAGTCCTCCAGGACAATCTCCAGCTCACCCGCCGCCACCGCCGCCGCGACCTGATAGGACAGCACCCGCGTGATGCCCCAACCCACTCTCGCCAGATTGATCGCCGCGTTGTTCGCCGTGACCACCAGGCGCGGCTCCACCGGCACCGCCAATGGCTGGCCGCCCTCGACAAATGTCCACTCGCTCAGCAATTGGCTGGAAGACGAGGCAGCAAGCTTCGCCTCGCGTAACTGCGACGGGTGCCGAGGCCGGCCCTGCTGCGCCAGGTAAGCCGGCGCCGCACACACCACCCGGCGCACCTCACCGACCTTGATCGCCTGCTGCCCCGGCTCATGCAGATGACCGATACGCACCGCCACATCCACCCCTTCGTCGACCATGTTGACCACCCGATCCACCAGCAAGGCATTGATATTCACCAGCGGAAAACGGTCAAGGTACTCGCCCAGCACCGGCGCCACATACAACTCGCCAAACAGTACCGGTGCGGTCACCGTGAGGTGGCCGCAGGGGATCGAATAACTGCCCGCCGCCGCTTCTTCGGCTTCGTCCAGCTCGGCGAGGATGCGCCGGCAATCTTCGAGGTAACGCTGGCCGGCCTCGGTCAGGTGCAGGCTGCGGGTGGTGCGCGCCAGCAGCTGGGTGCCGATGCGCGCTTCCATGGCGGCGATGGCCCGGGTCACGCTGGGGGGCGAGGTGTTCAGGCGGCGCGCCGCGGCGGCAAACCCCTCCTCCTCGGCCACTGCCAGGAACACCTGCATTTCGTGAAATCGGTCCATCGATGCGCCTCAGCAACGTTAATGTGATTGCAACCCTACCGCCGTACGCGGCATGCCCACAAATCCCGGCAAGGCCTCGATACTGGCAAGCCAGGCGCGCACCTTAGGGTAGTCGGCCAGCGACACATTGCCTTCCGGCGCATGGGCCACATAGGTGTAGAACGCAATATCGGCGATGCTCGCTTGCTCCCCCGCCAGGAAGCGGGTTTCGCTCAGTTGCTGCTCCACCAGTGCCAACAAGCCATGGGCACGGCTGATCGCCGCCGCCGCATCCACATCGGCACCGAATACCACAGCCAGCCGTGCGGTGGCGGGCCCGGCGTGCAGCTGGCCGGCGGCCGCCGACAGCCAGCGCTGTACGCGCGCCTGCCCCACCGGGTCGCTTGGCAACCATTGGCCCTTGCCGTATTTCGTGGCGAGGTAGACCAGGATCGCGTTGGAGTCCGCCAGTACGGTGCCGTTATCGTCAATCGCCGGGACCTGGCCGAAACGGTTGATGGTCGCAGTGAAGTCAGCGCTTTTATGCGCGCCTTGCTTGAGGTCCACCAGGATGAACTCGCTGGGCAATCCCAGCAGGGACAGCATCAGCTCGGCCCGATGGGAATGGCCGGACAAGGGGAAACCATAGAGTTTGATCGCAGGCTGGGACATGTAAGGCTCCAAGGGTGGGGTTTTGACACCGGCATGTTCCACCGCTGCGCCGACCACTGGAATCACCAGCTTTTACAATCCAGCATTTCAGCCGGTGAAACAATCACTCGCCAAACAATTCGACGATCAACGCAAACAGCGTGGTCTTCACCGCACTGTCCAACGTGGTCCAGGCCAACCCCGTACGCGCCTGAAACGCCCCCAACGCCAGTGGCCGCGACACACAATTGGCCGGCAACGCCCGCGCGGCCTGCTGCGGCAGTACGCCGACGCCCAACCCGGCGCAGACCAGCGCGAGCATGGTGGTGAACTCGCCCAGTTCGGACGCGATCTGCAAAGGGATGCCCACGGCCTGGATAAATTCGTCGTAGAACCCCGGCGCATAGCGCCGCGCAAGGATGTACACCGGCACGTCGAGCAGGTCGCCGGGCTGGATCGACGCCTGCGCGGCCAGCGGATGATCCATCGGCAGGGCCACGCAGAACGGCTCGCGCAGCACCACGCGGGTCTGCACCCCAGGGTAGGCGGCAGGCAGGCGCATCAGGCCGAAATCCAGGCGATCGTTCTTCAGCGCGGCGGCTTGATCGGGGCCGGGCATGTCCTTGAGTTCCAGCTCGATACGCGGGTAGCGCTGATGCACCATGCGGATCAACTCGGGTAACAGGTGCGGCAATACCGACGACACAAAGCCCAGGCGCACCCGGCCGATTTCCCCCCGGTTGGACGCCCGCGCCGCCTCCGCCGCCCGCGCGGCCTGGTGCAGGGTCGCCTGGGCTTCGGGCAGGAATACCCGACCGGCATCGGTCAAGGTCACCGAGTGGCGATTGCGGTCCAGCAGGCGTACGCCCAGGCCAGTTTCGAGCAGCTTGATCTGCATGCTCAGGGCCGGTTGCACAATCGACAACTGCGCCGCCGCCCGGCCGAAATGCAGCTCCTGGGCCAGTACCACAAAGGCGCGCAAGTGCTTGAGCTCCATCGATCCTCCCCGGTTATCACGGATATTGATCAGCCGATCATAAATGAACATTGGACCTGCGCCCTACACCGGAGTGAAGTTAAGCCAATCAGCCGTTGTTTTGATTATCACAAGCGCGCCCGGAGAAACATGCCCATGCAAAGCGTTCTAGACACCTTTCGCCTCGATGGCCGGCTGGCGCTGGTCACCGGCTCCAGTGCCGGTATCGGCCTGGCCATCGCCCGAGGCCTGGCCCAGGCCGGTGCGCGGGTGGTGCTCAACGGGCGTAACCGCAGCACCTTGCGCGACGCGGCCGCGCTGCTGACCCTTGAAGGCCTGGAGGTGCACACCCAAGCGTTCGATGTGACCGACAGCGCGGCGATCCAGGCCGGCGTGGCCGCTATCGAGGAACGCCTCGGGCCCTTGGACATCCTGGTCAACAACGCCGGCATGCAGCGCCGTGGGCCGCTGGAAGACTACAGCGAGCAGCATTGGCGCGAACTGATCAGCACCAACCTCGACAGCGCCTTTCTGGTGGGCCAGGCCGTGGCGCGAGCGATGATCCCGCGCAAGCGTGGGCGCATCATCAATATCTGTTCGGTGCAAAGTGAATTGGGCCGCCCGGGCATCGCGCCGTATGCAGCGAGCAAAGGCGCGTTGAAGATGCTCACCAAGGGCATGGCCATCGACTGGGGCCCCCACGGGCTGACGGTCAACGGTATCGGCCCCGGCTACTTCAAGACCGAGTTGAACGCCAACCTGGTGACCAACCCCGAGTTCAGCGACTGGCTGGTGCAACGTACGCCAAGCCGACGCTGGGGCGACGTCGCTGAGTTGGCCGGTGCGGCGGTGTTCCTGGCCAGCGATGCCGCGAGTTTCGTCAACGGTCATATCCTCTATGTCGACGGTGGCATCACCGCGTCGCTGTAACCCTGGAGAACCCTATGCACGCCATTGTCTGCCACGCCTCAAAAGACCTGCGGGTCAGCCCCCAGGACGAACCTCACAGCCTGGGCCCCGAGCAACTGCGCGTGCGCATTGCCCGCGGCGGCATCTGCGGCTCGGACTTGCACTATTACCAGCACGGCGGCTTCGGCACCGTGCGCCTGCGCGAGCCGATGGTGCTCGGCCATGAAGTGTCGGCAGTGATCGATGCCGTGGGCTCCGACGCCGGCCGGTTCAAGGTCGGCCAGCGCATTGCCGTATCGCCCTCGCGTCCGTGCGGTGCTTGCCGTTATTGCCATCAAGGCCTGCCCAACCACTGCCTGGACATGCGCTTCTACGGCAGCGCGATGCCCTTCCCGCATATCCAGGGCGCGTTCCGCCAGAGCCTGGTGATCGAGACGCATCAGGCACATCTTTTGGCCGATCATGTCAGCCTCGCCGAAGGTGCACTGGCCGAACCGCTGTCGGTGGGGTTGCATGCGATCCAACGGGCCGGCGCAGTATTCGGCAAGCGCGTGCTGGTGACCGGTTGCGGCCCCATCGGCAACCTGCTGATCGCCGGCCTGCGCGCCGCCGGTGCGGCTGAAATCGTCGCGGTGGACCTGTCCGCCAGCGCCCTGGCCTGCGCGAAAAAAATGGGCGCCACGCGCACCCACAACATCGCCGACGGCATCGACGCGCTCAAGCGCTACACCGCCGAGAAGGGTTACTTCGAGGTGATGTTCGAAGTCTCCGGCAGTGCCCAGGCCCTGCGTAACGGCCTGGACTGCATCGCCCCACGCGGCGTGCTGGTCACGGTCGGCTTGGGCGGTGAGGTGTCGCTGCCGCTGAACCTGCTGGTCAGCCGCGAGATCGACCTGCGCGGCACCTTCCGCTTCCACAGTGAGTTTGCCCAGGCGGTGGACTTGCTCAATCGCCAGGTTATCGACGTGTGCCCGGTGATCTCCCACACGGTGCCGTTCGAACAGGCGGTGCAGGCGTTTGAACTGGCGGCGGACAAGACCCAGGCGATGAAGGTGGTGCTGGATTTTGGCGTGGTGGATCAGCCTTGAACCTGTGATGAGCCCTTCGGGGTCAGCCATACTTTTGTGGCGAGCGGGCTTGCCCTAGGCTTTTTGTAGGAGCGAGCTTGCTCGCGAAAAACGCCCAGACAACGCGCTCATTCTCGATAAGCGCGGTGGCCCTGAGTTCTTCGCGAGCAAGCTCGCTCCTACAGTGAATCACTTTCGCTTAACTGAACGCTTAGCGCTCTTGCAAGCGCTCACGCAAAAACCGGTGGCTCCTGGAAAACAACCGCCGATAGGTCAACAACACCGCCCCCACCGTGCCCAACGCCGACGACGCGGCAATCAGGAACATGATCACGATCTGATACCGCACCGCGTCCACCGGACTTTCCCCCGCCAGCACCTGGCCGGTCATCATGCCGGGCAGGCTGACAATGCCGACCACGGTCATTTGGTTCAGCGTCGGGATCATCCCCGCGCGTACCGCCTGGCGGATCGCTTCCTGCGCCGCCTCCCAGCGTGAGCCGCCGAGGGCCAGGATCATCTCGATGGTGTTGCGCCCCGAGGTCAGTTCCTGGGTCATGCGTTCGATCCCCAGGGACACACCGGTCAGGGTGTTGCCGAGGATCATGCCGAGGATCGGGATCGCGTACTGAGGCTCGTACCACGGGTGGATGCGGATCACCGCAAACAAGCCCACTGCCGTCACCAGCCACGAACTGCCCCACACCGACAGGATGCTGTCGACCCTTTGCCCCCGGTACGTGCGACGCCCACGCCCCGCCGCCGACAGCCCGGCGATCAGGGTCATTGCGCCCATCAACGGCAGTACCACATACCAGTAGGCGAACGCGAACACCCAGCCCAGCAGGTAACCGATGGCCGACAGTTGCACCACGGTACGCACCGCCGCCCACAGCAACTGGCGGCCCAGGCCCAGGCGCAGCAGCAGGGAGAGCGCACCGTTGACCAGGATCAGCGAAGCGGCGATGGCCATGTCCAGGGCGGTGAGGTTTTGATAGTTCATGGCTGGACCGCCTCGCTCAACACCCCGGCACTCATCTGCCAGTGGATGTCGCTCATGCGCCGGGCCTGGTCGAGGTCGTGGGACACCCAGACATAGGCGCGGGCATTGTCGCCGGCAAACCAGGCGCTGATCAACGCTTCCACATCGCGGGATGAGGTGGGGTCGAGGGCGGCGGTGGGTTCGTCCAGCAGCAGCACCTCGGGGTTGAGTTGCAGGGTGCGGATCAGCGAGACCACCTGGGCCTCGCCACCCGACAGGTCCAACGCGTTCTTGGTCAAAAAATCCGCCGCCTTACCGGCATGCCCCAGCAAAGTGGTCACCGCTTCCGGGTCGAAGCGACGCTGGCGCAGGGTCTTGAGGCTGAAGGGAAAACGCAGGTTGTCCTCCACCGTGCCTTCGAGCAGCGCCGGGCGTTGGGACAGGTAGCTGATATGGCTGCGGTAGTGCGGAATCTGCGCATCGACAATCGGCTGGCTATTCCACAGCACCTGCCCGCTGGTGGGGGCGTCCAGCAACGCCAATGCGCGCAGCAACACACTTTTGCCAGAGCCGGAGGAACCGGTGATCGACACCCGGTCGGCGCGGTTCAAGGTGAAACTCGTGGGTTGGAGCAACAGCACCTGGCGGCGCTCGTCCATGCGCGTGAGGGCGCGGGTTTCGATCAGTGCACTCATGGACGCGGTGTCCCTCTTAAACCTGTTGGGCGCAATGGTGCGGCAGGCGCGGGAAGTTTTCATGAAAAATTTCAAACTATCGCCACCACTACGGCGAAGGCCTTTTGCTTACTTTTGGGCCTTTCCAAAAGTGAGCCGCCGTAAGGGCGGAACCCATAGCGGCCGTTACCGCAGCAACGGATATGTACCCGGCCCAATCCAAAAAAAAGGTCGGCCCAGAGGCCGCCATCGGGGCATAGGTATCTACACAACTTTGGCTCAACGCTGAACGCCCCGCAGATTGGGCTGTTGTGGCGAGCGGGCTTGTCCCGCGCTGGGCTGCGTAGCAGCCCCAGTAAAGAAGAACGCGGTGTATCAGACACTCTGTAGAGGCTGGTTTTGGGGCTGCTTCGCAGCCCAGCGCGGGACAAGCCCGCTCGCCACAGGGAGATTTGTCAGGATCTGAAAAGTTGTGTAGATACCCATCGCCATCGGGAACAAGCACCCTCCCACACTTGACCCCGTGCAACCCAAAAAAGAGTACGGGTTTGATCCCAAGCCCGATTTGCAATCAAACGCCGCAGTGCCTATATTTCCCGCCTGGCGCTCTCTACGCCACCTTCCGCGGAAAGGGCTGCGCCCAGGACAATGAAGCTCTACCTCATTTCTACGACTCCCAACCTTAAAGCGGAAAAGGTTTGTGCAAGGAGATCGTATGTCGCAACGCCCTGTATCCTCCAACACCGATGGCCGTCTCAACCTTGAGCAACAGCGCAAGCGCGCCAAGGAACTGTTGCGCCAGCTGAAAGCCCAGGACCCCGGCGCCACCCTGTCTCAGGCCCAATGGCAGATCGCCAGGCAACTGGGTTTCAGCAGTTGGCCCAAGCTCAAGGCCCATGTCGACGCCATTGATTTCGCCGCCCGCCATCCCGACTTTGCCGCCAGCGACGAAGCGCGCACCACCCACTGGCGCTGCGGCAATGACATTGCCCATAGCCTTCAGATTGCCGGGTTCAAGGGCCACTTCCACATGCTGAGCGACCCGCTGTGCATGGGGCCGGTTCGCGACATACCCACCGCAGAATTCCGCGCCCTGCGCAGCGCGTTCATCAGCCAGGCCTTTGCCCTGCCCTTAGCGGACGTCACGCGCCGCGTCGACGATGAATACGATCAGCTCCACACCTTGGCCAGTGCCGAGCACAGCGTGCTGTGGTGCGAGGCGGACGCCTATGACCAGTTGTTCCTGATCCGTGCCCTGGCCGGCCTGGAGCAGGCACCGCCCAAGCTGGAGCTGATCGAGGTGGATCGTATTCCCGGTGTCGAGCGCTTTATCGGTATCGGCCAGTTGGCGCCGGATGTATTGGCGTGGCTATGGCTACAGCGGCGCCTCATCGGTGACGATGCGGTGCAACTGGCCAAACAGGCCTGGTCGGCCTATTGCGACAGCTCACCGACCCCGTTGGCCGAGCTTGCCCATGGCAAACACCCGGCCCTGCCCTTGCTGGCGCCGGCGCTGTTGCGTCAATTACAGGAGTTGCCGGGAACACGCGATGGCCTGTCGCTGACCGAGCGCCTGGCCCTGACCTACCTCGCCGAAGCCGGGCCGCTGCCGTTTGGCCGTGTGTTCGCCGAACTGGCGGCCAGGCGCGACCCGCTGCCGTTCCTGGGGGACATGATGTTTCATGCGCTGTTGCGGCCGTTGATCGATGGCGAGCAGCCGTTGCTGACGGAAACCGAGGCGCATCTGGACTGGCCCCGCCGCCCGCTGTCGCTGACCCCCTTGGGCCATAGCGTGCTCAACGGACAGGCGTACTGGCTCGACCATGCCAGCCACGAACGCTGGGTGGGCGGAACGTGCATCAGGCCCGGCCAACCGCACTGGATGATTGATGAGGCCCTGCGCCCCCAGTACAGAACACCGTAAAAAAACAGCCCGCCGTGCATCACCCACGGCGGGCTGTTTTAGTAGTCATCGGCGCCCAGGCTGAAGACGGTGGTGCATCAACGCTGAATCAGGCTAAGGTGCCGCCCACGCGCCCTTTCCCTGCGAGACCTCTGCATGCGACCCCTGATCTTCGCCAGCCTGTGCCTGCTGGCAGGCTGCCAACAAACGCCGCCGGCCAACGACCAGCTCGACGCCGTACTCTGGACCCAGACCTCCATCGAACACGAGTTGATCTATCGCCAGGTCTTCGCCCATGCCACCCGCCAGCTCGACGTGGCGCTGGCCGATCCCAGCTGGGACGCGCTGCCCTTCCCGCCCCGCAACCTGAGCGGCCTGCCGCCGGCGGTGGTGGTGGATATTGACGAAACCCTGCTGGACAACGTGCCGCTCAATGCCCGCGACGTCATCAATAACCAAGTGTATGGCTACGACCGCTGGAACACCTGGGTCGACCAGGCCAAGGCCCAGGCCCTCCCCGGTGCCGTGGCGTTCCTGCAAGCGGCGCAACAAAAAGGCATCACGGTTTACTACCTGACCAACCGCGAGCACAGCCAGGTCGCGGCCACGGTGGCCAACCTGCGCCTGCGCGGTTTTCCGGTGGAGAGCCATCAACAGGTGCTCGCCGCCAGCACGCCTACCGGGCACTGCGAAAGCGCCGGCTACGGCAAGAACTGCCGCCGCCAATGGGTCGCCAGCCATGCTCGCGTGCTATTGATGGCCGGTGATTCCCTGGGGGATTTCGTCCAGGCCGAACGCAACACCCTCGAGGCCCAGCGCAAGGCCGTCGAACCCTATGTGAACTGGCTCGGGCAGCGCTGGTTTTTGCTGCCCAACCCGACTTACGGCAACTGGTACAGCGCGCCCTATGGGGACGATGAAAAGCTGCCGTTCGCGCAGAAACGCCAGCTCAAGCAGCAGGCGTTGCAGTTGCAGGAGTAACGCCGGCCTAGTGCAAGCGCCCGCCCAATGGGTACTCGACCGCCAGGCGGATCTGGTTGGCATCCAGCTCCGCCTGGGCCGCATTGCCCCGGTGCACGGCATGGCGCAGGGTAAAGGCGAGATTTTTCGCGGCCCCGGACTGCACCACGTAGCGTGCTTGCAGGTCGCGTTCCCAGTGTTTGCCCCCATCACCGTAGCCGAGCCATTGGTAGCCACCGCCAGCATCCATGTGGCGGCCGTCGATGCCACTGCCGCGGACATACAACGCCGCCAGGCTCAGGCCGGGCATGCCATGGGCCGCCAGGTCCAGGTCATAGCGCGCCTGCCACGAGGCCTCCCGTGGGGCGTTGAAGTCGGACAACGCCACGGCGTTGCTCAGGTAAATCGCCCCGCGCGTCACGTAGTCGAACGGCGTGTCGCCACTGACTTTCTGATACCCCACGCCCACACTGTGGGCACCGAACCGATAGGTCGAGAGCAGGCTCCAGGTGGTGTTATCGATGCGCCCCGACAACGCCTTGCCAATGTCCTGGGTGCGATACAGGTTCAGGTCAACGGTCAGTGCCTGGCCGGGAAACAGCGGCCGGGTGTAGACCGCCCCCAGGTAATGCTGGCGCCAGGTGTCTTCATAGACAGCACTGAACACGCTGGCGCTCAGCCCCTTGATTGCCGTATTGCGCACGCCCACCAAGTCAAAGCGGTCGCCTTGCCTGCCGTTGGAATAGTTGACGACAAACCCTCGGTCATGGCTGCTGGCGTTGCGGTCGGTGCTCTCATTGAAGTGCCCCGCGAACAGGGTGGTGGCCGGCAACTCGCGGCTGGTCAACCACCATCCCGTCGCGGTTTCGGGCAGCAAGCGGCTGTCGGACGAGGCAAACACCGGGGTTTTCACCCGCGGCTCGCCGTAGCGCAATTCGGTGGAGGAAAAACGCAGTTTGGCAACTGCGCCACCGCGGCTGAACTGCTCCTTGGGGTGGCCGTCATTGTCCACCGCCAATAGCCGTGCCTTCCCGGCGCGCCCACCGCCACTGTCCAGTTGCCAGGCGGAATAAACGTGCGCATCCAGGCCAAAACCCAGGGTACCGGTGGTGAAACCCGAGGCGTAGTCAGCCATCAGGCCATAGGCCCATTCTTCCGCCAGGTCGCTGCGCTGGGATCGCGGTTTGTAGGCGTTGCGTGCGCCGTTGCTGAGGGCGCCATGCTGGTAGTCGCGGCGGTCGTAGACACTGCGGTTGAGCAGGTTCCACTGGCTGTCCTCGATAAAGCCTTTGGCGGTGTCTTGTTCGGCGGCGAAGGCGAGCAGGCTCTGCCCTCCCAATGCCAATAGCAGGGTGCGGGTCGATAGCATCTTCACGGTTTGACTCCAGAACGTGTCAGGCAAAGGTGTTCCGCAGGACGCAGAACACCGTTGGTTCCGTCAGAGGTATTTGAGAATCGCGATGTCGCGACGACGCTGTTTGAGGTCGGCGAACCAGCGTGTCGGGAAGAACAGCAACACCCCGAGTATCACGCTCCACAACCACACCATCGGCAGGTCGTCAAAACCGTAGTAGGTGCCTTGGTTGGCGCCCCAGATCGCCAGCGCGACCAGGTACATGGCCTTGAGCACGTACAGGTGCAGCAAGTAGAAAAACATCGGCGCCCCACCGTAGATCGCCAGGGTCGCAGTGGCCCAGCGGGCCTGCCACTTCTCGAACAGCGCCAACAGCAGCAGCGACAGGCCCAGGGTGGGCATCAGGAACATCAGCGACGGCGGGTATTTCTTCGCGCTCATGAAGCTCATGAAGGTGCGCAGCGCATCACCGGTCTGCACCCAGGGTTTCTCGCCATACACATTGAGGTAGCGGATAAACACGAACGCGACCAGCAGGCCTGCACCCAGCTTGACCAGGCGCGAGATACGCTCCGCCGACGGCATTGCCTTGCCAAACCACGGGCCGATGCCCCAGCCCAGCAGGATCACACCGATCCACGGCAATATCGGATACGTCGTGCGGGCGCGGGTGAATTCGGTAATGTCGATAAACACCCGCTGATGCAGGATCGACCAGGGCACGAAGAACGGCGACTCCGGCCCGACGCTCACGCCGTCGAGCAGGTTATGCCCGGCGACAATCGCCACCCCCAGCACGATCAGCCAGGCGCGCTTGAAGTGCAGCAAACCGGCGAGCACGATCATGCACAGGCCGATACACCAGATCACTTGCAGCCACAACGTCTTGGGTGGGAATTCGGCATTCCAGGCAAAGCACACGAAGGTGATTTCCAGGAACACCAGGAACAGCCCGCGCTTGAGCAAAAACACCGAGGTCTCGCGGGCGCTGTGTTTCTGGCTGTAGAGCCAGGCCGACAAGCCCGTCAGGAAGATAAACGCCGGGGCGCAGATCTCGCTGAGCATACGGGTGAAATACAGGTCCGGGGTGACACTCAAGGCGTCGATCGGGTCGGTGACCTGCCGGTGCAGCAAGAAGGTTTCGCGCACATGGTCGATGAGCATCAACAGCATCACAAAACCACGCAGCGCATCGATAGCCAGCATGCGCGTGGCCGCCGTGACGTTCGTGCGGGCAAGCGTCGGCGCAACAGTGCCCGCCTGACCGGCCAATCCTGAAGAAAGGGTCATATCAATCACTCATGAAGGAGGCAATGAATCAGGCTGACTTTTTCAGCCTGGCGACTTCCGATGCCGGCAGTTGCGACGGCGCGCGAGGTAACGCCGCCTGGCCTTGCTGGCGGTGGAACGACAACGTCGAACTGAAGCGTTTGACGTCAAACCGCTCGGGCTTGCCCGCCGGATCAAGACGCTCCCCAGGGCTGTTGTCCTGGTACTCGACGGCCACCACGTAAGTGCCCTGCCAGGGCAGCTCGAAGCTGACGTTGCCGGCGGCATCGCTGCGCTGCTTGAAGACTTCACCGGAGGCGGTTTCCAGCATCACTTCCTGGCCCGTCAGCGGCTTGCCCGCGTAGAACACCCGGAACTGCGCGCCGCCCGCATCGGCAACGCCGGTGGGGACGATATCCAGGGTCAGCTCCGGGCTACGGGCCCGCAGGTCACCGACCCAACGCGTGGCCGGGGTCCAGGCGGCTTTCAAGGTCTTGGCGCCTTCATGCACATCGAACATCGGATAGTGCAGGTCTTGCGCCAGCAGCGAATCCTCTTGCCCGGGCTGCTCCGCCAGCAGGAACGCCTGGCGCTGCAGGCTCAACTGCAGCGGTGCCGACCGGTCGGCCATCGACCAGGCCCGCAGCTGCCTGAACCGGTCCATGCCCCCCGGGGTCACCTCCAGAACATTCTTGTCATACTCCCCGTAGTACAAGGCCAATGGCTGGCCGGGAAGTTGTTCGTACCAAATCTGATGCGCCTCGCTGGCGGTCGCCAGCATGAACGCCCCATAACCCAACAGTGCTTTTGCGTTGCTCATTCGCATTTTTTTCGCTCCGATTGGTGGTGTTCAACCCAAGGCTGTCGCGGCTGGAAAACACCGCACAACCCTGCGCTCCCTCACTCTGCGAGCATTACAGCGCAGGCCCTTTTGCGTTTTTCGCCGAATTGCACCCACGGATCGGTGCAGACCACTGTTTAAGGGCCCGAAAAAGTGTTTTATGCGGGTTGCGTCGAGATGAGGCGTTTAGCCAAGACTACGAGGGGGAGTGTCCAATTGGGGTGCAAAAGCAGTGAGCTTTGATCGTTCCCACGCCCTGCGCAAAGCTGTGTACCTGATGTACCGAGGTGCCTGCGTCGCAGGCCAGCTCCCACATCTGAACCGGTTCCCCCCATAAAGCGGGGTCAGCTGACAGACCGTCATTGGGGCATAGCTATCTACAACGTCGTAGCCGCCAACAGTAACCACGATGCGAAGCGAGCCGCCCTTGATCTTGCTTTTGATCTTGATCTCAGGCGCCCCGTTAAACCACGCTGGCCGGAATTCGACAGTGATTTGGGGGGTAAACCGGCAGGGATGCCGGTTTAGCCGCCCCGCGCCATGGATGGCGCGTGGCGGCGGCCCCCCAAATCACTGTCGGATTACGGGCACACCGAGCCTGGGCGAGGTGCCGAGTGGTGGGGCGAAGGCCTTTTGCTTACTTTTGGGCCTCTCCAAAAGTGAGTCGCTGTAAGAGCGAAACCATAAGTGGCCGTTACCGCAGCAACGGATATGTACTCATTCCACGCCAACATCCTGGTCGGCTGTCAGGCCGCCATCAGGTTCAAGCCCCCTCCCACAGGAAAGCGCGCGGATTTCAGTGCCGCAGCAACTTGCGCAACGGCACGCCATCCTTGAGCACCGGCGACTTGATCACGATGTAGCTGAAGTACTTGGAGATGCCAATGTTCTTATCCAACAGGCTCTCGACCACTTCCTGGTAGTGCTGGATGCTGCGAGTCATGAAACGCACCAGATAGTCGTAGCCACCGCTGATCAGGTGACACTCAAGTACCTCGTCCACCAGGCGGATATTCGATTCGAACTTGGCGAAGTCTTCGCGTTTATGGTCGCTGAGGGTGATCTCGGTAAACACCGTCACCGAGTCGGTGATCTTGGCCAGGTTCAAGTGCGCCTTGTAGCTGGAAATATACCCGGCCGACTCCAGCCGCTTGACCCGTTGCAGGCAGGGGCTGGCGGACAGGCCCACGGCGTCGGCGAGGCTGACATTGGTCATCCGCCCGTCTTTTTGCAGTTCAACCAGAATACTGATGTCGATCCGGTCCAGCTTGACTTGCCCTTCCATCACGTACCTCTTGACTGCCGTTTGTAAGACAATCTTCTAGCAAAATCAGCGCCGTAAAGACAGCTGATGCTGCGCCACCAGATCCGCCATGCTGTTGATGCAGTACTCCGCCGCACAAGGCGAAGGCTGCCGTGCCCGGTGGCGGCCGATCAAACAGCGGTCCAGCGCCCCGTGTGCGCCGACCGCCGGTCGCGTCACATGCAGCACCGGTTGCAGCTGCGCGCCTCGGTCCGTGAGCCATTGCGGGTCTTCGGCGAGGGAAATGAAATCTTCCGGTGCAATCCCCAATCGCTCGCACAACACCCCGCGGTCCTCGGCATCACGGTCGCCACGCACCAGCAAACGGTAGAACTTGCGCAGGTACAGCATGGCCCCCGGCGCATCCTCGAACAACGACCAATTGCCCGCCGAACGCGCAAAGCTCATACCCTCCTCCCAACTGGCGTGCAGCCCCCAACTTTCGGCCAGTTGGCGATGGGCAAAACACAACACGCCACTGAAGCCCAGCTCGGCGAAACGCGGGTAGAGCCTGGCAACCTGCGTGTTGAATTCGGCCAGCACCTGATCCTTGGCCGGCTGCCCGCCACGGCTGTCGAGCAGCGGCTGCAACGCCGCCCACACCCCTGAATCGCGATCCACCAGCACTTCATCGCAATCGATCAGCAACGCTCGATAATCTGTCAGTCCCATGTGGGGTCAAGCCTCCAATGCCGCAGTTGGCCCGTAGCGGGCACAGCCTCAGTTCAAGACCCGTGCCAAGGCGCCGTCGAGGATTTCCAGCGCTTCGTCGACCTGGGCTTCGCTGGTCACCAGCGGCGCGAGGAAGCGCAGCACATTGCGATGTACCCCGCACTTGATCACCAGCAAACCACCGGCCCGGGCTGCATCGATCAGGCGTTGGTTGAGGTCGGCATCCGGGGTGCGGGCCGGGTCATCCTTGATCAACTCCATCGCCAACATAAAGCCGGTGCCGCGCACATCGCCGATGCGCGAGTAGCGCGCCTGCAAATCGAGCAACCCCTGGCGCAGGCGCTCGCCCAGTACTTGGCTGCGCGCCAGCAACTGCTCCTGCTCGAACGCATCGATCACCGCCAACGCCGCCGCACAGGCCAGCGCATTACCACCGTAGGTGCCGCCCAGCCCGCCGGGCAGCGGTGCATCCATGATGTGCGCCTTGCCGACCACGCCGGACAACGGCAAGCCGCCGGCCAGGCTCTTGGCCACGGTAACCAGGTCGGGCTGGATGCCCGCGTGCTGGAAACCGAACCAGGTGCCGGTGCGACCGAAGCCGGTCTGGATCTCGTCGAGGATCAACACGATGCCATGCTTGTCGGTCAACGCCCGCAGCGCTTGGAGAAACTCAGGGGGTGCGGTGAGGAAACCGCCGTCGCCCTGCACCGGTTCGATGATGATCGCAGCCACCCGCTCCGGCGCTACCTGGGTCGCCAGCAACTCATCCAGGGCCTTGAGCGCGATGTCGCTGGTCACGCCGCGATAAGCGTTCGGGTAAGGGGTATGGAACACCTCCGGCGCAAACGGCCCGAAGTTCTGCTTGTAGGGCTGGCTCATGCCGGTGAGCGTGGTGCCCAGCAATGTGCGCCCGTGGAAACCGCCACGGAAGGCGATGACCGCCGAGCGATTGGTATGGGCGCGGGCGATCTTCACCGCATTTTCCACCGCCTCGGCGCCGGAGGTGAAAAACGCCGCTTTATAGGCTTCCTGGCCGCCGATCATTTCACACAGGCGCTGGGCCAGGTCGAGGTAAGGCTGGTAGGCCACCACCTGGAAGCAGGCATGGGAAACCTTCTGCAACTGGGCCTGCACGGCGGCGACCACCTTGGGGTGGTTATGGCCGATGTTGAGCACGCCGATACCGCCGACGAAGTCCAGGTAACGCTTGCCATCCACGTCCCACAATTCGGCGCCCTGGGCGCGGTCGATCACCAGCGGGTGCGCGGTCACCAGGCCACGGGGCACGAACTGCTCGCGCTGACGGAGCAAATGAGGGGTTTCGTCGACTTTGCTATTCATGGCATTTCCCATCGTGAGTCCGGCAACCGGAAGGTGGTTGCGATGCAGTCCAGAGTACGGCCTGCGGGCAACCAACTACGCCGAACTTGCCCCGTGAGAAATTCGGATCAACTGTTTTCGCCCTGCGTTTCAACAGATCCTGCGCCGGGCTTTGGGCGATGATGATGCTTCCGTTTATCCAGCAGGAAATGCCCATGGCCTTGCTCTACAAAGCTGACCCGGTGCGCGGCCGACACTGGCAGGCACTCTTTGCCCAACACGCGCCGGACATCGAATGGCGCACCTGGCCCGACCTCGGCAACCCCGCCGAGGTCGACTACCTGGCCGCCTGGCAGGCACCGGAAGATCTGGCCCGCGTGCTGCCCAACCTGAAGGTGTTGTTCGCCTTGTCGGCCGGTGTCGATCAGTTGGACCTTGATCGCCTGCCTGCGGGCCTGCCGGTGGTGCGCCTGCTGGACCCGGGCATCACCCGCGGCATGTGCGAGTACGCCAGTTGGGCGGTGCTGAGTCTGCACCGCGACATGCTGCGCTATCGCCAGCAGCAGGTGGCGCGCTGTTGGCAGGCGCACCTGTTGCAGCCAGCTGCGAACCGGCGTGTGGGCGTGATGGGGTTGGGTGCCCAGGCCCAGCAGATCCTGGCGACCTTGGCACCCCTGGGCTTTGCCCTGTCCGGCTGGGCGCGCAGTGCGCACCAGGTGCCGGGGGTGGAGTGTTATGCGGGGGAAGCGCAACTCCCGGCGTTTCTTAGCCAGTGCGATATTTTGCTGTGCGTGTTGCCGTTGACGGAGCAGACCCAGGGGATCCTGGACCGGCGCTTGTTTGCGCAACTGCCACGGGGGGCGGGGTTGGTGAATATGGGCCGTGGGGGGCACCTGGTTGAAGAGGATTTGCTCGAGGCGCTGGAGAGTGGGCAGTTGAGTGGGGCGGTGCTGGATGTGCTGCGGGAAGAGCCGGCGACGCCGGAGCATCCGTTTTGGGAGCACCCGCAGGTGTTGTTGACGCCGCATATTGCGGCTATGACCCAGCCGGAGAGTGCGTTTGCGGTGTTGTTGGAGAATATTCGGCGATTTGAACGGGGGAGGAGATGGTGGGTGAGGTGGATCGGTTGCGGGGGTACTGAGTACATATCCGTTGCTGCGGTAACGGCTGCCTATGGTTCCGCTCTTACAGCGGCTCACTTTTGGAAAGGCCCAAAAGTAAGCAAAAGGCCATCACCCCACCACTCGGTACCTCGCCTAGGCTCGGTATGCCCGAACGCAGGCTTGAATCCGTGGGCCGCCGTCATGGGCCGTCCCTGGCCCAGGACGGCTAACCCGGCGTCCTGCCGGGTTACCCACGGATTCAAGCCTGCGTTCGGCCAGCGTGGTTAACGGGGCGCCTGAGATCAAGATCAAAAGCCAGAGCCAGAGCAGATCAAAAGATTGCTGACTTCGTCAGCGGTTAAGGAAGTAGAAGCCACACCGCGTACGCTTCAATAATCAGGTCGGCTTTAAGGCCGCCTCGCTTTGTTTTTGATCTGGGATCGCCCCGTCAAACACGCTGGCCGAACGCAGGCTTTGGAGCGTGGGTAACCCGGCAGGACGCCGGGTTAGCCGCGCTGGGCCAGGGATGGCCCATCGCGGCGGCCCACGCTCCAAAGCCGGAGTGAGGGCACACCGAGCCTAGGCGAGGTGCCGAGTGTTGGGGCGAGGACCTTTTGCTTACTTTTGGGTCCCTCCAAAAGTGAGTCGCTGTAAAAGCGAAACCATAAGTGGCCGTTACCGCAGCAACGGATATGTACTCAATCAAAAAGCCGCCCAGCTATCGCAATCCCCACATCCTGAGTCGATCCCCGCCCCCCAGATCCGGCGTAACCACCCCTTCCGCAATCACCGCCTCAATCGCCCGCAATACCCCATCATGGGCCGCCCGATACCGCCCATCCCCATTGCCCAAGAAGTCCAACATCAACGCCCCCGACCAGATCATCGCAATCGGATTGGCAATGTTCTGCCCGTAAATATCCGGCGCCGATCCATGCACCGGCTCGAACAACGACGGAAACCGCCGCTCCGGATCCAGGTTCGCCGACGGCGCTATCCCGATGGTCCCCGCACACGCCGGCCCCAGGTCCGACAGGATGTCGCCGAACAGATTCGACGCCACCACCACATCAAACCGGTCCGGCTGCAACACAAACCGCGCGCACAAAATATCGATGTGCTGCTTGTCCCAAGCTACCTCGGGATAGTTCGCCGCCATCAATGCCGTGCGTTCATCCCAGTAAGGCATGCTGATGGAAATCCCATTGGACTTGGTCGCCGCCGTCAGCTTCTTGCGCGGACGAGTCTGGGCCAGGTCGAAGGCGAACTTGAGAATGCGATCAACCCCACGTCGAGTGAACACCGATTCCTGCAGCACGAACTCATGCTCGGTGCCTTCAAACATCTTGCCGCCCACCGAGGAGTATTCGCCCTCGGTGTTTTCGCGGATCACCACAAAGTCGATGTCCCCCGGCGCGCGCCCGGCCAAGGGGCATGGCACGCCGGGGAACAGCCGCACCGGGCGGATGTTCACGTACTGGTCGAAGTCGCGGCGGAACTTGAGCAGCGAGCCCCACAGGGAAATATGGTCCGGGACTTTGTCGGGCCAGCCCACGGCGCCGAAGTAGATCGCGTCAAAGCCCTTGAGCTGCTCGAACCAGTCCTCGGGCATCATCTGCCCGTGTTCCAGGTAGTAATCGCAGTGGGCCCAGTCGAGCACTTCGATGCTCAGGTTCAGGTCCCAGATCCTGGCGGCCTGTTCCAGTACCCGCAGCCCTTCGGGCAGGACTTCCTTGCCGATGCCATCGCCGGCAATCGCGGCGATTCTGAATGCCTTGCTCATGGTGTGTGCCTCGCAAAAATTCAGTTCAAGCCGCCGATATGGAAGGCTTTGACTTCAAGGTATTCGTCCAGGCCGTACTTGCTGCCTTCGCGCCCCAGGCCCGATTGCTTGATGCCGCCGAACGGCGCGACTTCCATCGAGATGATCCCCGTGTTGAGCCCGACCATGCCGAACTCCAGGGCCTCGCCAAAGCGCCACGAACGCTGCAGGTCCTGGGTGAAATAGTAGGCGCCCAGGCCGTACGGGGTGGCGTTGGCCAGGGCGAGGGCCTGGGCTTCGTCGGTAAAGCGCATCAGCGGTGCCACCGGGCCGAAGGTTTCTTCATTGGCCAGCAACATCCCGGCGAGGGTATCGCCAAGTACCGTGGGCTGCACAAACTGGCTGTCACCGCTGGGGACGGCGCCGCACAGCAGCCGGGCGCCCTGGCTCAGGGCGTCGTCGATATGCCGCGCGACTTTGCTCACCGCTGCGGGGTTGATCAGCGGGCCGATGGTCACGCCGTCGTCCAGGCCGTTGCCGACCTTGAGCTTGCCCACCTCTTCCACCAGCCGCGCCGCGAAACGCGCGTAGATACCGTCCTGCACCAGGATGCGGTTAGCGCACACGCAGGTTTGCCCGGCGTTGCGAAACTTGCTGAGCATCACCCCGGCCACCGCCTGTTCGAGGTCGGCGTCATCGAACACGATAAACGGCGCATTGCCGCCCAGTTCCAGGCTCAAGCGCTTGATGTGCTCGGCACTCTGGCGCATCAACAGGCGGCCGACGGCGGTGGAGCCGGTAAAGGAAATCTTGCGCACCGCCGGGTTGCCGGTCAGCTCTTCGCCAATGCCGGCGGGTAAGCCGGTGATCACATTGAACACCCCGGCCGGAATGCCGACGCGCTCGGCCAGCACCGCCAGGGCCAGGGCCGACAGCGGCGTGAGGTCCGAGGGTTTGACGATGATCGGGCAACCGGCGGCCAGCGCCGGTGCGCATTTGCGCGTGATCATCGCGTTGGGGAAATTCCATGGGGTGATGGCGGCGCATACGCCCACCGGTTGCTTGAGGGTCAGCAAACGCCGATCACCGCTGGGCGCGGGCATGGTTTCGCCGTAGACCCGGCGCGCTTCCTCGGCGAACCATTTGACGAAACCGGCACCGTAGCGCACTTCGCCACGGGCTTCGTTCAGGGGTTTGCCCTGCTCGCAGGTCATGATCAGCGCCAGGTCATCGAGGTTGTCGATCATCACCTGGTACCAGCGCTCCAGCAGCGCCGCGCGTTCGGCAGTCGGGCGTGCGCGCCAGGCCGGCCAGGCACGCTCGGCGGCTTCGATGGCGCGGCGGGTGTCCACCGCGTCCATGGCCGGCACCTGGGCAATCAAGTGGCCGGTGGCCGGGTCGCGGATGTCCAGGGTGGCGCCGCTGTCGGCAGCGATCCACTGGCCATCTACGTAGGCGAGTTCAGCCAGCAGGCTGGGGTCTTGCAAGCGATTCTTGAGCATGGTCGAGTCCTGATCCGAGACACGCTCCAGTCTAGGGAGGCGCCGCAAACGAGGATGCCGAAAGCGCGGTTAAAGCAGCGTGCCGTGCTGAAATTGCGTTCAGGACGGCAGGCTCTGCTAGGCCGTCAGCGAACCGAGCAAGCCTTGCAAAAAGCGCTCGCCGGCGTCCATCTGGCTGATCTCGATAAACTCGTCGGGCTTGTGCGCCTGCTCGATGGAGCCCGGCCCGCACACCACCACCGGTACGTCCAGGCGCTGCTTGAACAGGCCGCCTTCGGTGCCGAACGAGACCTTGGAGGTGCCGGTGCCCGGCGCGGCGAATTGCTTGAGAAAGTGCACCGCCTCGACACTGGGGTGGGTGTCGAGGCCAGGATAGACGTTGATCGTTTCGATCTCGATGGCCGCCACGCTGGACAGCTTCTGCGCCTCACGCACGATCACCTCGGCGCGCTCGCGCATCTGCTCCAGGAACGCGTCCAGGTCGTCGGCCGGCAGGTTGCGCACTTCGAAGTCCAGGGTGCACAGGTTGGGCACGATATTCAGCGCCTTGCCGCCGATAATCTGGCCCACATGCACGGTGCTGTAGGGCACGTCATAGTCATTGTCCTGGGCACCATGGCGTTGCAACTGCTGCTGGCTGTCACGCAGGGCGGCGATAAAGTCGCAGGCCACGTGGATGGCGTTGACCGAGCGCGGCGCCAGGGATGAATGCGCCTCCTGGCCTCGGCAGTACGTGCGGTAGGACCCCTTGCCCTTGTGGCCGAGGACAAACTGCATGTTGGTCGGCTCACCGATCACACACAGAAACGGCCGCACCGGCGCCAGGTGCAGCACGTCGAGCAAGCGCCGCACGCCGACGCAGCCGATTTCTTCGTCATGGGACAGGGCCAGCTGCAGCGGGCGGTTCAGGCTGTGGTCGGCGGCGTCCAGCATGGCGTCGATGGCCAGGGCGATAAAGCCCTTCATGTCGCAGCTGCCACGCCCATAAATGCGCCCGTCCTGCACGGTGGCGGCAAAGGCGGGAAAGGTCCAGGCCTGCCCCGCCGCCGGCACCACGTCGGTGTGCCCGGACAGCAGCACGCCGGGCTGTTCCCTGGGCCCGGTGCTGGCGAACAGGTTGGCTTTCTTGCCGCTGGGGTCCTTGACGATCAGCGAGTCGATGCCCTTGGTCAGCAGCAGGTCGCGCACATACTCGATCAAGGCCATGTTCGACTCCGATGACACGGTGTCGAAGGCCATCAGCTGTTTCAGAATCTCCAATACGCGGGGTTTCATGAGGCCTGGCTCCGTTGCTCGTCAGGTAGGGCGAACCGGGTGATGGAGAATGGCTCGATCGGGGTACTGGTGCTGCCAGTGGCGAGCAGCTCGGCCATCACATCGCCGACGCCCGGGCCAAGCTGGAAACCGTGGCCGCAAAACCCGAAGGCATAGAACAGCCCGTCAACCGTACCGCTGGGGCCCATCACCGGCAGCGAGTCCGGCAGGTAGCCTTCGATGCCGCTCCACACGCGGATGATGTTCAGGTTGCCGACGCCCGGCAGCAGGCGGCGCATCTGGCTGACCTGGTTGAGGATGCTGCGCGGTTCCACATAGGCGCGGCGGTTGAGCATGTCCGGCTTGCTGCGGTAGCCGCCGCCGATGACGATATTGCCCCGGGGAATCTGGCGGAAGTAGATCACCTCTTCGGGCACCTTGGTGTACACGCCGATCACGGTGGGCAAGGCATAAGGCACCGGCTCGGTCACGGCCATTTGCGGGCCGTGGGTGTCCAGCGGCACCGGTTCGCCGAACTGCGCCGAGAGCTTCTGGCCCCAAGCGCCGGCGGTGATCAACAGTTGCGCGGCGTGGAACTGGCGGCCGTCGGTGGTGGTGACCTGGAAGTCGGCGCCGACCTTCTGCACCTCGGCCACTTCGGTGCGTTCTTCGATCTGCGCGCCCAGGCGCCGGGCGGCACGGGCAAACGCCGGCGCGGCCAGGCGCGGGTTGGCATGGCCATCGTGGGGCGCGTAGGAGCCGCCCTTGACGTCCGGGCCGAGGAAGCCGAAGCGTTGATGCAGTTCGGCGCCACCATAAATCTTCAGGTCCAGTTGTTGCGCTTCCGGTGCGGCGGCGTAGGCCTCCAGCTCGGCAATTTCATCCTCGCGGTAACACACGCGCATATGCCCGCTGGGGATGAATTCCAGGTCGTCGTCGATCAGTTCCGGCAGGCGCTTCCACAGCGCCCACGAGCGGTTGGCCAGGGCCAGTTGGCCGAGGAAACGCCCTTGCCGGCGCACATTGCCGAAGTTCACACCACTGGCGTACTGGCCGATCTGGTCGCGCTCCAGCAGGATCACCGACTGCCCGCGACGGCGCAGAAAAAACGCAGTCGCCGAGCCCATCAGCCCCCCGCCGACAATCACCACATCGGCTTTTTTCACACTCATGACGAGACCTCCTCGGTGATCAGCATCGATAACGGTTTGACCGGCGCCTGGCCGCGCTGGCGCCCGACCGCCTGCACCGGCACGCCGGCAGCGGCGGCGATCACTTCGGCCCCGGCCTGGGAGCAATAACGCCCCTGGCAACGACCCATGCCCACACGGCTGAACGCCTTGGCGCGATTGACTTCGCAGGCGCCCTTCTCTTTCACCGTGCGCCGCAGCTCGCCAGCGCTGATCATCTCGCAGCGGCACACGATGGCGCTGTCCGGCAACGCCTTGGCCTGTTCGCTCGGCCACGGGAACGCCTGGGCCAGGCCCAGGCGGAATTGATCCATCACCGCCAGGGCCTGCTGTTGCTCATCCCGCAGGCCGGTGTCCACCGGTTGTTGCAGGTCTTCCAGCAGCGCCAGCGCCACCAGGCGCCCGGCATGCTCGGCGGCATCGGCGCCGCGAATTTTCGCACCGTCACCGGCCGCGTACACGCCCTTCACCGAGGTGCGCCCGGCGTCATCCGTGGCCAGCCACCATTGGCTTGATGCCTCATCGAACGCCATGCGACAGCCGGCCAGGTCACCCAGCTGGGTTTCCGGGCGCAGGTGGTAACCCAGCGCAACGGCATCGGCCTGCACCGTGACGGTCTGCCCGTTACCAGTGGTAAAGCGCACACCGCTTACACCATTGGCCGCGTCGCCCATCACTTGCAGCGGCTTGACCCCCAGGTGCACCGCCACCTTGGCGCGGTACAGTTGCGCCAATAGCTTGATCCCGGTGAACAGCACGCCAGGCCGCGCCAGCAGTTTGGGCAAGGCTTTCAGACGCAGGCTCAAGGCTGAGGTGTCGAGCACCGCCGCCACCTCGGCGCCGGCCTTCACGTACTGGCTGGCGACCAGGTACAGCAACGGCCCGCTGCCCATGAACACCACGCGATGACCGATGGACACGGCCTGGTTTTTCAAGGCGATCTGCGCCCCGCCCAGGCTGTAGGTGCCCGCCAGTTGCCAGCCCTCGATGGGCATCAGGCGGTCGGTGGCGCCGGTGCAGAGGATCAGTGCATCGTAATCCACCGTGGTGTGGCGGCCCTGGCTCACGCAGCACAGTTGCCCCGGCGTGAGGTTCCACACCAGGGTGTCGGGGCGGTAGTCGATGGCGTCGCGCAGGCGGTCGAAACTCTGGTGCAGCGCCTGGGCCTTGGCGGCCTCGCTGCCGTACAGGGTCGCGTAGTCGCGGGTGAAGCCTTCTGGCTGACGCCGATAGATCTGGCCACCGTCGCGGCGGTTTTCATCGATCAGGATCGGTTTGATCCCGGCCGCCAGCAGGGTTTCGGCGCAGCGCGCCCCGGCCGGTCCGGCGCCCACAATAACTACCCGTGCAGTGGCCATGTCGCCTCCGGTTGTGTGGTAACGATGTCCAGCCCGTCACGGACTTCATTGGAACAGGCGCGCAGGCGTTCGCCGCTGCGGGTCCACACCCAGCAATCCTGGCACGCGCCCATCAAGCAGAAACCGGCGCGGCGGCCGCTGTCGAATTCCGACTGGCGCAGCGCGTTGCCCTGGGTCAGCAGCGCGACCATCAAGGTGTCGCCCTGCAGGGCTTGGACGGCGGCGCCATCCACGGTCAGGCTGACCGTCGGCCGGCCCTGTTCGGCCAGCCTCACAAAACGCCCGTTCATGCATAGGCTCCCACAGTGAGGGTGTTGACGCCCTGCTGGGTATCCAGCAAATGGGCGCTGTCGTGGTGGCAAAGGATTTCACCACCGTCGTCAAGGCGGCGGCGCGGCGGCGCGGTGCGGTTGCACAGGCCGTCGACGCGCACCGGGCAGCGATTGAGGAAGGTGCACAGTTCCGGCCCATTGACCCGCTCGCCGAGCGCTGGCAGCGTGTCGCCTGCAGTACCGCAGGTTTCCAGCCAGCCCTGGCGCAACTCGGGCACCGAGTGAATCAACAGGTCGGTGTAGGGATGGAACGGCGGCTCGGCAAACGCCTGGCGACTGCCGGCCTGGACCTTACGGCCGCTATACATCACCACAATGTCATCGCACAGCGCGCGCACGGTAGAAATGTCGTGGCTGATAAACAGGTACGACACCCCCAGTTGCTGGCGCAGGTCGCGCAGCAGTTCGAGGATCGCCGCCCCCACCACGGTGTCGAGGGCCGAGGTCACTTCGTCGCAGAGGATCAGGTCGGGCTTGGCCGCCAGCGCGCGGGCCAGGTTGACCCGCTGCTTTTGCCCGCCGGACAGCTCATTCGGGCGCCGTTCGGCGAGGTCACGGGGCAGGCGGACCAGGTCGAGCAGTTCGCCGATGCGGGCTTGCAGCGCCGCGCCCTTGAGGCCGAAATACATTTTCAACGGCCGACCGATGATGGCCGCCACGCTGTGCATGGGGTTGAGCGCGGTGTCGGCGTTCTGGAACACCATCTGGATCCGCCGGAACTGTTCCGGGGTGCGCTCGGCGAGGCTGCCGCCCAAGGGCTGCCCGTCGAAGGCCAGGCCGCCGAGGGCCGGGGTCAGCAGCCCCGCCACCACCCGGGCCAGTGTGGACTTGCCCGAGCCCGACTCGCCGATCACGCCGATGGCCTGGCCACGGCGCACGGTGAGGTCGATGTCTTCCAATACCCGAATCGACGGCATGCCGTGCAGGTTCTTGTTGCCGTAGCCAGCGGTGAGGCCGGTGATGGTCAGCAGCGGAACCTCCCCGGCGACGCCGCAGGGCGGGCGAATAGTGGTGTCGGGCCGTGCGGCGGCCAGCAGGCTGCGGGTGTAGGCGTGGGTCGGGGCATTGAGCAGCGGCGCCGTGGCGCTCTGTTCGAGGATCTGCCCGCCGTTGAGCACCACGATCTGGTCGGCCATTTGCGCCACCACTGCGAGGTCGTGGGACACGTACACCGCCGTGGCCCCGCGCTCGCGCACCACGCGTTTGAAGGCGCGTAGCACGTCGATCTGGGTGGTCACGTCCAGGGCGGTGGTCGGCTCGTCGAGCACCACCAGCAGCGGGTCGCTGATCAGCGCCATCGCCGCCATCACCCGTTGCAGCTGCCCGCCGGAGACCTGGTGCGGGTAGCGTTGGCCGATGCGTTCCGGGCCCGGCAGCGCCAGGTCGCGGAACAGGCCGATAGCCTTGGCGTGCAGCTCGGCGCGCGTGCCCAGGCCGTGGATCAGTGCGCCTTCGATGACCTGGTCGATGAGTCTTTTCGCCGGGTTGAATGCGGCGGCGGCGCTTTGCGCGATATAGGACACACGGTTGCCGCGCAGGCCCTGCAATTGGTGTTCGCCCAGGGCGAGCATGTCATGCTCGCCGACCTGCACCACGCCGCCGGACAAGCGACACCCGCGCCGTGCATACCCCAGCAAGGCCAGGGCGATGGTGGTCTTGCCCGAGCCGGACTCGCCGATCAATGCCAGCACTTCACCTTGTTTCAGGGCAAAGCTCACGCCCTTGACGATTTCCACCTCGCCGCGCTCGCCGCAGGCGACCACGCGCAGGTCTTCGACGCGAATCAATTCAGTCATTTCAATGGCCTCCCGTGCGTCGACTACGTCGCGACGACAGATAGTCGATCAGCAGATTCACGCCGATGGTCAGCGTGCCGATGGCCAGCGCCGGAAGGATGATGGCCAGCGCGCCCTGGTTGAGGCCGCCGATGTTTTCCCGCACCAGCGAGCCGAGGTCGGCGTCCGGCGGTTGCACGCCCAGGCCAAGAAAACTCATGCCGCTGAGCAACAGCACGATGTAGCCGAAACGCAGGCCCAGGTCGGTCAATACCGGGTTGAGCATGTTCGGCAGGATCTCCACGCACGCCACGTAAAGCCGGCGCTCGCCACGGGTACGCGCGACCTGCACGTACTCCAGGGCTTCAATGTTGACCGCCATGCTGCGGGCGACGCGGAAGGAGCCGGGGATATAACTGATCACGGCCGTACAGATCAGCAACGTCACCGATGAGCCAAAGGCCGAGACCATGATCAACGCAAGCATTTTGCTCGGGATCGAGATGAAGGCGTCCATGATGCGGCTGATGATTTCGTCCAGCCACTTGGGCGAGACCACCGACAACAGCGCACACCCGGTGCCGAAGGTGCTGGCCAGTAACGCTGCCACCAGCGCCAGCCCGACAGTAAAGCGCGCGCCCACCAGCACCCGGCTGAGCATGTCGCGGCCCAGGTAATCGGTGCCGAATGGATGCGCGAGGCTGAAGCCTTCGAAGATGTTATCGGACACCACCTCCCCCACCGGGTGAGGTGCCAGCCACGGGCCGAGCAGCGCCACCAGCAGCCAGGCGACGCACACCACGCCGCCCAGCAGCCCCAGCCACGACGGGCCGCTGGACACCTTGGCGAGTGCCAGGGCGGAGGAGACAGGCTTGGATTTCGCAATGAGGTTGTTCATTGGTTTCTCAGCCTCGGATTGGACAGGATCGCGCACAGGTCGGCGAGCAGCACCAGGCCCAGGTAGGCCGCGCAGAACAACATGGTGCACGCCTGCACCAGCGCCATGTCGCGGTTGGTCACGGCATCGACCATCAAGCTGGCAATGCCGGGGTAGTTGAAAATGGTTTCGACAATCACCACCCCGCCCAACAGGTACGACAGGCTCAGGGCAATGGCGTTGGCAATCGGCCCGATCGCATTGGGCAAGGCATGGCGCAGCACGATGCGGATCGGGCTGACGCCTTTGAGGCGGGCCATTTCCACATAGGGGCTGTCGAGCTGGTCGATCACGGCGGCGCGGGTCATGCGCGCCATTTGCGCGACGATCACGCAGCACAGCGTCATCACCGGCAAGGCATAGGTGCGCAGAAATTGCAGCGGTGAGCTGATGTCGCTGGCATAGGAGAGGGCCGACAACCAACCGAGGTTGACCGCAAAAATCAGCACCGCCAGGGTCGCCACCAGGAATTCCGGCACCGCGACCATCGCCAGGGTGATGAAGCTCAGGCAACTGTCGATGCGCCCGCCCCGGCCCATCGCCGAGCCGATGCCGAGCACCAGTGCCACCGGCACCGAGACCAGCGCCGTGGCGCCCGCCAGCATCAGGGTGTTGGGCACCCGCCCCGCCATCAGCTCACCGACCGGCATGGCGTTGGAGACCGATACGCCCATGTCGCCAGTGAGCAGGCTCATCAACCAGTGCAGGTACCGCAACACACCGGGCTGGTCCAACCCCAGTTTCAGGCGCAGGGCCGCCACCTGTTCAGGGGTCGCGAACTGGCCCAGGGATTGTTGCGCCGCGTCCCCCGGCAGTACCGCCGTGATCGCGAACACGACCATGGACACGATCAACAAGGTCAAGGCCCCGGCGCCGAAGCGCCGGCCGATCAACCACAGTGTATTGCTATTCATCCCACCACCCTCCTCAAGCGTCCAACCACACCTGCTCGGCAAACATGTAGCCCATGAAACCGCCCAGTGGGTTGCTGTCGTAGCCTTTGATGCGCTGGTCGACGCCGTCGATATTGCTGATGAACACCGGCACGCCGATGCCGCAGTGGTCGTGCACCAGGACCTGCATGTCGCCATACATCTTGGCGCGCTTGGCGTCGTCGGTTTCGCCACGGGCCAGCATCAGCAACTGGTCGAACTGCTCGTTCTGCCAGCCGGACTCGTTCCACGGCGCCTTGGACTGGAAGAACTGCGAAAACATCACGTCGGCATTCGGCCGCGGGTTGATGTTGCCGAAGCTCAGCGGGTGCTTCATCCAGTGGTTGGACCAGTAGCCGTCGCTCGGCAGGCGGTTCACGTCGAGCTTGAGCCCGGCCTGCTTGGCCGACTGCTGCAACAGCACGGCGATGTCCACCGAACCGGTGGCGGCAGGCGAGGCCATCACGGGCATGGTGATGCTTTCCATGCCGGCTTTCTTCAGCAGGAACCTGGCTTTTTCCGGATCGTAGACCGTCTGCGGCAAGTCGGTGTTGAAGTAGCGCGAACCCGGCGCAATCGGGTGGTCGTTGCCCACCACCGCAAAGCCACGGAATACGGCGGACTTGACCTGTTCACGGTCGAGCAGCAGCTTCATGGCCTGGGTGAATTCCGGGCTTTTGCCGGGCAGTTGGTCCTGGCGAATGATCAAGTCAGTGTAGTTGCCCGACGGCGCGTCGACCACGCGGTGCTTGGCGCTGGCCTTGATGCGCGTGGTGGAGCGCGGGTTGACCTCGTTGATCATGTGCACGTCGCCCGACAGCAGTGCATTGACCCGCGATGGCTCGTCGGCAATCGCGATGAACTCGATCTCGTCGAGGTACGGCAGGCCCGGTTTCCAGTAGTTCTTGTTGCGCACCGCAATCGAACGCACGCCGGGCTTGAACTCGCCCACGGTGAACGGTCCTGTGCCGATGCCTTTGCTGAAGTCGCTGGTGCCCTCGGGGACGATCAACAGGTGTGACACCGCGAGGATCGACGGCAACTCGGCGTTGGCCGCGCTGAGGCGGATCTGCACTTCGTTCGGCCCGCTGGCCTTGATCTCGGCGAACTGCTCCATCAGCGGCATGACCTTGGAACCGGTCAGCGGGTCTTTGTGGCGGTTCAGGGAGAACACCACGTCGGCGGCGGTCAGGGCCTTGCCGTTGTGGAAGGTCACGTCCTTGCGCAGGGTGATGGTCCAGACGGTGGCGTCGGTGTTGTCGATGCGCTCGGCCAGTTCCAGTTGCGGCACCAGGTGCTTATCGAAGCGGGTCAAACCGTTGTAGAACATGTAGTGGCGCACATAGTCGGTGGACAGCGCGCCCTTGGCCGGGTCGAGGGTATCGGCGGTGGAGCTGGACATGCCGGCCACGCGGATCTTGCCGCCTGGCTTGCCTTTGCCGGCCACGGCGGCCTCGTCGGCGAACAGCTTGCCGGCGGCGCCGAACAGGCTGCCGGCACCGGCGGCGGCGACACCGGCCACGCCCAGCATTTGCAGGGCGTTGCGGCGCGACATGCCACGGTTGAGACGTTCGAACACCCGCAGGCTGTCCTGGCCGGAGATGAGTTCGGGGGTGTTTTTGTTGTCAGTCATAGCAAGGCTACCTGTCGATAATCGGAAGAATCGAGTGCTCACGGATGTCCGGAGCGTCCTGGAAACACAAACGACGGTGACGCAACAACGGCAACTCAGTGCAAATAGTCCTGGAAGCGGTAGTAAGCCCCCACGAACGGCAGGAACCACGGCTTGCCGAAATGCCCGGGAATCGCCGGCCATTCCAGTTCGCGCCAGGGGTTGGCGGCGGTATTGCCGGCCATGACATCGGCCATCACCTGGCCCATATGCACCGACATCTGCACGCCATGGCCGCTGTAGCCCATGGAGTGGAACACGCCGCCATGCTGGCCGGCGCGGGGCAGGCGGTCGGACGTCATGTCCACCAGGCCGCCCCAGCAGTAGTCGATCTTCACGTGCGCCAACTGCGGGAACATGTTCAGCATCGCCGCTTGCAGTACCTTGCCGCTCTTGGCGTCGGAGACGCTGTCGGACATGGCAAACCGCGCACGCCCGCCAAACAGCAGGCGGTTGTCCGGGGTCAGGCGAAAGTAGTTGCCGATCATGCGGCTGGTCACATAGGCGCGATGTTGCGGCAGCAACTGGTCGATCAGCGTCTGGGGCAAGACTTCGGTGGCAATGACAAAACTGCCCACCGGCACAATCCTGCGGCGGTACCAACCCAGGTCGCCATGCTGGCAGGCACCGGTGGCCAGCAGGACTTGCCCGGCGTGCAGTGAACCCTTGGCGGTGTTGACCTGGTAGCCGCCGGCCTGGGCCTTCCAATCCTTGACGGGGGTGTGCTCGTAGATCATCGCACCACGCCGCGCCGCCGCTTCGGCCAAGCCGACCCCGAAGCGGCCGACATGCATCTGCACGCCGTTGCGCTGCAGCAGGCCGCCATGAAACTGCGCCGAATGGACTTCAGCACGGGTCTGTTCGGCACTGAGCAGCTCGACCTCGGCATCCACCTCCTGGCGGATCAGCTCGCAGGTGCGGGCCAGGCCTTCGTAGTGCATCGGCTTGGCCGCCAGCTTGAGCTTGCCGTTGCGCACCAGGTCGCAGGCAATGCCTTCCTGCTCGACCAGTGACACCACCGTCTGCACGGCACTTTCATAGGCCTGGTAATAGGCGCGTGCCTTGGCGGCACCGAGGCTGGCGTGCAGCCCGGCGTAATCCTGGGCCACCCCGGTGTTGCACTGCCCACCGTTGCGCCCCGAGGCCTCGCCGATCACCCGCCCGGCGTCGAGCACCACCACACTGGCGCCCTTGAGCGCCAACGCCCGTGCTGCCGCCAGGCCGGTGAACCCAGCGCCGACCACAGCCACATCGACCTGCTTGGGCAAGCCGCCCAGCCGGGCACCGGTAAACGCCGGTGCGGTGTCGAGCCAATAGGATTCACTGCCCATGTCTTGCCCTCAGAGGTGTGCGGTTACAGACCGACCAGCGCCGGCAGCCCACCGATATCGGTGATCTGCTGGTAACCGTAGAACGCGTTGCCCGGCACTTCGTGGCCACGGGCAACGAAGGCTTTGTTTTTGATCTTCATGTCATGGGCCGGCATCAGGTCGTAACGGAAGCTGGACGACACATGCAAGATGTCTTCCGGGCCGCAGCCGAGGTTGTCGAGCATGAATTCAAACGCGGCCAGGCGCGGCTTGTAGGCCTGGGCCTGCTCGGCGGTGAACACCTTGTGGAACGGCGCGCCGAGCTTGTCGACGTTGGACATGATCTGGCTGTCGCTGGCATTGGAGAAGATCACCAGGGGAATCTTGTCGGCAATTTTCGACAGCCCGGCCGGCACGTCTGCATGGGGGCCCCAGGTCGGCACGGCGTCGTAATACAGCTGGCCTTCCTCGCGATAGTCGATACCCCAGCGTTTGCAGGTACGGGCCAGGGCGGTCTTGAGGATTTCATCGTAGGGGCGCCAGTCGCCCATGACCTGGTCGAGGCGGTAGGCCGAGAAATCCTTGACGAACTGGTCCATCTGCTCGGGCTTGATGCGATCGGCAAACAGCTCGCGGGTCATGGTGCCCATATGGAAGTTGGTCAGCGTACCGTAGCAGTCGAACGTAATGAATTTGGGACGAAGAAAGCTCATTGAGTGCGGTCCTGGAGTTCGTTGAGTGTGACAAGCGTTCGCTGCCCTGGCGGCGCGTCGGCCTCGTTGCAGCACAGGTTCATTACACCACTGTGAAATCAGCATATGCCGTCTAAAACGACCTGCGCTCAATACAAACCACCGTTTTGGTGGCCGGGCTCAGCAGACTTTGCGGTGCGCGCCAGGCTTGGGCAGGGCCAGTGTTTGTGCGCTTTTAGGGGGCTTTTGGGGGTGCAGAGGCTTAAGCACGGGGGTGGGGGCGGCAGAAAGTGTGGCGGGTTGAACGGTGGGAGGGAGCTTGGTTCCGTGGCGGCCTTCGGGCCGACCATGTCGTTGGCTTTGAGCGCGTACATATCCGTTGCTGCGGTCACGGCCGCTATGGGTTCCGCCCTTACGGCGGGTCACTTTGGAAAAGCCCCAAAGTAACCAAAGGGCTCTTGCCCCACCACTCGGTACCTCGCCTAGGCTCGGTATGCCCGAACGCAGGCTTTGGAGCGTGGGTAACCCGGCAGGACGCCGGGTTAGCCGCGCTGGGCCATGGATGGCCCATCGCGGCGGCCCACGCTCCAAAGCCGGAGTGAGGGCACACCGAGCCTAGGCGAGGTGCCGAGTGTTGGGGCGAAGACCTTTTGGTTACTTTTGGGTCTTTCCAAAAGTGACCCGCTGTAAGAGCGGAACCATAGGTGGCCGTGACCGCAGCAACGGATATGTACTCCACCCCAAAAAAAGCGGTCGGCCCAAAGGCCGCCACGGAACCAAGCGCCCTCGCCACAGACCGCTGAAAAAAATTGTGCAGATACTTATGCCCCCGATGGCAGCAGCTCAGCTACAGATGCATCCACTGACACTGCCTCATCGGGGGCAAGTCGAACCGTCGCACCGCCCCTCCCACATTTTTAACCGTGTACCCCCGCCCTACTCCAGTTGGCTCCAACGCCAACCCCATGGCATTTGCTGCTGCCCCCCAACCGCAATTAAGTAGTAACTGTGGTCTCGCCCCACACACCACGAGGAATCTACCGAATATTCCCGCCCCCCTTGCCAGCCCTCAACCCAGGTGGGATACAAGCACCCTGACGCCACAATTAACAACGCTCCGGAGGCTCGCCATGTCCGCCCTGCCACACCCCACTTATCTCTACCGCCCAATGACCGCAGCCGACCTCCCGGCCGCCCACGATTTGTCGGTGCAACTCAAATGGCCTCACCGCCTGGAAGACTGGGCAATGTTGCAACGGGTCAGCGACGGCTTCGTGGTCATGGATGGCGAGCGGCTGATCGGCAGCGCGTTCACCTGCCCCCAGGGCGACTACGCCACCATCGGCCTGGTGATCGTCAGCAATGACTACCAGGGCCAGGGCATCGGCCGGCGCTTGATGGAGAAGGCCATTGCCGCCTGCGATACGCGCACGCCGGTCCTCAACGCCACCCTCGCCGGCGCGCCGTTGTATGCCAGCCAGGGGTTCGTCGAGTTCGGCCGGGTGCAGCAACACCAGGGCCAGGCGTTGGTGCCCGCCCTGCCGACGCTTGCCGACGGCGAAACCTGCCGGGCGCTTAACGCCGATGACCACGCCAGCCTGCTCGCGCTGGCCAAGGCCGCCAGCGGTATGGACCGCCGTGAAGTGCTGCGTGACCTGCAGGTGGAGCACGCCGTGGGTATCGAACGCGACGGCCGCCTACGCGGCTTCGCCCTGCTGCGGCCGTTTGGGCGTGGGCGTTGCATCGGCCCGGTGGTGGCGGAAAATATCGAGCAGGCCAAGTACCTGATCGCCACCTTGCTGGCCCAGGTGCCGGACACCTTTGTGCGCATCGACATTCCCGTCGCCTGTGGCCTCAGCGACTGGCTCGAACAGGCCGGCCTGAAGAACATCGACACCGTCGCGCAAATGGCCCTGGGTACGCCGCCCCAGGCCAGCCAAGGCGTACACCCCTTTGCCCTGATCACCCAGGCGATCGGCTGACTTTTCTCCCGGAGCACTCCCCATGTCATCTCCCCGTATCCTGTTGTTGGCACGCGCCGACGGCAGCCGCGTTGCCACGTCTTTCAACAAGGCCGCCTTGAGCGCGCCGGACCCGTTCGGCGACAGCCGCCAACTTGCCTGGATGGGCGACGATGGCGTGTCCGCAGGCTTGGTGTCCTTCAGCGGCGAAGCGGTGATCGAAGATTTCCCTCACAGCGAAACGCTGGTGGTACATGCAGGCCATGTCGTGCTCAGTGCCGCGGAACAGACCTTGGAATTGGACGTCGGCGCCAGCGCCGTAATCGGCTTCGGCACACGCCTCACGGTGCAGGCCAGTGCAGGCAGCGAATGGGCGTTCTGCGCGGTCGACCAGGCCGATGCCCCGGTATGCCCCGGCCTGACCCTGCTCGACCCGCACACCCTGCTCAACCCCTCCGCCGCGCCGGAACCCCAGATACTGATCGGCCCCACCCCGCAGTGCCGCGCATTCAACCTGTTCGACGATGCCGTGACCGAGCTGCGCGTCGGCATCTGGGACTCGACGCCCTACGCCCGCCACGGCCGCCCGCACAAATTGCACGAACTGATGCACCTGCTCGAAGGCCGCGTCACCCTGCAGGGCAACGAAGGTGGCGAAGTCACGGTGAATACCGGCGATACCGTGTTCGTGGCCAAAGGCGCGCCCTGCGCCTGGACCAGTACGGTGTACGTGCGCAAGGTCTACGCGGTGAAGTGACTCAGGCCTTCAACGCCTCTTCCAGAAACGTCACCAACGCCTGTACGCGCGGGCTGCGCAGTTTGCGCGACGGCACCAGCAGCAGCACCGGTGCGCTGTCAAAGCTCCAGTCCGCCAACACACGTACCAGGCTGCCGCTGGCCACGGCGTCACTCACGTCCCACTGCGAACGCAGCACCAGCCCCAAGCCTTGCTCGGCCCAACGCCGGGCAACGCTGCCATCGTTGCTCAACAACGCAGGTTCCACGCGCAGGGTCTTGCGGCTCTGGCCTTTGCGCAGGTGCCACAGGGTCACGTCCTCATCATTTTCGCGAATGCAGATGCAGCGATGGGACGCCAGCTCATCCGGCGCAGACGGCACGCCGTGGGCGTGCAGGTAGGCCGGGCTGGCGCACAACCAGCGCTCGTTTGGTGTCAGTGGCCGCGCGGTCCACAGGCTGTCATTCAGATGGCCGATGTGAATCACCGCATCGCTGTCATGGCGATCGGGCCAGGGCGTCTCGCGCAAATCCAGCTGCAAACACAGCTGCGGGTGCAGTTTGGCAAACCGCGCCAACAGCGGTGCGATGCGCTGGCGGCCATAGCCAAACGGCGCCGCCACCCTCAAGGTGCCCACCAGGGTTTCATCCTGATGCCGGAACGACTCCGGCAGCGCCTCAAGCTGTTCCAGCAACAGCGCGCTCTCCCGCGAAAACCGCTCGCCATCCGCCGTCAGGCTGAGGCGCCGCGCATCGCGATTGGCCAGGCTCAGCCCGAGCAGCGTCTCCAACTTGCGCAGGCGCATGGACAACGCCGGCGGCGACACATTCAGGGTGCGGGCGGCGGCGCTCAGCGACTCCGAGCGGGCCAGGGTCACGGCAAGGCGAAGGTCTTCGATGGAAATCATTCAATTTTACTTAATGATTGATGAGCGCTGATTGAACCACACGTTAACAACAGCTGAGTAGAGTGCAGCCTGTCTCCCGCCACACGAGTTCCGCCATGTCCACGCCGATTGCTTCCCTCGACACGCCCGCCGCGCTCGTCGACATCCCGCAGATGCAGCGCAATATCCAGCGCATGCAAGAGCGCATGAACAGCCTGGGCGTGCGTTTGCGCCCGCATATCAAGACCAGCAAGTGCCTGCCGGTGATCCACGCCCAGATCGCCGCCGGGGCCAGCGGTGTCACAGTGTCCACCCTCAAGGAAGCCGAGCATTGTTTCGCCGCCGGTATCCGCGATGTGTTCTACGCCGTGGCGATGGCCCCGGGCAAACTGCCCCAAGCCCTGGCCCTGCGGCGCAAAGGCTGTAACCTCAGCCTGCTCACCGACAGCGTCCCGGGCGCCGAGGCCATCGTCGCTTTCGCACAGCAGCATGACGCACGCTTCGACGTGTGGATCGAAATCGATTGCGACGGCCATCGCTCCGGCCTGGCCGCGCAGGACCCTGTACTGATCGACGTCGCCCGCATCCTCAGCGAGGGCGGCCTGCACCTGCGTGGCGTGATGACCCACGCCGGCTCGAGTTACGAGCTGGACAGCCTTGAACCCCTGCAAGCGCTGGCCGAACAGGAACGCGCACTTTGCGTACGCGCCGCAGACATCCTCCGCGCAGCCGGGCTGGCGTGCCCCGAGGTCAGCATCGGCTCCACCCCCACGGCCCTCTCGGCGCTGAACCTGGACGGCATCACCGAAGTACGCGCAGGTGTGTATGTGTTCTTCGACCTGGTCATGCGCAACATCGGCGTGTGCCAGGCCGATGAGTTGGCGTTGAGCGTACTGACCACCGTGATCGGCCATCAGCCGGACAAAGGCTGGATTATCACCGACGCCGGTTGGATGGCCATGAGCCGCGACCGTGGCACCCAGCGCCAGCGCCAGGACTTCGGTTACGGCCAAGTGTGCAGCGAAGCGGGCGACTGGATCGACGGCGCGCGGGTCACCGCTGCCAACCAGGAACACGGCATCGTCACCCTGGGCGCTGCCCACAGTGACGCGCTTGTCACGCGCTTCCCCATCGGCAGTCGGCTGCGCATCCTGCCCAACCATGCCTGTGCCACCGGCGCGCAGTTCCCGGATTATCACGCCGTGGAGGCCGATGGCAGCGTGCACACCTGGAGTCGCCTGCATGGCTGGTAATCGCATCCACTCGATTCATAGCACCCACGCGGCACCGCCGGGCGGGCACTATTCCCAGGCAGTGGCACACGGCGGCGTGCTGTATGTATCGGGGCAACTGCCGGTACGCGCCAATGGCGAGCACAGCGCCGGGCAACCGTTCGCAGTGCAAGCCTCGATTGCCTTGGATAACCTGGTGGCGATCCTCGGTGAAGCGGGCCTGAGCCCCGGCGACCTGCTCAAAGTGACGGTGTACGTGGTCGGCATAGAACACTGGCCCGCCTTTGATCAAATTTACGCGCGCTACCTGGGTGAACATAAACCGGCCCGCGCCGTGGTGCCCGTGCCGGTGTTGCACCATGGCTACCTGATCGAAATCGAAGCGGTGGCCCGTGCTACACAGGAGCAGCCTGCATGAACCCGCAAAAAAGCGCTGTGCTGATCATCGGTGGCGGCATCATGGGCGCCTCGTCGGCGTTTTTCCTGCGCCGCCGCGGCTGCTCGGTCACGCTGCTGGAACGCGACCAGATCGGTCAGTACGCCAGCGGTGTGAACTTCGGCAATGTGCGCCGCCAGGGCCGCTACCTGGGGCAACTGGAGCTGGCCAATCGTTCGTGGGCACTGTGGAAGCGCCTGCCGGAGCTGATCGACGACGACCTGGAATTCATCCCCAGCGGCCACATGCGCGTGTGCTATCGCGAAGATGAAATCGCCGAACTGGAGGCCTACGCCGCCGCGCCGGAAGCCGCGCAACTGGACCTGAAAATCTATCGCGGCGCCGAGTTGCACCAGCGTTTCGGTTTCCTCGGCCCCGAGGTGAAAGGCGGCTCCTACGCGCCCCACGACGGCCACGCCAACCCACGGCTGGCCGCGCCGGCGTTTGCCCGCGCCGCACGGCGCCTCGGTGCACGCATCGAGGAAAAAACCGAAGTCGCCGACGTGGAAAAGGTCAACGGCCTGTTCCACGTCACCACCACCGACGGTCAGTTGTTTGTTGCCGAGCAATTGTTGATTACCGCCGGCGCCTGGGCCGCGCGCCTGTCCGAGCGCTTCGGCGAGCCGGTGCCGCTGGAGCCCAACGGCCCGCAGATGTCGGTGACGGAACCGGTGCCCTACGCCTTGCCCACCGTGATCGGCGTGTTCACCAAGATCAAGGAAGAGGTGATCTACTTCCGCCAGATCCCGCGCGGCAACATCATCATCGGTGGCGGTGCCCGCTGCACGCCGGACATGCTCAACCGCCGCGCGTTTTTCAAGCCCGAGAGCCTGCTCAACCAGATGCGCCAGATGAAACGGCTGTTGCCGGGCGCCGAGAAGCTGAACATCATCCGAGTGTGGAGCGGCATCGAAAGCTACACACCCGACTCCCTGCCGGTGATGGGCCCCAGCGGCAGCGTGGACGGGCTGTTTTATGCCTTCGGCTTCTGCGGCCACGGCTTCCAGCTCGGCCCGGGCGTGGGGGATGTGATGGCCGAACTGATCAGCACCGGCAGCACCAGCACCTTGATCAGCCCGTTCGATATCCGGCGCTTTACCCAACCTTCGACGGTGCCGGCAAACGCCCCCACCACAGGAAAACTCATATGAGCCTCACCCGCCTGCCGGATTCAGCAGATTATCCCTTGCAGCGTTGAATAACGGCATCTTTGCGCGGGAGCCTTTTGCTAGCTTATCCGGACACCGGGCCGTGCTGTTTGCAGCGCCTATTACCGCTCCAGGGAGCCAGTTGGATGACCACTCAATCTTCAAACAGCTACAGCGTTGATGCGCAAACGGCTCACCAGTTTTACATCAACGGTCGTTGGACGTTCCCGGCGATCCCGGCGACGCTGCCGGTGGTCAACCCGGCCAATGAAGCCGTGGTTGCCGAGGTGGCACGCGGGTCTGCCGAGGATGTCGACCGGGCCGTTGCGGCGGCACGCGGGGCGTTCGCCGGTTGGTCTGCGACCCCGGCTGCTGCGAGAGCCCAGGTGCTGGGGAAAATCCACGAACTGATCCTTGAGCGCAAAGAGCAACTGGCACAGGCGCTGTCCCTGGAAATGGGCGCGGCCATTGGCTTCGCGCGGGCGATGCAAGTGCCGCTGGCGGCCGAGCACGTGCGGGTCGCCCGGGACCTGCTGTCCAGTTATCGCTTCCAGACCGTGGAAGGCGGCACCGCAATCGAGCGCGAGCCCATCGGCGTGTGCGGGCTTATCACGCCGTGGAACTGGCCGCTGTATCAAATCACCGCAAAAGTCGCCCCGGCCATCGCCGCCGGCTGCACCGTGGTGTTGAAACCCAGCGAACTGTCGCCATTGAGCGCCCTGCTGTTTGCCCAACTGGTGCATGACGCCGGTCTGCCGCCTGGGGTGTTCAACCTGGTGAACGGCAGCGGTGCCGAAGTCGGCGCGGCCATGGCGGCCCACGTGGACATCGACATGATCTCCATCACCGGCTCCAACCGCGCAGGCGCGTTGGTTGCCCAAGCGGCCGCGCCGACAGTCAAGCGGGTCACCCAGGAACTGGGGGGCAAGTCGCCGAATGTGCTGCTGCCCGACGCCGACTTCGCCAAGGCTGTGCCGCTGGGGGTGATGTCGGCGTTTCGCAACGTCGGCCAGTCGTGCAGCGCGCCGACCCGCATGATCGTGCCGAGAAACCGCCTGGCCGAAGTCGAAGCCCTGGCGGCGGCTACCGCAAATGCATTGATCGTGGGCGACCCGCAATCGGAAGAAACGCAGTTGGGCCCGATTGCCAACGAAGCCCAGTTCCATCGCGTCCAGGCCATGATCCAGGCCGGCCTCGACGAGGGCGCCAAACTGCTGTGCGGTGGGCCGGGACGGCCGGCGGGTTTTGACAAGGGCTTCTATACGCGGCCGACGGTTTTCTCCGACGTGGACAACGCCATGCGCATTGCCCAAGAGGAAATATTCGGCCCGGTGCTGTGCATCATTGCCTATGAGACGGTGGATGAAGCCGTCGCCATCGCCAACGACACGGTCTACGGGCTGGGTGCTCACGTTCAGGGGCAGGACCTAGATGTTGCGCGGGCGGTGGCTTCGCGTATACGGGCGGGCCAGGTGCACCTGAACCATCCGGCGTGGAATCCGATGGCGCCATTTGGGGGCTACAAGCGCTCAGGGAATGGCCGGGAGTATGGGGTGCAGGGGTTCGAGGAGTATCTGGAAACCAAGGCGATTATCGGGTTTGGCGAGTGAGTGATGGGCCTTTATCAAGCTTAAAATAAATTATTGATTTTAAAGGGTTAAATTTTCACTCTAAAATCTTGAGTCTTGCATAAACAAATTTCAGGCGACCGCATTCTTGTGGTGAGCGGGCTTGTCGAATCGTCGCACCGCCCGTTCACCACAGAGAGATGTGTCAGGGTTTGAAAGGCTGTGTGGATACCTATGCCCTCTCAGCGCATCACACCTTGACGTTCTGCCGGATATTCCAGCCAAACTTCACCGGCCCGCCGTCCTTGGCGCCATCGGCCTTCTGCGGCTGATAGCTGACGTCGACGGTGGCGAAGTTCAAGGCGATGCTGTCGTACAACACATCTTCGGCCGTTTCAGCGCGGGTGCTGTAGGACACCACCATGACCTCCTTCAAGGTGATCACCAGATATTCCACCGGGCTGGCTCCGCCGGCCTTGCGCACCACCAATTTGGCTTCGGGGTAATGCTTGCCGGTGGCGCAGGCCATCATCAGGTTGGGGCTGGATTTATCCAGGGGTTTGGTCAGGTTCAGGTTGGCAAAGTCGGCCTTGCCCGAACCGCCTCCCGTGCCGGAATGCATCGAGCCCGTTTGCGATAAACCCCAGCCCCAGTTGGTAATGTCGATCTCGTCACGATGGGCCTGGTCCCGCGATTCACCCTTGATATCGCCCAGTTTCAAAAACATATCGACTGCCATGTTGGCTCCTTGTCCTGTTGTGCGTCGGGAGTGACGTGGGGCGCACTGTTCCCGAATCGAGACGGTGCTCACAAGATGGCAAAGCGGGATCGGGAAGTGCCTGCCTTGAAATGGCGAAACGTCCGACATTAATTTGCGCCACTACGTCTTTACCCTCTCGACTCCCCAAAAACCCAGGAGTTAAGGAATGACGACCGCCTTGTTCAACGATGGATTCCCCTCGGCCCACCGCACCACCCGCCAACGCATTGAAAGCAGCATCGACCTGCGGCGGTTGTTTTTCGCCATAGACGCCGACCCGGCGTTGATCGGCGCGGGGGTGGTGTATATCGATGGGGATTTCAACGTGGTGGTACTGCGTGAATTCCAGGCGATTTGCAGTGTGCGGCCGATCAAGGTAGTGCTGCGGGAAGCGCCGAGGTATGTGGGGCCGGTGGAGTTCAAGCGGATGTTGGAGCATGAGCCTCGGGAGTCCAGGTTGGCAGTGGAAGCTATAAATACGGCAATAGCGTGCACCGGAGTAGTGTTGAGTTGGATGGTCATTGCGAGTGGGGCTGCGCTGATGCCTTTTACAGCTGGGGCTAGCTCGATAATTTCGTTCATCGGTAAAGCTGCTGCCGTTGCAAGTACAGTCCAATGCATCGGTGGCGCTCTACGTACAGCATCAGAGTTAGCCTTTCCAGAAGTTAATGACTACTTGGATAACGAGACGTGGTATGAGGCCGCAACAGCAGTGTTGGACGGCATTGCTTTGATGGGTGTTGCCAGCTCGGCACTTGTCACCGTGAAAGTCGTTACAACGACCACAAAAGTAACCGGAAAAACAGCTAGTCAAGTACTTAGAGGCCTGACACGGCAAGAACGGACAAAATTGAACAATGAGCTGCTTAAAATCCGGGATCCAAGACTAACGACCAAGTTGCTCAAGCTGGAAAAAGCCTCCGGCAATGTGGCCAAACGTATCAGCGATATTCAAATGCAGCGTGCTACTGCCGCACACAAAATGGATATAGCTGCAGCCTTGCTCGGCTTTACCAGCAGTACAGTCTCTGGAAACGTAAGAACTCTGGCGTTGGGCATCTACGAGGAAGTTAACCAGTGAGCCAACAACGGAAGATAAAAGGCCAATATTACTCATCACTCTTTATTGAGGATCCTTGGCAACTCCTCAAGCGGTTCATGCCCGTGATTGGAGGTGATGCATTGGCAGGATGTTTCTCGATAGCGTTGACAACGATCTTGGCGATGCTTACGTATTTGCCAACTCACCCCGTAGATTTTGTCGCCAAGACATGCTTTTTCGGCGCCTCGGGCTTGGGCGCAGTATTCGCCCTGGCCAAATACGAAGTGCTCTACGGCCGCATCCATTGGGTCTGGATAAACGTCGCGATCTACCTCCTTTGCCTGCTGATATCCCTCCCCGCCATCCTCTGGCGCCCCAACACCTATCTCTATGCACTGGCCCTGCTCTGCCCACTTGTCGGCCTGTTAATTCTCAACAGCAAGCGCTGTCGCGAACTGCGGAAAAAATCCCTTGAACTGCACCATAAACGCCAAGCCATCATCGCGACTATGAAAAAGCAGGGTCGCTGGAAATGGTGGTGATCTTTATACCGGTTGGTCGTGCCTAAAACGCCAAAACACTTCAGTTAGATCATTTATTTTTATGCAACTGCCTGGTAATCCAGGCCATACAAAAGGTCAGCACCATTAGAATAATTTCAGTAATCACCAGCCAGGCAATGGTGAACCAATAGTGCTTTGGCTGCCCTACAAGCGTGTAAGTAATGGAAGGCCCGACGCGGTTATGAGCCACTATCACACCTCGAGTCAGCCCATCAATTATTAGATAACCCTGAAGCCCTGTACTCAAACTCAAGAGAGCCACGGTGCACCAATACCATCTGCTGTCTAAACACTTCATAGGACTTGTCTGGAAATCCAATAATCAGAAATGACTCAGTTGGACTAACTGAAACAGCGCCGTCGACAACAACAGCGCTCCCCCTGAGACTCACTTACTCAAGCTTTGACATTCTGCCGAATATTCCAGCCAAACTTCACCGGCCCACCGTCCTTGGCGCCGTCGGCTTTCTGCGGTTGGTAGCTGACCTCGACGGTGGCGAAATTCAACGCGATGCTGTCGTAGAGGACATCATCCTGACTTTGCGCACCGGTGCCGTAGGACACCACCATCACTTCCTTCAAGGTGATCACCAGGTACTCCACCGGGCTTGAACCGCCAGCCTTGCGCACCACCAGTTTGGCTTCGGGGTAATGCTTGCCGGTGGCGCAGGCCATCATCAGGTTGGGGCTGGATTTATCCAGGGGTTTGGTCAGGTTCAGGTTGGCAAAGTCGGCCTTGCCCGAGCCGCCTCCCGTGCCGGAATGCATCGAGCCCGTTTGCGATAAACCCCAGCCCCAGTTGGTAATGTCGATCTCGTCACAATGGGCCTGGTCCCGTGATTCACCCTTGATATCGCCCAGTTTCAAAAACATATCGACTGCCATGTTGGCTCCTTGTCCTGTTGTGCGTCGGGAGTGACGTGGGGCGCACTGTTCCCGAATCGAGACGGTGCTCACAAGATGGCAAAGCGGGATCGGGAAGTGCCTGCCTTGAAATGGCGAAACGTCCGACATTAATTTGCGCCACTACGTCTTTACCCTCTCGACTCCCCAAAAACCCAGGAGTTAAGGAATGACGACCGCCTTGTTCAACGATGGATTCCCCTCGGCCCACCGCACCACCCGCCAACGCATTGAAAGCAGCATCGACCTGCGTCGACTGTTCTTCGCCATCGACAGCGACCCGGTGCTGATTGGCGCGGGCGTGGTGTATATCGATGAGGACTTCAACGTGGTCACGCTGCGTGAGTTCCAGGCGATTTGCAGTGTGCGGCCGATCAAAGTGGTGCTGCGGGAAGCGCCGAGGTATGTGGGGCCGGTGGAGTTCAAGCGGATGTTGGAGCATGAGCCTCGGGAGTCGGAATGGGTAGCGGAGGCTTTGAGGACGACGGTGACGTGTACCGGGGCGCTGTTGAGTTGGCATGTTATTTACAGCGGAATCGCCTTGATGCCTTTTACGGGTGGCGCAAGTGTTGTTGTCTCATTCATTGGCACCGCAGCAGCAGTAGCGGGGTTGTTCCAGTGCGCCGCCGGAGTCTATCGAACGGTAAACGAAGTTTGGGATCCGCAGATGAATGACTACCTGGACAGTAATGCTTGGTACGAAGGGATGATGGCAGCTCTGGATGCGGTGTCTTTACTTGGTGTCGCCTCTTCTGCCGTAACGACAGTGAAAGTAATCAACCTGTCCAAGCGCGCAACAGGTAAACCACTAAGAGAAGTATTGCGTGGGCTGAGTCGACAGGAACGGGCAAAATTAACGAATGAGCTCCTGAGAATCCAAGACCCGCGCCTGACACCCAAGCTCCTCAAGCTCAAGCAAGCCGCACGTAACGCGCCAAAACGCATTCCAGCAACAAAGATAAAACCAATCATCGCGACCCATCGAAATGATGCCATTGCAGCAGCACTGGGCCTCGCCAGCAGCGGTATGTCCGGAAACACCAAGACGCTGGCCATCGGTATCTACGAAGAGTTCAGCGAATGAAAAACCGCCAGGAGCCCCTTTACCTTATAGATCCTCGCTCTCTTTGGGCGCGTCACAGACTGGCGTTGTTTGGCGGTCTTATAGCCTTGTGCCTTTCGATTGCCACCACCGGCACCCTGATGAATCTCACCTACTTCGCCCACGCATCCGATGAACTGACCAGTAATGCGTTCTTCATCGCAGGCGGGATTGCGTGTGCGGTATTCGGCGTCGCGCAGAGCTTGGTCCTTCACGGTTATCCACGATGGGTGTGGCTTCAGGTGGGTGTGTTCCTCATCTACTTACTGCTCGTAGTGCCGACAATCCTTTACAGCCCCGATCACCTCCTATTTACCCTTGCCTTACTAAGCCCGTTGATCGGGCTTCTATGCCTGAACAGCAAACGCCAACGACAAATGCGCCGAGAGATGTTGGAAATCAGGCATAAACGCAACGGCGTTATCGCCACCCTGAAACAACAGGGCCGCTGGAAATGGTGGTGAGCCTCAGGCCGCCTCGCTCCTTGCCGCCGTATGCCGATTCACCGGCACCGGCAAGCCCAGATGCCCACGCAACGTGCTGTGGCTGTACTCACTGCGAAACAACCCGCGCTCGCGCAACAATGGCAGCACCTGGTCGGTAAACCGCGCAAAGTCATCCGGCGCGCCGACATGGATATTGAAACCATCCACCGCCCCTTCGACAAACCAGCGTTCGATCTCGTCCGCCACGGTCTTGGGGGATCCGACAAAGCTCGAGAACGGCTTGGCAAAACGCAACGCCGCCTGGCGTAGGGTCAACTGCTGGTCACGGGCGACTTGCTTGATGTTTTCGGCATGCCCGCGATAGCCGTTGCTGCCTAGGTCGCCCAGGTCCGGGAACGGCTCATCCAGCGGGTACTGGCTGAAGTCGTGGTAGTTGAACGGTCGCCCCAACTGCACCAGTGCCTTGTTCAAATCCAGCTCGCCATTGCGTTCGCGGTCGATGGCCTGGGCTTGCTCGTCGGTATCGGCAATGATCGGCGAAATGCCCGGCAGGATGGTCACGTGGTCGGGGTTGCGTCCGGCGGCGGCGGTGCGTTGTTTGATGTCGCGGTAGTAGGCCTGGGCGTCCTCGAAATTGCCCACGCCGGCAAAAATGCCCTCGGCATAGTTGGCCGCCAGGCTGCGTCCGGACTCGGAAATACCCGCCTGGAAAATCACCGGCTGGCCCTGGGCTGAGCGTGCGATATTCAACGGCCCGGTCACCGAGAAGAACTCGCCATGGTGGTCCAGGCGATGCTGGCGTTGCGGGTCGAGGAACACGCCGCTGGCCTTGTCGCGCACGAAGGCGTCGTCCTCGTAGGAATCCCATAGCCCCTGCACCACCTCCAGGTGCTCGGCCGCGCGGCGATAACGCTCGGTGTGGTCGATATGCTGCTCACGGCCGAAGTTGCCGGCCGCACCTTCCAGGCCGGTGGTGACCACGTTCCAACCGGCGCGGCCGCCGCTGATCAGGTCCAGGGAGGCAAACTGGCGGGCGACGTTGAAGGGTTCGGTATAGGACGTGGTCAGGGTGGCCACCAGGCCGATCTTCGAGGTGGCGCCGGCCACGGCCGAGAGCAGGGTCAGCGGCTCCAGGCGGTTGAGAAAATGCGGTGCCGAATCCGGGGTGATGTAGGGGCTGTCGACGATGAACACCAGGTCGAACTTTGCCGCTTCCGCCTGCTGCGCCTGGGCGCGATACCAATTGATGTCCACACTGGCGTCGCCGGGGATTTGCGGGTGCAGCCATTCGTTTTGCGCGGTGCCGACGCCGGTGAGGATGGCACCGAACCTGAGTTGCCGGGGTAAGTGGGACATCACGATATTCCTCCGTGGATGGCAGCGACGCTGACCTGTGGAGAAGGACCATAAGGCCCATCGACAGGCTTGTGAAATGCTTTGTGGATCTATGCTAATCATTAAAAATAATGATCAAAACAATAGAAGATATTCCACAAACACATAATAAACCCAGCGCGCGCCTATCAGCAGGCTGACCCGATCGAGGCGCACCGCCCACCAAGCCGTTTGTTAAATCGAGGCGTTAGGCCTAATATCGCAAGTCATACCTTGCATAAAAATGCCAAGGCTTGCACATCCCCCAGCCCGCATATTCGAAGGAGTGGCATGCAGATGAAAGAATCCAAAGAAGTGTACGAACGCATCAGTGAACAGTTCGAGGATTTCACCGCCAGGGCCTCTCAGCGCAAGGTCGAGGTCGACACCTTCCGCAGCATGGTCGGTAATATCGAGGGCCTGCATATCCTGGACCTGGCCTGTGGGCATGGTTTCTTCAGTCGCCAGTTGAAGGACTGGGGGGCAGCCAAGGTGCATGGCGTGGATATTTCCGAAAACATGATTTACCAGGCGCGGCAAGCCAACGACGGTATCGCCTACGAAGTGCGGGATGTGGCGAAGATGGGCCGTATCGGCGCCTACGACATGGTGACGGCGGCCTGGCTGTTCAACTATGCCAGCAGTGTCGACGAACTGAGCAAGATGTTTCAGTCGGCCGCCGACAACCTGAAGCCCGGCGGCCAATTGGTGGCCTACACCGCCAATCCGTCGTTCGAACTGCAAAAAGGCAATTTCACTCGCTATGGGATTGAGGTGTTCGATGAAACCCCGGTCGCCGGCGGGTTTCGCTGCAACGCGCAGTTCATGTCATCGCCCCCCGCACCGTTTACCTACTATCGCTGGGAGCATGGCGTGTACGAAGAAGCCGCACGAGTAGCCGGTTTCAACCAGCTCACCTGGGTCGCCCCGCTGATCAGTGAACACAGCCGCACCTCCATGGGTGCGGGGTACTGGCAACTGTTCGAGCGCAACAGCCTGCAGATCGGTTTGACCTGCCGCAAATAATCGCGCAGTGATCGTTTCCACGCGCGTGGGAACGATCACGCCAGGGCGCCGACCGGCCGCAATCGCACCCGGATGTCCGCCCCCACCAGGCATTGCTCGATGATCGACAACGGTTGCGCCTGCCCCAGATCGGTCAAGCCATCCAGCGCCAGCAACGGCCGTGCATCACTGCCCAGGAACAGCGGGGCGATGTAGACCAGCCACTCATCCACCAGGCCTGCTGCCGCAAAGGCGCCACACAATACCGGGCCGGCCTCGACCTGGACCTCGTTGCACCCCTCCTCAGCCAGGACCGTCATGACCTCTCGCAGGTCAAGCCCGTCGCCGTCCACCCCGACCTGCCGGAAACGCACACCCGCAGGTGGTGGGTGCGCCGGCTGGACGCCGGGCCCATGAAACACCAGGGTCGGTGCCGCGCCATCCAGCACATGGGCCTGGGCATCGCCCTTGAGATGCTGGTCGAGCACCACCCGCAGCGGAACGGAAAACGCCGCGTGCGGGTCGGGCAGGCGCACCGTCAGGCGCGGGTTGTCCGCCAGCAGCGTGCCACTGCCGGTGAGCACCGCGCAGGCCCGGGCGCGCCACACTTGCACATCGTCCCGGGCCTCGGGCGAGGTGATCCATTTGGATTGCCCGTTACCCAGGGCCGTGCGACCGTCCAGGCTCATGGCCAGTTTGATCCGCAACCATGGCCGCTTGCGTTCGGTACGTGAAAAAAACCCCTGGTTCAACTCGCGCGCCTCCGGACACGGCAAGTGTTCGACCAGCACACCCGCCGCCTCAAGCCGCTCAATGCCATGATGCTCATGCTGGGAGCGGTCGACACTGGCAATCACCACCCGCGCCACCCCGGCCCTGATCAACGCGTCGGCACAGGGCGGCGTGCGCCCATGCCCGCCGCACGGTTCCAGGGTGACGTAGGCGGTGGCGCCCCGCGCATCGGCGCCCGCCTCGCGCAGGGCATTGACTTCGGCGTGTGCCTGCCCCGCCCACTCGTGCCAGCCCTGGCCAAGCAGCAAGTCGCCCTTGGCGATCACGCAACCGACCCGGGGGTTGGGTGCCGTGGTAAAGGCCCCCCGGTCAGCCAGTTTCAGGGCGAGCCGCATGAAGTGCATGTCGCGCGCCAGCGCCAGGCTCATGTGCGAACCAGCGCCAACAGGTACACCGCCTCGCCATGCTGGCGCTCGATCACCACCAGGTCCTGCCAGGTGAAACCAAACGCTTCCAGGGTGTCGCGCACGCCCTGTTCGGTGAAGAAATAACCTTGACGCTGGTTATCCATCTCGCGCCAGCCCGGCTCCGGGTTGCTCGCGTCGACGCCGAAGACGTTGAGCCCGATCAACGCGCCAGGGCGCGCGTACTGGCGGATATTGGCCAGGTAACGGCCCCACTCGTCCGGATGCTGGTGATGGAAGCAGCCATTGTCGAGTACACCGTCAAACGCCTCCCCCGCCGGTGGCTGCCAATCCTGCAGGGCACTGCACACCAGGCTGAGACGCTCGCCCCAGCGTTTGCGCAGCAGCGGCCAGCTGGAATTCTCGACGATGTCCAGGCCGGTCACCCGGTGCCCTGCCAGGATGAACTCCGAGGCATCCCGCGCACGGCCGACTCCCACGTCGAGGATATGCTGGTCCGGCGTCGGCCCCAGTGCCTCGAGGAAAACCCGGGCGGCCTTGGCCATGCCAATGTCCCAGGACCACTCATCTTCACCATGGCTGTAGCGGTGGACAAATGAGGTGTCGAGCGCCCGGCGGTACGTCGATACGTCCATGAATTGCGCTTGCTTGCTCATATCAGGCAGTCCTTGGGTCAAGAGGCGCGACGGGTGGCGATCCCGTAGATCTGGCCATCGTAGGAACTGGCCAGGAAATCATCGCTGGCCGTGCTGTGGGTGATGCAGGAGATACCACTGGCGGTGGGACGCTGTACTTGCTGCCAGGAACGGCTGGGCAAGTCGAACAGCGCGATGGTGCCGCTGTAGTTCGCGGTGGCAATCACTTCGCCGTCGGCCGAGGCACAAATGCACTTGATGGAATTGCGGTGCGGCGTGTCATAGACCTCGTCACCGGACTCCAGCCATAGGCGCAATTTCAGGTCGCGACCAATGCTGGCGAAACCGCCGTCGACCCGGCAGCAACCGTTGGAGATACGCGTGTGGGCATTTTCGATATGCCGCGCGCAACTGAAGTCGCTGATAGTGTGCAGGGCGGCGGCGGCCGAGGCGCATACGCTGAACAGGTGATGCTCGTTGGCCGCCACGCCTTTGATCGCGTTGTCGTGCATCGGGATCGACGCCACCAGTTCCAGGCTGTTATCGCCGGCGATGACAAACACCAGGCCTTCGCCGGTGTAGGTTCCGATCAATGCATGCAGTTGGCCATTGCGCTGGAACGTGGTGCCGCAATTGAGCGGCGAGCGATGCTGATACAACAGGCGCCCGCTGAGGGCATCGAACACTTGGCCCATCTGCCCGCCGGTCAGCAGCAGCGGGCCGAACGGCAGCAGGAAGTTGCACAGGCTGCCGACGCCGCTCACGGGCTGGTTATCGCGAAACAGCAGGCCCGCGTCACCGATGCTGTATTGCCCGCCCTCGGTGGTCACCACGGCGTTGATGCTCACCGCCGGCTGAATGCCGTCCACGGTCCACTGATCGTGTTCATAATCCCAGGTGGCGTAGCGCGAGCCGAAGGTGGCGAACACCAAGGCGTCACTGCCGACGAACGCACAGCTGCGCGGCCAGACGATGCTCGGCAAATTGGTGCTGCGCAGGCGCTCCAACTGCGTGCCATCGAAGCGCCAGAGGATCGCCAGGCGGTCATAACTCAAGGTCACCAGCAGCTGTTTTTCATCATTCCAGACAATGCGCTTGATCCCGGCATCGTGGGCAGGAACGGAGCGGATCTCGCCTCCATGGATGATCGAGATACGCCCTTCGTCGTCACCGGCAAACACTACGCCGGCGCGGGTAATGGCGACGGTATCGGTCTCGACGCCACCGATGTCGACTTCATCGCATTGCTCGAAGGTGCTGGTGTCCCACTGGCGCACCGTGCCGTCGTCGCTGCTGGAAATCAGGCGTTTGCCATCCGGCGACCAGACCACGGAAATCACATCGGCCTGATGCCCGCGGCAGGTGCCCTTGAGGTTGCCGTCGAGGTCGAAGAGGCGCAGTTGATGATCGCGCGAGCAGGTCGCGATTGACGCACCGTCCGGCGAGAACACCGCCATTTCCACGTCGTCGTCATGCCCCGACAGCACGGCCTTGAGGCGCATGCTCGGCACTTCCCAGACGCGGGCGGTGTAGTCGCTGCTGGCGCTCACCAGGTACTTGCCATCGGCACTGAACGCGCACTGGTTGGCCAGGTGGTCATGGCTGACGCGGTGGATCGAATGCCCGGTCTGGGCGTTCCACAGAATGACTTGGTTGTCGTAGCCGGCGGTGGCGATGAACTCACCAGCATGGGCGGCGACGCCGCTGATAGGGCCTATGTGTCTCATCGAAAAGTCCTTTTCCTGGAGAATGAAATCAAAGCTTGATGGTGTGGCTCGACTTGCTGACTTTTGATCGCAGGTAGTTGTGGTTGTGCTTGGTCAGGAACACCCCGGTCGGCACTGAGCTGACCACGTCGATCCCGCCATCGCACAACTGCTTGACCTTGTCCGGGTTGTTGGTCAGGAGCCGGCAGCGATGCACATCCAGGGCCCGCAGCATGGCGACCGCCGGGGCGAAACTGCGCGAGTCTTCCGGGTGGTTGAGCTTCACGTTGGCCTCGTAGGTGTCCATGCCGGCGTCTTGCAGCAGGTAGGTTTCGAACTTCGAATACAGGCCGATACCGCGACCTTCCTGGCGCAGGTAGATCAGGTAGCCGCCTTCGGCATCGAGCGCCTTCAGGGCTTCCTGCAGCTGCGGGCCGCAATCGCAGCGCTGGGAACCGAACACATCACCGGTGATGCATTCGGAATGCACGCGCACCAGGGGCACATCGGCATCGGGCTCACCGGCTCTGACGGCAAAGTGTTCATTGTTCTTGTCAAAGCCCTTGAACCCGTAGAAGTGGGCGTTGACCTCACCGCCAAGAATGGAGATGGGAACTTGCGTATGAAGCGTTACTGGAGTGTCCATGGCATAGCCTCTATGGAAGTGTCGCGTTCTGGCCAGAGTGGTTTTCTACCAAACGGAATCCCATGACATAGATGGGTCTTGGATAACGTCCATGTCGGCGCTGATTGCGCGCAAGATCCCTGAAGCGGGTGAAACTGCCGCCACGGGCTACCCGGTGCCTACCAACATCCAGCACCAGGTCATCGTTGATCTCAGGCCCGCCCGGATAGGCCCGATAATCGTCGGCAACGTACTCTTCCACGTTGCCGGCCATGTCCAGCGCGCCAAACATCGAGGCGCCCTCGAGGAACACCCCGACGGGTGTCGACGTGAGCAACCCCAACTCGATGGTGTTGGCGTACTCGACATTGAAGGTTTCGCCCCAGGGAAACTGAGAGCGCTGCGGCCCTGCCGCGGCGTATTCCCACTGTGCTTCGCTGGGCAGCGCGAACGCGCGCCCGGTGCGTCGGCTCAGCCATTGGGCGTAGGCGTCGGCATCCACGTCGCTGACGCTGTAGACCGGGTGGTTGGCCTGGTGCTGGGGAAAGCGGCCAAAGGCCCAGCCGGTCGGCAGGAACGGATAACCGGTATCCAACAGGAAGGCGCGATATTCGCTGTTGGTGACCGGGTAGCGACCGATGCGAAAGCTCGCCAGGTCGACCCGATGGTTGGGGGTTTCTTTCTCGATCCAACTGCGGTCCAGGCCCAGCCCGGCGTAGGCGGTCATGACCGCATCGACGCGCTGCGGCTCCAGGCCGATCTCGACCTGGGCGGCAGGAACGTCGCACATGGCGGGGCTGAACACGTCGATGCGCGGGTCGCCCTTGTAGCCCAGCACTTCACCGGCGGCGATACGCCGCACCAGGGGTTCGGCAACCGACTCGACCACCCGTAGCAGTTGTTCGATGGGCGCACTCATCAGCTGTCCGGTGGCGTCGGCGATTTGCCGGGTCAGTTCATATTCGACGTAAGCCTGCGGGTAGCCCATCAATACCCGATCAGACACGTTCTTTGGCAAAGGGCTCGGCAGCGTCGGCCAATGCCAACCGTATTGATTCGTCATAGGTACACCTTTATTCCGAGCGAACACATCCACGACCGAGCGCGAAACCGCTCGGCGTGTGGGGATCAGTCAGGTATCAGAGTCGGTCGAGCAGCAACCTTCGATTGGTCTCGATCATCTCGATTTCGGTGGAGTACACCTCAACCACCAGGCCATCGGGGTCTTCGAAGTACACGGCCGTGCGGACGTTGTCCGGACCGTGGTGATAACCCGGCGCGGGGCCATTGCCCTTGACCAGGGTGATGTTGTCGTCGGCAGCCACCTTGTCGGCGATGCGTTTGACATCCTCCGGCAGCGCACGAATGCCGATGTGGTAGCCCGGCGGGTAGACAAAGTCGGGATTGTGTTCGATGAAGAAGTCGAAACCATTCAACTCCATCACTACTTTGCGCGGCCCCAGGTTGTAGCAATAGTGGGCGCCGAAGATGTCGCGATAGAACGCCTGGGAGGCTTCCAGGTCGCGGGTGAGGATGTTGATATGGGTCAGTTGCGGGCGCTGGGACTCCAACGCGGCAGCCTCGATGGATACACCTTCCAGGGACCGCCACATTTTGATCGCGGCGGCGAATTTGGAGAAACCGGCCAACCAGTTTTTCACCGTGTCCGGGGATACGCCCGCGTCAGTGATCGCCAGGCCATGGGGGTAAATGAAACAGGCCGTGCGTTGCAGCAATGCCGCGTTAAGCGGATCGCCGGCAGGTTGCCCGGCGCTGCCTTCGGCAAGGCGCACGATGCTGACGGCCTTGTTGTGGTAACCATCGGCCAATGCCGCGAGCCGGGTAGTGAGGGTGTCGAGGCTGTCTGCCGCCGACACCAGCAGGATAAACCCGTCGGCCTGGGGTAACTGCGCGCCCTCAACGGCCGCGCACAGTTCAAAACCGGCGGCTTTCGCGCAGGTGTTCAACGGCTCGAGAAAGCCGTTCAGACGTGCGGCCGTGTCGGAGCTGTACAAGGTAATAAAGCGCAGCATCAGGCAACCCTCCCCTCGGTACGGCGACCGATCAACAGGCTGTAGCGCCCGATAGGTTCCTGCACCACCTCAAAGCCCTGGGCAACCATCTGTTCGGCAATCCAACGGGTGGGATGCAGTTCGCCGTGCACCGTGTTGACCATCATGTGCAGGGAGAAATCCGCCGACAGCGCCGGGTGAATTTCATCGTCTTCCAGGGTCATGCTCAGCACCAGCAACGAACCGCCGTCGTTGACCAACTGGGCAGCCGAGCGGATCAGCGTGCTGGTTTCTTCGCGGGTGAAGTAGTGCAGGCAGTCATTGACCATGATCACGTCGGCGCTTTCACCTTCGTAACGGGCCAGGTCCAGCAGGTTACGTTCCTTGAACGTCAGGCGCCCCGCCAACTGGTACTTCTCGGTGGTGCTTTCGGCGGACTGGCGCGTGGCGGCCAGGTCCCAGATTTCGCCCTGGACCTGAGGGTGCCGCCGAGCGATTTCGGCGATATAGGTGCCGTGTCCACCGGCCAGGTCGATGACCTTGCTGGCGGTATCGAACACCGGCAATTCCTTGAGCACATCGACCATGGGTTGACTGAAGCGCACCATCGCATCGTTGAAGGCATCACGTGCGGCGATGTCGTGCTTGAAGCGGTTCTCCTGCTGGAAATCCATGGACTCGGCGCTGCTCAGGATCTCCCCCAGGCGTGGCCAGTTCTGCCACTGCAAGCGCTGGTGGGCAATGATCGGGCCGATGAACTCGGCGCTGCGGCTGACCAGGAAACGCTCGGCCAGTGGCTGGTTGGTATAGGTGTCGGCGGACTTTTTCAACAGACCCAGGGCAACCAGGCCATTGAGAAAGATCTTCGCCTTGTTGGGCACCCAGCCCAATTGCTGGCTGATTGCGTCGGCGGTAGCCGGGCGGGTGGTTTGATCGAAGAGGTGCTGCGCTACAGCGAAGTGAAGGATGGCGGATTGTCGATACTGGTCGGAGAGTTTCACCAGGTCGACCACGCTGGACAGAGCAGTTACTTCATCAGCGTGCTCATAGATGGTCGTCGGCTTTTGCGCATTCATACAGATTCTCTTCCTTGAATGTTTTTGTCTTCGCTGACGTCGGCAAGCAATCAGTGTTTGAGACGTAGCGTGTTTTCTAACGGTCCGGAGTCGTGTGCAAATGAATGTTCAGGAGCAGCTTCCAAAAAAGCTAGCTACGATCCTAGTCCTAAGTCCTACAAAAGCAAGGTAAACCTTTTATAATTATTTGCTCTTTATAATTACTTATTAATTCCTTTTATTTATTATTTTCCTGAGCAGCAAAAATGACTATGCTCATGTCCAATACCCCTTACGCAATGGATGGCGCCAAAGGTCGACGAACTCCAGTGATGCCCTCACTCCCCATGGTTACACGCGATTTATGACCTCCAAACCTGCCGACGATACCCAGTCATCCACCGCCGAACGCATCCTGTTTTTGCTCAAGACCCGTGGCCCGTTGAAAACCACCGAACTGGCTTCGCTGCTGGAACTCACGTTTGAGGCGACCCGGCAACAAATCCAGAAATTGCAGGCATCGGAGTTGATCGTCGGCGTTTCGGCACCCACTTCCGGGGCCGGCCGGCCGTCGTTGAAGTGGGCGCTGACGGACACCGCACACAACAAATTCCCCGATTCCCACAGCGTGCTGACCCTGCACCTGATCGAATCCATCGAGGGGGTTTTCGGCAGTGACGGCATCGAGAAAATCATCACCAGCATGGAAGCGACCAATCGCCAGGAATACGTCCAGGCGTGTTCGCAAGCCTCGTCCCTGGAAGAAAAAGTCGCCATCCTGGTGCGCATCCGCGAACTCGCCGGCTATATGGCGCACATGGAACCCGCGGGTGAAGGTTGGCTGCTGATCGAAAACCATTGCCCGATCTGCGCTGCCGCGCGCAAATGCCAGGGTTTCTGCCGCTCGGAGCTGCAGATATTTCGTGCAGCCATGGGTGACGACACCCTTGTCGAACGCTGCGAACACCTGATCTCCGGCGACCGACGTTGCGTCTATAACATTCAACCGCGCACCTGACCGCCCCACACCAACCGCCCTAAAGGAATAAGGCCATGACACCGACTATCGACTTGCTCGCCAACCACCGCAGCGAGCGCAGCTTCCAATCCACGCCCGTCAGCGACGAACACCTGGATGCCATCTTGCGGGCCGGTCACCTGGCGCCGACGTCCTTCAATGCCCAGCATATTTCCGTGGTGGTCGTGCGCGACGCAAACACCCGCCAACGCATTGCGGCAATAGCTGGCGGCCAGCCCTGGATCGCGTCGGCACCGGTGTTTATCACCCTGGTGGTGGACTTTCACAAGACCGCCGTCGGTGCCGCGCTCAATGGCCAGCAACAGCAGATCCAGCGGCACTTGGAAGGGCTGATCGCCGCCAGCACCGACGGCGGCATTATCCTCAGCACCCTGATGATCGCCGCACGCTCATTGGGGTTGGGCGTGGTGCCGGTGGGTGGCATTCGTGCCAACGCTGAAGCGATGATCGAGCTGCTCGGGCTGCCCGAGCAGACCTTCGCCCTGTGCGGACTGGCCCTGGGTCATGTGCACGAGCCGGCGGCACAGAAACCGCGCATGGGCATCGAAGCCTTCCGTCACGACGAGCGCTACAACCGTGCCGCGCTGGCACCGGCGATCAGTGCCTATGACCAGCACCTGATGCGCCATTGGCAGATCATTGGCCGTGCGGACGGCCAATCCTGGTCAAGCACCGTGGGCCGCACGTATGCACGCAACTACCGGCCCGATCTCAAGGCTCAGTTGCTGGCCAATGGCTTGTCCGCTGATTGAGCCTGCTGCGCACCGCCACTGCCCCAGCCCAGCGCCTTGTATAACGCGATGGCGTTGAGGTAGGACGCCGTCTCGGCATCGGCCACGTCCTTCTTGATCAGGAAAAACGCGCGCTGGTTTTCCAGCACCGCCATGTAGGTGCCCGAACCGCTGCGGTAGCGTTTGCTGGCGATGTCGATCGCCTGCTCGGCATGGGTGGCGGACGCCAGCAACGCGCCCAGGCGGGTCTGGTCCTGCGCCAGGCGCATCAGCGCATTTTCCACATCTTCCTGGGCCTTGAGCAGCGACTGTTGATAGCGCGCCAGGGCACCTTCGGCCTGGGCCTGGGAACCGCGCAGGCGCGCACGCACGTTGCCCAGGCGAAACGCCGGCCAGTCCACCGACGGCGCCAGCTCATACGCGCGGGATGCGCTGCCCAGGTCGCCGCCGCGCAGGGCGAAGAAGCCAATGAAACCGCCCAGGTTCAGGCGTGGGTACAAGTCCGCCGTGGCCGCGCCGACGTCTTCGGTGCTGGCGGCCAGCAGGCGTTCGGCGCTGACCACATCCGGACGATTGCGGATCAACTGGTCGACATCGCCCAAGGGCAGTTGCCGGGCCAGGGGCGCGAGGAAATGCGCCTTGGCCAACGCCTGCTGTTGACGCGGGGGTTGGCCGGTCAATACGTCCAGGCGATAACCGGTTTCCTGGATCCGCGTCAGCAACGGTGGAATCGCCGCCTCACTGAGCAGCAGGTTGGCATGGGCGTTTTGCTGATCCTCGAATTGGCCGCTGCCGGCGCGCACCTGAGCGCTGGTCAGCGTGAGCGTTTCGCGCCAGGCACTGACCTGGGCCTTGGCCACCTCCAGGCTGCGGCTCAAGCCCTGCTGCTCGTAGTAATAACGCGCCACGTCGGCAGCGATGCTCAACTGCATCAGCGCCAGGTCCGCCTGCGCCGCCTGCGAGCGTGCCAGGGCCGATGCCGTCAGACGTTGCAAACGCCCGAACACGTCGATCTCCCACTGCACATCAAAGCCGGCGCGATAGGTCTGCGACAGCATCCGCTCGGGAGGCCCACCGTCGAACGGCAACTGCTGCTCCAGACTGCGGCCATAGGCGGTACGGGCGGTGACGCCGGGATACTGGTCGAGCCGGCGGTCATCAAACACCGCACGGGAGGCCAACAGGTTGGCCTGGGCCTGGCGAATGTCATGGTTATGCGCCAGCGCCGTGTCGATCAGGCGATCGAGCTCGGCGTCGTCAAAAAACGACCACCACTGGGCCTGCACCGGCGCCTGTTGGGCGAACAAGGCCTTTTGTGCAGTGACCAGGCTGATCGGCGGGGTTATGGGCTTTTCGTAATGCGGCCCGACCATGCAGCCGTTGAGCAGAATCAGCGCCAGCACGGTGGTGACAGTTTTGCCGGGCTTCATGGTTCACTCCTCAGGGTTTGCGCCAGGGACTGGGCCCTCGGGGTCGCGGCCGCCACTGAATGCTTGCGGGCCAGCAGGGTGTAGACCGTCGGCAGCACGAACAGGGTGAAGCAGGTACCGATCAGCATGCCCGATACAATTACCACCCCCAGGCCATAGCGGCTGTTGGCCCCGGCCCCCGAGGCGAACAGCAGCGGCACCAGGCCGACCACCATGGCCGCCGTCGTCATCAGGATCGGCCGCAAGCGAATCTGCGCGGCCTTGCGTATCGCCTCGGAACGGTCGAGGTGTTCCTGGGCCTGCAGGGCGTTGGCGAACTCGACCATCAGGATGCCGTGCTTGCTGATCAGCCCGATCAGGGTCACCAGGCCGATCTGGGTGTAGATATTGATCGTGGCGTAGCCCAGCGCCAGGGGAATCAGCGCGCCGCTGATGGACAGCGGCACGGTGATCAGGATGATCAGCGGGTCCATCAGGCTTTCGTACTGCGCCGCGAGTACCAGGTAGATCACGATCACCGCCGCCAGGAACGCCAGCAGCAGCGCATTGCCTTCCTGGGTGTACTGCCGCGCATCGGATTGCCAGTCGTAGCTGAACCCCACGGGCAACTCGGCGGTGACGCCTTCCAGGAACGCCACGGCGTCGCCCAGGGTGACCCCGGCAGCCGGCACCCCCTGGAAGGTCGCGGCGTTCTGCTGGTTGAACTGGGTCAGCTTGTTGGGTTCGACGTGCTCGGACACCTGGATCACCGTCGACAGCGGAATCAGTGTGCCGTCTTCCGTGCGCACATACTGGCGGGTCAGGGCTTCGGGCGTCAGTCGCTCACTGCCCGGGCTCTGGGCAATCACATCATAGGAGCGGCCCTCCAGGCCAAAGCGGTTGAGGTAGTTTTCCCCCACCAGCACCGCCAGCGATTCGCCGATGTCCTGCATGCGGATCCCCAGGCTGTTGGCCTTGGCCCGGTCCACTCGCACCTGTACCACCGGGTTGTTGTAGTCCAGGTCACTGTCGACCACGGCGAACAACCCACTGTCGCGGGCCTTCTGCTTGATCTGCTCCATGGTCTCGTACAGCACGCGGTAATCCTGGGAGCTGCGCAGCACCAGTTGCACCGGCAGGCCACCGGTGGAGCCCGGCAAGGCAGGCAACTGGAAGGCAAAGATGCTGGTGCCTTCCACGTCGTTGGTAGCCGCTTGCAGGTCGACCTGGATCTGCGCGGCGGTGCGCTCGCGCTCGCCCCACAACGTCAGGTTGATGCCGCCAATGCTCGAGGCGATGCCGTCGCTGCCATTGATGATCCAGGTGCTGACGGTTTCCGGCAGGCGCCCGTAGACCTCATTCAGCTTGGCGGAAAAGCGCTCGACGTACTCCAAATTGGCATGTTGCGGCGCCTTGATGGCGGTGAGCAGCCCGGCCTGGTCCTCGGTGGGCGCCAGCTCCCGCTGCGGCAACTGGTACAGCCACGGCAGGCTGATCATCACCAGCAAGGCAAACAGCCCGCTGAGCCAGCGATGCCGCAGCGACAGGTCCAGCACCTTGGCATAACGCAGGGCCAGGCCGTCGAAGAAACGGTTGGCCAGGTGTGCCATGCGCCCTTCCGATTGCTTGGACTGCAGCAGGAACGAGCTCATGACCGGCGACAACGTCAGCGCCACCACGCCGGACACGATCACCGCGCCGGCCAGGGTCAGGGCGAATTCACGAAACAACGCCCCCGTGAGGCCGCCCATCATGCCGATGGGCGCATACACCGCCGCCAGGGTAATGGTCATGGCGATCACCGGGCCCGCCACTTCCCGCGCCCCGACCAGGGCGGCCGCCACCGGGGTCTTGCCTTCCTCGATATGCCGGTGCACGTTCTCCACCACCACAATCGCATCGTCCACCACCAGACCCACAGCCAGCACCATCGCCAACAGCGTCAACAGGTTGAGGCTGAAACCGAACGCCAGCATCAGCGCCGCGGCCCCCAGCATCGACAAGGGGATGGTCACCACCGGAATCAGTACCGTGCGCAACGACCCCAGGCACAGGTAGATGACGATCACCACGATCAGCAAGGCCTCGAGCAGGGTCTTCATCACCTCGTCGATGGAGGTCTGGATAAAGCGCGCGGTTTCAAACGCCAGCTCGGCCTTGACGTCCGGCGGCAGGGTCTTGCGCACGTCCGGCAGGAGTTTCTTGATACCGTCGACAATCACCAGCGGGTTGCCGCCGGGCGTCGGGAACAACCCCAGGTGCACGGCCGAAACGCCGTCCATGGTGGCACTGGTTTCGCTGGACGCCGCGCCCAGCTCCACGGTGCCGACATCCTTCAGGCGCACCAGGCCGTTGCCATCGTTGCGCAGCACCAAATCGCGAAATTCATTGACGTTGGTCAGGTCGGTATTGACCCGCAGGTTGGCGACCACGAACAGGCCTTTGACCTTGCCCGGCGCTGCCTGGTAGTTGTTGCGGCGCACCGCGTCGGCCACATCGGCGGCGGTCAGGCCGCGCGCGGCCAGCCGTGCGGGGTCGATCCACAGGCGCATCGCCAGGGTTTGCCCGCCGAACACCTGGACCTTGGCCACGCCCTCGATGGTGCTCATCACCGGCTCCACCACCCGTGCCAGGTAATCGGTCAAGGCCGGGGTCGACAGGGTCGGGCTGGAGAACCCGATATAGGCCACCGCCGTCGACTCGCCGGACGAGCGTTCGATCACCGGGTCATAGGCCTGCTCCGGCAGCCGGAAACGCACCTGGTTGACCTTGGCCATGACTTCCGTGAGGGCCTGGGTCGAGTCCCGGTTGAGCTCCATGCGCACCGTGACCACGCTGCGCCCCTGCACCGACGAGCTCGACAGGTAATCCACACCTTCCACCGACGACACCGCCTGGGCAATCGGTTGCGTGACGAAGCCCTGCATCAGGTCTGACGAAGCGCCGGGGTATTCGGTGGTCACGGTGATGGTGGAGCTTTCCAGCATCGGGTACTGGCGGATCGGCAGCTGCAACAAGGACATGATCCCCAGCAGCAGGATCAGAATACTGACGACAAGCGCGAGCACCGGCCGCCGAACGAAAATATCGGTGAAAGTCATGAGCGTTCTCTGGGCGAAGAATCAGATGCCCGTCACAGGCGGTTTGGACGCAGGCAGGGCCAGGGTGTCATCGGTCGCCTGCACCGCCATGCCGTCACTGAGCTTGAGTTGCCCGGAGGTCACCACCTGGTCACCCTCGTGCAAGCCTTCCTGGATCTGGACCCAACCGTCCTGGCGCTGGCCGATTTTCACCGCCACCCGCTTGACCACCAGCGTGGCGCCCTGGTCCGGGCGGGCAAGGAAAACGGTATCGCCATAGGCGGTGTAGGCCACCGCCGTTTCCGGCACGGTGAGCACATCGGCCACCTCGGTATCGGCCACTTTGACGCTGGCGTACATGCCCGGCTTGAGGGGGGCGTCCGGGCTCTCCAGCGTGGCCTGCACCTGCACCGTGCGTGAGCGGCCGATCATCGGGTCGACGGCACTGATCCGCGCCTTGAACACCCGGTCAGGGTAGGCGTCGATCAGCACGCCCACGGTTTGCCCGACGACCAGGCGGCGACTGAGCTGCTCATCCAGGGAAAAATTGACATAGAGCACCTGGGTGTTGACCAGGCTGACGATGCGGTCGCCGACATTGAGGTACTGCCCTTCGTTGACCTGGCGAATGCCGAGCACTCCGGCGAAGGGCGCGCGGATGGTCTTCTGGGCAATCAGTGCCTGGACTTTTTTCAACTCGCCCAGGGCCATGTCATGGGCGGCCCGGGCGTTGTCGAGCTGTTCCTGGGTCGCAGCGTTTTCCCTGACCAGCCCGGTCACGCGCTTGCGGATGATCTCGGCATTGCGCACCTGGGCCTGCAGCCGCAACTGCTCGGCCTGTTCCGGGGCATCGTTAAGCTTGACCAGCACTTCGCCAGCCTTGACCTGGCGGCCCGACTCAAAGTTGATCAACGTGACCCGCCCGCCGACCTCGGCGGAAACCTGCACCTGGGAGGCCGCTTCCAGCTCACCGACGCCGGCGAAATACACATTGGCCGGGCGCACTTGCACCGCCCCCAGGGCCACCTTGGTCAACGCGCTGGCGGGGGCATCGGCGGATTGGGCCTGGGACGGCGCGCGCGACATCATCACCACTGCGATGACCGCCACCGGAATCAACACCAGGCTGGTTATCTTCTTCTTGTTCATGGACGTCCTTATCACGATGAGTGCATTACACGCGGTTCACAGCCAGCTGTGGTTGAACAGGAAGAAGGCCAGTACCGCCCAGATCGTCAGCACCAGGTGCGTCAGTTGCAACCCCTCCTGGCGAATCCAGTAGCCGAACCACAAGCCCCCCAGCAGCATCGCGAAGACAAACGCCGAAAACGCACTCAGGGCCAGGTTGAGCCAGGGCCGTGCCGACAGCAGGCCGTCGCCGAGGATCAACTGATAGCTGCCGGTCCAGGCCGCGAGCGCGGCGACCACTTGCAGGGCCAGCACCACCAGCAGGGCCAGTTGGTGCAGACGGGGTGAACGCACGGCCCGCACCAGCAAGGGAATGTCGATGGCAGGACTCTGGCGCAACGGCTCCATGGCCATGGTCGCGCCTACCGCGCCTACCGAGCTGCGAAACGCTTGCCAGTTGTTAAGCACCGCAATGCTCAGCCACAGGCTCAGGCCGACGGCCTGTACGCCCAGGAACACCGACAACGAGTGACCCAGTAACCCTGCCTCCACAGTCATTCAAACCTCCGTATTTGCCGAAAGGGAAATCCAGCCTCAGGTATATACACAAGACATTGCTTGGATAATACGTCGCAGGCGTTTAAATACAAGATTTATCTTTTTGCGGGAGGGGGGTTCAGGAAGGCTGGAAACGCGGTGTGGCAAGCGCCCGCCGGGGCGTTCGGCGCAGTCACGCCGAAGCCCGGAAGCGGTTGTGAGGGGGGTTACTTGCGAGGGATTATCACGCCGTCCTGGCGGCGATGGCTTCGATTTCCACCAGTGCACCGGGCAATGGCAACGCCACGACCTGCAACGCGGTGCGTGCCGGCTTGTTCGGCTGCTCGGGGGTGCCGAAGAACTGCGTATACCCACGCTGCAACCCAGCGAAATCCAGCTTGCCGCCCGTTTCCTCGGCGCCGACCAGGAATACCCGTAACTGCACGATATCGCCCAGGTCCAGGTCTTGCTGGCGCAGGATCTGGCGCAGCTTGTTGAACACCGAAACTGTCTGCACTTCGGTGTTGCCAAACACCCCGGGAACCGTTGGATCAACCAGGTCCGGCAAGGTCCCGCTGACGAAGACCAGGCTGGCGGAGGCCGGCACGGTGACGGTCTGCGAGATCGGAAAGTCGCCGACGCTGGTACGTTGAATGCTGTCGCTCATGGGTGTGTTCCTTAGGAGGCGGCCACTGCCGCGAGGTGTGTGTGTCGGGTCACGCGTTCAGCCAGTTGCGCGACCACATGCCGCGCCGAGTTGGCCGCCGATTCCTGCCAGATGCCCACGCCGCTTTGCACCAGGCCGTCGCCGGCGAAGTACACGCGGCCGTGGCCTTCTTCGAGCAAGGCGCTGGCATCGGCCGGGAAGTGTTCGCGTTGCAGCCACGGGCCTTCGCTGAAGGGGATCTGTTCCCAGGACACCGCCAGCGGGTGACGCAGGTGCCTGGAGTAGCCCGGATGCAGCAGTTCCACCGCTTCCTTGGAAGTGGCGTACTGCTGGTCGAACGGTCGCGCGCCGAACGCATCGGCGCCCTCCCCGGTCACGTAACCGGCCACCAGCAGGCCCTCGCGAGTGTTGAGGTCGTTGCTCGGGTACCAGAGCAGGCGCGCCGGGTGTTCGATCCACGACAGGCCGCCGTAGGTGCGGTAGTCGGTTTCCCAGAAACGCGGGGATTGCCACGCCACTTTGGTGGCCTGGTCGCTGCGGGTGCTGAGCAAGGCGGCCTTGATCGGGTCGCTGAAGTCGGTGTCGAGTTTTGCCAGCAACGGCAGCGGCAAGGTCGAGACCAGATAGTCGGCGCGTACCACCTGCTCGCGACCGCTGCGTTGGTCGTGGTAGGTCACGGCCACGCCGTCTTCCAACTGACGGATCTGGCGCACCTGGGCGCCCAGTTGCACGTGATCGCTGACGCGCCGGTAGAAGGCGTCGGTGATGCGGTCCATGCCGCCCACCGGTTGGAACATGGTCGCCGAAAACTCCGGAAACTCGGAGTGCAGCAAGGCGCCCCACAGTTCGGGGTGCAGCAGTTGATCCAGCGCCAACGGGCTGCGGCTGGCGGGCAAAGCGCCGGGATGTGCCGGGGACTCCAGGTGTCCTGAACGGAGCGTGCCCTCAAAGGCCAGCTCCTGGGACAGGTCGCCATACACGTGCAAAAACCCCAGCAAGCGCGTGCGTTCCTCGGCGCTCAGCACATCGTCGAGGGCATCACGCTGCACCGCTTTGGCCAGCAACCCGGACAAATGCCCGCGCGCATCGTTGATCGCCTGGCCGACGGTGAAGGCCGGCTGGTTCACATCCGGCCGCACCTGGGCGCCATGGCTGCTGTTGACCAGCACTTCCAGCGGCACGCCCAGCTCACTGCAATAATCGAGGATCGTGCGGTGCTGGCTGGGAATCCGTGCCGGCCCGGCGTTGAAGTAATGCCCCGGCTCGAACGCGGCGGTCTGCGTACGGCCATCCTGGTAGTCCACGCGGTCGCCATGACGTATCGTCCAGGTGCGACCGCCGACCCGCTCACGGGCTTCCAGCACCTGCACGCTGAACCCGGCGCGGGTCAGTTCCAGGGCGGTGACCAGCCCGGCAATCCCGGCGCCCAGCACCAGCACGCGGGTGCCCTGCCCCAGGCCGTCCTTGAGTTTCAACGGTTGCGGTCGGCGGTGCGATGACGGCCCGAGGCCGAGTACCGCGAGTGCATCCTTGACGGCTTTTTCGCCGCCTACCGCAGCGATGCTCGACAACGCTTCACGTCGTGTCAGTCCCATGTCGATTGCTCCTTAATCCGGCAGGCCCGGTGGGTTGATCAGCGACTTGTCGACGCGCTCCACATCCAGGCCCCAGCGTTGCAGCACCTGCTCGTACTGGCCGCCGGCAATCGCGCCTTCCAGGGCGGTGTGGATCGGCTTGACGAGGCCGTTGTCCTTGCGGGTGGTCACGGCAATGTCCGCCTGCAATGGCCAGCCACCGTTCACCGTGCCGACGCGCTTGATGCCGCCGGTGATTGCCGCCGAATAGGCATACACCGAGTTGGGCCCGAACAGCGCATCGCTGCGCCCCGACTGCACCGCCAGCTGCGCGGCGGCCTGGTCGTCGAAGTACTGCAACAGCGCGGGCTTGAGACCGGCCTTTTCGTTGGCCTCGTTCCAGGCCAGCAGGACTTTTTCCTGGTTGGTGCCGGAGCCGACGATGATCTTCAGCCCGGCAATATCGGCTGCCTGCTTGATCTCGCTGATCTTGCTGGTGGTCTTGACGTAGAAGCCGAGCACATCCTGGCGATAGGTGGCGAAGTCAAAGCGCTTCTTGCGCGCCTCGGTCACGGTGACGTTGCTGATCACCGCGTCGTATTTGCCCGAGCTGACGCCCAGGGGCCAGTCTTCCCAGCTGGTCTGCACCACATTGAGTTGCAGGCCGAGGCTGTCGGCCACCAGTTGCGCGGTGTCGGCTTCGCTGCCGATGGTGGTCTTGTCGTCGCTGGCCAGCAGCGCCAGCGGCGGCCCGGCCACGCCGGACACAGCCACGGTGAACTTGCCCGGCTGGGCGAACTTGAAGCCCGGCGGGATCTGCGCAATCGCCGCTTCGTTACGCGGCACATGGATGCGTGGGCGGTCGGGGCTGAGGTCGACCTGTTGCACGGCGAATGCGCTTTGCGCGGTGCTGACGGCCAGCGCCAGCAGGGCCACGCGGGTGGTGTTGATGAACATGGGCAGTCACTCCTTGAACTAAAGCACCTTGCCGAGAAAGGCTACGGTGCGGGGATGTCGGGGTTGGCGGAAAATCTGTTCGGGCGGGCCCTCTTCGATCAACTCGCCGTCGCAGAGAAACACCACGTGGTCGGCCACTTCGCGGGCAAAACCGATTTCGTGGGTGACGATCACCAGGGTCACGCCCAGCTGGGTCAGGCCCTTGATCACGTCGAGTACTTCGCCCACCAGTTCCGGGTCGAGGGCCGAGGTGGGTTCATCGAACAGCAGCACCTTGGGGTCCAGCGCCAGTGCGCGGGCAATCGCCACGCGCTGTTGCTGGCCGCCGGAAAGCTGGCGTGGGTAGGCATCGACCTTGTCCGCCAGGCCAACCTTGGCCAACAGTGCGGTGGCCTTGGCCTGGGCGTCGGCCTTGCTCCAGCGCTTGTGCGCCAGCGGCGCCTCGGCGACGTTTTCCCAGGCGGTGAGGTGCGGGAACAGGTTGAAGTTCTGGAACACAAAACCGACGTCGATACGGCGCTTGAGAATCTCGCGTTCCTTGAGCTCGTAAAGCAGGTCGCCCTTGCGTCGATAGCCGACGTATTCACCGTCGATGGTGATGTGCCCGCTGTCGATCTTTTCCAGGTGGTTGATGGTGCGCAGCAAGGTGGACTTGCCCGAGCCGGACGGCCCGAGAATCACCGTGACCTTGCCCGGATCGATGGTCAGGTCGATGTCTTTCAACACCTGTTGATTGCCAAAGCGCTTGCCCACGCCCTGGATCTGGATACGGCCGGCACGGGCTTCACTCATGGGTGTTCTCCTTCAGCCAGCGGCGCACGCGTTGCAATGGCGTGGGCGGCAGCACCCTGGCCGTACCCCGGGCGAAATGACGCTCGACGTAGTACTGGGCGCTGGTGAGCACGGTGGTGATGATCAGGTACCAGACGGTGGCGACGATCAGCAGCGGGATCACCGCCTGGGTGCGGTTGTAGATGACCTGCACGGTGTAGAACAGCTCCGGCAAGGCCAACACGTAGACGATGGAGGTGCCCTTGACCAGGCCAATGATTTCATTGAACCCCGACGGCAGGATCGAGCGCAGCGCCTGGGGCAGGATGATCCGGAAGATGCGCCGCGAGGCCGGCAGGCCCAGGGCTGCCGCCGCTTCATGCTGGCCGGCATCCACACCGATCAGGCCGCCGCGAATGATCTCCGCCGCGTACGCCGCCTGCATCAGGCTCAGGCCCAGTACGGCCACGGTGAATTGGCTGAGCACGTCCACCGTCGACCACTCGGCGAACACCAGGTCGGTAAACGGCACACCGAGGACAATGTGGTCGTACAGGTAGGCGAAGTTGTAGAGGATGATCAGCACCAGCAGCGCCGGCATCGAGCGGAAAAACCAGATGTAGCCCCAGGCCAGGGCCGCCAGCAGCGGCGAGCCCGACAGCCGCGCCAACGCCAGCGCAGTGCCGAGGATGGCGCTGAACACCGTGCTCAGCAGCGTCAGCAACAGGGTCTGGCCGAGGCCACGCAGCACCGACGGCGAGAAGAACCACTGGCCGAACACGCCCCACTCCCAGCGCGGGTTGGTGGCCAGGGAATGCCCGATGGCGAGCAGCACCAGCGCGGCAAAGATCGACCCGGCCCAGCGCCAGGGGTGCCGCGCGGGCACCACCTGCAGGGCTTTGATCGGTGTGGACACTCGCGCCTGGCGCAGCGCGCCGGGCGAGTCAATCAGGTCATAGGATTTGGCAACGATGGGCATGGTGTATTCCTCGGCCTAGAAGGCATAGGTCAAGCGGGTGTAGTAGTACCCGCCGGTAAAACCGTAGGGCGAATAGGTGCCGTAGCTGCTGACCATGGTGCTGCTCGGTACACCTTGTTTTTTCGGGTAGACGTCGAACAGGTTCTTGGCGCCGATGGCCACGTTGAGGTCTTTGGTGAGGGTGTAGCCAAGGTCGAGGTCGGTGATCCACTTGGCGCTGTAGACCCGGTCGAGGCTGCGGTCGGCGGAGACGTTGACCTCTTTGTAAGAGCCGTAGCGGGTCAGGGCCAGGTTGAGGTTGAAGCGCTCGATGCTCCAGTCGCCACCGAGGATCAGCTTGGTGCTGGGCTGCACGCCGGTGATCAGGTTGCGTGCCTCGCGGTCCATCAGGTCATAGGCCGTGCCCAGGATCGTGGTGGATTCCTTGTAGTTGAGGATTCTGGTCTGGTTCCAGTTGAACGCGGCGGTCCATTTCAGCGCGCCATAGGGGCCGAGGTCCTGGCTGTAGTTGCCGACCAGGTCCAGGCCTTTGGTGCGGGTGTCGGCGCCGTTGATGAAGTACTGGCCGCCGGAGGTGGAGGTGATGCCATTGCCTTGCAGCACCTGGGTGATTTCCGGGCCGAGCAAGGTGCCCGTGAGGGTGATGCGGTCGCGCAGGTTGATCACGTAGGCGTCGGCGGTGAAGCTCAGGCGATCGGTGGGGGTGAGGGTGAAACCCAGGCTGAAGTTGGTGGAACGCTCGGGTTTCAGTTCCTGCGCCCCCAAGGCCTGGGCAGCGGCCGAACCTACCGGCAGCACGCCGTAGTTGATCGACTGGTACACGCCGTCGACCACGCCATAGGTGGTGGACCGCGCACTGAACAGGCTGTTGGCCAGGGACGGCGCACGGAAGCCATTGCTCACGGTGGCGCGCACGGCGAATTGCGGGGTGAAGTCGTAGCGGGTGGTCAGCTTGCCGCTGCGGGTAGCGCCCACGCCCTGGTTGTAATGCTCGTAGCGAAACGCGGTGCCCACGTACCAGTCCGGCACCGGGTTGAAGCTTACGTCGACGTAACTGGCGAGGCTGTTGCGCGAGGCGCTGCTTTCTTCATCCGGCGAGATGCCGTTGGTGACCTGGGCCCCGGACGACGCACAGTTACCCGGTGCCACGCAGTAGCCGCCGTTGGCGTAGGACTCATAGTCACCGGCCTGCACCTCGTAGGTGTCGCGGCGATGTTCGAAACCGTAGCTCAGGTCCAGCGGCTTTTGCAGGCCGATATCGAAGCCGCGCTTGAAATCGAGGTTGGTGGTCAGTTCGGTGGAAATCCAGGTGCCGGAGGTGAAGCTGTTCGGCGTGGCCTCGCCCAGGGAGGGGTTCTGGTTATGGGTGGTGCCCTGCTCCGCCGCGTTGCGTCCGTAGGTGGTGGACAGGTCCCAGTCCCACTCGCCGACGGTGCCTTTACCGCCGAATGCGGCCTGGAAGTCGTCCTCGTCGATATACCAGGTCGGCGTGTAGCCGCCGGGGTAACCGTTAGGCCCGGTGGTAATGGTGTTGGTGATGGTCGGCAGGCGGAAGTTCTGGCCCTGCTCAGCCTTACGCCGCGAATAGGTGGTGAAGGAATACAGGCTGAAGCTGTCGTCGATCGGCAATTCGGCGTTGTAGCCCAGGGTCAGCAGGTTGGTCTTCGGTGTGCCGTAGCCGCCATAGGTGGAGCGGCCGGCCTGCTCAAAGGCCTGGGCATAGGTGTAGCCGTTGGCGCTGGCCTTGTTGTCGTCGTTCTGACTGCGCGCGTCCAGGGCCAACTGCACGATGCCGCCGTTGCCGATCTCGAAGCCCTTGTTGAGGCTTTGCTGCACGGTCTGTTTCTTGCCGTCGTAACCCTGGCCGACATTCGTCACCGACGTGCCGCTGGTGTCGGCCTTGAGGATCACGTTGATGACCCCGGCGATGGCATCGGAGCCGTACTGGGCGGCGGCCCCGTCGCGCAGGACTTCGACGTGGTCGATGGCGCTGATGGGGATCAAATCCAGGTCTGCCGGCGCGGCGCCGGTGTTGATGCCGTTGATGTTCAGGGTGGCCGCGGTGTGGCGGCGCTTGCCATTGACCAGCACCAGCACCTCGGCGGCACTCATGCCGCGCAGGTTCGGCGCACGGGCGATGCCGCTGGCGTCCCAACCGGTTTTTTCCGGCAGGGTCAGCGACGGGATCACCGCGCTCAACGCCTCCATCAAACCGGGCTTGCCGGTGCTTTGCAATTGCTTGGCGCTGACCACATCGATCGGCACCGGGCTGCTGGTGACCGTGCGTTGTTCGGCGCCACGGTTACCGGTGACCACCACGGTGGACAGGGTGCTGTCGTCCTGGGCCTGGGCGGTGTTGGCCAGGATTGCCAGCGCCAGGATGGCGGTCGGTTGTAAGACTTGCTTCATAGCCACTCCAGACATTCCAAATCGCGAAGTCGGGCAGTCACGCGGGCGGGCGCGGTGCTCGATTTTTTTCAGTGGGGTTGCGGCGATTGGGGACTAGGTGTGGCGCTGGGTTTGAATTGGCAACATACGTTGAACTCCCTTCCAACGATTCTGCTGCGGGGATGATCACCCGGTTATGGCGCGCAGAATCTTGATTACGCTGGGTACCATCCGAGGTCAGGGGTAGGCTGTTGCGATCAAACATAACGGAATGGGTTTTGAAAATATAATGCTGTTTTGATATAAGCTAATATTCTCTAATTTTATTATTTTTTAGTTTTTTTATTCATATAAATAATGTCTTTTGAGATTGGCCTTTAGCTCGGGCCCAGATCTATCTGATATCGGGATATCAAACTGTGGGAGGGGGCTCGCGTACATCGCCTCCTGTAGGAGCGAGCTTGCTCGCGAAAAACGACAACGATACCGCGTGCCTCCTGAATGAACGTGGCGCCTGTGAGTTTTTCGCGAGCAAGCTCGCTCCTACAAAAAGCCTTAGCTGACTGGCATTAGGGCTTGCCCCCTCCCACAGTTTTTCCCGGTGTACGTTCAGTTAGCCGGCTTCAACAACTGCATCTGCTGGCGATAGTCATCCGTCACCTGCCGCGCCTGGCTGCTGCTGGTAATCACCCTCGGGGTAATCAGCACAATCAATTCCGTGCGGTCCTTGGACTTGCTGGTATTGCCAAACAACCAGCGCAACCCCGGAATTTTCCCAAGGTAAGGCACCGCACTGACACTCTCCGCGTTGTCCTGCTTGATCAACCCGCCCAGTAGCACTGTCTGCCCACTCTGCACCGCGACCTGGGTGGATACCGAGCGCGTGGAGATACGTGGGTTGGCCTGGGTGTCGTTGCTGGACGCCTGCGGGTCCTGGGCATCGCTGACCTGCTGCTGAATGTCCATGTACACCAAACCACCCGGATTGATGCGTGGCACGACGTCGAGGATCACCCCGGTCTGCACGTATTCAACGCTGCTCAAGGTGGTGTCGGAGGTGCCGGTGTTGACCGTGGTCTGGCTGATCGGGATGTTGTCGCCCACCTGGATCTGCGCCGGTTGGTTGTTCATCACCACCAGCGACGGCGCCGACAGCACCTGGGTGCGGCCGTTGGTTTCGAGGGCGTGCAGGGCCACTTGCAGGTTGGAGCTGACGAAGGAGTAGAACAACGAATCCGTCGCGCCCAACCCTGCCCCGCCGCCGCCCAACGCGCCCTGGCTGCCGGCGGTGTTGGCCACGGTGGTGCTGGTGGAATTGCCCGCCAGGCGGCCAAGGTACCACTGCACGCCCAGGTCCAGTTCGCCGGTGAGCTTGACCTCGAGGATGCGCGTTTCGATCTGCACTTGCAGCGGTGGGTTGTCGAGGCGTTTGATCGCCGATTCGATTTCTTTCCACTGCACCGGGCGGGTGCGGACCAGCAGTTGGTTACTGCTTTTTTGCGCGGTGATGCGGGTGCCGGCGTCGAGGCTTTTGGCCGGGGCGTCTTCGCTCTCGCCCTGCTCGGCGGTGTCCTGCTCGGCGTCGGGCGCCTGCTCCTCATCCTCTGCGGCGGGTGGGTTGCCATTTAGGTTGTTGCTCAGGCCACCGGGCGTGCTGCCGGAGGTGCTGTTGGTGCCCGGCGAGGACAAGGTCGCGGTGCGCAAACCGGGTGCGACCTTGGCCGGGGTGTCGTCCTTGATCGCGCCCGTGCCGTAGATCTGGCGCAGGTACTTGGCGAGGTCGGTGGCCTTCATGTTGCGCACGTCGTAGACATACATCTGCGGCTCGTTGCCGCCGCCTTCGTCGATGGTGTGGATCCAGTCGCCGACTTCACTGAGGTACTGCGGCTGCGACGAGATCGCCACCACCGAGTTGGTCCGCTCGATGGGCAAGAAGCGCACCATGCCCGCCAGGGGCATGCCGCTGTCGGGGCCGAACATTTTTTGCAGTTCGGGCATCAGCTCGGCCACCGACGCCCGTTGCAGGCCGAACACGCCCACCGACATGCCCTTGAGCCAGTCCACGTCGAAGGTGTCGATGGTGTCCTGGTAATTGGCCAGTTCTTCGGGGGTGCCGGCCAGGCTCAGCACATTGCGCGCCGGGTCCACCAGTAGGAACGCATTCTCGCGGGCGAACGGCTTGAGCAGTTTCTGCATCTCGGTGGCCGAGATATAACGCAACGGAAACAGGCGTGCCGACAAACCGCTGGAGGGCTGCGACACGCGCATCTCCGGCACCAGCTTGCCCGCCACCGCCTGGTTGGCCGGCAGGATCACATAGCGGTTGCCCTGTTTGATCATGGCGTTGTCGGTCCACGACAACAGGGTCTCCAGAATCGACAAGGCCTGCTGTTTGTTCACCGGCTTGGACGTGGAAAAGCTGACATTGCCCTTCACGCCCTGGGCGATGCTGTAGTTCTCGTGCAGCAGGTCGCCCATCACGCTGTTGATCACCGCTTCGATCGGCTGGTCGGCGAAGTTGAACACGATGTCGCCGCTGCCCTCCTCCTTGGCGGCCGAGACCGCTGCCGGTTGGCGCACGAACTGCTGGTTGCCGCGTATCAACTGGCGCTGGGGCGGTGTCTTCGCCTGGGGTTGGCCGCTGTCGACCGGCGCCTGTTCGCTGGCCGGGTCCACGGGTGGGCGTTGCGAACCGGTGCCCTGCATCGCCTCATGCAGCAGGGCCTCGTCCGGGTCGAGATGCTCGGGGAAGGTGCCGCAGCCACCGAGGGAAACGGCGGTGGCCAGGCACAACACGGTGGTGCGCAAGGCGCCAGGGAAGGTATCGATCAAGGGGTGGACTCGTGAGGAAGGGTAATCGGGGGTGTGGTGGACGGCGGCGGCAAACGCAGGGCCCGCAGGCTCAGGGATTGCGTGCGGCCGTCGAGTACAAAGCGGGCATCGCGGGGCGTCAGCTGTTCCAGGCGCCAGCCATTGGGCAGGGTCTGGCCCTGCTGGACTTTGAGCGGCGGGCCATCGGCACGCTTGAGCAGCGCCACGCGCAGGTCGCCGTCGAGGACGATACCGGTCAGTACCAGGCTCGACAGGCTGGAAACGGCGGCCTGGCCCACCGCACGGTCGGGGCTGCGGTCGGGGCTGAACAGCGGCGCTTGCCAGGTGCCGGCCAGGCTGTCGAGGGTCGCGCTCGGCGCCACCAGCACCTTGGCGGCGGTAGTGGCGCGCGCATCGGGGTCCGGTGCCGGCAGCCACTGCGGCGCATCGCCGATGCTGCTGAGGATGCCGACCATCAGCAGGCCCAACAGCCCGGCCACGCCGAGCAACAGCCATTCCAGGGGACGCAATGCATGGATCATCGTTGCACCTGCCGGGCGGCGGCCGGTTGCAGGTAACCGCGCACCAACAGGTGCACCACCAGCTGCCCGGCGCCGCCACTGGCCGGTGCGTTCGGTGGGCGGCGAATGCTCATCTCATCGACAAACAGAAACGGCCGCTGGTACTCCAGCTCATGCAGGATCGCGGTCAAGGGTTCGATGGCGCAGTTGAGGGTCAGGCTGACCTTGACCTGGCGATAGGGCTCGGCGTCGTCCTGCTCCGGGGTGATGGGCATGCGCTGGGTCAGGCTGCAACCGCCACCAAGGCCGGCGCGGCTGTTGATCAGATCGGCGATGCGTTGCATCAGGTCCGCCGCCACCGCACTCGGGTCGTCTCCGGGCAACAGGCTGGTGCTGCTGGCCGGGTCCTGCCGCGCCTGTTCCAACTGTTGGCGCAGGCTGTCGCCCTGGCGCAACACGCCGGCGTAGCGTTGCTGCTGTTCACGCAGTTGCTCGGCCTGCTCGCCCATGCTGCGCAAGGGGCCGGCGAACCAGCTGTCTATCAACAGCCAGTAACCGGCGCCGAGCACCAGGGCCAGGGCGATCAGGGCCGCGCCACGGCGTTCACGGGGTGTCAGTGGTCGGCGCATCAGCGGCCTCCTGGTGCAGGTGGGCGCGCAAGGAAAATTGATCCTTGCCGGTTTGCGCATCGGGTTGGATCACCCCTTCGAACTGGGCGTTTTCCAGGCTGTGGCAGCCCTTGATCCGGGTGATCAGGGCACTGGCCTTGGCGCTCTGCCCGGAGAAGGACACGTCGGCACCGTTGTTGACTTCCAACTGGTCGAGCCAGGTGTCCGAGGGCAGGCACGCGGTCAGCTCGTTGAGCAGCGCCGCCAACGGCGGTTGGGCGGCCTTGCGGCGAATCAGGTACTGGGCGGCGCCACGGGTATTGAGCAATTGCTGGCGCAGGGCCTGGATCTCGGCGACCTGGGCTTTCTGCTCGCGCACGCTGTGTTGCATGGCATCGAGCACGCGCTGGCGGTCGTTGAGCCACAGCAGCATCGCCGCAATCAGCAAGGCCCCGCACAACCACGGCAGGCTGCGTTGCAGGCCCTTGCCATGGGGGCGCTGACGGGGACGCAACGGCGCCGGCAGCAAGTCGATGCCCATGGGTTTGCCTGCGCTCTCGGCGACATCCACGGCATGGGGCTGCAAGCCGAGGGCCGCGCAGTCATTGAGGATCTGGTCGAGGCGCTCACGCAGGATCGCCACCAGCGTGACGTGCAGGTGCGTGGGGGTGCGGCGCTCCTGGCGCGCGACAAAGTACAACTGGGCGGCGTCGAACGGCGTGAAGCGGTCCAGTTCATAGCCGACCACCGTCGTCAGGTTACGCGCCGCCGCCGGGGGCAATTGCAGGGTTTGCACCAACACCGTTTCAGGCGGCAGCAGCAGCACCTGACGCGCTTCGCCAGGCAGCTTTTCGATCGGCGCGGTCAGCGGCCAGGCGTAGACATGCTCGGGGATCTCGGCAAACGACAACCATGCCGGCAGGCAGCCACGCAGCTCCTTGAGCCACAGGCGCCAGCCCAGTTGCAGCAGGCTGCCGCGCCAGCGCTGGGTGATGGGCTGCGCCAGCGCCTGAAGCCGTGCGGTTAACTGTTCGTTCATTCTTGCCAACGTAAGACTCGATAAGGTTGTGCGCTGCCTTGCGCGGGGCTCAATAACACGGTGGCCTGCACCTGGGCGTGGTAACCGCCGGGGCGTTGGGCGCGGCTGCTGACCACCAGCACGTCGCCGGGATCGGCACCCACCGCATTCTGATGCGGCAGGTTCAGTGCGCGGCGCATCAAGGCACTGGCGAATGCCGGATCGGGCCGGTCCAGGCCGCTCCACAGGCTGATCTCGGGCACCAGTTCGCTGTACAACGCCTGAGTCATGCCGGGCAGTTGGCGCACCTCTTCCACCACCCGAAACGGCGCCAGGCCCTGGTTGCGCCGCACTTCCAGGGCCCTGGCGAGTTGGTTGGCCTGGGCCTGGGTCGCACCGCAGGCCAGGGCCAGGCGGGCAAAATCACCCACCTCGGCGCTGTTCAAATACAACTTGCCGCGCTCGCTGTGCAGGCTGACGCGCAGCTGCGCATCGTCGAACACCAGCGGGATTTCACGCCCGTCGGCAATCCACTGCTTGCGCTGCAACGGGTCCGCCACGGCCTGCATCGCCAGCGCCACCCCGGCCTCGGCCGCCAGCACCGCCTGGGTATGCTGGCGGTGCCAGGCGGCCTGGCGTGTTTCCAGTTGCACCCAGCCGGCCAAACCGCCGAGCAACAGGCTGAGCAAGGCCAGCACCCACAGCACCAGCAGCAGGGCCACACCGCGTTGATGCCGGATCATTCGGGCGCCCCGCCGGACAGGTTCAGGCGCAAGGCAACCACCTGGGTCACCCAAGGCACCGGCCCGTTCACCCGTGCGTCAATCCGTACTGCATAAGGCAGGCGTTTGGTCCACGGCCACTCACTGATCCAGCCAGTGGCCTGGCCCTTGGGCGACACGCCGCGATAGCTGAATTGCAGGTCCTCGATACCCTTCAACAACACCTGCGGCTCACTGCGCGCCGCCGGAACACTCACCTGTGCCTCAGACTCAAACCGCGCGAACGCCACCTGCAAGTCGCGCTGCGATTCAGGGCCCACCAACTGCAAGGTGAAGCGCTGGATACCGCCGCCGAGCACACCCGGCAAGGTCGCGACAAACTGCATACGCTGGGCCCCACCGGCGAAAAAGCCATCGGTCTGGCTGTCGTCCTCGGTCACATCCAGCGGCAACGCCTCGCTGATGGCGGTGCGCAAAAACTGCTGCGCGGCACGCATTTCATCCAGGCTGACCGTGTAGCGCTGGGCCTTGAGCACGGCACGATTGGCGCCCAGCAATGCACCGCCGACCAGGGTCAGCAACACCCCAAGCAGGCTCAGTACGATCATGATCTCAAGCAAGGTAAAGCCCTGCTGACGCGCCTTCACAAGCCGGCCCCGACGCCGGCAGCACGCAGTTTCAAGGTGCTGAAACTGGCCTGGCGCGGGCCTTCGCTGACGGTGAGGTCCAGGCGAAACAGATGGGCCTGGCCGACGCGGCTGGGTTGCTGGGCGATGCGCAGTTGCCAGGCGATGCCGTCCAACTCGCCCTGGCGTGTGCCACTGGCCAACGGCCCGGTGCCTTCCTGATCCATCACGCTCATGGCGGCATGGGTCAAGCGGTCGCTGTGGGCCACCTGCAACAACGAGCGCGCGCTCTGGCCGAAGGCAACCAGCAGCACCGTGCTACAGATCGCCATCAGCGTCAGCGCGGCGAGCATTTCCAGCAGGGTGAAACCCGCCTGGCGCTTCATGGCAGGGCCTTGGATTCGACGCTGCCGGTCAGCCAGCCGATGTCGATGCGCCAACGCCGACTGCCGTTGGCCAGCAACACGTGGCCGCCGGTGGAGCTGCCATCGGGGTAGAAATCCACCGCCGCGCCGGCTTGCTCGGCGGTGTGCAGGGTCACTTGCAGCCCGGCCGGCCAATACTTTTTCGGACGGCCCGGCGCCTGCACGCTGAGGTTGCGCAAATCGAACACGGTGCTTTCGGTGGTGCCACTGACAATCGCCCGCGCCCGCGTGCTGCGCAACGCCTCGACCACCTGCCCGACGGCCTGGCGCTCTTTGGCGGCGCGCAGGCCTTGTTGCAGGCCAAACCCTACCAACCCGGCCGCGATGCTGATCAAGACGATCACCACCAGCATCTCCAGCAGGGTAAAGCCGCGTTGGGCGTTGGCCATGGTCGTGGGTTATTCCCAGTTGCCCAGGTCGGCGCTGTAGCCTTCGCCGCCGGGCTGGCCGTCCTGACCGTAGAAAATCAGGTCGAACGCACCGTGCTCACCGGGGAAGCGATAGCCGAAGGCATGGCCGAACGGGTCCTTGAGGTCCGACGGCTTGGCATACGGGCCGGCCCAACCGGCGCTGTTGCCCGGCTTGTCGACCAGTTGCTGCAGGCTCTTGGGCGGCGAGCCGACGTCCAGGCCGTAGCTTTCGATCTTCATGCTCAGGCTGGCCAACTGGGCCTTGCCCGCGCCGTATTTGCCCTTGTCCACATTGCCGCCGACCTGGCGTACCACGATGGTCGCGACAATGCCCAGCAGCACGATCACGGCGAGCATTTCCAGCAAGGTAAAACCGCCCTGGCGGCGGGCGGGCTTGAATCGGGTATGGCGCATCAGCGTGTTTCCTTAAGGGTTCATATATTGCTGGTCAGGCTCATCAGCGGCAGCATGATCGCCAGCATGATCACCGCCACCAACACCGCCATGACCACGGTCAGGGACGGCACCAGCGCGGCGAGCAGGCGGTCGATGCCGCGTTTGGCCTCGACGTCGAACACCTCGGCGACTTTGAGCAGCATGCTGTCGAGTTCGCCGGCCTGTTCGCCGACTTCAATCATTTGCAACGCCAGGTCGGGCAGCAGCGGCTCGCTGCCGAAGGCGCTGGCCAGGGTGCCACCGCCCTTGACCGACTCGGCGGCCTGGGCGACCTGGGCTTGCAGGGCGCGGTTGGTGCAGACCTGGCGGGCAATCACCAGCGCTTGCAGCAGCGCCACACCGTTGCTCAGCAGGGTGCCGAGGGTGCGGGCCAAACGGGCGGCTTCGACCCGTTGCAGCAACGGGCCGATGATGCGGATGCCCAGCACGCGGCGGTCATAGCGTTCGCGGCGCTGGGGATCGCGCAGGCGCGCAGCCAGAGCCCATGCGCCGACAATCAACCCGGCCAGCACCGCCAGGCCGTAGGCCCCGAGGAATTGGCCGAGGCCCAGGATCACCTCGGTGATCAGCGGAATCGGCACGCCCAGGTCCTTGAAGATCGGCACGAACTGCGGCACCACATAGGCCAGCAGCAACGCCAGCGAACCGAGCACGCCGACCACCAGAAACGCCGGGTAGATCAGCGCGTTGATCACTTCGCCCCGGAGTAACTGGCTGCGCTCCAGGTAATCGCTGAGCTGGCGCAGGGTGTCTTCGAGGGCGCCGCCCGCCTCGCCGGCGCGGACCATGCTCAGGTACAGCGGCGAAAACTGGCTGCCCTCCGCCTCCAGCGCCTTGGATAACGGCTGGCCGGCCTTGACCTGTTCGCGGATGCGCTCGATCAGCGCGCGGGTCTGGGGCTGGCCGGGCTGCTTGAGCAGGATGCCCAGGGAGCGTTCCAGCGGCTGGCCGGCGCCCAATAGCGTGGCCAATTGTTGAGTGAAACTGACCAGCGCCGCGCCGTTCAACTGGCCCCGGCCAAAGGCCTTGCGCAAGCCCTGGGCGCCCGCCACCTCGATCTGCAACAGCAGCAAACCGCGCTTGTGCAGCGCGGCGACGGCGGCATCCTGGTCCTTGGCTTCGAGGGTGCCGTTCTGCGCCTGGCCCTGGCTGTCGAGGGCGCGGTATTTGAACAGGCTCATGCGCCCTCTCCCCGGGTGACGCGCAGCACTTCTTCAAGTGAGGTGACACCGGCCACGGCCTGGCGCAGGCCTTCTTCATGCAAGGTGCGCAGGCCGCCACGGCGGGCGGCCTGTTCGAGGGTGGCGGCGTCGGCCTGGCGCATCAACAGGCTGCGCAGTTCGTCGTTCATCACCAGCAGTTCGGTGATCGCACTGCGGCCGTGGTAGCCACCGCCCGGCGCATCGGCGTGGGGGCGATAAAGCATGATCGGGCGCTGCTCGGTAAACCGGTCGAGGCCGTGTTCGGCGATCAATTCCGCCGGTGCTTCGAAGGCTTCGCGGGTGGCCGGGTCCAGGCGCCGCACCAGGCGCTGGGCAAGGATGCCGTTGACGGTCGAGGCAATCAGGTAGCTTTCGACACCCATGTCCAGCAAGCGCGTGATACTCGCCGCCGCGCTGTTGGTGTGCAGGGTCGAGAGCACCAGGTGGCCGGTGAGGGACGACTGGATGGCGATACGGCAGGTTTCCAGGTCGCGGATTTCACCGATCATGATCACGTCCGGATCCTGGCGCACGATGGAGCGCAGCGCACCGGCGAAGTCCAGGCCGATGGCCGGTTTCACCTGGATCTGGTTGATGCCCTCAAGCTGGTATTCCACCGGGTCTTCGACGGTGATGATCTTGCGCTCGGCGGTATTGAGCCGCGACAGCGCGGTGTACAGCGTGGTGGTCTTGCCCGAGCCGGTGGGCCCGGTGACGAGCAGGATGCCGTGGGGCCGCTCGAGCACTTCGAGGAAGGTTTCCAGGCGCTGGCCATCAAAGCCCAGGCTCTGGAAATCGAACTGCACGGTCTGGCGGTCGAGCAACCGCATGACCACCGACTCGCCAAAACTGGTGGGCACCGTGGACACCCGCAAGTCCAGCTCCTTGCCCTGGATGCGCAGCATGATGCGCCCGTCCTGAGGCAGGCGCCGCTCGGCAATGTCCAGGCGCGCCATGATCTTCACCCGCGAAATGACCGCTGCCGAAGAGCTGGACGGCGGCGCCTCGGCGTCGTGCAGCACGCCATCGATGCGGTAGCGCACCTTGAGCTGGTTTTCGAAGGGTTCGATATGAATGTCCGAGGCGCGATGTTCCACCGCGCGCTGCAGGATCAGGTTGACCAGGCGAATCACCGGCGCTTCGGAGGCCATGTCCTTGAGGTGCTCGATGTCTTCCAGGGCACCGCCCTGCTCGTCGAGGTTTTCGATCAGGGTGCCCATCGCCGAACGACCCTGGCCGTAGTAGCGCTCGATCAGGGTTTCGACTTCGTTGCGCGGCCCCACGGCCAGCCACACCGGCACGCCACAGGCATAGGCCATGGCCTGGAACGGGTAGACCAGCGACGGGTTGGCCGCCAGCACCCGCAGGCCGCCCTGGCTCCAGCCCACGGGCACCACCTGGTAGTGGCGCATGAAACGCTCGGTCAATACCGGCAATGGGTCCAACAGCGGCGGCGCGGCATCGGCCAACAGCAGCGGTGCGCCGAGCAGGTCGGCCCAGGCACGGGCCAGTTCCACTTCGGAAACCAGCCCCAGGCGCGTGAGCAGGCCGAGCAACTCGGTGTCGCCGCCCTCCTGAGAGAGGCGCCGGGCACGCTCCAGGTCAACGGTTTTCAACCCGGCGTGCTGCATCAGCCACGCGCAGACCTGTTCGGTGTGCGGGATGTGCAGTTGGCAGGCATCGATGGGCGTTGAGGGGCTGGGCATGGGTAAAAATCTGAGGGGCTATATGAGCCCCCTGTAGGAGCGAGCTTGCTCGCGAAAAAGGTACATCCGACGCCGCGATGCGCTTGGAATACTTTCGCGAGCTAGCTCGCTCCTACAGGGGGTCAGGCTTACTTGGTTGGCGCTGTTTTAGAGGTAGCAGATTGGCTCAGCGGCCGCCCACCCTTGGTGGTTTCAGCCTTCTGTTTTTTGACGGCCTTGGCATCGTGGGCCTGGGTCAACACCGTGGAATCGGCGGCGCCGGATTTCGCATCGGCGTCCGTGGACTCCGCCGCCATCGCCGCGCCACTTAGCGCAACGCCCAATACAACACCGGCACCCAACAGGGAAATCTTCATCAACTTTCTCCAGATCAAAAACAGCAGATAGCCCAAGTGGCGCCTTGAACTCGATCAAGACCCTACACCAAAGCGTTGTGTATGACAGCTTGTGTAAACATGGCACTTTGAAACTACCGAGCTATGCCACTAGTTAGCCACGACTCGATAAATTTTCTTAAACCAATCGACTGGTAGGTTTAGCCTTAGTTCCGAAAGGTAAGAAAATATTTCTTATTTCACGCAAAAATTAGCTTTCGTTTGACTTATAACCGCAAGAATTGCCTTAATTATGCGGTTTTTGCGGTTCAAAATGCCATCTCGTGATATCGCTTAGACACTATCCCCAACAATAACCAATACAATTATTACACTTATAAAACTGCGAAATTCGCCAAATAGTTGCAATTAGCCATCGGTTAAAAATTGCGATCACGGGCAACTATTGCCCAGAAAAAAGTGACGAGGTGCAGTGCAACACGCACTTCTCGGCGCGCCCTGTTTACTGAACTGTTGTCGGAGAGACCCATGAATAAACGCAAAATGATCGGTGCACAGTCGGCTTTCGCCCTGCTGGCACTGGCCGTGTCCCAGGTGCATGCGGCCACCAGTCCTGCCCTGGATGAAGGTCGGGTAAGCCGCGCGGAAAAAGCCGCGGACAAGACCCTGGCAAAGATGACCCTGGAAGAAAAACTCGCCTACATCGGCGGCACCGGCGGCTGGGACGTCAAGCCACTGACCCAGTACGGTATCCCGCAGATCCACGGCGCCGATGGCGGTGTGGGCGTGCGCTACACCAGCGAAGGCAACGCCCAGGGCGTGGTCTACCCGTCGGGGCCGAACCTGGCCGCCAGCTGGAACCCGCGTCGCGCCATCGACCTGGGCCGTGCCCTGGGCTATGACACCGCCAGCGGCGGCTATCAGTTCGTCACCGGCCCTGGTGTGAATCTGTACCGCATGCCGTACAGCGGCCGGGCGTTCGAGTACCTGTCCGGTGAAGACCCGTTCCTCGGCGCCAGCCTGGCGCCGGCCGTGATCAACGGCATTCAGTCCCGTGGCGTGTGGGCCAATGCCAAGCATTTCGCCGCCAATGACCAGGAAAGCAACCGCTTCCACCTCAATGAAATCATCAGCGAACGCGTGCTGCGCGAGATGACCCTGCCGCCGTTCGAGTCCGCCTCGAAGAACAGCAAGGTCGCGATGATGATGTGTGCGTTCCAGAAGGTGAACGGCGAGTTCGCGTGCCAGAACAAGCACCTGATGCGTGACATCCTCAAGACCGAATGGGGCTACCCGGGCTTCGTGCAGAGCGACTACAACGCGGTGGTCGACGGTTTGCCGGCGGCCCAGGCGGGTACCGACCTGGACATGATGGGCTACCAGATGAACAGCACCATCCTCAAGCCGTACCTGGACAGCGGCGAGCTGAGCAGCGCGACCATCGATGACAAGGTGCGCCGCATCCTCAAGCAGATCTACCTGTACAAGTTCGACAGCAAGGCGCCGCTGACCAGCCACAACATGAACAGCGCCACCAGCAACCGCGTGGCCCTGAACGCCGCCCGCGAAGGCATCGTGCTGCTGAAAAACCAGAACAGCCTGCTGCCGCTGGACGCCAGGAAGGTCAAGCGCATCGCCGTGGTCGGCACCCTGGCCAAGTACGCGCCGCCTACCGGTTTCGGCAGCGCCAACGTCATGGCCGCCAACTACATCAGTGAGCTGAGCGGCTTGCAGCAACTGGCGCCAGGCGCCAAGGTCGAGTTTATCGACGGGCTGTCCCTGGACCCGGCCACCTCGACCTGGACCCATGCCGACGGCAATGGCAACAGTGTCAAAGGCTTGAAGACCGAGTTCTTCAGCAACACCAACTGGTCCGGTGACCCGGCCGCCAGCCGCACCGACACCCATGTCGACCTGGACTGGTCCACCGACAGCCTGCCGGTGAACGGCGATACCGCCGCCACCTCGATTCGCTACAGCGGCCAGATCACCCCGACGGTCAGCGGCGAGCAGGTGTTCAAGGTGCGTGCCGACGGCGCCGTGCGCCTCTACGTCAACGGCAAGAAAGTCCTCGACAACGGCGACGGCAAGCCGCTGCCGAACAACAGCATTCCGCCGACCATCCCGGTGTTTGCCAAGGTCAACTTGGAAGCCGGCAAACCGGTCGACATCAAGCTGGAATATTCACGCCGCAACGGCTACCTGTCGACCATGGGCGGCCTCGTCGGTGTGCAGATGAGCTGGGCGTCGCTGGTGGCACCGCAGGACCTGGCCAAGTACGACGCGGTACTGGTCGCGGCCGGTAACAGCAATGAGTACGAAGGCGAAGGCTTCGACCACAGCTTCGACCTGCCCGAGTACCAGAACCTGCTGATCCAGAGCATCGCCAAGGTCAACCCGAATACCGTGGTCACCCTGCACGGCGGTACCGGCCTGAAGATGAGCGACTGGATCGATCAGGTACCGGCCGCGCTGCATGCGTTCTACCCTGGGCAGAACGGCGGCCAGGCCTTGGCGGAGATCCTGCTGGGCAAGGTCAACCCGTCGGCCAAGCTGCCGATCAGCATCGAGCGCAACATCGAAGACAACCCGATCTACGCGACCTTCCCCACGTTCGACAACCAGGAAACCCTGGCCGAGATGAGCTACAAGGACGACCTGTTCCTGGGCTATCGCGGCTACGAGAAAAAGGGCATCAAGCCGCTCTACCCGTTCGGCTATGGCTTGTCGTACACCACCTTCGGCTACAGCAACATCAGCGTGACTCCTGGGGTGGCGGTGGCCGGTGCGCCGATCAAGGTGTCGTTCGACCTGGCCAACACCGGCAAGGTCGCGGGCGCCGAAGTGGCCGAGTTGTACGTGGGCCAGAACAACCCGAAAGTCGAACGCGCGATCAAGGAACTCAAGGGCTACAAGAAGGTGTTCCTCAAGCCGGGCGAGAGCAAGCGCGTGACCATCGAGCTCAACGATCGCTCGCTGGCCTACTACGACGTAGCGAGCAAGCAATGGGTGGTGGATGCCGACAGTTTCAACCTGTCGGTGGGCGCGTCGTCCCAGGATATTCGCCTGAACGCCAAGCTGGTCAACCCGTTCCGCCAGGAACTGTCGACCACCACCAGCAACCCGCTGCCACGCTCGGCGCTCAACTCGACGCTGCGTGAATCGACGGTGAAGACCGGCGGTGTGCTGCATCAAAACGAAGGCGACAGCGGCACCAGCGACGGTGATGGCTATGACATGAGCGATGACAGCAGCCAGGGCAGTGCTACCGGCAACTGATCCCTGTGGGAGGGGGCTTGCCCCGGTACAAACCGGGGACATCGTTTACATTTCTAACCGGGGACATGGTTTACAGGCTAATACGCATGATCAGGAGGTAACTGATCATGCCCTGGAACCAAGAGTCCCCCATGAATCAAAGAATCAAGCTGGTAGCTGATTGGCTTTCTGGCAACTTCACCAAAAGCCAGTTGGCACGCCGCTTTGACGTTAGCCGACCTACCGTCGATAAGTGGATTGCCCGGCACGACGGCGATTTGAGGTCTTTATCCGAACTGTCCCGGCGACCTCACAACAGCCCAAATAAAACCGACGACGAGATTTTGGCCCGTGTAGTCGCGATGAAGGAGGCTCACGATAAATGGGGGCCGAAAAAGCTTCTCGAGCTATTACGGCTGGAAGATCCCTCCGTCACCTGGCCCTCTCCAAGTACGGCCGGTCAATGGCTTGACCGACTTGGGCTCGTCAAAAAGCGGCGCTTCAAACGCCGACACAGCATTTCCCACGCACAAATGCGAAAGGCCGACGAACCTAACAAGACGTGGTGTGCTGACTACAAAGGGCAGTTCAAGATGCTTAATGCTCAGATGTGCTTCCCTTTGACCGTCACAGACCATGCGTCGCGGCTGATTTTAGCGTGCAGGGCCCATCCCAAGATCATGACCCAGCCTGTAAAACAGGCCTTTGAGAGGCTTTTTCAGGAGTACGGCATGCCGGAAGTTATCCGTTCGGACAACGGGGTACCGTTCGCCTCTCCTGGCCTGGCAAGAATATCCACACTGGCAGTTTGGTGGATTCGGCTGGGTATTTATCCCGAGCGAACCATGCCGGGAAGACCCGCCCAGAATGGTCGCCATGAACGAATGCACCGTAGCTTGAAACTTGAGTTGCCCTTAGGGAAAAACTTAGTCGAGCAGCAGCTTTTGCTGGAGCATTTCAGGCATGAGTTTAATTACGTACGCCCTCACGAAGCGCTCGGCATGAAACGTCCGGGAGACTTGTATGTGCCGTCCACCCGAATTTATCCAGGATGCTTGCCCGATGTGGAATATCCGGCAGAAATGAAAGTTCGAAGCGTCAGGCAGGACGGATCGATCAAGTGGAACGGCAAGTTGGTATTTATCAGCGAGGCGCTGTCCGGGGAAAGGATAGGGCTCAAAGAAGCTGAAGATGAAGCTTGGGATTTGTACCTGTGTGATTATCCCTTGGGGAGGCTTGGACGAGGTATGACCCGCGTCCAGGCCTCAAATGTGTAAACGATGTCCCCGGTTTCAGATGTAAACGATGTCTACGGTTCTACACCCCGATGAGCATGGGTATCTACACAACTGTGTAGCAGCCAACGCTAACCACGATGCGAAGCGAGCCGCCCTTGATCTTGATCTTGATCTCAGGCGCCCCGTTAACCACGCTGGCCGGAATTCGATAGTGATTTGGGGGGTAAACCGGCAGGGATGCCGGTTTAGCCGCCCCGCGCCATGGATGGCGCGTGGCGGCGGCCCCCCACATCACTGTCGGATTACGGGCACACCGAGCCTGGGCGAGGTGCCGAGTGGTGGGGCGAAGCGTTTTTGGTTACTTTTGGCGCTCTTCCAAAAGTGACCCGCTGTAAGAGCGGAACCCTAAGTAGCCGTTACCGCAGCAACGGATATGTACTCATTCCAACCCCAGCACATGGCCGGCCCAGAGACCGCCATCGGGGTGTAGCCCCCTCCCACATGTTGACTGTGTTCAACTCAGGTTCTGATGGCTGCCTCGACCCGCGCGATGTAGCTGTCAAACCGCGCCACCAGGTCCACCTGCTCGGGAAAGCGCAGCCACTGGATCTGCAGGCCATCCATCATGGCCAGGATTTCTTCCACCAGCCCGGCGATGTCCACATCGCTACGCACCTCCCCCGCCGCGACCAGGTCGGCAAACTGCCCCTGCATGCGCTGGTGAATCGCCGCATAGCGCGCCTGGAACCAGGCCCAGGCCGGATGGGTGTCCAGCAGGCTTTCGGCATTCAAGATGGTAAACGCGCGCACCACGCCCGGTGCCGTGGCATTCGAACGATTGATCGCACGCAGGCTGCCGAGTAAGCCATTGAGGGTTTTCTCCGCACGTACCTCATCGGCAATCCGTTGATTGACCTCATCGCGACGCTGCAACACCCCCATCAACAGCGAGATTTTGCTGGGAAAATGATGCAGCAGCCCGGCCACCGAAATACCCACGATCGCCGCCACCTGGGCCATCGAGGCGCCACTGTAGCCTTCCAGGGAAAACACCTGCAAAGCCGCGTCCAGCAGCTCTTCGCGGCGTCTTTCACCTTTGGGGGCGCGGCGGGTCTTGGGGGCGGGTTCGGTCATGGGCAGGTCCTAGTGGGCGGTAAAAAAGCTCAGGCGCTTTCCCGTTCGATCAAGCGGCAATCCAACAGGTTCAAACGCTGTACGGCATCCGGCAACACGCCGAGGCTTTCCAGCACGCGGGTTGCCGCCAGTACGCCGATCTCCAAGGCCGGCGGTTTGATCGTACTCAGGCTGGGCAACAACATTTCGGCAAACGGGTAGTCACCGAATCCAAGCACCGCGCACTTTAACCCGGAACGCTGCCCCGCCAGCAAACCACCGGCGGCGAGGTTGTCATTGGCGAAGAAGATCGCGTCAGGTGGGGTGGCGTGGTTCATCAGGGCTTGCATCGCCTGCTTGCCGGCTTCGAAGGGCGCGCTGTCGGCGTCCGGGACGAAGACCCGGGGCTGTACACCCAGTTCGATCAGGGTTGCGGCAAACCCATCACCCCGTTCCAGCGCGCTGAAGTCGCCCGTGGCGCTGTTCTGCACGAAGGCGATTCGCCGATAGCCCTTGCCATACAGGTAGCGCGCGGCCGTGACGCCGACTGCGTAGTGGGAAAAACCGATCTGCACCGGCGCGCGTTCGGGCACGTAGTCCCAGGTTTCCACCACCGGGATATCGGTGTCGGCGATCATCTTTTCGGTACCTGGACTGTGGAAGCGACTGGTCAGCACCAGCGCTGCCGGCGACCAGCCGAGGAACGCGCGCACCGCGCTTTCTTCCTGCTCGGCGCTGAAGTAACTGGACGCCAGCAACAGCTGATACCCATGGCGACTGAGGGTGTCGCTGAAGCCCTGGATCGTGTTGGCAAAGATCGGCCCCGAGATGTTAGGGATCACCATCGCCACGATCCGCCCCCGCGCCGACGCCAGCCCGCCGGCTACCAGGTTGGGCACATAACCCAGCTCGGCCACCACCTCGGCGATGCGCTCGCGGCGCTCGGGCGAGACCTGCTCCGGCTGGTTGAAGTAGCGCGACACGGTGATCGCCGACACCCCGGCCTGGCGGGCCACGGTGTTCAAGGTGACGCGCCCGGCGCCACGGCGCTTGCGCGGTTTCTCTTCGCTCACGGGACCATCCTGCTAACAACCAAAAAGAATATAGGAATAATTTTTAAGTCTTTGACGCTCTAAACCCGAGTTACCAATAATGCCGATGTTAGCGCTAACAAAGCGCGCTGTCTGCTACTCGCTCAAGCGAATGCCCAAGGCAGTTTCCACAGGCGCTGACGGTCGTAAGAACCGCAGCGGTTCAGGGCATTTTTTCGAGCGAACACACCATGCACAGGCACACGCACTTATTCCTTCTCGCCGGTCTGACCGCCCTCCCCGTGCCCGGCGCCTTTGCTGCCGACGAGCAGGAACCCACGCTCAAAGCGGTGACGGTCACCGCCACCCGGCGTGAAGAGTCACTGCAAAAAGTCCCGGTGGCGGTATCGGTGCTGGACGGCGAACAACTGGAGCGCGACAACCGCAACGGAGTGGCCAGCATCGCCCAGCAAGTGCCGTCGCTGAACTTCCGCACCGGCGCCTCGAACAAGGACACCTCGCTGTTCGTGCGCGGCGTGGGCACTATTTCCACCTCTCCTGGCGTGGAGCCGACGGTGGCCACGGTGATCGACGGCGTGGTCTACGCGCGCCCCGGCCAGGCCACCCTCGACCTGCTGGACCTGGAACGCATCGAAGTGCTGCGCGGCCCGCAAGGCACCTTGTTCGGCAAGAACGCCTCGGCCGGCGTGCTCAACATCACCAGCAAGGCGCCCAGCGCCGAGACCCATGGCTATATCGACCAGGCGTACTACAGCGGCAACGAAAGCCGCACCCGTTTCGGCATCGGCGGCAGCCTGGTGCCGGATGTGCTCAAAGGCTCGATCAGCACGCTGTTCGGCAGCTACGACGGTAACGTCGATAATCAGCACAACGGCCAGGAGGTCAACGGCTACAACCACAAGGGCATCCGCGGCAAGCTGGAATTCACCCCCAACGATGACGTGAAACTGACCCTGATCGCCGACTACATGCAGTCCCACGACGACGCGCCGAATGGCGTGGTCAGCAAGTCCCTGAGCCCGGCCTTCAGCAATGCCTTGAGCCCGGTGCGCGCCTCCAGCGACAACCGCGACATCAACACCGATACGCGCAGCCATGTCGAAGACACCAACAAAGGCTTGTCCGCTCAGTTGGACTGGAACCTCGGCGACTACACCCTGACCTCGATCACCGCCTGGCGCGGCTGGGACAACACCCAGTACCAGGACGGCGACCGCCTCGGCACAGTGACCGCCGCCTTCCCCGGCACCGCCGACAAGGGCGAGCTGGCCTTCGACCAATACTCCCAGGAACTGCGCCTGGCCTCGCCCAAGGGTGAGTTCCTGGAATACGTCGGCGGCCTGTTCTACATGCACGGCAAGGACGAGGAAACCTATCAGCGCACGCTCACGACCACCACGCGCACCGACCGTGGCATCGCCGACTACAGCACCACCAGCGACAGCTACGCGGTGTTCGGCGAGACCACGCTGAATTTCACCTCGCGCTTTCGTGGCATCGCCGGCCTGCGCTACACCCACGATGAGCTGAAATACGATCACCGCCGCGTCTCCACCTCGGCCACCACGGTCAGCGGGATTCAACCGGCCACCTCCAGCTCCGGCTCGGTGGACGAAGACGGCTGGTCCGGTCGCCTCGGGGTGCAGTACGACATCAGCGACAGCGTCACCAGCTACCTGACCTACTCGCGCGGCTACAAGGGCCCGGCCTACAACGTGTTCTTCAATATGCAACCGCGCGACACCGATGCGCTCAAGCCGGAAACCTCCAACACCTGGGAAGCCGGGATCAAGGCCACCGCCTGGAACAACCGCCTGACCACCAACCTGGCGGTATTCCACAGCGACTACGACAACTACCAGGCGAACTTTTTCGACACCGTCGCCGGCCAGGTCGTGACTCGCCTGATCAACGCCGGCAGCGTCAGCACCGAAGGCGTCGAGCTGGATTACGCCCTGCAGGCCACCCAGCAACTCAAGCTCTCCGGCGCCCTGGCCTACACCCGTGCGCGCATCGATGAGTTCGCCTGCCCGGCGGGCGCAGCAGCGACGTGCAACGTGAACGGCAAGCCACTGCCCTTCAGCCCGGACTGGAAAAGCTACGTGCGCGCCGACTACACGATCCCACTGGATAACGGCCTGGACATCGAACTGGGCACCGACTACAGCTGGCAGAGCGAAGTGCAGTACGACATCAGTCAGAACGTCGACACCAAGCAAGGCGCCTACGGCATCTGGAACGCCAGCGTGGCCCTGGCCGACTACAGCAATGGCTGGCGCGTGGCGTTGCTGGCCAAGAACCTCGCCGACAAGTCCTACTCACCGCTGCTGGCCAGCGGCGGCAACTACATCTACCGCGCCGTACCCCGTGACGATGAGCGTTACTTCGGCGTGCAACTGCGCAAGGATTTCTAGCATGAGCCGTCAACTGAAACTCGGCGCCTTTCTCATGGCCACCGGGCACCATGTCGCCGCCTGGCGCCACCCGGACGTGCCGGCGGATGCCGGGCTGGATTTCGCCCAGTACAAACACCTGGCGCGGGTGGCCGAAGCGGCGAAGTTCGATGCGCTGTTCGTGGCCGACAGCATCGCCGCCGCCACCGGCACGATCGCCAGCCATATGGCGCGCTCGGACCATTTCGAGCCGCTCACCCTGCTCTCGGCGCTGAGTGCGGTGACCGATAACATCGGCCTGATCGCCACGGCGACCACCAGCTACAACGAGCCCTACCATGTGGCGCGCAAGTTCGCTTCGCTGGATCACCTGTCCGGCGGGCGCGCGGGCTGGAACCTGGTGACCTCGGACAACGCCGCCGAAGCGCAGAATTTTGGCCGCGACGAACACCTTGGCCATGGCGAACGCTATAGCCGCGCCAAGGAGTTTCATCAGGTGGTGACCGGGCTGTGGGACAGCTGGGAAGACGATGCCTTTGTGCGCGACAAGGCCAGCGGCAACTATTACGACCCGGCGAAGCTGCATGTGCTGGACCATGTGGGCGAACACTTCCGAGTCAAGGGTCCGCTGAATGTGGCGCGCTCGCCCCAGGGCCAGCCGGTGATCGTGCAGGCCGGCTCGTCCGAAGCCGGCCGTGAGCTGGCCGCGCAGACCGCCGAGGTGGTGTTTACCGCACAGACCTCGCTGGCCAATGCCCAGGCGTTTTATGCCGACCTCAAGGGCCGCTTGAGCCGGTACGGGCGCGGGCCGGACTCGCTGAAAATCATGCCCGGTGTGTTTGTGGTGGTCGGGGCGACCGAGGCCGAGGCCCAGGCCAAATTCGAGGCATTCCAGGATCTCGTCGAACCTGAGGTGGGCGTCGCGTTGCTGGGGCGCATGCTGGGCAATTTCGACCTGTCCGGCTACCCGCTGGACGGGCCGTTGCCGGCGCTGCCGTTGACCGACAGCGGACAACGCAGTCGCCAGCAACTGCTGAGTGACTTGGCCAATCGTGAGCAACTGACCCTCGCGCAATTGGGTCGGCGAATTGCCGGTGGCCGTGGGCATTACAGCCTGATCGGCACGCCCGCACAGATTGCCGATGAGCTGCAACGCTGGTTCGAAAACGGCGCGGCCGATGGCTTCAATATCCTGGTGCCGCACTTGCCGGGTGGGTTGGAAGACGTCGCGCAATGGGTGGTACCCGAGCTGCAGCAGCGCGGCCTGTTTCGCACTGAATACAGCGGTTCCACCTTGCGCGAAAACCTCGGCCTGGCGCGCCCGGCCCATCGATTTACAGAGGGTAAAGCATGAAGTTTCCAGCACTGCTCCTGGCCTTGCTGGCGGTGACGCAAACCACCCTGGCCGCCGACCCCGCCACCTTGCGTATCGGCTACCAAAAAGGCTCCATCGCGCTGGTCCTCGCCAAGCAACATGACCTGCTGGAAAAGCGTTTCCCGAAGACGGAGGTGAAGTGGATCGAGTTCCCCGCCGGCCCGCAGATGCTTGAAGCGCTGAACGTGGGGGCACTGGATGTGGGTTCCACCGGCGACATCCCGCCGCTGTTCGCCCAAGCCGCCGGGGCCGACCTGGTCTACATCGGCGCCGAACCGCCCAAGCCGAGCGCCGAGACGATCCTGGTGCGCAACGATAGCCCGCTGCATTCGGTGGCGGACCTCAAGGGCAAGAAAGTGGCGTTCCAGAAGGGTTCCAGCTCCCACAACCTGATCCTGCGCGCGCTGAACAACGCCGGCCTGAGCTACAAGGACATCCAACCGGTGTACCTGCCCCCGGCCGATGCGCGAGCGGCGTTCGAACAAGGCAGCGTCGATGCCTGGGCGATTTGGGAACCCTACTCGTCACTCGCCTTGAGCCAGAGCCCCAGCCATGTGCTGGCCAATGGCGAAGGATTGGGCCTCTCTGGACCGGTGTACAGCGCGCGGCGCGAGTATGCGCGGGACAATGGGGCCTTTATCCATGACCTGCTCGACGAGCTCACCGCCGCCGAAGCCCTTACCCGCAGCCAGCGCGAAGACAGTTTGAAAGTACTGACCGAGTTCATGGGCCTGCCCGCCGACGTGGTTGCACGCTACATGGACAACCGCCCGCCTTCGCCGATTTTGCCGATTGATGACAAGATTATTGAGGCGCAGCAGGCGACGGCGGATCTGTTTTTCCAGAATAGGTTGTTGCCCAAGGCCATCGAAGTGAAGAAGGCCGTGTGGAGTTCCAAAGCCGACTGAGATCCTAATGTGGGAGGGGGCTTGCTCCCGATGGCGGTGGGTCAGTCAATGCATGAGGTGACTGACCCACTGCTATCGGGAGCAAGCCCCCTCCCACATTTTTTGACCGAGTCAGGCTTGGGCTCGGGTGCTTTTTTCGATCAGGCACATGGGGGTGCCGGCCACCGGTTCGCTCATGATCTGCACCTGCACCTCAAACACCTGGCGCATCAATTCGGCACTGATCACCTGTGCCGGCGCGCCATCGGCCACCAGCTTGCCGGCGTGCATCACCGCCAGGTGGTCGGCGTAGCGGCAGGCCTGGTTGATGTCGTGGAGCACGGTGATCACGGTCTTGCCTTCGGCGGCCAGTTCGCCCATCAGGTCGAGCAGTTCGACCTGGTGGCTGATGTCGAGGTAGGTGGTGGGTTCGTCGAGCAGCACCACGGGGGCATTCTGTGCCAGGACCATGGCCAGCCAGGCGCGTTGACGCTGGCCGCCGGACAGGTCCGCCAGGGCGCGGTCGGCCAGGTTGTCGAGCTCCAGGCGTTGCATGGCTTGGGTCACATGGGCCCGGTCATTGCCGCTCAGGCGTCCCCACAACGAGTTGTGCGGGCTGCGGCCGTAGGCGACCAACTGGCGCACGCTGACGCCTTCGGGCACCGGCAGCACTTGGGGCAGGAATGCAATGTGCCGGGCCAGTTGGCGGGCGGACAGGCTGGCGTAGGCCTGGCCATCCAGGCTCAGCTCACCTTGCGTGGGCTTGAGGATGCGCGCAAACGCCTTGAGCAAGGTGGACTTGCCGCAGCCATTGGGGCCGATTAACGCGGTGACTTTTCCCGTCGGCGGCGTAAACGACAGCCTCTGCACGATGGGTGTGGCGCCGTAGCCGATATCCAGCGCGCGTGCTTGAAGAATACTCATGTCATCAGCCCTTGAACCGTGCCAGCAACCAAAGAAAATACGGTGCGCCAATCACCGCCGTAAGCACCCCGGCGGGGATTTCGCTGGGCGCGATCAGCGTGCGCCCGAGGGTGTCGGCCAGCACCAGTAACAGCGCGCCGATCAGCATCGCCGCCGGCAGCAGGTACTGGTGATGCCCACCGACCAGGCGCCGTGCCATATGCGGTGCGACCAGGCCGATAAAGCCGATCGGCCCGATCACGCCCACGCCCAGGCTGGTGAGCAGCACCGCGCAGGCCATCGCCAGCCAGCGTGTGCGGTTCAGTGCGGTGCCCAGGCTGTGGGCCGCCTCATCGCCGAGGGCGATCAGGTTCAGCGGTTTGGCCAGGCACAGCCCCAGCGGGATCAACACCAGGAACGGCAGCACCAGCGCTACATGGTGCCAGTTGCGGCTCCACAGGCTGCCGGTGAGCGCGAGCAAGGCGGTGTTGATGTCCAGCGGGTGGGACAGGATCAGAAACTCGGTGACGCTGGACAAGGTCACCGCAATCGCCACCCCGGACAGCGCAAAACGCACGCCGGAAAAACTCACGCCGGTGTTGTACAGCGCCAGCAACAAGGCGCCACCGGCGCCGCCCAGGCACGCCACCAGGGGCAGCCAGGCAATCGGCAAATGCGGCCAACTGATGATTGCCACCGTCAGCGCGAGCCCCGCACCTTGGGTGACACCGAGGATTTCCGGCGAGGCCAGCGGGTTGCGAATCACGCCCTGCACAATCGCCCCGGCCAGGCCGAATGCGCAGCCGGCGAGGATCGCGATCAGGCTGCGTGGCAGGCGGTGGTTCCAGACTTCAAAGTCGAGGGCGTCATGGGCCAGCAGGCGCTCCAGCACGGTTTCGGGCGTGAGCCACAGGGTGCCGGCGCTGAGGCTGACGAAGGTCGCCAGCAGCAACAAAACGAGCAGCAGCCAAAGGCGCAATCGTGGCTGGGTCATAGGGCACGCCTGGCGAGAAAGAGGAAGAATGGTGCACCAATCAGTGCCGTGACCACCCCGGCCGGGGTTTCCACCGGGAACGCCACGGCGCGGCTGAGCAGGTCGGCACCCAGCACGATCACTGCGCCCAAGGCGGCACTGAGTGGGATCAGCCAGCGGTAGTCATTACCGAGAAACTGGCGAAGGATATTCGGCGCGATCAACCCGACAAAGCCGATGGGCCCGACCGCGCAGACACTCGCCCCCACCAGCAACAGGCTGGCGACGAACACCTGCAAACGCAGGCTGGCAATGCCCACGCCCAACGAGCGCGCGGCGTCTTCGCCAAGGTTGATCAGGTTCAAGCGCGGCGCACACCACAGCGCCCACAGGCCGCCGATCAAGGTGCACGGCCAGAGCAATTGCACCTGGGCCGCACCGACGTTGGCCAGGGAACCGGCCAGCCAATTGAGCACGCTTTGCGCCTGGGCCTCGACCAGGATCACCGTGAGCCGGGTCAAGGCAGCACACAACGCGGCGACGGCCACCCCGGCCAACACCAGGCGACCTTGGGCCGTGGCCGGCGACCAGACGCCACCGAGGCTGAACACTGTGATCCAGGCCAGTGCGCCGCCCAGGCAGGTCATCAGCAAGGCAGCGCCGGCAAACGGCGGTGCGACCAACCCGGTGGAAAACAACGCGAGCCCCAACGCCGCGCCTGCCGTCACGCCGAACAGCGACGGCGATGCCAGACGGTTGCGGGTGATGCCCTGCATCAGCGCCCCGGCCAGGCCCAGGCAGGCGCCCACCAATGCCGCGCACACCGCACGCGGCACGCGCAACTGGGCGACGATATAGGCCATATTGCCGCCCACGCTGCCCTGATGCACCAGCCCATTCCAGGCGTCGGCCGCCGTGAGAGTGAACGGCGACCAGCTGTACAACGACAGCCAGAACAACACGGCACCCAGCACCACGATGCCGGCTGCGGCCAAACCACGGCCCATGCTTATTGGCTCAGTACGGCTTTGCCGCCCTTGAGGATCGCCAGGGCGTCCTCGGCGATCTGCTCCGAGGCCAACACACCACGGTTGCGCGCCCAGCTGTCACCGTCCACTTCGGCCACCTGCTGGTTGCGCACCGCGCCCAACACTTGCCACAGCGGCTGCTTGCTCCAGCTGTCGACGATGCTCGGGCGGCGGTAATGGCCGACCAGCAGCCAACCCGGATCGAGGGCGAGCAGTTGTTCGAGGCTAACGAATTCGGTCGGCGCGGCGTTGGCGCGCACCGACGGCACTTTCAGGCCGATGGCTTGCAGCACGCTGCCGGCGTAGGAGTCCGGGCCGTGCACGGAGAAGCTGTCTTCACGGGCGACACCGAACAACACGCTGGCACCGGCGGGGATCTGCTGGGCGATTTTCTTCAGGTTTTCGCGGTTTTGTGCGATGCGGGCTTCCATCTGCGGGCTTTTGCCCAAGGCCTTGCCGATCAGCTCAGCGGACTTGAGGCTGCCCTCGTAATCCTCACCGCGCGACGGCAGCAACAGGGTTGGCGCAATACTCGCCAAGTCGCTGTACAGCGCCTGGTGGCGGTTGAGGTCGGCCACGATCAGGTCCGGCTTGAGCCGCGCGATTTCCTCGATGCTCGGTTGCGAGCGCAGGCCCACGGATTTCCACTGGCCGATGGCCTGACGCACGCGCGGCAGAACGCGCTTGGCGTCGCCATCATCGGCGGCGCCGACGGGGGTGACGTCCACGGCGGCGAGGCTGTCGAGAAAAGAGAACTCCAACACCACCACACGCTTGGGCGCATCGGGCAGATGCACCGCGTGCTGGCCGTCATTGAGGTCGATGGGGGCAGCGCTCAGCAGGCTGGAAGAGAACGCCAGCAGGCAGGCGGCAAGGGTGGGGATGGAGCGCAGCAATCGCATGGAGGTACCTCGGCGTTAAAACACCCCAACTGGACGGGCTGGGGAAAACGGCGGGTACTATTCCATATCGGGGCGACGTGATCAAAAAACATTCTCATTTGTGGGAGGGGGCAAGCCCTAATGCCAGTCAGTTAAGGCTTTTTGTAGGAGCGAGCTTGCTCGCGAAAAACTCACAGGCGCCGCGTTCATTCAGGAAGCACGCGTTATCGTTGACGTTTTTCGCGAGCAAGCTCGCTCCTACAGGAGGCGATGTACGCTTAACTGACTGGCATTAGGGCAAGCCCCCTCCCACATTTTTAATCCGCGTCTAAAAGTCGACCGTGGCAGACAGCAGGTAGGTGCGCGGGGTCGACAAGGTCAGCCCCGGCTCGCTGTCATCCGACGCGCCGGCCGAACTCCAATAGCGCTTGTCGGCGACGTTCTCCACATTCGCCCGCAGGGTGATGTGTTTGTCATCGACCTTGAAGGCGTAGCGGGCGCCGACGTCGATACGGTTCCAGGCGTCGATTTCCTTGACGTTGGACTGGTCCAGGTATTGGGAACTGGAGTGGATGCCCCGGCTGGTCAGGGTCAGGCCTTCGAGGGTCGGTACGTCCCACTCGGCACCGAGGTTGACGTTGTACTTGGGCGTGGCCGGCGCGCGGTTGCCGTCCCAGGCGCCATTGGTGGTGTCCTTCAATTTGCTGTCGATGTACATCACGCCGCCGAGCAGGCGCACGCCCTTGAGGGGTTCGCCGAACACGCTCAGCTCCGCACCGGTGTTCTGGCGTTTGCCATTGGGACCGAACAGCCGCGACGTGGCGTTGGTCTCGTAGGCCGGTTGCTTGATGCGGAACACCGCGGCGGTCACGGCGAAGGCGCCAGCGTCGTACTTGGCGCCCACTTCCACCTGGCGGCTGATAAACGGCGGGAAGATCTGGTCTTCGTTGCGCGACGTGGACGGTGCGATCTTGCCCTGGCTCAACCCTTCCATGTAGTTGGCGTACAGCGACAGTTTGTCGGTGGCTTTGAACAGCAGGCCACCCGAAGGCGAGATCTTTTCTTCGTCGTAGTTGGTCTTGCCTTTGATGCCGTCGCTCCAATCGTCCACGATCACGCGCTGCCAGCGCGCACCGAGGGTGAGCAACAGGCGGTCATCGAAGAAACCCAGGGTGTCGGACAAGGCCACGCCACTGAACGTGTTCTCGGTATAAACCTTCGCATCCTGGCGCGTGGCCACCGACGGCGTCGGGGTTTGCACGGGGTTGTAGAGATTGCTCGATGCGTTCGCATAACGCGCACCGCCGTTGGTGAAGTCCATATAGAAGTAGCTGGCGGCCAGGTTGACCTCATGGCTCACCGGCCCGGTGTGGAACCAGTTACGCACGCCGGCCGTGGCGGTGCGGACGTTTTCATCGCGGGTGAAGTCCCGAGGCTGCACGGTGAAATCACCGGCCGCATTGGTCACCGAAACAGCATGGCGCAGGAACTCATGGTTACTTTTACGCGCGCCGACACCGCCGTAGAGCATCACCGAATCGCTGAGGTCATATTCGGCATTCACCGTACCGAAGGTGTCCTTGGTGCGGGCCTTGCTCCAGGACTGCGCATAGTTGCGGCGCACATCGTTGGCGCTGGGCACCGGCGCGGCAGCCGCGACTTGCACACGCTCCTGCGGCGCATCGGTATCGCGCTCGGTGCGGCCGATATCGGTGGAAAGGCGCAGGCGCTCGCCACGAAAATCCAGGCCCAGCACGGCCATCTCACGGTCGACGCTCTGGTGGTCCCATTCGGTATCGCCGGACTGCTTCACGCCGTTGAAGCGCAGGCCGAATTTGTTGTCTTCGCCGAAACGCCGGCCCACGTCCACCGCACCACCGGCCTGGCTGTCGGAGGCCCAGGTGCCGGTGAACGAGGTGATGTCCTTGTCGGTGGCGCGCTTGGGCACCACGTTGATCCCGCCGCCCACGCTGCCGCGCGGCGAGATGCCGTTGATCAACTGGGTGGGGCCTTTGAAGATGTCGACGCGGTCGGCCATTTCCATGTCGATGGTGTAGGTCGGCAGCACGCCGTACAGGCCGTTGTACGACACATCACTGTTGAACAGGCTGAAACCGCGAATGGTGAACTGCTCGTAACGCCCACCGGCCGGGTTGGTGGCGCGTACCGACGGGTCGCTGGCGATCAGGTCGCCGAGGGTGCGCGCCTGTTGGTTTTTCACCGCGTCCTGGGTGTAGGTGGTCATGCTGAACGGCGTTTCCATGAAGTCACGGGTGCCCAACAAGCCTTGCGAGCCACGCCGCGCCACCTGGCCACCGGCGTAGGTGTCGCCGTCGTACAGGCCGGTAGTACCGAGAATCGACGTGGGCGCCAGCTCCAGGCTGCCGCCCTCCGGCACCGGCACCAGCATGTAGGCCTGCTCCCCCATGGGCTGCAATTGCAGGCCGGAGCCTTGCAGCAAGCGGGCAAAGCCCTCTTCCACACCATATTCGCCGGATAAGCCGCTGCTGCTGCGCCCGCTGACCAGCGCCGGGTCCACCGACAGGTTGACCCCCGACAGCCCGGCAAAACGGGTCAACGCCGCACTCAGGCTGCCGGCCGGCACCTGGTAGCTGCGGCGCGCGGCGCTGTCTTCGGCATAGCTGACGGGGACGAACAAGGGGCTGGCGCTGAGGCTCAGCATCAGGCTCAGTTTGAGCAACGGGCGCAAGCGCAAGGGTTGGACTGCGGGCATTGGAAGAAGCTCTCGATTTTGTTCACTTGCCTGGAATGACAGGCGAGGTGAAAAAAGGGGACAGGCTTCGACCAACTTTTTTCAAAATGGCAGGGCAATGGCGGCGCCATGCCCTGCTTTGGCTACCATACCGCGATATGGGAATCCGCACGCGGTTCGGTACCGCCGCACAGCACGCCGCTGACCGGGTCGCGCAGGATGATCTGCCCACGGCCGTAGTCGGTGAGGTCGCTGGCGATCTGCACCTGGTGACCACGCCGGGCCAGGGCATTGGCCAGGTCGCGGGAGGCGCCCTGCTCGATGCCGACCTTCATGTCGCCCAGCCATTGCCAGCGCGGCGCATCCAGTGCGGCCTGGGGGTTGAGGCCGAAGTCCACCAGGTTCATCACCATCTGTACGTGACCCTGGGGCTGCATGTAGCCGCCCATCACGCCGAACGGGCCAAGGGCCTGGCCGTCCTTGGTGAGGAAACCGGGGATGATGGTGTGGAAGGTCTTCTTGCCTGCTGCCAGGCAGTTGGCGTGGGCCGGGTCGAGGCTGAATTCCTGCCCACGGTTCTGCAACGCAATGCCGCTGTCGGGCAACACCACGCCGGAGCCGAAGCCGTGGTAGTTGCTCTGGATGAACGAGACCATATTGCCTTCGGCGTCCGCCGTGGCCAGGTACACCGTGCCGCTGGCGTGCGGGTCACCGGGCTTGGGCGCCTGTGCCTGCTCGCCGATCTGGCTGCGACGGCGCGCGCTGTAGTCGTCGCTGAGCAGGTCGGCCACTGCCACGCGCATGTGCAGCGGGTCGGTGATGTAGTGCAGGCCGTCGCTGTAGGCGAGCTTCATGGCCTCGAGCTGGCGGTGCCAGGTCTGTTGGCTGTCGCGGTGATCGAAGGTGAAGCCTTCGAGGATGTTCAGCGCCATCAGCGCCACCAGGCCCTGGCCGCTCGGCGGGATTTCCCAGACGTCGACACCGCGATAATTGATGTGGATCGGGTCCACCCACTGTGCGCGGTAGTCCTTGAGATCACTGGCGCGCAGGTAACCCCCGGTGGCCCGTGAGTGGGCGTCCAGGCGTGCGGCCAGGGCACCGCGATACAGGCTTTCGCAACGGCTGGCGGCCAGTTCTTCCAGGGTGCGCGCCTGGGCCGGGTTGCGGAAGATCTCGCCCGCTTGGGGTGCGCGCCCATCGATGAGGAACGTGTCGAACCAGGCTTGCAGCACTTCATCGCGGTGCGGGCTGAATTCGTTCAAGGAGATCTGCCATTGGTGGGCAACCACCGGTGACAGCGGGAAACCCTCGCGGGCCAGGCGGATGGCCGGTTGCAGCAGCTCGTCAAACGCCAGCTTGCCGAAGCGTTGCGACAGCTCCGCCCAGGCCGATGGGCAGCCGGGCACGGTCACCGGGGTCCAGCCGTACAGCGGCATCCGATCGTGCCCGGCAGCCTTGACCGCCTCGACACTCAAGGCGCCCGGCGCGTGGCCATTGCCGTTCAGGCCATGCAACTGGCCCTTGCACCACACCAGGGCAAACGCATCGCCGCCCAGGCCGCAGCCGGTGGGCTCCACCACCGTGAGCGCGGCCGCCGTGGCGATGGCCGCGTCGATGGCGTTGCCGCCCTTTTGCATGATCTCGATACCGGCCTGGGCGGCCAGGGGCTGGGACGCGGCTACCATGCCACGACGGGCAAATACGCTCTGGCGCTGCGACGGATAGGGGTACTCGTGGGCAGAAAATTTCAACATGGCAAAGGCTCTTCAAAAAAAGTCATAACACACGGCTGAGAAACGCCCGGGTACGGGGATGGCTGGGGTGGCTGAAGATCTGTTCCGGCGGCCCTTGTTCGATGAGTTCGCCCTGATCAAGTACCACCACGCGGTCCGCCACTTCCCGGGCAAAGCCCATTTCATGGGTGACCACCACCATGGTCATGCCCTCCTCGGCCAGCTCCTTCATCACCTGCAAGACCTCGCCGACGGTTTCCGGGTCGAGGGCGCTGGTGGGTTCGTCGAACAGCATGGCCTGGGGTTTCATCGCCAGGGCGCGGGCGATGGCGACCCGTTGCTGCTGGCCGCCGGAGAGCATCGACGGGTAATGGCTGGCCTTGTCCGCCAGGCCGACCCGCGCCAGCAGGCCACGGGCCTGTTCCAGCGCTTCGGCACGTGGTGTGCCGAGGACCTGGATCGGCGCTTCAATGATGTTTTCCAGCGCCGTCATATGGGGGAACAGGTTGAAGCGCTGGAACACCATGCCAATGTCGCGGCGCTGGCGGGCGATGTTGCGCTCCGAATCGCGCACCAGGCTGCCGTCGCTGCGCTCGCGATAGCCCATGGCGCGGCCGTTGACGCGGATGCGCCCGCCCTGGATGTCTTCCAGCAGGTTGATGCAGCGGATAAAGGTGGTCTTGCCCGAGCCCGAGGCGCCGATCAGCACCACCACTTCGCCGCGCCGTACTTGCAGCGAGATACCCTTGAGGATCTGCAACTCGCCGAACGACTTCTGAATATCCAGTGCCTCAATGATCAGCTCTTCACTTTGGTGCGCCATGGTTATCGTCCCCTCAGCAGTTTCAGGGTGCTGCGCCCGAACATGCGGCTGGCTGCCGGTGGTGGCGCGGAAGGCCGGTCGGACTGGCTGAAACGGGCTTCGAGCCAGCGCTGGAAAAAGCCCCAGAGGGTGGTCAGCGTCAGGAAATACAGGGCGACCACCAGGTACAGCTCAAACACGCGGAAGGTCGCCGAGGTGATCATCTGGGTGCTGAGCAGCAGCTCCTGCACACCGATCACGCTGACCAGGGTGGTGTTCTTGAGCATCACGTTGAACTCATTGCCCAGCGGCGGCACGATCACCCGGAACGCCTGGGGCAGCACGATGCGCCGCATCAACTTGGCGAAGCCCATGCCCAGGGAGCGCCCGGCTTCATATTGGCCCTTGTCCACCGCGCCGATGCCGGCACGGATGATCTCGGCCATATAGGCACCTTCGTTGAGGCCCAGGGCAATGATCGCCGCCTGGATATTGCCGGGGACGATCAGGCCGAACAGTTCAATATCTTCGAAGCGGAAAATCCCGCCCGCCGCCAGTGCCGTGTACAGAAACACGATCTGTACCAGCAGCGGCGTGCCGCGCATCAGCCACACGTAAAAACGCACCGGCAGATGCAACAGCGGGTTCTTCGACAAGCGCAACAACGCCGCCGCCAGCCCCAGCGCGCAGCCCAACAGCATCGCCAGCACACTGATCAGGCACGTCAGCCACAGCCCCGTGAGGTAGACCCCGCTGGGCTGCAGCAGGTACTGCCAGAACACATCCCAATTGAAATTCATCGCAGGTACGCCTCAGTCGAGTGTGTCGCTGCTGACATGCCATTTGTCCAGCAACTGCACATAGCTGCCATCGCTGCGCATATCGCTGATCACCTGTTGCACGGCGGCGGTCAGTTGCGGGGCGTCCTTGCGTATGCCCAGGCCGGTGAGGATGCGGCTGAACGCCGGCACGCCTTCCTGGAACAGGTCCGGGGCCATTGCTGCGTAGTAACCGGCGGTTTCCACGGTGGTGCCGTAGGCGTCGACCTGGCTGATACGCAGGGCCTGGAAGGCATCGGTGTCGGTGTTGTAGACCACCAGTTTCATCGGGGGCTTGCCGGCCTTGGCCAGGCTTTCATTGTGGGCATCGAGCAGGGTCTTGATGGTGGAGCCGTTGAGCACCGCGACCTTGTGCGCGGACAGGTCATCCAGCGCCTTGATGCCCTTGGGGTTGCCCTTGGGCACCACCACCGACTGGCTGGAATACATGTAGTTGACGATGTCGATCACCTGGCGCCGCTCGGGTTTGTCGAACAACTGGTCGACGATCATGTCGCACTGCTGGGCGAGCAACGCCGGCACCAGCCCAGAGAACGGAATCACCCGCCATTGCACTTGCTTGCCGCCCAGGCGCTTGGCGATTTCCAGGCCCAGGTCAACGGTGAGCCCGCGGGGTTTCTGGGCTTCGTCGAAGGACACCAGGGGCGGGGAATCCATCCCCGAGCAATAGACAAGTTTGTCGACTTTTTGCAGACGATCCGGCACTTGAGGCGCAGCAAAGGCCCCTTGTGCGCAGAGACCGAAGGAGACAGCCACCAGCAAGGCGCGGCATTTATGCATGACCAGACACTCCAGTTCGTTGAATAACGGGGCAGGACTAAAGTCAAAACACAGCGGGTGTTTCTTATTGTTCGGTTTGCAGGAACTGGATCAGTGCCGGCACGGTGCCTTCGATGTGTTCGCGCACCACGGCTTCGGCGCGGGCGGCATCGCCGGCGCGGATCGCATCAAGGATCACTGCGTGTTCCTGGCGGGCGCTGAGGGGTTTTTCGCCGTGCTGCAGCCACAAGCGCATAGGTGCCTCGACCAGCGAGTACAGCGCCGAAATCTGCTTCATCAGGCGCGGGCGGCCGCTGAGGCTGCACAGGTATTCATGGAACGCGCGGTGCCGACTGACCCACGCGGCGCCTTCGTCACGGTAGTCGTCCATCTCATCGAGCATGCGCTCCAGGGCCGCCAGTTGACGCTCGCCGATCCGCCCGACGGCAACGCGTACCGCCAGGCCTTCAAGGGCGCTGCGCATCTCAAACACTTCGTGCAGTTCATCAATATCCAAACCGCTGACGACTGCGCCACGGTTGGGCCGCAGGGTCACCAGGCCCTGGGCGTCCAGGCGGCGAAAGGCCTCGCGCACCGGCATGCGGCTCATGCCGATCTCGCTGGCGATGTCTTCGGCGATCAGCCGGTCACCCTTGCGGTAGCGGCCGCCGCAAATGGCATCGAGCAGAAAGTTGTAGGCCTCCTCCTCGGCGGTGAGGGGCTGGCGGTCAACGTAAGCGGGAGCGAATTGCATCGGCAGCACCTTTTGAATTTTTGTATCCAATTATCCACGAATACAAAAAAGCAGGATGCGTGCCAACGGCTTGGGACAGGAGCCAAGTGATTGATTCAGATCGGATAGAAGGGAAAAAGCTGGGGCTGGCGTTGAAAAGTCGCGTGGGAATTTGCTACCCAATGGCGCAGAAGACGCCCCATTGGTGGGCGGAAGTAACAAGCGGACCGTGGGCGAGATGCTTTTTGCTTGAGGCGAATCCAGCCCACCGCTGGCGTTATGGCTCGACCGAATAGATGACGGTTTGCGCGCTGTTTTCGCCGACCGCCCGGCGGGTGAAATAGGTGTCGCCTTCGTCGGTGAGGATCTCGTAGTCGGCCTTGCGGGCCGGACTGGCGTGCTTGATGATTTTCAGCACGCGCTGGAACTTCACGCTTTGCGTGCCGTTCTGGTTGGGTCCGGTGAGCACATTGACGCTTTGAAACCAGCCGGCGTGCCGCTGGTTGCTCACCAGCGCGTGGCTCATCGCCTCGAAACGTTCCAACCGCGTGAAGCCCCATAGGGTCTGTTCTTCGACGGTGGCGCCCGGCGTAGCGGCGCCGGTAAACACAAACAGATTGATCGCCGGGCTGTCTTCGCAAAAGAAGTCGTAAGGGACCAGGCCGTCGACCATTTTCCTGCCGGGCACAAAGCCCTTTTTATGCACCTGAAACATCGCCACCTCCACTCAATCAAGGGTGACAAGTCTAATCAGGCGCGACGTACAGGGCGGTCAAGCCAGTGTAATGTCGTGTAAAGATCGCGCGCTGTGCAGGGTGATCTCCACTGCCAGCCCACCGCCTGGCTCGTTGCGCGCGAGGATGTGGCCGCCGTGCATCTGGACGGCCCTCGCAGCAATGGCCAGCCCCAGGCCAAACCCCACGCTGGCATCGCCCACCCCACGCTCGAACGGCTGGAAAATGCTGTGCAGCCGGTCATTGTCGACGCCCGGCCCTTGGTCGGTGATCTGTACCGTGAGGCGGTTCGCATCGTGGTTGACCTGCGCCGACACGCACACGGTGGTGTCCGGTCGGGTGTAGCGCACGGCATTGCGAATCACGTTCTCGAAGCAGCGATACAACAACTCACCGCTGACGCAGGCGATAAACGGCGGGCACACCTGCAGGTGCACGCGACAGCCTTTGATGCCGGCCTCAAACTGCGCATCTTCAACGATCATCGCCAGCAATTCGACAATATCCACGGGCTCGCGCTCGATACTTTCCGGACGGCCTTGCAGGCGCGCCAGGGTCAGCAACGCCTCGATCAGGGTGTCCATGCGCTCGGATTCGCGCTCGATGCGTTCGAGCATTTCCAGGCGGGCGGCGTCCTGGCGCAACAGGCCGATGGCCGCCTGCATGCGCGTCAGCGGGGAGCGCAGTTCATGGGAGATGTCGTGCAGCAGCTGTTGCTGGGCCTCCACCAGCACCTTCAACTGGTTGGCCATGCGGTCGCAGTCTTCCGCCAGGTCGACGATCTCGTCGCGACGCTTGCCCATGGCCGGCTTGACCCGGGTTTCGAAGCGTCCCTGGGCCGCGTCGCTCATGGCGCGCTTCAGGTACGCCAGGGGCCAGGCCAGGTAATAGGCCATGTAGCCGCTGAACAGCGCACTCATCAACGTGCCGATGATCAGCGGAATCTGGTGCCAGGGCCGGCCCGGCGGGTTACCGGGCGCGTGGGTCGACCTGATCGACAGCGTCAGGCCTTCCTTGCTGACGACCGCTCGCTCATAGACCGGCTGCGTCACGGGCCCACCTACCAGCAATTGACCGGCACTGTTGTAGACGCCGATGGCCTCATCCGCCGGGCGCTCCCACACCGCCAGGAGCTGGCCGCCCGCCTCGACACCGAACGTTTGCAGCAGCTTGTCTTCGGCCGCCAGCATGGCTTCCACATGCGGGTCATTCGGCTGGAAACGGCCCAGTTCAAGCACGCCGACGCCCACCAGGAAGGTCAAGGTGGTCGCCAACCAGAAGGCCAGGAACAGTTTCCAGAACAGCAGGCTGGGCTTGGTCATTCGGCAATCAACAAATAGCCGAGGCCGCGCACGCTCTGGATCCAGGCCTTGGCGTCCGGGCGCGGCCCGAGTTTTTGCCGGATGCTGCTGATATGCACGTCGATGCGCCGGTCGTAGCGGGTCAGCGGGCAACCGAGGGCATTGAGTGACAGATCCTTTTTACTCACTACCTGGCCGGCACTGCGGGCCAGCTCTTCCAGCAGGCTGAACTCGGTGCTGGTCACGCCCAGCTCGAGGCCGTTCCACAGGGCCTGGCGCCTGCCGGGCCACAACACCAGCGCGCCGGTCGTGATCACTTCGGTGGTCGGCTGGCCCACCGGCTGCACCCTGCGCATGATGGCGCGCAGGCGCGCGACCAGTTCGCCGGGGGAGCTGGGCTTGGGCACGTAATCATCGGCGCCGAGTTCCAGGCCGGTGATGCGGTCGATGTTGTCGCCACGGGCGGTGAGCAGCACTACGGGTACCTGGCTGACGACGCGGATGCGCCGGAGTACCTCGATGCCCGAGCGCTGGGGCAGCATGACGTCCAGCACCACAATGCTGTAGCGCCCCGACAGCGCCTCCTCCTCGCCCTCCTCCCCCGTGTGCACGGCCGTGGCCTCAAAGCCTTCGCGCGCGAGGTATTGGCTCAGCATGTCAGTCAGTTCCTGGTCGTCGTCGACCAACAGTACGCGGATCATCTCGGGCTCGTCAGTGGGGGGTTGCGCATTATCGACCCGGCATTGGCATCCCAGACCAAACTTTACCTAACTTGACATTCGGTTAACCGCACCAAACGCCCCTCGCTCGTATGCTGGATGTTCACCAGTCCGGCCGCGCGGCGAGTTGTCCATGCGTGCCGGCGCTGCTTGTCGATGTGTTCTGGAAAAGATCTTGATGAATTTTTCGCGCCTGCTCTGCTCGGTTGCGCTGCTGCTCAATACCTCACTGGCACTCGCCCAAGGCTTCAAAATCTCGGATATTCGAATCAACGGCCTGCAACGGGTCTCTGCGGGCAGCGTGTTCGGGGCATTACCCCTGAACGTCGGCGACGAAGCGGATGACCGGCGCCTGGTGGACTCAACCCGCGCGCTGTTCAAGACCGGTTACTTCCAGGACATCCAACTGAGCCGCGAAGGCGATGTGTTGATCATCAATGTAGTCGAGCGTCCTTCGGTTGCCAGTATCGAATTCGAGGGCAACAAGGCGATTGCCACCGATGACCTGATGAAAGGCATGAAGCAATCGGGCCTTGCCGAGGGCGAGATTTTCCAGCGCGCCACCCTGGAAGGGATACGCAACGAGTTGCAGCGCCAGTACGTTGCCCAGGGCCGGTACTCGGCGTCGGTCGACGCGCAGGTGGTGGCTCAGCCGCGTAACCGCGTGGGCTTGAAAATCAAGATCGACGAAGGTGAAGTGGCGTCGATCCAGCACATCAACGTGGTGGGCAACACGGTGTTCGCCGACGACGCCCTGATCGACCAGTTCACCCTCAAGACCAGCAACTGGCTGTCGTTTTTCAAGAACGACGACAAATACGCACGGGAGAAGCTGTCGGGCGACCTTGAACGCTTGCGCTCCTATTACCTGGACCGTGGCTATATCAACATGGATATCACCTCGACCCAGGTCTCGATGACCCCGGACAAAAAGCACGTCTACATCACCGTGAACATCCACGAAGGCCAGAAATACACGGTACGCGAGGTGAAGCTCAGTGGTGAGCTGAAAGTCCCGCAGGACCAGGTCCAGTCCTTGCTGCTGGTGCAGAAGGGCCAGGTGTTCTCACGCAAACTGATGACCACCACCTCGGAGCTGATTACCCGTCGCCTGGGCAACGAAGGCTACACGTTCGCCAACGTCAACGGCGTGCCGCAGGCCCACGATGAAGACCACACGGTTGACGTCACGTTCTCCGTCGACCCCGGTAAGCGGGCCTACGTCAACCGTATCAACTTCCGTGGCAATACCAAGACCGACGACAAGGTGCTGCGGCGGGAAATGCGCCAGATGGAAGGTGGCTGGGCATCGACGTACCTGATCGACCAGTCCAAGGTGCGCCTGGAGCGCCTGGGGTTCTTCAAAGAGGTGAACGTCGAGACGCCTGCGGTGGCCGGCCTCGACGACCAACTGGATGTGAACTACGCCGTGGAAGAACAGGCGTCCGGTTCGATTACCGCCAGTGTCGGCTTTGCCCAGAGTTCGGGGCTGATCCTCGGCGGCTCGATCACCCAGAACAACTTCCTCGGCACCGGCAACTACGCCAGCCTGGGGCTGACCCGCTCGTCCTACCAGAGCAAGTACAACATCGGTTTCACCGATCCCTACTTCACCACCGACGGGGTGAGCCTGGGTTACAACGCGTTCTACAGCAAGACCGACTACAACAAGTACTACGATGACGGGGTGTCCTATTACGCCATCAATAGTTTTGGCCTGGGCGCCACCCTCGGTTACCCGATCAATGAAACCTCGCGTTTGAGCTTTGGCCTGACGGCGCAACACGACAGTATCGAACCGGGCACCTACAGCGCCGACGAGATCTACGACTTTATCGAGCGCGAAGGCAAGGAATTCACCAACTTCAAGGCCAACCTCGGCTGGTCGGAATCGACCTTGAACAAAGGCGTGCTGGCGACTCGCGGGCATTCGCAAAACCTCAACCTGATGGTGACGGTGCCCGGCAGCGACCTGAGTTTCTACAAAATCGACTACACGGGGCAGACGTTCCTGCCTGTCAGCAACAACACATCACTGCGCTTTCACACCAAGCTCGGCTACGGCAGCGGCTACGGCTCCACGGACGGGCTGCCCTTCTATGAAACCTACACCGCCGGCGGCGAAGGCACGGTGCGCGGCTTTGAAAGCGGCACCCTCGGCCCGCGCAACACCCCGGCAACCGGTGCCTACGCCAGTGCCGGGCAGGCGTACTACTCGGACCGGGACACCGAATCGCTGGGCGGCAATATCCTGATAACAGGCGGCGCGGAGTACTTATTCCCGGTGCCGTTCATCAAAGACAACAAATCCGTGCGAACCTCGTTGTTCTGGGACGTGGGCACGGTGTATTCGGACAAGTGCTACCTCAGTACCACCCAAGGCTGCGGCAGCGTGGACCTGGGCCAGATGGCCAGTTCGGTGGGGGTTGGGGTGACGTGGTACAGCCCGCTGGGGCCGCTGAGTGTGAATTTGGCATACCCGATTCGCACGCCGGAGAACGCGGACAAGCAGGTGTTTCAGTTCTCCATGGGGCAGACGTTTTAAAGGTTGCGGCGTGTTGATGCGTTTCCCCCTTCTGGGAAAGGCCCTACACAAATACCGGACGTCTGGCGAAGCCGCGTTTATGTATTGTTTTTTATAAGGGAACTCTGCTGTCAAGCCTTGGTCGGCTGATGTGTGGATTTTCCTTTCACTACGCGGATAGATCGGATGAAACAGATGCCCTTCGTCGAGGCCAAGCCTGTTGCCGACAAAAAGCTGGCTTTGTTTGCACCCGTGTCAGCGCCATGGCGTTCAAGCGCAAGCCCGATGCACCTGCACGATTTTGCTGCCTGTCGGAATGTCGAATCAGGCGCGGTTTTTATTATCGCTTCCGGCCTGTCAGCCAAATCATTCCCCCTCGAAAAGTTTGCGCACGTGCCCATGATCACCATGAATGGCGCCATTTCGATGTTTATGAACACCGATATCAAGCCGAGTTTTTACGCTTGCACGGACAGAAGCTTTTCCAAACAGCAGCCGGATTTATTCAATTACGCCATGGCTGTCAGCCAAAGGGTCGCGCTATGGGAAGACCACGCGCAATCCTCCCATGCTCGTCCAACCGGGCAGCTCTACCCGCTGTCCAAGGCTCCAAAACCGTCGTGGATCGATGTGGCGCTCGGAAGATCAAAAGAGCTGGTTACTGATCACTCCTTGATCGCCTTTCGGAAACGGTCCATCGGGTTCAGCAAGGACATGAGCCAGGGCTTTTTTGACGCCCGAACCGTGGCCTACCTGGCCATCCAGCTGGCATTCCACGTCGGGTTCTCCAAGGTTTTCCTGGTGGGCGTCGACCTGGACGAAAAGTCGGGGAGGTTTTACGAAACGAAAAACTCCACAAACTCCCCCTGCGGGCTCGACCAACACTATTACACCCGCATACTGCCGTCGTTCGAGTTGATGTCCAAAAAGGTCATGGGGGATGACTTCATGGTTTACAACTTATCCGATATTTCGAAGATTCCGGCGAGTGTGATTCCGCGTATCAGCGTCGCTCAAGTGGAAGCGATGCTCCACCAGTAGACACACAGTCGGCCTGGAGGCCTTCGCCAACTCCCTGCACTACACACATTGGGTGTCGGCAGTTGAGGGCCCTTCTCAAAAAATCCGAATATCAGCCCGGATACTTCAGTCTTTTTTAGCAGGAGATTGAAGGAGTTATCTGGATTGGGTTCCACGGCCAGCGAGAAGAATGGCGGGGGCCTTCTGTTGCATAGTGAGCACTATGCCCTGGGCCATTTGGGGCTTACGCTGAAGCGTATGCGCTGATCGTACTTCAGATCTGCCTATGCTCAATGAACCTGTGTGGGTTTAAAAAGAATTTTCAGAATCAGCAGACGCAACTCATCCAGGACCTTGATGGCCTGAAGCTTTCAGTGCATTGGCTGGATCCAAGCGTGGGGCGGTGACGATCTTGAGGAGGAAGTTGGGATGATCCCCCGCAAAAGTCCCTATGCGTAAAAAAGCCGAACTGGCTGGAGTTCGGCTAAGTCACTGAAAAATATGGTCGGGACGGAGTGATTCGAACACTCGACCCCTAGCACCCCATGCTTGGGGCTGTAGCCACCTAAGCACCTGTTTTAAATGGATAACAGGGCATTCCAGCAGGGGCAAAGAATCTGCTTTTTTGTGCTTATGCAAACGGGGAGATGCATCCTGCAGAGGAGGTTTTGCGCAAGATGATAACTTGAGCGCAAACTATCCGGTGGACAGTGGTGTGTCACATGGCTAGCATGAAAAAAACTAAGAAGGGACTCGATGATGCATTGGATGAACGTGATGCAGATCACCTCTAAAAAATACCAATGCGGCTTCTGCAGCAATATGGTAGCCAGTTCATTGGGCTATTTTTCTGGGCAAAACCAATTCATCTACATATGCACTCACTGCTTCAATCCAACTTACTGGGGAAACGATGCGCCCCAGTTTCCGGGATTGCTTCCTGGCAGTCCGGTGGCAAACCTGCCAGAGAGTATTGAGGCCTTGTATAACGAAGCGAGGCAGTGTGCTGCAGCCGGCGCCTTTACCGGGGCAGTGCTTCTCTGCCGAAAGCTCCTGATGAATATTGGGGTTGCCCAGGGCGCACCAGAGGGCGAGCCTTTCATTTCATACGTGAATTATTTGGCGAATGCAGGGTTTATTCCTCCAAACGGACGTGGATGGGTTGACCACATACGGAAGAAAGGGAACGAAGCAACTCACGAAATAGCACTTATGAGCGGAGGTGATGCTGTAGATCTCATATCCTTTGCAGAGATGCTCATGAAGTTTATCTATGAATTCCCGAGCAAAATCCCGGCCCCCTCCCCTGGATAGACCACCACCATGTCAAGGTTGCTACCGACCCGGCATCGGCAATCGAGAACCGCATGCTCGCCGATGATGCAGCAGGTTTTTAATCTGTGGCGCGCCACGTTTCCAACGTCGTAGGAGCTTGGCGTGGAATTCACACCTGTTTCCAATCCCAAGTTTTAAGCTGTACGTAATTCTCCCGAATATCTCCCCGGGTAGTACCTCTGGATATGCCAAGTATGTTGGGATAGCATCGAGCTATCACTACCTACGGAGAATCGTCAATGGGCGCCAAGGAAGACTTAATAGCTAAGCTGAAAAATAAGGTAGTCGAGGAAATGAATGAGGCACAGCTGGCTGGCGAGCAGCATCTGCTGTTCGCAACTCGCCTTCCAGCACTTTACGCCTCTCTGGAGTCTGCTCTCGACGGAATACCAAACCTAGCGATAACACGTGAAAAAATCAGCACCGATATGGATGCGTCTTATGACAGTCTCGTGATTAGATTTATCGGTAAGGCAGTCAGGCTAGATCCTTGCCAACGAGGCCAAGACTACGGACTACTCGCAAAGAATTTGCATATCGTCGACATTTTCTTCACCCCCGATGAGGATGGTAGCTGGGTAGCTATGCCGAGGATGGAGCGCCGAACTCTTCTGACAGGAGACAGTGTCATTGAGCGTCTGTCCGCCTTGGTCGATGAGGACGACGATCCGTCTATCAAGCGCTGGGATTAAACTATTGATCATCCCGGAAGCCTCCCGGTATCGCCTATTCTGTTCTTCTTACACGAATTGATGTCGTGCTAACTTTTCCGACTGGGAATGTAGGTCGGCCCGTAACAGCCACGACCTCAAGGCTATAGCGTTCAACCTTGAGCAGTCCTGTGTCGACCAGGGAAGCTTGCGGAAAAGCTCAGAGATGCCGACGCCATAGCCCTGATGGGATTGGTGGGTATGCGGATGAGGTGAAGGCGGGGCAGCTAAATCGAAGCAAGCCTGAGTAAGCGCTTGGTTTGGCGCGGCGGGATGCTGTAAAAATTTGCGCGACATTGGGTGCGCGCGGCACAAGGATTGAATTCAAATGAGCGCTGACGGGATACGGAAAAAGCGAAGGATCAACCTTGAAAAGGTTGAGGAGTTCTTCACGTCTATTGGGGCTTCAGCTGAATGCCCAATTTGCTCAAATGCGGTATGGCAAGCACCAAATTCTGAATCAATCGGCGGCAATGCTGTGCCGTGGGGAACTGGATCTGGTGACATGTTCGCCACAGGATTGCCAGTACTCGTCATGATTTGCACCAAATGTAAATTTGTGAGGCAGCACTCCCTACTAAATGACGACATCCCGGGCGCGCTTGAGGAGTTCTAATGCTCAAGTCAGTAGATCTAGGCCCACTTGGCTCAGAAGAATTCAGAGGTACTGCCGGGCTCGGTAGAGGGCCAGATACTTTGGATTGGGCGACCTTATCCGGCTTGACAGATCTTGACACAAGCCCCACAAAACTAAAAAAATCGATATTCACATTTGATCGAATCGCTCCTCCACCGGCGGCTCCGGTGGTGGGGGCTAATGACGAGATTTATAATTCGGTCCATACTCAGAGCATGAACGACATTACTCGCGAAGAATTCAACGCAAAGCTCGAGACCATAGAGGCCAAAATGGATGCTCGAGTGGAGTCTGTTTCTGCGAAAATTGAAGGTTTTCTGGCTGCTCAGGCTGAGCGGGATAAGCGCCTTGACGGAGTTCTCGCGCAAATTGGCAAGGACAACGGGGAGACAAAGGCCGGCATCAGTTCTATGAAAACCACGCTGATCGTCGCGGCAGTCTCGACTGTGATTGCGATCGTGCTTGGCGTGGCAGGCTTCAATACGGCTCTCACATCGAATATGTTGAGTGCCTTTCAGTTAGGCAAAAGTGAGTCTACAGCGACTGTCGAAAAGATTATTCTTGGAGAGAGCAAAAGCTCTCCGGCGGCGACCTCGCCGCCCGCAGTTAAATCTGGATCGTAAAACAGCCCGGCCCAGCGCCGGGCTTCTTGTATCTATCACCCTACCGGTATGAAGCCGACAATGGAAAAGCTTCCCATCATTTTATAAATAAACCAGCACGCCAACGCATAGAGTCCGTACGAAGAGACAACCAATGTCAGTGATATGTACCTCAAAATGTCTCCGGCACGATCTTCTTTGCAATTATGTGGCTTGCCCAAGCCGTCGTGATAGAGCCCCTGAGACAGGTATGTTGCGCCGCTAGCAAGCACCACCAAAAGCACACCGATAGCTAATACAAAAATAGTCAGCCCCAATAGCTCCAGCCCTTCAGGCTTTAGCGACTTCCAGGCAGAACTGGCGAATGCGAGGAGTGCCGCTGCTGCCCCTCCCCCCACAAGCAGGCTGGCTTTAAGCGCTGCCTGACCAGAGTCAATAACGGTTCTGAACATCGCCTGCCGGTCCTGAAAAGCATGATCGTTAGCCTGCCTCTGGAACTCGTTATTCGCTTCAGTAAGCGGAGAAAGCTTTTCGACGCGCTCACGCAGCGCGACCATGTACATCTCAAGGCTTTCGATGGAGACGTCTTTGAGACCTCGGCTTTTCGCGGATTCGACTTGAACGGCAAGCGCGTCAATAACCTCGTTAGGTTCCATCTCTCATACTCTGGATAAAAAGGCATTCTACCGCCTTGATGCCCAGCCAATAGTAGCTGTACGCCGCGATTGGTAAAGTGCGGGCTCAATTACGGGAGGGGTGTCCGTCCCCATAGCGATCTCCCGTGTATGCTATAGACTCAAATGATGGCTCATAGCCATATATCTAACAAAATCTCTGGCTTCGACCTATGAAAGGAAAATCATGAAATTTTTTTTGCTAATTCCGGCGCTGTTTTCATTTGCGGTATCGGCAGCTGAGACACCTACACCGCCGGGACCAAATCCCATGCAATTTACCGGGCGTTTTTTTACTCTTGCAGCAAACGACCCACTGGGACAGATTAAACCCCCTGCAAAAATTGGATACACCGCATTGGTTCTTGATGAGCAGATAACAGTTAGAACCGATATCGGAAATTTGGTCACTACAGATCGTGTGCAGTTCACGTTAGATGAAGGAGATAGCTTGCCGAATGGAGCAAAAGTGAAGCTTGAGTGTGGCTTCGTTATGGGAGCAGAGACTCAACACCACTTCGAGCCGCTGTTTTGTGGCCAAAGCAAGTTGACCGTGTTGCGATAGAAGCAGTTATACCTCCTCATCCCTCATACATCCGCTGAAATGATCAGTTCTATGGGGCGCTCGGCGAGAACGCCGGGCACATCAAACAGGGCTTGGCGCGCATCAAGCAGAATGGAAAGATGTAGCCTTGTCAGATATCGCGCCTGGAGAACCCCGATGTTTTTAACGAAGGAAGAGGTGGCAGAGCTCACTGGCTATCAAAAGCCGAGCGCTCAAGTCAGATGGTTACAGGAGCAACAATTCGGATTTGTCGTGGGAGGTGACGGCATCCCAAAAGTGCTAAGCCAAGTCGTAATCAGTCGCCTGGGAGGTCAGCCGGCTCAGAAAAAAAGCCCTGAGCTCCGACTAAAATAACGGCCGACATTAGACTATGGCAGGTGAACTCATGACCAAATTGACTCTCGCAGAATGGGCTGCTGACCACTTTAAAACGCCGCCTAGCCCGAATACCCTGCGCAAATGGGCCCGCGAAGGCCGCATTACCCCCCAACCTATCAAGCACGGCCGTAATTACTACCTAGAGGCGAATTCGCAGTACCTTGAACCCGAGAAGCTTGCGAGAAGAACTACCGGCGGTACTCTCATAGAAAGAATTGAGGCGGATCGACGCAGGCTCGGATTATGAAAATGCTGTCCCAGATAACAGTGAGATTGCCGAGGCTCATGGAGGTCGGTGAGTATAGAAAGCTGCGGTATGTCGGGAACAAGCCCAGCCTGCAGCAACTGAAGAAATGGATTGAAGAGGGCGAGATCATCGGTGAGATCACGGGAGGGATGTACTTTGTAGACGTACAGGCGGCGATATTGGGTTCGAACGATCCGCTGCTCGCACAGATGCTCAAAATTGACTGACTGCTTGCCAACCGCTAAGTCATTTCGGAGGTAGCGTTCGTTTTTCCAGCCAATGCTACCAGCTGGACTAAAGTCTCTTGTGCAGTCCCGCTGGTCATAATCAGGAGAACGTTATGTCGAAGTCGTCAGGCAGTAAGAGCAGTTTGGGATCATCAAGCAAGGGTAGCGGCAGTGCAGGAGGTGGTTCCAAAACTCCTGCAGTACCTAATCTGCCAAGCACCACGGGTAATCCTTCTGGTGGCGGCAGAGGGAATGCTCCACCGAAAGGGAAATAGTGTTTAGCGGCCATCCACACTCCGTGGCTGGCCTTTTTACTTTGAGTGACCAATCTTCGCATTTGCGTGCGCTACGACTGTAACTTCCTCAACCTGACACTGACCTCCTATGCCAACACCTTTTTTGCCTTGTCCCAAAGCTGAAGGCGATCTTCTAATCCATTGAGCCCGCCATTTATGCGGCGAGTGATCTTCACGAACTCTCCTCGGTCTGGAGAAAGTGAAATGACCTCAACACAATACGATTCCCGCACCGCCGACAAGTTTGTGGTCCGCCTGCCCGATGGGCTGCGCGCAGAGATTGAAGCCGTAGCCCAGGCTGATGATCGCAGCATGAACAGCGTCTTCGTGAAGGCTACTCGACAGTATTTGGATGGTCAGAACCGTCAGCAGATCCTGCTGGATACGCTGGCCAATACTGTTACCACCCCGATCCGAGTGAATTCAAATCCAAGTAATTCAGGCGATCTACCGAGCGGTCTTGTACCGCCGGCGATCGGCTCCTACTGGGCAGGCCAGGGCGGGATCTACGGTGGCCGCCGCGAGTACCCGGAAGGCCTGTGCTACGTCATCTTCGCCGTCACGGATGTGGGCCGGCACAGCTATGGCGAGCACGGCACCAACGTCGAGGCTACCAGTGGCATCGACGGGCGCGAGAACACCGCAATCCTGATCAATCGCGAAGGTTCTCACCCAGCCGCCGACGCGGCATCTGCCTACACCCGCGACGGGCACAACGATTTCTATCTGCCCTCCTCTGGCGAACTGCATCACGGCTACCTGTACCTGCCTGAATCGTTCGAGAAGGACTGGTACATCAGCAGCACGCAGCGCTCCGCCTACGGCGCCTACTTCATGGACTTTGAAGATGGCTGGCTCAACGACAACGTCATGCTCAGCGAGCGGCTCGCGCGCCCTGTCCGCAGATTCCTTCAGTAATTCATTCCTTCAATTGCTTCTGCGGCTTCGGCCGCACCGGATATCAGCATGAAGATCATGATTTTTTTCGCCCAACTACTGATCGTTGGCCTGGCTAGCGCAGGCAAGAGGTAGAGCCATGCTCCAGACAATCCAGCTGACGCTAATCGTCGTACTGCTCGTAAGGATTCTGGTGGTGTCCGAAGATCCGCCTGATGTAGCCGATTGCGTTCCAGTGATCGAGAAGCAAACCGCCGCAGGCTCAGCGACTAGCTCACTGCATATTCAGAATGATGAGAGGTTCCTGCTATGAACCGCCGCAACGGTACCAAGGGCCAGCGCCTGATCGAGCTGTTCAACGCCCTGCAGCGCCGAGAAACCACCTTCGGGCAGATCTACGCAATGTCGGCGTCGTGCGGTATCGACGCGCGGCGGGTGCTGGCTGATCACTTCCGCGGGAATTCAAACGATGGGTAAGGGAAATGTCGCGACACGGTTCGCGAACAACGAAAACGTGTCGCGACACTCGAGGAAATACATATGCGAAAAGAGCTCATCAAAATCAGCGAATTCCAGCGACGGCGCTGGGGTGAAAACGGCACCCCGCCCTGCTCCCAGGCAATTCGCAATCATATCCGCAACGGTCTGGTGCCTGGCGAGCAGATCGGGAAGCTTTGGTACGTTGACTGGATCGCCTTCACCCGCTCGGACGGCAACGACCTGGTGGCGATGGTATTGAAAGGAGCTGCATGATGGCACCCCGGCCGCGGAACAAGGCGAATAAGAGCCTCCCGCAGAACCTATACTTCGATGCGAGACGGTCGACATACCGCTACCGTCGGCCGACCGATGGGAAGTGGTTCCAGTTCGGCGGCGATCGCATCAAAGCGATCGATGCCGCCAAACAACTGAACCTGGAGTTCATGCGTGGCGCTGACCTGGTCGGCGCCGTGCTCTCTGCGTCGTCGGAATCGTTCGCCACATTCCTCGATACCTACGAGCGTGACGTACTCCCCCCGCGCGAGCTTGCAAAAGGGACCCTGGGCCTTTATGCCGTGCACTTCCGACGTTTCCGGAAGCAGTTTGAGGGCAAAGCGGTCGACCAGATCACTATCCGCATGATCGCGGAGATGCTGGACGTCATTACGCCGCGCTCCGCGAACCAATCTCGGGCACTGCTGATCGACATTTTCAACCACGCAGCCGCCAAAGGTCTTTGCCCTGACAACCCAGCAGCCAGCACCATCAACAGGATCGAGAAGAAACAGCGTAAACGGCACACCGTCGAAGGGTTGAAGGCAATCAGGGATAAGTCGCCAGCCTGGCTACAGAATGCAATTGACCTGGCACTGATCACCGCCCAGCGTCGCACAGACATCCTGGACATGCGCTTTGATGGGGTCAGGGAAGGTTTTCTCTACGTCGTGCAGAAGAAGACGGCCAAGGCTACCGACGCGGCCTGGATTCGATTCAGGGTTACGCCCGAGCTGCAGGCTGTCATTAGCCGATGCCGAGACGATGTTGTGTCGCCGTACCTGGTGCACCGCAAGCCGGATCGACTGAAACAGAAGCAGGCACAGACGAAGGACCACTGGACGAAGGTTGAGGAGCGGTATTTGACGCGAGCATTCAAGGAGGCCAGGGAGGCTGCGAACTGCTACGCGGGGTGGAAGGAAGAAGAGATGCCGGGCTTCCACGAGGTACGAGCGCTGTCGCTGCACCTGTACAAGAAAGCCGGGAAGGATGGGCAGAAGATTGCAGGTCATGCGAGCGAGGGAATGACCAAGAACTACCAGCGAGACCACGAGGAAATCATCTGGTCCGAGGCGATTCCGGACCTGAATATCAGCGAAATCACCGGGTAGTTTTGCGCCAGTTTTGCGCGGGTTTTGCGCAGGCACAAAAAAGCCGATCTATATGATCGGCTTAAGTGTCTGATTTAAATCAGGAATAATGGTCGGGACGGAGTGATTCGAACACTCGACCCCTAGCACCCCATGCTAGTGCGCTACCGGACTGCGCTACGCCCCGACTAGGCGTGTTACTGGGTTCGCTTCGCAACGAAGCGATCAGGAATATACCGCAAGCTTTTGAAATGTGGAAGTATTTTAAAAGCCTGAATCATTTTTTCAAAACCACCAGCACATCTTCCAGTTCGGAGATCATCTGGCGGATCAGTTGCTTGTACTGGGTGGTGTCGTCTTTGGCTTCATCACCGGACATACGCTGGCGCGCGCCGCTGATGGTGAACCCCTGGTCATACAGCAACGCACGGATCTGTCGGATCATCAGCACATCCTGGCGCTGATAATACCGACGGTTCCCAGTGCGTTTGACAGGGTTGAGTTGAGGAAACTCCTGCTCCCAATAGCGCAGCACGTGCGGTTTTACCGCACAGAGCTCGCTGACTTCACCAATGGTGAAGTAGCGTTTGCCTGGGATGACGGGTAGCTCGTCGTTATGACTTGGTTCCAGCATAAGCCTCAACTCGGGCCTTCAACTTCTGCCCTGGACGAAAGGTGACCACACGGCGAGCCGTGATCGGGATTTCTTCTCCCGTTTTTGGATTGCGGCCAGGCCGCTGGCGTTTGTCCCGCAGATCAAAATTGCCGAAACCGGACAATTTGACCTGTTCGTTGTCTTCCAGAGCGTGTCTGATCTCTTCAAAAAACAGCTCGACCAATTCCTTGGCCTCGCGCTTGTTCAGACCCAACTCTTCGTACAGACGTTCCGCCATCTCAGCTTTCGTCAAAGCCCCCATACGTCACTTCCTTAACGTGGCGTTTAACCTTTGTTCGAGCGAGGTGAGGATATTTTGTGTCGTGGTATTCACCTCATCGTCATTAAGAGTGCGCGATGGATGCTGCCAGGTCAAGCCAACTGCAAGGCTTTTTCTATGCGGATCAATGCCTTTACCCTGATAGACGTCAAATAGCCTGAGGTCTGTCAGCCATTCCCCTGCATTTTCACGGATTACATCCAGAACGGCAGTAGCGGCGACTTCACGATCGGCGATCAGGGCCAGGTCGCGACGCACTTCAGGGAAGCGCGACAACTCGCTGAATTTAGGCATCTTGCCCGAGGCCACTTCGGCCAGGACCAGCTCGAAGACGAAGACCGGGCGGTCGAGCCCAAGGGTTTTCGACAGTTCCGGGTGGATGGCCCCGATGAAGCCCACCAGACGACCTTCGCGCTCGATACGCGCAGTCTGACCAGGGTGCAACGCCGGGTGGTTGCCTGGCACAAATGTGAAGTCGTCCAGTGCACCGGCAAAGCCCAGTACCGCTTCCACGTCCGCTTTAACGTCGAAGAAGTCCACGGCATCCCGGCCTTGCGCCCAGCCTTCCGGCAAGCGACTGCCGCAAACAACGCCGGCCAGCATTGGCTCTTGCTTCAGGCCGTCGAGTTGCCCGACAAACCGCAGGCCGCTTTCGAACATGCGCACGCGGTCTCGCTGACGGTTCAGGTTATGGGAAAGGGCTTTCACCAGGCCCGGCCACAGGGATGAACGCATGGCGGCCATGTCGTTGGAGATCGGATTGGCCAGCAACAGCGGCTCGACGCCCGGGTTGAACAGTTCGAACTGCTTCGGATCGATGAAGCTGTAGGTCACCGCTTCCTGATAGCCACGGGCAACCAGCAGACGGCGCAGCTCAGGCAGGTGCGCACGCGCTTCTGCCTTGGGTTGCGGTGCCAGGCGCGCTTGCGGGTAACGAACCGGCAGGCGGTTGTAACCGTACAGGCGAGCCAACTCTTCGATCAGATCGACTTCCAGGCTGATATCGAAGCGATGGCTTGGCACGTCAACATGCCACTGCCCTTCCCCACCCGCAGAAATGTTCAACCCGAGGGCCGACAACAATTGCTCGATTTCAGCCGGAGCGATGACCAGGCCAAGCATTTGCTCGACACTTTTGGCGCGCAGGGTGATCGGCGCAACGGACGGCAGATACTGTTCACTGACAGTCTCAGTGATCGGGCCGGCTTCGCCACCGGTGATTTCCAGCAGCAGGCCAGTGGCGCGCTCCATGGCTTCGCGGGCGAGTTTCCAGTCCACCCCGCGCTCATAGCGATGTGAGGCATCGGTGTGCAGGCCGTAGGAGCGGGCCTTGCCAGCGATGGCAATCTGGTCGAAGAACGCGCTTTCAAGGAATACATCGCGCGTGGTCGCGGACACACCGCTGTGCTCGCCCCCCATCACACCGGCAATCGCCAGGGCGCGGGAATGGTCAGCGATCACCAGGGTGTCGGCGCGCAGGCTGACTTCCTGGCCGTCGAGCAATACAAGCTTCTCGCCTTCTTCGGCCATGCGCACACGGATGCCGCCATTGATTTCGGCGAGATCGAAAGCGTGCAGCGGCTGGCCCAGCTCAAGCATCACGTAGTTGGTGATGTCGACGGCAGCGTCGATGCTACGCACGTCGGCGCGGCGCAGACGCTCAACCATCCACAACGGGGTTGGCTTGGACAGGTCAACGTTGCGGATCACGCGCCCCAGGTAGCGTGGGCAGGCGTTTGGTGCCAGTACTTCGATCGGACGCACTTCATCGTGGACCGCAGCCACTGCGGCAACCACTGGACGAGTGACTGGCGCGTTGTACAACGCGCCCACTTCACGTGCCAGGCCGGCCAGGGACAGGCAGTCGCCACGGTTCGGGGTCAGGTCGACCTCGATACTGGCGTCTTCCAGCTCCAGGTAGACACGAATGTCCTGGCCCACAGGTGCATCGGCCGGCAGCTCCATCAGGCCATCATTGCCCTCGCCTACTTGCAACTCCGCCTGGGAGCACAGCATGCCGTTGGACTCGACACCGCGTAGCTTGGCTTTCTTGATCTTGAAGTCGCCCGGCAGTTCGGCGCCGATCATGGCGAACGGGATCTTCAGGCCGGGGCGCACGTTAGGCGCTCCGCACACGACCTGGAAGGTTTCCGTGCCATTGCTGACCTGGCACACACGCAATTTGTCGGCATCGGGGTGTTGCTCGGTGCTCAGCACCTCACCCACGACTACGCCACTGAAAACACCGGCGGCCGGCGTAACGCTATCGACCTCAAGACCGGCCATCGACAGACGCGCAACCAGCGCGTCGCGATCTACCTGCGGGCTTACCCAGCCGCGCAGCCATTGTTCACTGAATTTCATCCTGCTCTCCTAAAGATTCGTTACGACTAGCGAAATTGCGCGAGGAACCGCAAGTCGTTGTCGAAGAACAGACGCAAGTCGTTCACGCCGTAACGCAGCATGGCCAGACGCTCAACGCCCATGCCGAAAGCAAAGCCCGAAAACTCTTCCGGATCGATCCCGGACATGCGCAGCACATTGGGGTGAACCATGCCGCAGCCCATCACTTCCAGCCAGCCAGTCTGCTTGCAGACGCGGCAGCCTTTACCGCTGCACATCACGCATTCCATGTCGACTTCTGCGGATGGCTCGGTGAACGGGAAGAATGATGGACGGAAACGCACCGCCAGCTCTTTCTCGAAGAACACTCGCAGGAACTCTTCGATGGTGCCCTTGAGGTCGGCGAAGTTGATGTCGCGATCAACCAGCAGGCCTTCGACCTGGTGGAACATCGGCGAGTGGGTGATATCGGAGTCGCTGCGGTACACACGGCCTGGGCAGACAATGCGGATCGGCGGCTTGTTCGCTTCCATGGTGCGGACCTGTACCGGGGAGGTATGGGTGCGCAACAGCATGTTTGCATTGAAATAGAAGGTGTCGTGCATCGACCGGGCCGGGTGATGGCCTGGGATGTTGAGCGCCTCGAAGTTGTGATAGTCGTCTTCGACCTCAGGGCCTTCGGCAATGCCGTAGCCGATATGGGTGAAGAACTGCTCGATACGTTCCAGAGTCCGGGTGATCGGATGCAGACCGCCCGAGGCCTGGCCACGACCAGGCAGGGTTACATCAATGGACTCGGCGGCGAGTTTGGCTGCGAGATCGGCCTCCTCCATGGTCGCCTTGCGCGCATTGAGCACCTCTGTGACACGCTCCTTGGCAACGTTGATCAGCGCGCCGAATTGCGGGCGCTCTTCAGCCGGCAAATTTCCCAGGGTCTTCATCACCTGAGTCAATTCACCCTTTTTGCCAAGGTAGTGAACCCGGATTTGCTCCAGGGCATTGATATCTTCAGCGCTTTGCACAGCCTCAAGAGCTTGAGCGACGAGCGCGTCCAGGTTTTCCATGTACAGACTCCAGATACAAAATAGGGGAAGAGCTTGAAGGCTCTTCCCCTATTTATGACGTTTACCACCTTGGGCTACAGGCGCAGCCCAGGGTGACTGTCGGGGGTACTTAAGCCAAGGTGGCTTTAGCTTTCTCGACAATCGCAGCAAACACCGCTTTTTCGTTCACGGCCAGTTCAGCCAGAACCTTACGGTCGATTTCGATGGACGCTTTTTTCAGGCCAGCGATGAAACGGCTGTAAGACAGACCGTTAACACGTGCACCAGCGTTGATACGAGCGATCCACAGAGCGCGGAACTGACGTTTTTTCTGACGACGGTCGCGGTAGGCGTATTGGCCTGCCTTGATTACCGCTTGCTTGGCAACACGGAATACGCGTGAACGCGCGCCGTAGTAGCCTTTAGCGAGTTTCAGAATTTTTTTGTGACGTTTACGGGCAATGACGCCACGCTTTACACGAGCCATGAGTTACTTCCTCTATTCTTGATCCAAAATTAACGAAGGCGCAGCATGCGCTCGACTTTTGCCACGTCAGACGGATGCAGCAAGCTGCTACCGCGCAGTTGACGCTTACGCTTGGTCGACATTTTGGTCAGGATGTGGCTCTTGAAAGCGTGCTTGTGCTTGATACCGTTAGCAGTTTTCAGAAACCGCTTAGCAGCACCACTTTTAGTCTTCATCTTTGGCATGTTCGGATACTCCGCATTCAGTTGATAAACATAATCAGAAGGCCTGCCGTGCCCTGTTGATTACTTCTTCTTTTTCGGGGCGATGACCATGATCAGCTGGCGTCCTTCCATCTTAGGATGCTGTTCGACCGAACCGTACTCGAGCAGGTCAGCTTCAACCCGCTTGAGGAGTTCCATCCCCAGCTCCTGGTGGGCCATCTCACGGCCGCGGAATCGCAAGGATACCTTGGCCCTGTCCCCATCACTCAGGAAACGTACCAGGTTGCGCAGTTTTACCTGGTAATCCCCTTCCTCCGTCCCTGGACGAAACTTGATTTCTTTTACTTGAATCTGCTTCTGGTTCTTCTTCGCCGCGGCAACCTGCTTCTTCTTTTCGAAGATCGACTTGCCGTAGTCCATCACCCGGCAAACGGGTGGGATTGCATCGGCGGAGATTTCCACCAGGTCCAACTTGGACTCTTCTGCAATACGAAGCGCTTCATCAATCGAGACGATGCCAATCTGCTCGCCGTCAGCGCCAATTAACCGAACCTCGCGTGCCGAGATATTCTCGTTGATCGGGGCTTTCGGTGCAGCTCGTTTATCTTGTCTCATTTCACGCTTAATAATAATTACTCCGAATCTGGGCGACCACGCCGGGAAACCGCTTGCGCGAGGAACTCAGCGAACTGGGCGACGGGCATCGAGCCCAGGTCAGCACCTTCACGAGTACGCACAGCGACAGTCTGCATCTCGACTTCCCGATCTCCGATAACCAAAAGATAGGGAACCTTGAGCAAAGTATGCTCGCGGATTTTAAAGCCGATCTTTTCATTTCTCAAGTCGGACTTGGCACGAAATCCGCTTTCGTTGAGAGTTTTTTCAACTTCAGCAGCAAAATCCGCCTGTTTATCAGTGATATTCATGATCACTGCCTGAGTCGGAGCCAGCCACGCAGGGAACGCACCCTCGTAGTGCTCGATCAGGATACCGACGAACCGTTCGAACGAGCCGAGGATCGCCCGGTGCAGCATAACCGGGTGTTTACGACTGTTATCTTCGGAGACGTATTCGGCTCCCAAACGGATCGGCAGGTTAAAATCGAGCTGCAAGGTACCACATTGCCAGACACGGCCAAGGCAATCTTTCAACGAGAACTCGATCTTCGGCCCGTAGAAGGCCCCCTCACCCGGCTGCAGATCGTACGCAAGGCCCGCACTGTCTAGCGCTGCGGCCAGGGCCGCTTCGGCGCGATCCCACAGTTCGTCGGAACCGACGCGTTTTTCCGGACGAGTGGACAGCTTCATCTCGACTTCGGTAAAGCCGAAATCACGATAAACGTCCATGGTCAGCTTGATGAACGCGGCGGATTCGGCCTGCATCTGCTCTTCGGTACAGAAGATGTGGGCGTCGTCCTGGGTGAAGCCGCGTACCCGCATGATGCCGTGCAACGCACCCGATGGCTCGTTACGGTGGCAGGCACCGAACTCGGCCAGGCGCATCGGCAACTCGCGATAGCTCTTCAGGCCTTGATTGAACACCTGCACGTGGCATGGGCAGTTCATCGGCTTGATGGCGTAGTCGCGGTTTTCCGACTGGGTGGTGAACATATTGTCGGCGTAGTTGGCCCAGTGCCCGGATTTCTCCCACAGGCTGCGATCAACGACCTGTGGGGTCTTGATCTCCAGGTAACCGTTGTCGCGCTGAACCTTGCGCATGTACTGCTCGAGCACTTGGTACAGGGTCCAGCCGTTCGGGTGCCAGAACACCATGCCCGGCGCTTCTTCCTGGAGGTGGAACAGGTTCAGGCGCTTGCCGATCTTGCGGTGGTCGCGTTTTTCGGCCTCCTCAATGCGCTGGATATAGGCGGCCAGCTGCTTCTTGTCAGCCCAGGCAGTGCCGTAGATGCGTTGCAGTTGCTCGTTCTTCGCGTCGCCGCGCCAGTAGGCACCGGACAGCTTGGTCAGCTTGAAGGACTTGAGGAAGCGCGTGTTCGGCACGTGGGGACCACGGCACATATCGACGTATTCTTCGTGGTAGTACAGGCCCATGGCCTGCTCGTCCGGCATGTCTTCCACCAGGCGCAGCTTGTAGTCTTCGCCACGCGCAGTGAACACGTCGATCACTTCGGCGCGCGGAGTGACTTTCTTGATGACGTCGTAATCTTTTTCGATCAGGGCGTGCATGCGCTGTTCGATAGCGGCCAGATCGTCCGGGGTGAAAGGACGCTCGTAGGCGATATCGTAATAAAAGCCTTCGTCGATGACCGGGCCGATCACCATCTTCGCAGTCGGATACAGCTGCTTGACCGCATGGCCAATCAAGTGCGCGCAGGAGTGGCGAATGATCTCCAGCCCCTCTTGATCCTTGGGCGTGATGATTTGCAGGCTGGCATCGGAGGTGATCAGGTCGCTGGCGTCAACCAGCTTGCCATCGACCTTGCCGGCCACGGTGGCCTTGGCCAGGCCAGCACCAATGGATGCGGCGACCTCGGCTACGGAAACCGAATGATCGAATGAACGTTGACTGCCGTCGGGAAGAGTAATAGTTGGCATGGCGCCTCCTCTCCTAGTGGTGACCCCTACCAAAGGTCACGTGGGTTGGGATGAGCCAGTACAAGATCCAACACCAGGCCGTTCAGTGATGAACGCCTGCCTTACAGCGGCAGGAGCCTTTCGGCCAACCGATAATCGAACCACAGTGACTGGAGTGAGCTGAAAAGAAACATGGCAAGGCGGCAAATGGCGCGCCCGGAATTAGCCAGGCCGAAGATGCTAGCACAGATGAACGGTCATCGCGCCGGCAGTATCCGCTGCAAAGACAAATTCCAGCCTTTATAGCTGCAAAAGTGAACTTGAGCTGTACGCCACACCTCAAACCCACTGAGAATCGCCGTTCGTCCTCGAATCAAAGGAGCATCCCATGATGCGTTTTACCTCGACCCTCGCTTTCGCCGCTACCCTGAGCCTCCTTTCCCTCGGCGCGCAGGCTGCCGCTCCATCCAATTGGCCAGCCGGTGCCCGTGACAGTTTCGTCAGCGACTGCAGCGCGGCCGCCAGCCAGAACGTAGACGTCAAGACTGCCAAAGCCCACTGCGAATGTGGCGCCGACAAGATCAACGCCGAATTGAGCACTGCGGAAATCAAAGAGCTCATGACTAACCAGAACGCCAGCCCGGAGCTTAAAAACAAGGCAGTCGCGGCTATTTCGTCCTGCAAAGTCGTGAAGAAAAAGTAAGATCGGGCCTTGATCAGACGGCCGTTTTGGCAGGAAAACAGCCTGAAAACTGCCATTTCGCACAAATTACGCAGCTTTTACGGCTTTTTTTACCAGCTGATATTTCGCGCCGAAGCCCCGTAGATCGGGGCTTTCAGCCGACACAAGTAGCAAACGCAACGCTATTGATTAGCAAACAATGCCTTGGGGGGGCTCCCAAGCCGAACATTTCGACTATGATAGCCCAGTGTGCCCAGTTGGCCTGAGCAGCACAGCACTACTGAAAATATATGTTTCTTGGAGATACACCATGTCTAATCGCCAAACCGGCACCGTTAAATGGTTCAACGATGAAAAAGGCTTCGGCTTCATCACTCCTCAAGGTGGCGGTGACGACCTGTTCGTACACTTCAAAGCTATCGAAAGCGACGGTTTCAAAAGCCTGAAAGAAGGCCAAACCGTTTCCTTCGTGGCTGAGAAAGGCCAAAAGGGTATGCAAGCTGCACAGGTTCGCGGCGAGTAATTCTCCGCTGAGCTAAAAAAACCCCGTCCATGTGACGGGGTTTTTTATGGGCGTTGCAAAAGCCTGGAAACGATCAGCCGCAATTAACGCGTGTGATCACCAGGTTGTCATCGGTGTTCAGGTTCAGCCGGTCGGAGCGGTATTCCAGCGTGATCATATCGTTGGGCTTGAGGATCCGCGCGTTCTGTGCGCCAGCACGGGTACGGGCCTGCTCCAGCAACTGCGGCGAGGCTTTCTGGCCAATGCTGAATTCGGCGGCCTTCGACTCACAGCGGCTATGACCGGCATCGGTCACGGCGGCGTCTTTGGCTGGCTCAGAGGCACCCGGGGTGCTGCAACCCGCCAACGCGAGTGCTGCCAACAAAGTACCGAATGATGCGAGCTTCCAAGGCATGAAGCCTCCTATTGAAAAATGAACAGAGATCGTGCGACAGCGGTCTGGCTGATAGGTTTCAAAACGTAAACCGCCGATAGGTAAGTCTGCCCGACTATCAGCAGGCATTCGCCCGATCAATCGTGACCAAATATGAGCGCAATCAGTAGACGTCGATGTAATCAAACGGCGGCTTCGGCCAGTTCTGCTTCAGCGCATTGAAAATCTGTGTAACCCAGACCTCGTCGCTGGCCGCGACATTGCCGACATAACCGGAACCCTTTGCCCAGGTCTCCAGGCGGAACAGCAGGCCATCGATGTCAGTGCCTCCCACCACCCCAGAAGATATGTAGGCAATTCCGGCCCTGGTTACACGCAACTGGGTATGCTCGTCATCACTGGCACTGGCGATCAGTTGACGCACGGCGGTCAGTGTCAGGTTCTCGGGGTTATTCAAATCGATCTGCACGCGGGGTCCCCCGGCAATTAAACAGGAGGACAGTGTCGCACAGCACCTGCTTCATGCCTAAGTAGCAGTGCCAAACCCCGCGCAAAATGATTAACTGCGCCGGTTAGAGCCGCGTTCCAGCGCATTGCCCAGCATTTCAATCCGTGAGACTTCCATGACCACCGTAACGCTCCAAGCCGACATCAAAGCCAAATGGCCCCAAGGACAAAGTTCCTACAGCCCAGGAAGCCCGGAGGAACTGGCAATCATCGGTATCGACCTGCTGGTCAAGGAACTCGGCACCCAGGCGGCACAGGCGTTCATCGGCCAGGTATTCGAAAAATACCCGGCCGATCACATGGGGGCACCAGACCCCGAGCGCGAATAAGAACCGGCTGGCGAACGTCGACCGGGTTACTTCAAGCGTGCCAGGCGCTCGGTGAGCAGATCGAAGAAGCCCTGGGCGTCGCCGTTCTCAACCCAGAACACATTTTTTGTCTGCTTCAGGCCGTCGTACCAATCAACGATGGTCTGGCCGAAGGTCGGGCCTTCGCGGCTGTCCACCACCATATTGGCCTGACGCCCTGTGAACAAGGACGGCTTGAGCAGATAGGCGATGACAGTGGCATCATGTACCGGGCCGCCCGGGATGCCGTAGTATTCCATATCGCCCTTGACGTATTCATTGAGAATATCGCCGACGACCTTGCTCGCGTTGTTGTTGATGTCGGCGATCTTCTTCAGGCGCGCCTCGCTGGTCAGCACCTTGTGGGTCACGTCCAGCGGCAGGTAGGTCAGCTTGACGCCACTCTTGAGCACAATCTCGGCTGCAATCGGATCGGCGAACAGGTTGAACTCGGCAACCGGGGTGATATTGCCGCCGTTGAAGTGCGCGCCCCCCATCACCACCACTTCCTTGATGCCTTGGGTGATTTCCGGGTCCTGGGTCAAGGCCAGCGCCAGGTTGGTCTGCGGACCGAGCATGGCAATGGTGATGCTGTGAGGCTTGGCCGCACGCAGGGTCTTGATCAGGTAATCAACGGCGTTGCCTTCGGCCAGGCCCTTTTTAGGCTCATGGACGGTGACGCCGGAAATACCTTCTTTGCCATGGATGTTCTCGGCATAGATCGGTGTGCGCAACAGCGGCTTGGGTGCGCCGGCGTACACCGGGATTTCTTCACGCCCGGCCCACTCGCGGGCCAGGCGCGCGTTACGCGAGGTCTTGTCCAGGCGCACGTTGCCGGCGACGGTGGTCAGTGCACGAATGTTCAATTCGTCCGGGGAAGCCATGGCGAAGAGCAAGGCCACCACGTCGTCGGCACCTGGGTCAGTGTCGATGATCAAGTCGATTTTTTCCGCCGCTTGGGCGCTGGCAGCAGTGAGTGCGGACAAAAGCAGGACACTCCGAAACAGGTTTTTCAGGGTTGGCAGACCACGTTGCATAAAACACTCCTTGTCGTTGGGAAACTCTAGAAGGTTACGCCGGAGACCAGCGCGATATTGCAGTAAGGCTGGCACTCGCCGGTACGCACGACAGCGCGCGCGCTACGGCTCAGTTGCTTGAATTGTTCATGGCTGAGCAGACGTCGCTCGCCGAGGGCGGCCTGTTCAGCCAAAGCGTTCAGCTCCGTCAGCGCGGGTGGCTGCTTGAGCAGGATTTCTTCCGCCAGTACGTGGCTTTCCACCTGCATTTCACTGAGCACGATACGCAAGGTGCTGATGAAGTCGGGAATGCCCTGGGTCAGCGCCAGGTCGATCAACTCGACCCCGGGCGGCACTGGCAGGCCGGCGTCGCCGATCACCAGGATGTCACCATGGCCCAGGGATGCGATCAACCGCGACAAGGCGATATTGAGCAGAGGCGTCTTTTTCATAAAAGCACAAAACCTTGAACGTCATGCAGCGTAGGAATGGAGGGTTGCGCACCAGCACGGGTGACTGACAAGGCTGCCGCGACTTGGCCGAAACGGATGGCCTCGGCTTCACTTTTGCCACTGGCCAGTGCTGCGGCAAAACCACCGACAAAGGTATCGCCGGCAGCGGTGGTATCCACCGCCTTGACCTTGGGCGCCACCAGGTGCTCAAAGCCCTGGCCATCGGCAAACAACGCACCTTGGGCACCCAGGGTAATAATGACTTTGCCAGCTCCCGCCTGGATCAACCGTGTCGCCGCGACCTTGGCACTGTCGAGGGAGTCGACTGTCACGCCGCTCAGTGCGCTGGCTTCGCTTTCGTTGGGAATCAGGTAGTCGACCGAGGCGTACCAGTCGGCGGGCAACGGGCCGCTGGCCGGCGCCGGGTTGAGGATCACGGTCTTGCCCAGTTCACGACCGCGCTTGAGGGTGTAGCCCACGGTATCCATCGGCACTTCCAGCTGGCAGATAATCACATCGGCAGCCTGCAGCACCGCATCGGACGCCTGCAGTGAGGCGGGTGTCAGCTCGCCGTTGCTGCCGGCAACGATCACAATCGCGTTCTGGCTGCTGTCGTCCACCACAATCAAGGCCACGCCACTGGAACCGTCCACGGTGCTCACCGCCTGGCAATCGATACCTTCCACCAGCAAGGCGCCACGCAGTTCAGTGCCATAGGCATCGCTACCGACACAGCCGATCATTGCCACATCCGCACCCAGTCGCGCCGAGGCCACGGCCTGGTTGGCGCCCTTGCCGCCAGGCACCGTGGAAAACGTCTGGCCGACCAGGGTCTCACCGGCACGGGGCAGCCGACTCGCGCGGGTGACCAGGTCCATGTTCAAGCTGCCTATTACCACTACTTTTGCTGGCATACATCAGTACTCATCAATTCGGTTCAGCGGTATTGGGCGAACACACCGGCGACGGGCGCCGTCGATTCACGCAACACGATGCTCGGCGTCACGATGCGTTGATCGATCGGCAGTTGGGGGGTTGCAATTCGTCGCAGTAAAAGCTCGGCCGCGGTCTCGCCCAGTTGCAGGATCGACTGCCCGACCGTGGTCAGCGCCGGGTACACGTAGCGGCCCATTTGAATGTCATCGAAACCGATCACCGACAGTTCACCGGGCACGCGGATATTGCGCTCCGCCGCCGCGCGCAACACGCCGAAGCCGATCATGTCGTTGCTGGCAAAAATCGCGCTGGGCGGGTTCTGCGCCAGCAATTGCACGGCAGCAGCATAACCGCCGGTGCTGGTGAAGTCGCTTTCCTGGATGCGATCGGCCACCACCGCCACACCGGCTTCATGGAGCGCACGCTGGTAACCCGCCAGGCGCATTTGCGCGACGCGGGTGTGGGCCGGGCCGCCGATGCAGGCGATGTCCCGATGCCCCAGCTCAAGCAAGTGCCGGGTCGCCAGGTAGGCGCCCTCCTCGTGGTCGATGCGTACCAGGTCGACATCGATGCCATCCAGAGCCCGGTCGACAATCACCATGGGCGTGCGCACGGCGCTCAAGCCTGCGGCGAGGCCGCTGTCATCACCGCCTACCGAAGTCACGATCAAGCCATCGACGCGCTTCTCCAGCAAAACCCGCAAATAGCTGCGTTGTTTTTCCGCGTTGTCGTCGGAGTTGCAGAGAATCACGCAGTAGCCGTTACGCTCACAATAATCCTCGATGCCCCGGGCCAGCTCGGCAAAATACGGGTTGAGGCTGTTGGGCACCAGCAATCCGATGGTGGCCGTGGTCTTGGCCTTGAGCGAACGCGCGACGGCACTGGGCACGTAGTCGAGCTGTTTGATCGCCGCTTCAACCTTGATCCGTACCGGCTCGCTCACCGGGCGCGTCTTGTTCACCACATGGGACACGGTGGTGTAGGAAATACCTGCAATCGCGGCCACATCCTTGATCGTTGCCATGGTTCAGCCTCGCCGACTGGCACGACGGCTGCGATAAGTATCCAGGACCACGGCGATCACGATCACGGCACCGGTGATGATGCGCTTGGTGGGCTCCGTGGCACCGATCTGCGCCAGGCCGGCGGCCAATACCGAAATAATCAACACACCGAAGAAGGTACTGATCACCGAACCACGCCCGCCCATCAGGCTGGTGCCGCCGATCACCACTGCGGCGATCACTTGCAGCTCGAGGCCGGCACCGGCATTCGGGTCTGCCGCTTCCAGGCGCGAAATCTGGAACAGCGCCGCCACACCGGCCAGCAGGCCCATAAGACTGAACACCAGAATCTTGTACGGCTTGGGATTGATCCCGGCCAGGCGTACGGCTTCTTCGTTGGTGCCGATACCGATCAGGTAACGACCGAATACGGTGCGGGTCAATACCAGCTGGGCGGCAATGATCACCAGCAAAGCGATGATAAACGACGGCGAAATGCCGAAGGCGATCGGGTTGGACAGCCAGGCAAACGAATCGCCGATATAGGCCGTACGCGAGCCGGTCATCTGGTACGCGACGCCACGGGCCATTTCCAACACGCCGAGGGACACGATAAACGATGGAATGCGCCAGGCCACCGTGATCGAGCCGGTAATAGTGCCGGCCAACGCGGCGCAGCCCATGCCGAGCAAGGCAGCCGGCAAGACACTCCAGCCCCACCCGAGAATCGCCACGCTGACCGCCGATGCCGCCAACGCCAATACCGAGCCCACCGACAGGTCGATACCGCCGATGATCAGGATGAAGGTCATGCCCACCGCCAGCACCATCAGGTCAGGAATCTGGTTGGCCAGGGTGCTGAACGTGTCATAGGACAGGAAGTGATCACTGAGCACCGAAAACAGCGCGATCATCGCCAGCAATGCACCGGCCAGCCCCAGGTAGGTGCCCAGGCCGTAGAAGTTGCCGCCGGTTTTACCGGGGGAAGTTGTTAGTTTCATGGGGTATCCCTAAGCACTGCGTCGTTGAGCAGCGCATCACGTTTCTGATAGCCGGCAAAGGCGGCGGCGAGCAATTCGTCCTGGGTCCAGCTGTCGCGCTCGAAGGTCTCGATCAAGCGCCCGGCGGACAGCACGCCGATGCGGTCGCAGATCAGCATGAGTTCACGCAGGTCGCTGGACACCACCACCAGCGCCTTGCCCTGGCGAGTCAATTCACCCAGCAAGGCATAAATATCGAACTTGGCACCGACATCAATGCCACGGGTGGGCTCGTCGAACAGCATCACCGAGCAGTCGCGCTCCAGCCAGCGGCCGATCACCACTTTCTGCTGGTTGCCACCGGACAGTTCGGACACCAATTGCGCCGGGCTGGAACTGCGGATCCGCATGGCATCGATTTGGCGCTTGGCCAAGGCAGTTTCATCGCGGCTATTGACCAGGCCGCCAGCGGAAATTTCCGGCATGTTGCCCAGTGCGATATTCGCACTGATCGACTGGGTCAGCAGCAGCCCTTCGCCCTTGCGGTCCTCGGTGATCAGGGCAATGCCATGACCCACGGCATCCACCGGCGAGCGAATATTCACCACCTGGGCCGGCGAACCCAAAGCCACAGTGCCGCTGTCGGCAAGGTCGGCACCGAAGATAAGCCGCATTAACTCTGTACGACCGGCGCCGATCAGGCCGGAGATGCCATATATCTCACCGGCACGCACTTCAAAGGATACGTCGCGGACTTTGTCCGAGCGGGTCAGGCCCTTCACGGTCAGGGCTGGGCCGCCGATGTTGCGCGGCCCCAGGTCGATGTGTTCTCCCAGCTCCCGGCCCACCATCAAGGTGACCAGTTGTTCGCTGTTGTAATTGGCCATCGGCTCGACGCAGACCAGCTTGCCGTCGCGCAATACCGCAATGCGCTGGGCGACACGGGCCAGTTCTTCGAGCCGGTGCGAAATATAAATGATCGCCACGCCCCGGGCCTGCAGGCGGGTGATTTGCTCAAACAGCATCTCGACTTCGCGGGCGGTGAGCATCGCGGTGGGCTCGTCGAGGATCAGCACATGGCAGTCGCCGATCAGGTTGCGGGCGATCTCGACCATCTGTTGATGGCCGATGCCGAGGCTGCCGACCAGGGTGTCCGGGTCGATGGCGTCCAGGCCGACCTGGGCCATGGCCTCGATCGCGGCTTTGCGCAATTGCTTGCGGCTGATCCAGCCACAGTGGCTGGGCAGGTTATCCAGAAACAGGTTTTCGGCCACGGTCAGCGTCGGCAGCAGATTGAGTTCCTGCATGACCATGCGCACGCCCAACGCTTCAGCCTGGGTACGGCTGGCCGGACGGTAATCCTGCCCCTGGAATTGCATGTGCCCGGTGGTCGGGGTGACCAGCCCGCCGACGATCTTCGACAAGGTACTCTTGCCCGCGCCGTTTTCACCGGTCAGCGCCAGTACTTCACCACGGTTAAGCGTGAGGGTAATGTCGGCCAGAACCGGTTGGGCATAGGTCTTACCGATACCGCTGACCGAGAGGACAGCGTTCGGAGCGGAAGATGACATAGGAAAATCTCCAGGCGTCCGCCCAGGACGGGCGGACGCTGTTGGGTGCTGCCAGGATTACTTCTTGAGGACGAGTTCGACCGGGGTTTCGATCATGCCGTCCTTGGCATCGACTTTCTCACCCTTGACCAGCTTGAGGGCGTTCTGGATACCGAACACCGCTTGCTGCGCAGCCGCCTGGTCGGCGGTCGCCAGAACACGACCGTCCTGCAGCATCGGCTTGATGGCGTCGATGTTGTCGTAACCCACCACCAGCACCTTACCGGCCTTGCCTGCAGCACGTACGGCGGAGACTGCGCCCAGGGCCATGTTGTCGTTACCGGCCAGCAGCGCCTTGAGGTCCGGGTGTTCGCTCAGCATGGCCGAGGCCACTTTCTGGCCCTGGTCAATTTCCCAGTTGCCGGATTGGGTGGAAACGATCTTCATACCGGCAGCGTCCATCGCATCCTTGAAGCCCGCGGTGCGCTGCTGGGCGTTGGTGGTGGTCGGTACGCCTTCGATAATGCCGACCTTGTCGCCGGCAGCCAGTTGCTTGGCCAGGTAGTCGCCCACCAGTTTGGCGCCTTTGCGGTTGTCGGGGCCGACGAAGGGAATATCGAGGTTTTTGCTTTTCAGCACGTCCGGGTCCAGGCGGTTATCGATGTTGACGATCTTGATCCCGGCTTTAGAGGCATCCTCCAGCACTTTTACCAGTGCCTTGGAATCAGCAGGCGCGATAACGATGGCATTGACCTTGGCCAGGATCATCTGCTTGACGATACCGATTTGCGCGCTGGTATCGGTTTCGTCCTTGATGCCGTTGGTGATCATGTCGAAATCGGCGGCGTGGTCTTTCTGATACGCCTTGGCACCGTCCTGCATGGTCACGAAAAATTCGTTGGCGAGGGATTTCATCACCAGGCCGACCTTGGGTTTGGCGGCAGCGTCATCAGCGAATGCAGGGGAGAAAGGTAAGGCGGCGGATGCGGCAGCAAGCACAGCGACAGCAAGAAGACGTCCAGCGAATGGCAGCTTCATGGGTTCACTCCGATCTTATGATTATTGTGAGCAACGCGTGCACCGAAGTGTGCTTCGGCGGCCCTCCCACCCGGGTGGCTGATACGAGCTGACAGGAGACTCTAATCAAGGGTCTCATGAAACATCTCGCAAACGTTTGCGTTAGCCAAACTATGAGAACCTTGTCGAGATTTGTCAACGGTAGAACATGGCCTTTCATGCAAGACCTCCAGCCCCGGCTCTCCCGTCCTGCGAAGGCCGCTCTTAAACATCTGCCACGTTCGGTCGTTCTCTGAAACGACAGGTTTTGGCGCGGCACTCAGGATTCTTTCGTCATAACTTTCGGACAACCGAACGCCACACCTCAGGTTGTTCGGAAAGCCGGACATCCAGCAAGCAAAACCTCATCGCTCAATCAATAAAAATTTATATATATCAACAAGTTAATTTATATGCTCGAACATATTCGGCATGGTACAGATCCTGCTCCTACACAGCGCCTGGAGGCATTCAGCAATGCCCAGGTGTTCTAGATGAACCTGCTACAGCACTCATCAAAAACCAGAGAGAAAAATAATGAAATCTGCATTGAAGAACTTTGTTCCGGGGGCGTTGGCCCTTCTGCTGCTATTCCCCGTTGCCGCCCAGGCAAAGGAGGTTGAATCCAAGACCAAACTGTCCAACGTGGTGATCCTCGCCACCGGCGGCACCATTGCCGGCGCCGGCGCCAGCGCCGCCAACAGTGCGACGTACCAGGCTGCCAAAGTCGGTATCGAGCAATTGATCGCCGGTGTTCCTGAGCTTAGCCAGATCGCCAATGTGCGTGGCGAGCAAGTGATGCAAATTGCGTCCGAAAGCATCAACAACGAGAACCTGCTGCAACTAGGTCGCCGCGTCGCCGAACTGGCCGACAGCAAGGACGTGGACGGCATCGTGATCACCCACGGTACCGACACCCTGGAAGAGACCGCCTACTTCTTGAACCTGGTGGAAAAAACCGACAAGCCTATCGTGGTGGTCGGCTCCATGCGCCCAGGCACCGCCATGTCGGCCGACGGCATGCTCAACCTGTACAACGCCGTCGCCGTGGCCGGCAGCAAGGACGCACGCGGCAAAGGCGTACTGGTGACCATGAACGACGAGATCCAATCGGGTCGCGACGTCAGCAAGATGATCAATATCAAGACCGAAGCCTTCAAGAGCCCATGGGGCCCGCTGGGCATGGTCGTTGAAGGCAAGTCCTACTGGTTCCGCCTGCCGGCCAAGCGTCACACCATGGACTCGGAGTTCGACATCAAGAACATCAAGAGCCTGCCCGATGTTGAAATCGCCTACGGCTACGGCAACGTGAGCGACACCGCCTACAAGGCACTGGCCCAGGCTGGCGCCAAAGCCATCATCCACGCCGGCACCGGCAATGGTTCGGTGTCATCCAAAGTGGTTCCTGCGCTGGTGGAATTGCGCAAACAAGGTGTGCAGATCATCCGTTCCTCCCACGTAAATGCCGGGGGCATGGTGCTGCGTAATGCCGAACAGCCGGACGACAAATACGACTGGGTCGCCGCCCTCGACCTGAACCCGCAGAAAGCGCGGATTCTGGCAATGGTCGCCCTGACCAAGACCCAGGACAGCAAAGAACTGCAACGGATGTTCTGGGAATATTGATTCCTGCTGACATCTCTGTAGGGGCGGGTTTACCCGCCTCTACCTCCTGCGTAAATCCCGCAACCAACACCTCCCCGCCTTACATCAACTCGCCTAAATCGCCGTCAGACGAACTTATTGAATTTTAAGCAGTTGCGAAATTGCCTACAGTTAAATACTGTATGCACGTACAGCTTATTAAGGAACACTCCGTGGCAAAGTCCTCTTCCGCAGCCCTAACCCCACCTGATGCCTACGAACGCCTGGCCATTCGTGTGCAAAAGATCATCAACTCCACCAACGCCCAAAAAGCCAAGGCAGCCTTGATCTTCCGCTTGCCGGACGAGCCAGAAGACGAGTGGCAGCGCTTGCTGGAGGAAATCGCGGAGAACGACAACGTCACCCTCGCCTATCGGGATGACGGCGGCGTGCAGATTTTCTGGGTTGTGCCGAAGGAAGATTGATTCAATGAGTGCCCGTTTTATTGCAGTGTGCTGCCTGCTTTTTGCTGTCACTGCCCATGCCCAGGCGCCCCGAACCTTCAGCGAAGCCAAAAAGGTCGCCTGGAAGCTGTACGCGCCACAATCCACCGAGTTCTATTGCGGCTGCAAATACACCGGCAACCGCGTTGACCTGAAAGCCTGCGGCTACATCCCACGCAAAAACGCCAACCGTGCCGCGCGCATCGAGTGGGAGCACATTGTTCCGGCCTGGCAGATCGGACATCAGCGCCAGTGCTGGCAGGACGGCGGACGCAAGAACTGCACCCGCCATGACGACGTATTCAAGCGTGCCGAAGCGGATCTGCACAACCTGGTGCCGAGCATCGGCGAGGTCAATGGAGATCGAAGTAACTTCAGTTTTGGCTGGCTGCCGGTGCAAAGCGGGCAGTACGGTTCGTGCCTGACCCAGGTGGATTTCAAGGCCAAGAAGGTCATGCCGCGCCCGTCCATTCGCGGGATGATCGCACGCACGTATTTCTACATGAGCAAGCAGTACGGCTTGCGCCTGTCGAAACAGGATCGCCAGTTGTACGAAGCCTGGAACAAGACCTATCCGGTACAAGCCTGGGAGCGCCAGCGGAACCAAACGGTGGCGTGCGTGATGGGGCGCGGCAATGAGTTTGTCGGCCCGGTTAACCTGAAAGCCTGCGGTTGAACAGGGGCGGCAATGCCGCCCAATCAGCGGTTACTGCGCGGCCTTGTGCTCGATGATCTCGGACACCGTGTCAGTTTTCTTGGCCCGCGCCATCTTCTCGTTGAGCAGCGTCTGCTTGGCCTCGGCCTCGGCCCTGGTTGCAAATGGCCCCAGCAGCACTTCGTCCTTGCCGTCGACCTTCACGATGTAAAAACTGAACCCGTGTTCGAGCAACCAGGCGGTCAGGTCGGTGATTGCCTGCAGCTTGTGGTCCGGCGGGCCTACTCGCAGGTCCCATTCCTGGGCAGCAATCGCGCCGGTTTGTGGCTGGCTTTCGGTTACGGCAGGCTTGGCCTTGGGGGCATCGACGCTTTTGCCTTCACCGCAACCGGCCAATGCCAACACCGCAATTGCCATCGCTACTTTACGCACTGCCCTGCTCCTTCAACGGATAAAGAGGCGACTTTATCATTCACTGTCTATTCTGGCCGTCATAAACGTTGGCTTAAACAATGCGAATGATGTATCCCAGACCTGTATGATGCCGCCATGGGAATTAATGTCGCCTCTATGCGTCCTAAAAGAGGCAGTCACAGGGACGCGCTTAGCAGTAAGCTACACACATACGACACCTGCCCTGTCTGAACATGTGTCCTTAAAAGTAATCAAGGAGAAGTCCATGCTTATACTCACCCGCAAAGTCGGTGAAAGCATAAACATCGGTGATGACATTACGATCACCATCCTGGGCGTCAGCGGCCAGCAAGTACGAATCGGCATCAACGCACCCAAGGATGTTGCCGTGCATCGCGAGGAGATTTACCAGCGCATCCAGGCCGGTCTGTCCGCTCCGGACAAAAACCAGACGCCTTGAAGCGCCCTCAGTAGCCAGCCCTTTCGTTCACTGTAACGGCTGGCGAAAACCTCTTTGCTCTGCTTTTGTCTCTGTTGCGCGAAGCGCTTTTTGCCGCATGCCCATCCATGCATCAAGATGAAACTATCTTCACGCCTGGAACTTATTACACCCTTTGCAACCGAATCCTCTGACTGATATCCCGCCATCCGTGTGCACTTAGGAGCACGTCGATGCTGCCAGGCAATGCCCAGCCATTTTTCTCCAGATCCTGGATGATCGCCCTGCTGACGGGGCTGGTCTTTGTCGGCTTGGAATATGGCCTGAAGCTTGAAATAGAGGGCGCCGAAGCGCCCCGTTCGCGGCTGGACCTGGTACTCCTGCTGTGTGGCTACCTGTTCATGTTCTGCCTCAAGCCCATCCAGATGGCCGTGCAGCGCAAGTTGTGCCAACGCATCGTGCGCAAAACCGTACGCTGACGCCCACCCCCGATTCGCTTTCAGATCGCTGGTATTTACAGCCTCGCAGCAGGACCTATCCTTGGGTGTGTTTGCACAGTCAGTAGAAGGTGCCGGTACAGATGGACACGCTCACTAAAACCCAAATCGAATCTGAATTGGCAGCCCGCCTGCCCAGCTACACGGTCACCTGTACGCTGCACGCCGACGGCACCCTCTCGGCCGTGCTCAGCGGTCCGGAGACCGACCACTTCGCAATCACCGGAATCGTGCGCGCGCATTATCGCGGTGCCGAAGCGATTGCCCGGCTCGCCAACGAGATTCTCAGGGAGATGGTGCTGTCACGCCAAGGCATGCGCAGTGATCGAATGCAGGCGTCGCCTGATCCAGCCACCCGCGAAACAGGCCGAGTCCGGTAGCCGGCTCGGCCTTGCTGCGTCAGCCCGTCGCGCGCGCCAAGTACAGCAAGCCATCAGCGCTGCGTTGCACCTGCAGCTGTTCATACCCATCGATCGAAGGATGCTCCGTCGCCATGGGCTTGAGGTGCGTCGAGGTCACGACCATCACATCCGCGCCAGCCGCCTCCCCTGCACGGATCCCCACCGTCGCATCCTCAAACACCAGGCAATCCTGCGTCGACACCCCCAGGCGCTGCGCACCGAGCACATAACAGGCAGGGTTCGGCTTGCCGATAGCCACGTCTTCAGCCGTGACCAGCACCGCTGGCGGTGTAATACCTGCCGCTTGCAGTCGACGCAACGCCAGTTCCCTGGGTGCAGAGGTGACCAGCGCCCACTGATCGCCGGGCAAGCGGTTCAGAAACTCGACGGCACCGGCAATCGCAACGACACCTTGCACATCATTGATTTCAGCCTCGGTAATCCACTGCGCTTCAACCTCCGGGTCGACGCCGGGCAAGGCCTGGCGCGTGATGGTGTCGATCGCCCGGGCGCCATGGATGGTGGCCAGGAACGTCGCCACCTCCAGCCCATGGCGTTCAGCCCAGATGCTCCATACCCGCTCGGCGGCGGCAATCGAATTGAGCAGAGTCCCATCCATATCGAACAGAAAGGCGCGGTAAGGGCGGGTAAATACGGCTGAACCTCGGATGGACACTGCGGGGTTTCCTCGTGAGCTGAAACGAATAATCGACGCAATGCAATCTACGGATCACCTGGCGGCTTGTAAACGCCAACGACGCCGGCAATAACACGGCGGCGTCGAGCGCCATGCGGGCGACACCGCCAGCTCAATCGAGGGCGCCATTGAGGACTTCGTAGATGATGCCCGTCGCGATGGCCACCAGTATCAAGTCGGTGCCCGCCTGCTGCCACTCGTACCCATCGTAATGGGGCAAGCGGCCCAACAAACGCCCGTCCAGTTTCTTGGCAATGCCCGGCGGCAGCGGCTTGCCGCGGGCCAGGTTCTTCTGGATGCCAGGCGGCAAGGCGGGCCCCGGGCTCCAGTAGTCGCGATAACCGCCCAACACATTCAGCACGCTGCCACGGTCTACACTGGGGCCGCGACTGCCTGCTGCACCCTTGCCCTTGGGCTTGTCATACCCCTGTCCGCCGTGACCATTGCCTTTATCGTTGCCTTGCCCCTTGCCATTGCCTGGATCAGCCAGGGCCATACCGCCAGCGGCAAACAACACAAGCGAAAGCGCAACAGACACGAATTTCGGGCACTTGATCATGGCGATTATCCAACACAGGAATGTAGCTGAACTGTAGTCGAGGTTATCGCACCCGTGGGAAGTCAACTCACCTGACCGCCCACTTCCAGCACATCCACCGGGGTATTCCACGCCGTCGACACCGCGGTGCGCAGCCCATCGACCAGGCCCGCTCCCAGCTGGTTCGGCACGTGGATAAAACCACTGCGTACACCGGTGCCCGCGAGTTCGTGCTGCAAGCGGTAGAACACCTGGTTGCACACGAATGTGCCCGCCGTCTGCGATACCGACACCGCAATCCCTGCCTCGCGCACCGCCCTGGCCATGGCCTTGATCGGCAGCGTCGAAAAGTACGCCGCCGGGCCGCCGACCACCACCGCCGTGTCGATGGGCTGCTCCCCCAGATTATCGGGGATGCGTGCATCGTTGACGTTGATCGCCACCCGCTCGATGGATATTTCGCTGCGCCCGGGGGCCAACCCAGTGGCGATGACCATCGCCGGACGCAGTTCACTGATCAGTTGGAGCAGGCATTCACCCGCCGTGGCAAACGCACAGGGCAATCGGCGCGCAACAATGCGCACATCATCGTCGAGTTGCACGCCATCCAACTGGCGCACCGCTTCCCAGGAAGGATTCACCAGGTCTTGATCAAAGGGCTCGAACCCCGTCAGCAATACAGTTCGCATCGTCGCCTCACATCAACACATAAAGCAGGACAATATTGACCACCAGCATCATCAACGCGGTCGGCAGTTGCGCCTTGATCACCGCGTTCTTGTCCGGCAACTCCAGCAACGCCGCCGGCACGATATTGAAGTTGGCCGCCATCGGCGTCATCAGCGTACCGCAGTAGCCGGAGAACATACCGATGGCGGCCATCACCGCCGGGTTACCGCCGTAGATACCCACCAGCACCGGCACGCCGACGCCCCCGGTCATCACCGGGAACGCCGCGAAGCCATTGCCCATGATCACCGTAAACAGCGCCATGCCCAACACGTACACCATGACCGCCACCAACTTGAAATCCAGGTTGATGTAGGTGGTGGTGACATGGGCGACAGCCGTGCCGACACCGGCTTCATTGAACAGCAGGCCAAGCATCGCCAGCATCTGCGGCAGCACCATGGCCCAGCCCAGGGCCTCGGTGAGTCGCCGGGATTCGCGCAAGGCTTGCACCGGGGTATCACGGGTCAGCCAGCACGCCAGGCCGAGGGCGATCAGGCAGCCGATGCCGAGGGACACGAAGGTGGTGTTTTTCGGATCCAGCAGCGGTACCCCGCCAATCTGGGTGTGCTTGAGCAAGACCGAACCGATCACGGTGGTCAGGGGGATCGCCAGCGCCGGGATAAACAGCTTGTGCCCGAGGCGGCCGGCACTGGCGCGCGAAGCCTTGTCATGCAACTCAGCATGGGTGCCACGGCCGACGCCGCCCAGGCCGGCGATCAGCGCCATCACCACCACTCCCGCACCGACCACCACCGAGGGCAGGCGCTCCCCCACCAGGAACGGGATGGCGAACAGCAGCCAGAACAGTGCGCTGGACCAGCGCTTGGGATGGGTTCGATCCAACAGGATCATGCCGGCGGTGATCAGCAGCAGGACCCCGGCGAGCCAGTACAGGTATTGGATAGAGATGATCATAGCGCGGCCTCCACAGGGGTCGCGGCGGTCGTCATCTCGCGGGTCAGTCTTCGGTCAAACCGATGAAGTCGGAGCGCGTGAATGATAAAGGCGCAAATCGCCGTAGGAATACCCCACACCGCAATGTGCAGCGGCTCCACATCAATCCCCGAACCGAGCAGGAAGGTATGCATCAACGCAATCGCACCAAAGGCGACGAAGATGTCCTCACCAAAAAACAGGCCGACGTTATCGGTGGCGGCGCACATGGCCAACACCTTGTGACGCAGTTTGTCCGGCAGTTTGCCGTAGCGCTTTTCCGCCGCGCCTTCGGCCATCGGGGCCAGTAGCGGGCGCACCATCTGCGGGTGTCCGCCGAGGCTGGTCAAGCCCATGGCTGCAGTGGATTCGCGTACAAACAGATAGATGATCAGCAGGCGTCCGACCGTGGCGCGCTCAAACCGCGCAATCCAGTTCTGCGCGTGCAGGCGCAAGCCGTGGCGCTCCAGCAAACCGATGACGGCGAGGGGCAACAACAGGATCAATTGCAGGGCGCGAGTCTGTAGGAAACCATCCCCCATAGTGGCGAGGATTTTCTCCAGCGGGAAGTGGGCAGCGAGCCCGGTGGCGATAGCTGCGGCGGTGACCACCAACAGCGGATTGAAACGCAAAACAAAGCCAACCACGATCACAAGTACGCCGATCAACGGCCATAAGTTCACAACAGTTTGCATGGCGGAGAGGTCCTTAAGTGCGCGCTGCGGCGCCATTACAGCAGGATGTGAACAAAGGGTTCACAGCAGGAAGTGGCGTGCAGTCGGCTCGGTTTTTTTATTGTTGGCCCGTCAGGGCGAGCGTCAGTGGCGGCAACTGTGCTGCCTGGGAGCGGGAGGTGTCCAACAAGAAAAATTGTTGCTGCAAACCAATAAATTTTGTGGGTAATTGAGTAGTCCACAAGTAACAAGACGTGGACAAACCATGAAGGATTCGCTCATCTTAACGCCGCCCGTTTATCGTGCGCGGCGCATCAGGCAGTTGGTCGGCCTTCTTCATCAAACCGTTCACTGAAAAAGGGCAGCACCGGTGAGCTCAGCCACTCCAGATTCCGCCGCGCAAAACCGCCTCAGCCTACAAACCAGTCTGATCGCCCTGGTGGTCGCCGTGACCTTCTTCATGGAGAACCTCGACGCCACGGTTATCGCCACCGCGCTGCCAACCATGGCATCGGCCTTTGGCGTGACACCGGTCGACATGAACATCGGCATCACTGCCTATATCCTCGCCGTGGCGATCTTCATACCGCTGTCCAGCTGGGTCGCCGACCGCTTTGGTGCGCGCCGGGTATTCGCTGGCGCAATCACCCTGTTCACCCTCGCTTCGCTGCTCTGCGGGCTCAGCCAAAGTATCGAGATGTTCGTGTTCGCCCGCGTCCTGCAGGGCATCGGCGGCGCATTGATGGTGCCCGTGGGGCGCCTGGCCGTGCTGCGTAATACGGATAAGAAAGACTTGGTGAAAATGATCGCGATCATTACCTGGCCCGGCCTGGTCGCGCCGATTCTGGGGCCGCTGGTCGGCGGCTTGATCGTGACGCATGCATCGTGGCCATGGATCTTCTACGTGAATCTGCCGCTGGGTGCGCTGGCATTGGCCGCCGCACTATGGCTTGTACCGGAAGACCGTGAAGCCAGCGTGCGCCAGTTCGATGCCAAGGGTTTTGTACTGCTGGCAGGCGCCTGTGTGGCCCTGCTGGGCGGGCTGGAATGGCTGGGTAACCAGACCGGTGAACGCCTTATTCCAGGCGCCGTGCTGGTCGCGGCAGGCATCGCGCTGGCAGTGTGGGCCGTGCACCATTGCCGCCATGCCAGCGACCCGTTATTGCCGCTCGAGACCCTGTCCATCGATACATTTCGTGTGAGCATCTATGGCGGCTCGCTGTTTCGCCTGGCCATCAGCGCCCTGCCGTTCCTGCTGCCGCTGCTGTTTCAAGTCGCCTTTGGCTTGTCCCCGGTGGACGCAGGCTTGCTGGTGCTGGCGGTATTCGCTGGCAATCTGGCGATGAAGCCGTTCACCACGGCCATCATGCGCCGCTATGGGTTTCGCCGGGTCTTGCTGGTGAACGGGATAATCGGCGTGGTGTCGATAGCCGCTTGCGCGCTTTTCACGGTGCAGACCCCATTTGTGCTGATCGCGGCCGTGTTATTTGTGGGAGGGTTGTCCCGCTCGATGCAGTTCACCTGCTACAACTCGATCGGCTTCGCGGATGTGCCCAAACCGCGCATGAGTGAGGCCTCGGCACTGTTCAGCATGTCATTCCAGCTGGCCATGGGGATGGGCGTAACGGTGGCGGCGCTGCTGCTACGAGCATCCATGACCCTGCAGGGGCATGAGATGCAGGCACAGGTCGGGGATTTTCGCGTGGCGTTCGTCGGCGTGGCGCTGCTGGGAGCGTGGGCGCTGGTGGATGTGTATCGCTTGACGGTGGGAGCGGGAGAAAGTGTGTTGAATCGACAGTGAAGGCTGCGACTCAACACACTGTTGCCAGTATCAGGCGGTGGTACTAACCATCGAACCCGACGTGCTGTTGCCCTCATCGGTGACTGCCTGCAACAGTGCGGAAGTCACTGTCTGCAACGCCGCCGCAGTGCCGGCGATCTGCATCTGCGCCGCCGCTACTGCCGCCGCTTTGGCTTCTGCACTCTGGTTGCTGGACTGAGCTTTCTGCAAGGCTTGCTGCTGCGCTTGAAGCTGCTTTTGCAACTGCTCGATCTGCTTCTTCAACTCTTTGACGGTATCGGACTCCTTCGAGAGCGAGGAGGCTTGGCCACCGCCACCGCCACTTACACCTGCCGCACCATTGGAATCAGCGTGCATGTTGACGGTCGTGCCGCCTGCGCTGCTTGTGCTTTCCTTGGTCGCGGCAGCCGTCGAGCTGACAGTGCTTGGAGTGCTTGCTACGGAGGCGGTAGTGCTGATGTTGATAAGCATGCCAAGTGTCCGAGAGTAAGAGATTTGCGATCTCTATCGGCCTGGGTGTCGATTACTTTAGGCGGGGGGTGGGAAGATTTTCGGGTAGTAATAAATCGCATGAACAAAAAAGGGCCCACCTTTCGGTGAGCCCTTCTAGACCGCCCAGCAGAGCGGATTTTGTTTGGTAGGCGCGATTGGACTCGAACCAACGACCCCCACCATGTCAAGGTGGTGCTCTAACCAACTGAGCTACGTGCCTGCTGTGAGGCGGCATTCTACGGAATTCCGGAGGGGTGTCAACATCTTTTTTGCAGCTAACCCTATGAATATGCGAATTATTTATTTGCAGCCGGCGCACCGCACTTTTTGGGGTGGCTGGCAGGCAATTTTCAACTCAGGTAGGATCAGGGCACTCGTAAAAAATATAAAACAGAGGTTCCAGGATGGCGAACACCCCCTACCCCCAGTCGTATTACGCCGCTTCCGCAAATGCAGTTCCGCCACGCCCAATGTTGCAAGGCGACGTCGAAACCGATGTGTGCGTGATTGGCGCCGGCTATACCGGCCTATCCAGCGCGCTGTTTCTGCTGGAGAACGGTTTTCGCGTGACGGTACTGGAAGCCGCCAAGGTGGGTTTTGGTGCGTCGGGCCGCAATGGTGGACAGATCGTCAACAGCTACAGCCGTGACATTGATGTGATCGAGCGCAGCGTCGGCCCGCAACAGGCGCAGTTGCTGGGGCAGATGGCGTTCGAGGGTGGCAGGATCATTCGCGAGCGTGTGGCCAAATACCAGATCCAGTGCGACCTGAAGGACGGCGGCGTGTTCGCGGCACTCAACAGCAAGCACATGGGCCATCTGGAGTCGCAGAAGCGCTTGTGGGAGCGCTACGGCCATACACAGCTGGAGTTGCTGGATGAGCGCCGCATTCGCGAGGTCGTGGCCTGTGACAACTATGTCGGCGGACTGCTGGACATGAGTGGCGGCCATATCCACCCACTCAACCTGGCACTCGGTGAAGCCGCCGCCGTGGAGTCTCTGGGCGGGACGATCTACGAACAATCGGCGGCGGTGCGCATCGAGCGTGGCGCCAACCCGGTGATCCATACGGCAGAAGGTAAAGTCAGGGCCAAGTTCATCATCGTCGCGGGCAATGCCTACCTGGGCAACCTGGTGCCGGAGCTGGCGGCCAAGTCGATGCCCTGTGGCACCCAGGTGATCACGACGGCGCCACTCGGGGATGAGCTGGCCAGGACACTCCTGCCGCAGGATTACTGCGTAGAGGACTGCAACTACCTGCTCGACTACTATCGCCTCACCAGTGACAAGCGCCTGATCTTCGGCGGCGGCGTGGTGTATGGCGCGCGCGACCCGGCGAACATCGAAGCAATCATCCGCCCGAAGATGCTCAAGGCCTTCCCGCAACTCAAGGATGTGAAGATCGACTACGCCTGGACCGGCAACTTCCTGCTGACCCTGTCGCGCTTGCCGCAGGTTGGTCGCCTGGGCGACAACATCTACTACTCACAAGGCTGCAGCGGCCATGGCGTGACGTACACCCACCTGGCGGGCAAGGTGCTGGCGGAAGCGCTGAGAGGCCAGGCAGAGCGCTTCGATGCGTTTGCCGACCTGCCGCACTACCCATTCCCGGGCGGGCAACTGTTGCGCACACCGTTTGCGGCACTGGGAGCTTGGTACTACGGGCTGCGGGATAAGCTGGGCTTCTGACAAATCAATGGGGGCCGGTTCGCCGGCTCCCGCAAAAAAATTGCCAAATTGCAGACACAAAAAACCCCGGTCTTTCGACCAGGGTCTTTGCTATCGGATCAAAGTAGCCAGTGGCTTTCTTTGTGCTTCAAGGCGTTCAGCGGGCCTTGAGGCAGATATGGCGCAGCGGACGGGACTCGAACCCGCGACCCCCGGCGTGACAGGCCGGTATTCTAACCGACTGAACTACCGCTGCGTATCGCTTGACCGGCTGAGCAAACCGCCTCAACCGTCTTTGAACATCTGATTGATCAGCTTGGCTGTTCAACCTCAAGCCCGATAAATCGAACCTGGAAAATATGGCGCAGCGGACGGGACTCGAACCCGCGACCCCCGGCGTGACAGGCCGGTATTCTAACCGACTGAACTACCGCTGCGCGTCGGTGCAACCTTTAACGTTGCGTCCTGCCCGAAGGCAAAACTCTCAAGAAGTGGTGGGTGATGACGGGATCGAACCGCCGACCCTCTGCTTGTAAGGCAGATGCTCTCCCAGCTGAGCTAATCACCCTTTGCTTCGTTGAGGCCGCGAAATTTACGCAGATAGCGGACCTAAGTCAATAGCCTGCTTGAAGTTTTTCTGAAAAAGACAAAATGGCTTCAAGACGGCTACCCGCCCTACTCGCTGTAAATCATCTTCTTGCTCATGCCACCGTCCACCACAAACTCTTGCCCGGTGACAAACCCGGCCTGGCGCGACAGCAACCACGCCACCATCGCTGCCACGTCCTCTACCGTACCCACCCTGCCCGCCGGATGCTGGGCATGATCGGCATCGGTCAAAGGCTCGGCACGCCGCGCAGCTGGATCACGGGCATCAATCCAGCCAGGACTGACCGCATTCACCCGCACTTCCGGCCCGAGGCTGATCGCCAAGGCGTGAGTAAGGGCCAACAGGCCACCCTTGCTCGCCGCATAAGCCTCGGTATCCGGCTCCGACTGACGAGCCCGGGTCGACGCCAGGTTGACGATGGCGCCGCCGTGGGCACGCAGGTAAGGCGCACAGTGCTTGGCCAGCAACATCGGCCCACTGAGGTTAACGGCCAGCACGCGATTCCAGTAAGCCAGGTCAAGGCTTTCCAGGGTGATGTTGTGCGGGTCGGCCACCGCAGCGTTACAGACCAACGCGTCCAGGCGACCGAATTGCCCCAGGACTTCGGCGACCCCCTGGGCCACCTGTTTCTCGTCAGCCACGTCCATGGTGATAAACCAGGCGTTTTCGCCCAGCACCTTGGACACCTTGGAACCGCGCTCGCGGTCGAGGTCGGTCAAGACCACCTGCCAGCCTTCGCTGATCAGCCACGCCGCAATCCCGAGACCAATACCCCGCGCCGCGCCCGTCACCAGGGCGACGCGCCCATTACTGGCCGCCGCGGCCTCCAGGGACCACTCGATCACAAGGCAGCCAGCCCGCGAGCCAGGTCAGCCTGCAGATCCGTGACATCTTCCAGGCCGACCGCGATGCGGATCAGGCTGTCCCGGATACCGGCCGCCTCACGCTCCTGCGGCGCCAGGCGTCCGTGGGACGTGGTGCTCGGATGGGTAATGGTGGTCTTGCTGTCGCCCAGGTTGGCCGTGATGGAGATCAGGCGCGTCGCATCGATAAAGCGCCAGGCGCCCTCTTTGCCGCCCTTCACTTCGAAACTTACCACGGCGCCGAAACCACGTTGCTGGCGCTGGGCCAACGCGTGCTGCGGGTGGCTCTTGAGGCCGGCGTAATGCACTTTTTCGATACCGTCCTGCTGCTCCAGCCACTCGGCCAGGGCCTGGGCGTTGGCGCAATGGGCCTTCATGCGCAGGCTGAGGGTTTCCAGGCCCTTGAGGAAGATCCAGGCGTTGAACGGGCTCAGGGTCGGGCCGGCGGTGCGCAGGAAGCCCACCACCTCCTTCATCTGCTCGCTGCGACCGGCAACCACGCCGCCCATGCAACGGCCCTGGCCATCGATAAACTTGGTGGCCGAGTGCACCACAATGTCCGCGCCCAGCTTCAGCGGCTGCTGCAAGGCAGGCGTGCAGAAACAGTTGTCGACCACCAGCATCGCGCCTTTGGCGTGAGCCACTTCGGACAACGCGGCGATATCCACCAACTCGGCCAACGGATTGGACGGCGACTCGACGAACAGCAGCTTGGTGTTGGACTTGATTGCCGCACCCCACCTGGACAGATCCGCCAAGGGCACGTAGTCCACTTCGATACCGAAGCGCTTGAAATACTTCTCGAACAGGCTGATGGTCGAACCGAACACGCTGCGCGACACCAGCACGTGGTCGCCGGCACTGCACAGGCTCATCACCACCGCCAGGATCGCCGCCATGCCGGTGGCCGTTGCCACCGCCTGCTCTGCGCCTTCCAGGGCCGCAATACGCTCTTCGAACGCGCGCACAGTCGGGTTGGTGTAGCGGGAATAAACGTTACCCGGCACTTCGCCAGCAAAGCGCGCCGCGGCGTCGGCCGCTGTGCGGAACACGTAGCTGGAGGTGAAGAACATCGGGTCACCGTGCTCACCTTCCGGGGTACGGTGCTGGCCGGCGCGCACAGCCAGGGTATCGAAAGCTACGCCATCGAGGTCGCTGTCCAAGCGACCGGCATCCCATTCCTGACTCATGCTGCGACTCCTTACTCAATTCTTTATTTAAGATACAAAACCGGCCCCTCAGGGCCGGTGTCTACTCAGTTGTTGTACAGATCGATGATCGCGCTGACCGCCTGGGTCTTGATCTTCGACGAGTCGTTACGCGCCTGCTCGATCTTGTTCAGGTAGGCCTCGTCGACGTCACCGGTCACGTACTTGCCGTCGAACACGGCGCAGTCGAACTGCTCGATCTTGATCTTGCCACCGCCGACCGCTTCGATCAGGTCCGGCAGGTCCTGGTAGATCAGCCAATCGGCGCCGATCAGGTCGGCCACGTCCTGGGTCGTGCGGTTGTGGGCGATCAGTTCGTGGGCGCTCGGCATGTCGATACCGTACACGTTCGGGTAACGCACGGCAGGCGCTGCGGAACAGAAGTACACGTTCTTCGCACCGGCCTCACGGGCCATCTGGATGATTTGCTTGCAGGTGGTGCCGCGTACGATGGAGTCGTCCACCAGCATCACGTTCTTGCCGCGAAATTCCAGTTCGATGGCGTTGAGCTTCTGGCGCACCGACTTCTTGCGGGCCGCCTGGCCCGGCATGATGAAGGTGCGACCGATGTAACGGTTCTTCACGAAGCCTTCGCGGAACTTGACGCCCAGGTGGTTGGCCAATTCCAGCGCAGCAGTACGGCTGGTGTCCGGGATCGGGATCACCACGTCGATGTCGTGCTCGGGACGCTCGCGCAGGATCTTGTCGGCCAGCTTCTCGCCCATGCGCAGGCGCGCCTTGTACACCGACACACCATCGATGATCGAATCCGGACGCGCCAGGTAGACGTGTTCGAAGATGCACGGGGTGAGTTTCGGCGCGACAGCGCACTGACGGGTGTGCAGTTTGCCGTCTTCGGTGATGTACACCGCTTCGCCCGGCGCGAGGTCGCGGATCAGAGTGAAGCCCAGCACGTCCAGGGACACGCTTTCGGACGCGATCATGTACTCGACGCCTTCGTCGGTGTGACGCTGGCCGAACACGATCGGACGAATACCGTGGGGGTCACGGAAGCCGACGATGCCGTAGCCGGTGATCATCGCAACGACGGCATAACCGCCGACGCAACGGTTATGCACGTCGATCACGGCGGCGAACACATCTTCTTCGGTCGGCTGCAGCTTGCCGCGCTGGGCCAGCTCGTGGGCGAACACGTTGAGCAGCACTTCCGAGTCTGAGCTGGTGTTGACGTGGCGCAGGTCAGATTCGTAAATCTCCTTGGCCAGTTGCTCAACGTTGGTCAGGTTACCGTTATGCGCCAGGGTAATGCCGTAAGGCGAGTTGACGTAGAACGGCTGAGCTTCGGCCGACGTCGAGCTACCGGCGGTCGGGTAACGCACATGGCCAATGCCCATGTGCCCGACGAGGCGCTGCATGTGACGCTGATGGAACACGTCACGTACCAGGCCATTGTCCTTGCGCAGGAATAACCGGCCGTCGTGGCTGGTCACAATACCGGCAGCGTCCTGGCCGCGGTGCTGGAGGACGGTTAGCGCGTCATACAGCGCCTGATTGACGTTCGACTTACCGACGATACCGACGATGCCACACATGCGACGCAACCCCTACTTAATGAATCTTGACTGAACACAACTTACTGCGGCGTTTTGGCCGGCAAGAGGTGTTCCTTGAACGGAAGATCAGCGGGTACGCTGATTCCGCTGGCCAGCCACTGACTGCTCCACCCCAATATGAGGTTCTTGGACCAATCTGCAACCAATAGAAATTTTGGCACGAGTACCGACTCCTGCCACCACGAATCCTGCTGTACCGGCCCCAGGCTCAACAGCCCGACCGCCACGACCACCAGCAACGCACCACGCGCGGCACCGAAGGCCATGCCGAGAAATCGATCGGTCCCGGAGAGGCCGGTGACACGTATCAACTCGCCAATAAGATAATTGACCATTGCCCCCACCAGCAGCGTGGCGATGAACATGATGGCGCAGCCCGCGATGACGCGAGCCGAAGGTGTCTCGATGTATCCGGCCAGGTAGACCGACAACGAACCGCCGAACATCCAGGCTACGACTCCTGCGATGATCCAGGTCAGCAACGACAGTGCTTCTTTTACGAAGCCGCGGCTTAGACTGATCAAAGCGGAGATGGCGACGATTGCAACGATCGCCCAGTCAACCCAGGTAAATGGCACGTTTGAGCCTACGGACGGATAAGGCGGCGCATTTTAGCAGAGCGTCGGGCTGTCGGTAAGCTGTGATTGCGGCTGCTTTGCAAATCAATAGATTGTGGCGGGCCGATCACATTTCAACCTCACCACATTTGATTGGACTTCAGGTTTAAACCGATGCGGGCTCAGCCGCGCTCAGGCTGGAAGCGGGTCACGAAGCCTTTCAGGTTCTGCTGACGGTCCAGCAAATCCCGCAGCCGGTCGGCCTCGGCGCGCTCGATCAGCGGCCCGATAAACACCCGGTTCTTGCCGTCGGCGCTACGGATGTAGGCGTTGTAGCCCTGGGCACGCAGCTTCTTCTGCAAGGCGTCGGCGCCTTCACGATTGCCCAGGCTGGCCACCTGGATCGACCAACTGATCGGCAAGCCGTTCGGGTCGATACGGCTCTGCCCCACATCCGGCTTGCCCGGCGCAGCAGGCTGTGGCGCTACAGGTTTGGGCGCAGGCGCAGGTGTCGCCGGCTTGGCGGCGACCGTCGGAGCAGGTGTCGGCTTGACCACCGGCACGCTTGGCTGCACCGGCATCGACGGCGCCTGCTGCGCGGCCACCTCATCATCGGTCGGCACCGGTTCTTCTTCCGGCAACGCCTGCGGTTCAGGCACCACCACCGGCTCCACCTGCACTTGGGGCACTGCCGGTGCCTGGGGCGCAGCCGGAGCCTCGACGACCACCTGGCGCTGCTCGTCCTGGCGGGAAAACAGCATCGGCAGGAAAATCACCGCCAATGCCACCAGCACCAGGGCTCCAACCATTCGCTGCTTGTATGCGCTATCCAGTAATGCCATCTGCAGCTTCCTCCGTGGAGCGCCGGGCCAACCACTCAAGCGCCTCGGCAACACAATAAAATGATCCGAACAACAGAATTTCGTCCTCGGCCGTCGCCACCGCGCACTGAGCCTCCAGGGCGGCAGTCACGCTTGCATACGACGCCACGGGCGCACCAAGGTTCTGTAACGCGATCTCAAGCTCATGGGCCGGACGGCTGCGGGGCGTATCCAGCGGCGCTACCGCCCAAGCCTGGACGCTGTCAAGCAACGGCACAACTACGCCCTCCAGGTCCTTATCGGCGAGCAAACCGAATACAGCCAGGCGACGCCCCACCGGCGGCGTGCGTGCCAGGCGCTTGGCCAGGTATTGCGCTGCATGGGGGTTATGCCCCACATCCAGCAACAGGTTCAGGCGCTTGCCGTGCCAGTCGAACACCCGGCGATCCAGGCGCCCGACCACGCGGGTCGCCAGCAACGTCGCAGCAATCTGCTCAGCCTGCCAAGGCAGGTCCAGCAACAGATAGGCTTGCAGCGCGAGTGCGGCGTTCTCCATCGGCAGGTTCAGCAAGGGCAGATCACGCAGCTCCACAGCCTGCCCATGGGCATCCCGGCCGCGCCACTGCCAGTGCCGGTCACCGATTTCAAGATTGAATTCGCGGCCACGCAGGAAGAATGGGCAGCCCAGCTCACGCACCTTGTCCAGCAAGGGCTGCGGCGGATCCAGGTCACCGCACAGCGCAGGCTTGCCCGGGCGGAAAATCCCGGCCTTCTCATAGGCCACGGACTCGCGGGTATCCCCCAGGTAGTCGGCATGGTCCACGCCAATACTGGTGACCAGCGCCAGGTCGGCATCCACCACGTTGACGGTGTCCAGGCGCCCCCCCAGGCCCACTTCCAACACGACCACATCCAGCTGCGCACGCTCGAACAGCCAGAACGCCGCCAGGGTGCCCATTTCGAAGTAAGTCAGGGAAATCTCACCGCGCCCGGCATCGAGTGCGGCGAAGGCTTCGCAGAGTTGCTCATCGCTGGCTTCGACGCCATTGAGTTGCACCCGCTCGTTGTAACGCAGCAAGTGCGGCGAGCTGTACACGCCGACTTTCAGCCCCTGGGCCTGCAGCAGCGCGGCAACAAAGGCACAGGTAGAACCCTTGCCGTTGGTGCCGGTCACCGTGATCACACGCGGCGCCGGCCGGCCCAACCCAAGGCGGGCCGCTACCTGTTGCGAGCGCTCCAGGCCCATGTCGATGGCGGACGGATGCAACTGCTCGAGGTAGGCGAGCCATTCGCCCAGGGTACGTTGGGTCATAGGTTCGCAGGCACCGGCGGCACAACGATCGGCTCGACTTTAGGCGCGACGTAAACAGGTGTCGGCAGGCCCATCATCTGCGCCAGCAGGCTACCCAGGCGTGGACGCAGCTCACCGCGCGGAATGATCAGGTCGATTGCGCCGTGCTCCAGCAGGAACTCGCTGCGCTGGAAGCCTTCCGGCAGTTTTTCGCGCACGGTCTGCTCGATCACGCGCGGGCCGGCAAAGCCGATCAGGGCTTTTGGCTCACCGACAATCACGTCGCCCAGCATCGCCAGGCTGGCGGAAACACCGCCGTAGACCGGGTCGGTCAGCACGGAGATGAACGGAATGCCTTCTTCGCGCAGACGCGCCAGCACCGCAGAGGTCTTGGCCATTTGCATCAGGGAGATCAACGCTTCCTGCATCCGCGCACCACCGGAGGCGGCGAAGCAGATCATCGGGCAACGGTTTTCCAGGGCGTAGTTGGCCGCGCGCACGAAGCGCTCGCCGACGATGGCCCCCATGGAGCCGCCCATGAAGGAGAACTCGAACGCCGACACCACCACCGGCATGCCCAGCAGCTTGCCGCTGACGGAAATCAGCGCGTCCTTCTCACCGGTCTGCTTTTGCGCAGCGGTCAGGCGGTCCTTGTACTTCTTGCCGTCGCGGAACTTCAGACGGTCGACCGGCTCCAGGTCGGCGCCCAGCTCGTTACGGCCGTCGGCGTCGAGGAAGATATCGATGCGGGCGCGGGCGCCGATACGCATGTGGTGGTTGCACTTGGGGCAAACATCCAGGGTCTTTTCCAGCTCGGGGCGGTACAGCACCGCGTCGCAGGATGGGCACTTGTGCCACAGACCTTCAGGAACCGAGCTTTTCTTCACCTCGGAACGCATGATCGAAGGGATCAGTTTGTCTACTAACCAGTTGCTCATGCTTTCTTTCTCCAGTACCGGTGGCTTGAACACAGCCCCGCGTATGCCCTTGAGCTAAATTCATATGTGGCGATGACGCAGGCTGGACGGGGTCAGACGTTCGACCTGCCATTTCCAGCCTGCATCCTCAGCCTTCCAGACAGCCTGCCTGCGCAGGTTGCCACTTCATTTCCGGGCCGCCCTCAGGCGGCGCCGGGCTGTTTTACACAGTGGTAGTTATGGACGGCGGCAGACTGCCAGCCGTCACATCCCGCCACAGCTGTTGCGCACCGCGTGCATGAATGCGCGAATCCTGTCGTGATCCTTGATGCCCTTGCCTTGCTCTACCCCACCGCTGACATCCACGGCATACGGCCGGACCTGTTGAATCGCCGCACCGACATTCGCTGGGTTGAGCCCCCCGGCCAGGATGATCGGCTTGCTCAATCCTTCGGGGATCAGCGACCAATCGAACGCTTCACCGGTACCACCGGGTACGCCTTCGACATACGTGTCCAGCAGAACGCCACGCGCGCCGGAATAGGCCGCGCAGGCCCTCGCTATATCGTCACCCGCCTTGACCCGCAACGCCTTGATATACGGGCGTTGGTAGCTTTCACATTCATCCGGGGTTTCGTCGCCGTGAAATTGCAGCATATCCAGCTGCACGGCATCCAGGGTTTCGTTGAGTTCGCAGCGGCTGGCGTTGACGAACAAGCCCACGGTGGTCACGAACGGCGGCAGCGCCGCAATGATCGCCCGCGCCTGCAACACATTCACCGCCCGCGGGCTTCTGGCATAAAACACCAGGCCAATGGCATCCGCCCCCGCCTCGACTGCCGCCAGCGCGTCTTCTATGCGGGTAATCCCGCAAATCTTGCTGCGAACGGCAGGCATGTCGTAGAAACCTCAGGGGTTGGACCGATAAAGTCCCGGATGGTAACAAAAGCTTTTCCGGGCGTCAGCCGCCAAGTTCACTGAACCCTGTGAGGAAGTGTGGCCCGATGAAACGCTGCGGCAGCTCGAACTCGTCGCGGTACTCCACGTCCACCAGATACAGGCCAAACGGATGCGCCGTGACGCCGCCCGTGCGGCGAATGCGGCTTTCCAGCACTTCCCTGGCCCATTCCACCGGGCGCTCGCCGGTGCCGATGGTCATCAATACGCCCGCAATGTTACGCACCATATGGTGCAGGAAGGCGCCGGCGCGGATGTCCAGCACGATCATCTTGCCGTGGCGAGTCACCCGCAGGTGGTGGACTTCCTTGATCGGCGACTTGGCCTGGCACTGGCCGGCACGAAACGCACTGAAATCATGCACCCCTACCAGATGCTGCGCAGCCTCGGCCATGCGTTCGGCATCCAGCGGACGGTGGTTCCAGGTGATTTCTTCGTTGAGGTGCGCGGGACGGATCTGGTCGTTGTAGATCACATAGCGATAACGCCGGGCAATCGCCTTGAAGCGCGCATGAAAGTGCGCAGGCATGACCTTGGCCCAACTGACGCTGACGTCATGGGGCAAATTGATATTGGCGCCCATCACCCAGGCCTTCATCGTGCGTTCGGCCTGGGTATCGAAGTGCACCACCTGGCCGCAGGCATGCACACCGGCATCGGTACGCCCGGCACACATCAACGACACCGGGGAGTCAGCCACTTTCGACAGCGCCTTCTCCAGGGTTTCCTGCACCGTCAGCACGCCTGACGCCTGGCGCTGCCAGCCGCGATAGCGCGAGCCTTTGTATTCCACGCCGAGGGCGATGCGGTAAAAGCCAGCGGCCGCCATTTCGGCGGCCGGGTTATCTATATTTGCCAAGAACTGAGAGCCTGATGAGTTGCGCGAAGGCGGCCATTATAAATGCGCCAGCTGCGTGGCGTGCGCTTTTGTTGGGGATTGACCTTCCCACACCGCACCTGCATCAACCTTCAGATTTTGCCGAGCATTTCCTTGGCCTCGCCGCGCTGCGCCTCATCACCTTCGGTGAGCACTTCAGAGAGAATGTCCCGCGCGCCGTCGGCATCCCCCATGTCGATATAGGCCTGGGCGAGGTCTAGCTTGGTGGCGACTTCATTCGTACCGGACAGGAAATCGAACTCCGGTTCATCATCGCCCAGCGCCGCGTCCTCAGCGGTAAAGGAAGGTTCGATGGGCGGACTTTCCAGGCTCTGGGACAGGCGATCCAGCTCGGCGTTGACATCGTCCAGCTCCGAAGCGAAGGCATCAGGCTTGGCCGCTGCGTCTGGTTCGTCCGCCAGGGACAGGTCGAAATCCTCCGGCAAATCGAAGTCATCCAGCGCGGACGGGGTCAGCGTCGGCGGCTCGACTGCCGACGCATCCTTCATCTGATCCTCAAGACCGGAAAGGAAGTCGTCGTCGGATTGCTCGGACGCCGGGTCATTGAGTTGCAGGTCCAGGTCGAAGTCCGACAGGTCTTCCTCGCCGGCCTTGGGCGCCGATTGCTGCTCCAGGAGCGCTGCAAACGTCTGCTCGTCGTCCAGGCTGGCTGGCGAAGCCGCCTCCAGCTCATCCAGGCTCAGGTCGAAATCGGTGTCGAGTGCATTGGGCTCGGCGGCCGGGGCAGCCGGTTTGTCTTCCAGCAGGTCCTTGACGTACTGAGCGTCAAGGGCCGCGGCGGCAACCGCGGCACTGACGCCCGCCGCCAATACCGCCATCGCAGGAAAGCGCGACTTGAGCTGCTCGACCTGGGCATGGTTTTCACCATTGGCCACCAGTTGACGCTCCTGGGTCACGAAACCGTCCTTGTCGCTTTGCAGGCCGTAGACCTCCATCAGCTTCAACCGCAGGTCGCTGCGCTTGGGCTCGTGCTTGATCGCTTGCTCCAGCACATCGGCGGCCTGGTTCAGATGACCACGGTCGATATGGGACTGGGCTTGCGCCAGGGCATCGTTGGCGTTTTGCGGGGCCACGGCAGCGGCCAGCGGCGCGAGCACGGAGGCAACCGTCGGAACCGCTACCGCCGGCGCAACCACTGGAGCAGGTGCCGGAGCGGCTGCCAGCTTGACGTTCGGCGGCGGCACTTCGAGGCCTTCGAAACTGTCCGACGGCAGGTCCTGTTCGATGCTTGAGGTAAATTCCGGCTCTTCAGCCAGCGCCCGCGCCATGCGCAAGTGCTTTTCCTCTTCACGGCGGGCGTTGCGATGGCGCGCCCACAACAGCAGGAGCAGCAACACCACCAGGCCAGCCGCACCGCCGATCACACCGAGGACAACCGGATTGGTCAGCAGATCATTGAACTTGCCTTCCGTGGTGTCAGGTGCCGTGGCCGGCGTAGCTGCCTCAGGTGCCGGCGCCGCCGGGGTTGGCGTTGGCGCGGCGGCCTGTGCAGCGGGTGCGGCCGGCGTGGCGGCCGGGTCGCTTGCCAGCTGTGCGGGCATCGCTGCCGTCGCCGCTACGGCCGGGGCACCTTTGTCTGCCTGCAAACGGGCCAGTTGATCGTTTTTCAGTTGAATCAACTTTTGCAGTTTATCCAACTGGCTTTGCAGATCTGCCGCACGGCTCTTGAGTTCTTCGTTATCGCGGCGGGTGGTGTCCAGTTGCTCCTGGGTCATCGCCAGCTTGTCACTCAAGACCTGGCTGTCACCGGCCTTGCCCTTGCCGCCCTTCCTGGCTGCTTCAGCCGAGACCAGGCTCAGGTTGTCCTGGGTATTGGTGGTCGACGGCGCATTGCCGGCCTGGGCACGCTTGGTGGCGTCCAGTTGCTGCTTACCGGCCGCCTGATTGGTCGCCCCGCGCCGACCCTGGCGCCAGGCGGCATTTTGTACCCTCACTTCGGCGATTGCCTGAGGCTGCGGCAACGCCGTGCTTTGTACGGTGTCCGGCAGGCGCAGCACCTGGCCGGTTTTCAGGCGGTTGATATTGCCGTCGATAAAGGCGTCGGGATTGAGTGCCTGAATGGCCAGCATGGTCTGCTGCACCGAGCCGCCATTGCGGTGCTTCTGCGCAATTTCCCACAGGGTGTCGCGGGACGTGGTGGTGTGCTGGGCCGGCTTGCTCACAGCGGGCGCACTGCGGGCGGGCGTTCCCACGCGCGGTGCAGGTGCTGCGGGGGTCGAAGCCGACTGGTCGAACTTGGCAGGGTCGAGCAACACGCTGTAGTCGCGCATCAAGCGGCCATTGGGCCATTGCACCTGCAGCAGGAAACGTACGTAGGAATCCGGCAGCGGCTTGCTGGAGGTGACGCGCACCACGCTGCGACCGCTGGGATTGATGACCGGGGTAAACGTCAGGTCATCGAGAAACGCCTGGCGATCGACGCCCGCGTCCACGAACGCCTGGGATGAGGCCAGGCTCGGGGTGATCTCGGACGCCGTGAGGCCACCGACATCGAGCAATTCGATTTCCACCGACAACGGCTGGTTCAACTTCGACTTGAGGGTCATTTCCCCCAACTGGAGCGCCTGCGCCATACCGGAGGACAGCGCCGAGGCGGCCGCTATTGCTAACACCAGTTTGCGAACTTGAACCATAGCCTCATCCTTTGTTTGAACACTCCCCGGCCTGCGAGAAGGTTGGTAACCGCTTGCCATAAGGCATGGCGAGCCGATAGGTCACCGACGCGCAATTGTTCCTGCTTGGGGCCAAGCATAGCGCCTGGTTAGAATCAATCTACAAATTGCCGCCAAGTATCTTTTACGCAAGGCGTTTTATCAACAACTGCGCCAGTTGCACGGCGTTAAGGGCGGCGCCCTTGCGTACGTTATCTGACGTCAGCCACAGATTTAGTTCAGCCGCGTCATCCACTCCCGCGCGCACCCGGCCTACATAGACCACATCCTGGCCCACTGCGTCGCCCACGGCTGTAGGGTAATCCCCCTCTTCTACCAGCTCGATACCCGGCGCGGCCTCCAATGCGCGGTTGACGGCGGCAAGATCGACCGCCGCACCCAATTGCAATGACACAGTCAGGCTATCGCCAAAAAACACCGGGGCTTGAACGCAAGTTGCGGAAATCTTTAGCAAAGGTAATTCCAGGACTGCGCGCAGTTCGTGAACCAGGCGCTTTTCCAGGGTGGTATGCCCTTGGGCGTCTGGCGTGCCGACTTGTGCCAACAGGTTGAAGGCCATTTGCCGGTCAAAGAACTTAGGTTCCAGAGGGCGCACATTCAGGAGCTCGGCGGTCTGACGTGCCAATTCGCTGACGGCTTCGCGGCCCTGGGCAGACACTGCCAGGCTGGCAGTGACGGCGACACGCTGGATGTCCAGCAAGCCGCGCAACGGCGCCAGCACCACCGCCAGGTTGGTGGCCGACGGGCTCGGGCTGCCGAGCTGGAACGGTTTTTCCAGGCCGTCGAGGACGTGGGCATTGGCTTCCGGCACCACCTGGGGCGCCTGCTCGGCGGGCAAGGCTCCCGACAAGTCGATCACCGAGCAACCCGCCGCCGTGGCTCGCGGCGCGAAGCTCAGGGTGACTTCCGGGCCTGCGGCGAAGAAGGCCAGTTGCACCTTGCTGAAATCGAATTCGTCGACCTCCTTGACCCGTACGTTCTTGCCGCGAAACGGTACCGAGGCGCCAGCAGAGTTACTGCCCGCCAGCAGGTACAGGGTGCCCACCGGGAATTCCAGCTCTTCGAGAATCTGCACCAGGGTTTCACCAACGGTGCCGGTGGCACCGATCACGGCAATTTCAAAGGTCTGGGTCATGGGGGCTGCCTCGGGCATTGCGGGGGGGAGCGGCACTTTACCGGGTGGCCGGGAGCGAGGCAATTAACCTGGGTCTGGTGAAGTGGCTGATGGCCCTATCGGGGGCAAGCCCCCTCCCACATTCAACCGAGTTCCAACCTTGAAATGCTGTTCACTGTGGGGAGGGGCTTGCCCTCGATAGCGCCCGAAAGAACAATAAAAAACCCGCGCCTGTCACCAGAACGCGGGTTTCTATTATTGCTTCAAGCGATCAACGCTCCAGCAAGATCCGCAACATGCGACGCAACGGCTCGGCCGCGCCCCACAGCAGTTGGTCGCCGACGGTGAATGCGCCCAGGTACTGGGTGCCCATGTTCAGCTTGCGCAGACGGCCCACCGGTACATTCAGGGTGCCGGTGACCTTGGTCGGGCTCAGTTCCTGCATGCTGATGTCGCGGTTGTTCGGCACCAGCTTGACCCAGGGGTTGTGCTGGCTGATCAGCCCTTCGATATCGGCGATCGGCACGTCTTTGTTCAGCTTGATGGTCAGCGCCTGGCTGTGGCAGCGCATGGCGCCGATGCGCACGCAGATGCCATCCACCGGGATCGGGCTCTTGAACCGGCCGAGGATCTTGTTGGTCTCGGCCTGGGCCTTCCACTCTTCGCGGCTCTGGCCGTTCGGCAGCTCTTTGTCGATCCACGGGATCAGGCTGCCGGCCAATGGCACACCGAAGTTCTCGGTCGGGTAGGCATCGCTGCGCATGGCTTCGGCCACACGGCGGTCGATGTCGAGGATCGCGCTGGCCGGGTCGGCCAGTTGATCGGCGACGGCGGCGTGGGTCGCGCCCATCTGCTTGATCAACTCACGCATGTTCTGCGCGCCGGCGCCGGACGCCGCCTGGTAGGTCATGGCGCTCATCCACTCGACCAGGCCGGCTTCGAACAGACCGCCCAGGCCCATCAGCATCAGACTGACGGTGCAGTTGCCGCCCACATAATTCTTGGTGCCGGCATCCAGTTGCTGGTCGATGACCTTGCGGTTGACCGGGTCGAGGATGATCACGGCGTCGTCCTGCATGCGCAGGCTCGAGGCGGCGTCGATCCAGTAACCCTGCCAGCCGGCTTCACGCAGCTTGGGGAAGACTTCGCTGGTGTAGTCGCCACCCTGGCAGGTGAGGATCACGTCGAGGGTCTTCAGCTCTTCAATGCTGTAGGCGTCCTTGAGCGGGGCAATATCCTTGCCCACGGACGGCCCTTGGCCACCTACGTTCGAAGTGGTGAAAAACACCGGCTCAATAAGATCGAAATCCTGCTCTTCCAGCATCCGCTGCATGAGCACGGAACCGACCATACCGCGCCAACCGATCAGACCTACACGTTTCATCGCAACTACACCTTGTTAAAAAGTGGGCCGCCTTGCAGCAACAACTGCAAGCGGGCCCGAGAGATTACAGATTCCGCAGCGCGGCGACTACTGCGTCGCCCATTTCCTGCGTACCCACCTTGGTGCAACCCTGCGACCAGATGTCGCCGGTGCGCAAGCCCTGGTCCAGCACCAGGCTCACGGCCTTCTCGATCGCATCCGCGGCGTCGCTCAGGTTGAAGCTGTAACGCAGCATCATCGAGACCGACAGGATGGTCGCCAGCGGGTTGGCAATGCCCTGGCCCGCGATGTCCGGCGCCGAGCCGTGGCAAGGCTCGTACATGCCCTTGTTATTGGTGTCCAGGGACGCCGACGGCAGCATGCCGATGGAACCGGTGAGCATCGAGGCCTGGTCGGACAGGATGTCGCCGAACAGGTTGTCGGTGACGATCACATCGAACTGCTTCGGCGCACGGACCAATTGCATGGCGGCGTTGTCGACGTACATGTGGCTCAGTTCGACGTCCGGGTAATCCTTGGCCACTTCTTCGACGATTTCGCGCCACAGCTGGCTGGAGGCCAGGACGTTGGCCTTGTCCACCGAGCAGACCTTCTTGCCGCGTACACGGGCCATGTCGAAACCGACGCGGGCGATACGGCGGATTTCGCTCTCGCTGTACGGCAGGGTGTCGTAGGCCTGGCGCTCGCCATTCTCCAGCTCGCGCACGCCCCGTGGCGAGCCAAAGTAGATACCGCCGGTCAGTTCACGCACGATCAGGATGTCCAGGCCCGCCACCACTTCCGGCTTCAGGCTCGACGCATCGGCCAGTTGCGGGTAGAGGATCGCCGGGCGCAGGTTGCCGAACAGGCCAAGTTGCGCGCGGATTTTCAGCAGGCCGCGCTCAGGGCGGATATCACGCTCGATCTTGTCCCACTTCGGGCCACCCACGGCGCCCAGCAGCACGGCATCGGCGGCGCGGGCGCGGTCCAGGGTTTCGTCGGCCAGGGGCACGCCGTGCTTGTCGATGGCAGCGCCGCCGATCACGTCGTGGCTCAATTCGAAGCCCAGGCTGTACTTGCTGTTGGCAAGCTCCAGGACCTTGACCGCTTCGGCCATGATTTCCGGACCAATACCGTCGCCAGGGAGAATCAGAATCTGCTTGCTCATGGGTTCCTCATTTCATCGAGCGACCTGCCCGTGGGCAGGTCGGGAAAATTAATCAGCGTTCGGCCCAGACCACCAGCACGTCGGTGCTGAAGGTGCCGTCGGCCTGAATCTCGTAGTAATCGCGCACTTCCTGGCCCATCGCCTGCTGCAGCTCCAGGATCGCGGCGCGCAACACTTGCGGTGTGCGCATGCGTTCGACCCACGAGGTGTATTCCAGGCGCAGGCGCTGGCGGCTGCTGTTGCGTACGTGCAAACCGGCTTCGCTGAGCTGGCGCATCCATTCGGCGGCGGAGTAGTCACGCACGTGGCTGGTGTCGCGCAGCACTTCGACGGTTTGCAGGTAAGTGTCCAGCAACGGGCTGCCCGGTGACAAGACATCGACAAACGCCGCCACGCCGCCCGGCTTGAGCACGCGGCGCACTTCGCGCAGGGCCACGCCGAGGTCGCTCCAATGGTGCGCCGAATAACGGCTGAACACGAAGTCGAATTCGCCATCGGCAAACGGCAGGCGCTCGGCGGCGCCGTTTACGGTGCTGATATTGGTGAGACCGCGATCTTGCGCAGCGGCGGCCACCACATCGAGCATCTGCTGGGACAGATCGTAGGCCACCACTTCCTTGACCAATGGCGCCACATGGAAACTCACATGACCGGCACCGCAGCCCAGGTCCAGCAGTCGTGCACCGCCCTGCCCGGCCAGTTCGGCCTGGAGCAGCGCGAATTCGGTGCCTTGGGCGTGCACGGCACTGCTCAGGTAGGCAGACGCCTGTTCGCCGAATTGTTTTTGCACGACTTGGGTGTGGGCGGTGCTGGTCATGGTGGCATCCTTCAAGGGTTGTGTTGCTGGTACCGGCCTACATCAATTTACGCGTCACGAAACAACCAGGGCTGGCTCACCCGGTGCCTGGCTTCGAACGCGGCAATCGCATCGCCGTCCTGCAAGGTCAGGCCGATATCGTCCAGGCCGTTGATCAGGCAGTGCTTGCGGAAGGCGTCCACCTCAAAGTGGTACACCTTGCCGTCCGGACGGGTCACGGTTTGCGCAGCCAGGTCGATGGTCAGCTGGTAGCCCACATCGGCTTCCACTTGCTTGAACAGTTCGTCGACTTCTTCGTCGGTCAAGATGATCGGCAACAGGCCGTTCTTGAAGCTGTTGTTGAAGAAGATGTCGGCATAGCTCGGCGCGATGATGCTGCGAAAGCCATATTCTTCCAGGGCCCACGGCGCGTGCTCGCGACTGGAGCCGCAACCGAAGTTTTCCCGGGCCAGCAACACGCTGGCGCCCTGGTAGCGCTCGGCGTTGAGCACGAAGTCTTTGTTCAGCGGGCGCTTGGAGTTGTCCTGGTAGGCGTAGCCCACGTCCAGGTAGCGCCATTCGTCGAACAGGTTGGGGCCGAAACCGGTGCGTTTGATGGACTTCAAGAACTGCTTGGGGATGATCTGGTCGGTGTCGACGTTGGCACGGTCCAACGGCGCGACCAAACCGGTGTGTTGGGTAAAAGCTCTCATCGGGTTTTCCTCAGATCAATTCGCGAACGTCGATGAAACGACCGTTGACGGCAGCGGCGGCGGCCATGGCGGGGCTGACCAGGTGGGTACGGCCACCGGCGCCCTGACGCCCTTCGAAGTTACGGTTGGAGGTCGACGCGCAATGCTCGCCCGACTCCAGGCGGTCCGGGTTCATCGCCAGGCACATCGAGCAGCCCGGCTCACGCCACTCGAAACCGGCTTCGAGGAAGATCTTGTCCAGGCCTTCGGCTTCAGCCTGGGCTTTAACCAGGCCCGAGCCTGGCACCACGATGGCCTGCTTGATGGTCGAAGCGACTTTGCGGCCCTTGGCGATAACCGCCGCAGCGCGCAGGTCTTCGATCCGCGAGTTGGTGCAGGAGCCGATAAACACGCGATCCAACTGTATGTCGGTGATCGCCTGGTTGGCCTTCAAGCCCATGTACTTCAAGGCGCGCTCGATGGAACCGCGCTTGACCAGGTCGGCTTCCTGCGCCGGGTCCGGCACGTTCTGGTCGACGGCCAGGACCATTTCCGGCGAAGTGCCCCAGCTGACCTGCGGCTTGATCTGGGCAGCATCGAGTTCAACCACGGTGTCGAACACCGCATCGGCGTCTGACACCAGGTCTTTCCAGGCTTCAACCGCGGCGTCCCAATCGGCGCCTTGCGGAGCAAATGGGCGCCCCTTCACGTATTCAACGGTTTTCTCGTCCGCCGCCACCATGCCCACGCGAGCACCGGCTTCGATGGACATGTTGCAAATGGTCATGCGGCCTTCGATGGACAGGTCGCGAATGGCGCTGCCGGCAAACTCGATGGCATGGCCGTTACCGCCGGCGGTGCCGATCTTGCCGATCACGGCGAGCACGATGTCCTTGGCGGTCACGCCGAACGGCAAGGTGCCTTCGACACGCACCAGCATGTTCTTCATTTTCTTGGCGACCAGGCACTGGGTGGCGAACACATGCTCCACCTCCGAGGTGCCGATGCCGTGGGCCAGGGCGCCAAACGCACCGTGGGTGGAGGTGTGGGAGTCGCCGCAGACCACGGTCATGCCCGGCAAGGTGGCGCCCTGCTCCGGGCCGATCACGTGGACGATCCCTTGACGCACGTCATTCATCTTGAATTCGGTGATGCCATATTCGTCGCAGTAGTCGTCGAGAGTCTGGACCTGCAAACGCGACACGGTGTCGACAATGGCATCGATCCCGCCCTTGCGCTCCGGGGTGGTCGGCACGTTGTGGTCCGGGGTGGCGATGATCGAGTCGACGCGCCAGGGCTTGCGCCCGGCCAGCCGCAGGCCTTCGAACGCTTGGGGCGAGGTCACTTCATGGATGATGTGACGGTCGATATAGATCAGCGACGAGCCATCGTCGCGCCGTTTCACTTCATGGGAATCCCAAAGCTTGTCGTAAAGCGTTTTGCCGGCCATCAGTCGGTCCTCATCAGCGGTGTTTCTATGCGCCGGGCTTTTCAATAACCCTTTGGCTTGTGAGGCTGATGGTATGGCGCTACATTAAATAACTCAAATTCATATTTTTTATGCTTTGGATTACCAACTGGAATACACCCATGGACCTGGCCAACCTCAATGCCTTTATTGCCATCGCCGAGACCGGCAGCTTCTCAGGTGCCGGTGAACGCCTGCACCTGACCCAACCGGCCATCAGCAAGCGCATCGCCGGCCTGGAACAGCAATTGAAGGTGCGACTGTTCGATCGCCTGGGCCGTGAAGTCGGCCTGACCGAAGCCGGCCGGGCCTTGCTGCCGCGCGCTTATCAGATTCTCAACGTGCTGGACGACACCCGCCGCGCCCTCACCAACCTCACCGGAGAAGTCAGCGGCCGCCTCACTTTGGCCACCAGCCACCACATCGGCCTGCATCGTTTGCCTCCGATCCTGCGTACCTTCACCCGGGAATACCCGAATGTGGCGCTGGATATTCAGTTTCTCGATTCGGAAGTGGCCTACGAAGAAATCCTCCACGGCCGCGCCGAAGTGGCAGTGATCACCCTGGCGCCCGCCCCCCATCACCTGGTACGCGCCACCCCGGTGTGGGACGACCCGCTGGATTTCGTGGTGGCGCCGGAGCACAGCCTCACCGGCAACCGCGACGTCAGCCTGGCCGATATTGCCGGCCACCCGGCGGTTTTCCCTGGCGGTAATACCTTTACCCACCATATTGTCAGCCGACTGTTCGAGGCCCAGGGCCTTACCCCGAACATCGCGATGAGTACTAACTACCTGGAAACCATCAAGATGATGGTCTCCATCGGCCTGGCCTGGAGCGTCTTGCCGCGCACCATGCTCGATGATCAGGTGGCGAGTATCGCTTTGCCGGGCATACAACTCAGTCGCCAGCTAGGCTATATCGTGCACACCGAAAGGACGCTGTCGAACGCTGCGCGGGCGTTCATGAGCCTGTTGGATGCACAGGTGGATCTGCCAGTGATACCGGTATGACGCCGTGCGGCCCCAGGTTGTGAATAAAACCGCGCTGTTTGCCCATCGAGCCAAGGCCCTTTGATAATGCGCAACCCTGTCGACCCTCTGCCTCCCCTGCCCCGTATCTACGCCCTGGACCCCCAGCAGGCGGAACAAAGCTGGGACAGCGCCCCGCAACTGCTGGCAGCCCTTAATGCTGCCCGGCTGGGCGCGTGGTGCTGGGAAATCGACACGGGCCGTATCAGCTGGTCACGGGGCACCCAGGCGCTGTTCGGCTTCGACCCGCGCCAACCACTGCCCAAGGACCTGGACTACCTCGACCTGCTGGCGCCCTCGGATCGATCCCGGGTGGTGCGAGCCTTTCATGCGGTGCTGGCCGGTGAGCCTTTCGAGCAGGCCATGCACCATCACATCCAATGGCCGGACGGCACTCATCACTGGCTGGAGATCAATGGCAGCCTGGCACCGGACAAGGCCGGTCGGCGCCGCATGATCGGCGTGATCCGCGAAACCACTCGCCAGCGCGAGCGGGAGCACGCCCTCAGCCATTCCGAAAAACGCTTCGCCACGCTGTTTCACCTGTGCCCGAACATGGTGCTGTTGACCCGCCAGTCCGACGGACTGATCAGCGAAGCCAACCAGTATTTCGAGATGCTCTTCGGCTGGCCGGTGGCCGATGCCATCGGCCGCACCACCCTGGACCTGGGCCTGTGGAGGCACCCCGAACAACGTGCGCAGCTGGTCCTGGCCACCCAGCGCAAGGGTGAACCCATCACCATGGAAGTGCAGTTCTGCGCCAGCAAAGGCCAGATCCACGATGGCACCCTCAGTGCACAAAAGGTCGAACTGGAGGGCGAGGCTTATTTGCTCAGCACCTTTCTCGACACCACCGAGCGCAAAAACGCCGAAAATGCCCTCAAGGACAGCCAGGAGCGCCTGGACCTGGCCCTGGACTCGGCGCAACTGGGCACCTGGGACTGGCATATCCCCACCGGCATGCTCTACGGCTCGGCCCGCGCCGCTCAACTGCACGGCCTGCCACCCGAGCCCTTCCATGAATCCTTCGAGGCGTTTTTCGAGGGCATGCCCAGGCAAGAGCGCGAGAACATGCGCAACGCTTATCGCACCCTGCGCGAAGGCCCGGCCGGCAATTACCAACTCACTTACCGCGTGCCAGTGGAAGACGGCAGCTCGCGCTACCTGGAAAGCCGCGCCCGCCTCTACCGCGACGAGCAAGGGGCGCCGCTGCGCATGGCCGGCACCCTGCTGGACATCACCGACCAGGTGGAACGCGAACAACGCCTGACCGCCTCCGAAGAAAAGTTCGCCAGCCTGTTCCAGGCCAGCCCCGATCCCATCTGCGTCACCTGCCTGGACAGTGGCGGGTTCATCGAGATCAACCCCGCCTTCACCCAGACGTTTGGCTGGACGGCGGCCGAGGTGATCGACAAGAGCGCCGAGCAGATCGGCCTGTGGGACGAGTCAAGCAAGCGCCTGCAGCGTATCGAACAGGTGATTCGCGACCAGGCGTTGAGCAATGTGGCCATCGTGGTGCACCACAAGAACGGCCAAACCCTGACCTGCATGATTTCCAGCCGGCTGATCAAGGTGGGCGACCAGCCGTGCATCGTCACCACCTTGCGCGACATCACCCAGCAACAACGCTCGGAGGCCGCGCTGAAGGCCAGCGAGGAAAAATTCGCCAAGGCCTTCCATTCCAGCCCCGACGCCATCTCCATCACCGAGCGCGACACCGGCCGTTATGTGGAGGTCAACGATGGCTTCTGCCGCCTCACCGGCTACCGTGCCGAAGAAGCCATCGGCCTGACGCTGTACCAGATCGGCATCTGGGCCGATGAAAACCAGCGTTCCGCCTTGTTGGCCGAATTGCAGATCAAAGGGCGCATCCCTCACCTGGAAATGCTCTGGCACAACAAGCGCGGCGACGTATTGGCGGTAGAAGTCTCGGTCGAGCCGATCACCCTCAATGAAACCCCGTGCCTGCTGCTGACCGCGCGGGACGTGAGCCTGCTGAAAAACGCCCAGGCGCAGATCCGTCACCTGGCCTATCACGACCCGCTGACCAACCTGCCCAACCGCGCGCTGCTGATGGATCGCCTGAGCCAACAGATCGCCTTGCTCAAGCGCCATAACCTGCGCGGTGCCCTGCTGTTTCTCGACCTCGACCATTTCAAGCACATCAACGATTCCCTCGGCCACCCGGTGGGCGACACCGTGCTGAAAATCGTCACCGCGCGCCTGGAAGCCAGCGTGCGCATGGAGGACACGGTGGCGCGCCTGGGCGGCGATGAGTTCGTGGTACTGCTCAGCGGCCTGGATGGTACGCGCACTCAAGTCAGCACCCAGGTGCAGGAACTGGCCGATACCCTGCGCGAATTGCTTTCGGAGCCGATGTTCCTCGATGGCCATCGCCTGCAGGTCACGCCAAGCATCGGCGTGGCGTTGATTCCCGACCATGGCACCACCCCGGCGGACCTGCTCAAGCGCGCCGACATCGCCCTGTACCGGGCCAAGGATTCGGGGCGCAACACCACGCAGATGTTCCACAACAGCATGCAAAAGGCCGCCAGCGAGCGCCTGCGCATGGAAACCGACCTGCGCCTGGCCCTGTCGCGCGGCGAGTTCAGCGTGCATTACCAGCCCCAGGTGGATGCGCGCGGCAACAAGATCGTCGGCGCCGAGGCCCTGGTGCGTTGGCAGCATCCGCAGTTGGGCGCGCAGTCGCCGTCCGAATTCATCAAGGTCCTGGAAGACAGCGGCCTGATCCTCGAAGTGGGTACCTGGATCCTCGATGAGGCCTGCGCCGCCTTTGCGCAGCTGATTGCCGAAGGCTTGGTGGACCCGTTGAATTTCAGCCTGTGCGTGAACATCAGCCCCCGGCAGTTTCGCCAGAACGACTTTGTCGAACGGGTGGAGCGCAGCCTCAAGCGGCATCAACTGCCCTGCAACCTGCTGAAACTGGAAATCACCGAAGGCATCGTGATTCAGAACCTGGACGACACCGTGGCGAAGATGCGCCGCCTGAAAAAGCTCGGTGTCAGTTTTGCCATGGATGACTTCGGTACCGGCTACTCATCGCTGACGTACCTCAAGCGCCTGCCGGTGGATGCACTGAAGATCGACCAGTCCTTCGTACGCGACGCGACCCATGACCCCAACGACGCCGAAATCATCCGCGCCATCGTGGCCATGGCCCGCAGCCTGAACCTGACAGTGATTGCCGAAGGCGTGGAAACCCCGGAACAACTGGCATTCCTGCAAAAGCTGGGCTGCCATTTGTTCCAGGGGTATTTGCACAGTCGGCCACTGCCGATCGAAGGATTTCGGCGGTTGTTGGGCTAGCCCTTACACCAGCTTCAACGCAGTGAGCGTTTTGCGCCGCCAGGGCGACTCGTTCAAGGCGTACTTTTGCCCATACAGGTCCAGCATCCCTTTGACGACCACCACGGAATGCCAACCGTCTGCAATCGTACCGATTGCACCGTTGACCAACTCCTCGACAGTGCCGTTACGGATGTAACCGAACAGGCCCAGGCGCTGGAGAGCCTCACCGGGGTATTCGCCATCGTTGAGGGTTTCCAGGGCCGCCGTAAAGCTTCTCCCCGCACGGAAATCGTTGTTCTCCAACTGCGCCCGCTTGGCGCTGCAGGCATAGAGGAAGTTGGCGTAATCCAGCAATACCGGGTTGCTGCCATAGAAGTTCGACGCGGCGGTAGCCTGCCTCAGTTCCTCATGGCTCAAGCGCAACCGGAAGCCATCACGCATGGTCACTTCGCATCCGGCTGGCGTTCTGTAGATGGCCGTGTAGATGCCTTCGGGGAAACGGGTGATAGCCGCCTTGATCGCCGACACCGTCACGCAATTGCCCTCCACACCTTGATAAAAACCGCTCCAGATATCGGCGTGCCGGATACTTTCCGATACCTGAGCCAGGCCCCTGTCACGCTGCGGTGGCGTCTCACGATCATCAAACAGCACATAACCGTAACCTTCGCCGTGCGTGTGATTGGCGCCGCCCACCACGAGCGCCGCTCCGAAGTCATGGGTCTGGCGGACCCAGGCCAAATCCCTGCCGACCATGTCGCGAGCGGCAACCCATCGCGACAACCCATACACGCCCATTCCCTCCAGGCAACGCTTGCTTGTCTCGCCCTCAAGGGTCTTCGCCAGGGCGGCGTCGAACGTCGCGTAGCCGCCCAGTTGCTGCTTGCGCTTTACAAAGGCCGCCAACATGAAGTTGGCGTGCTTCAGCGCATCAGGGTCCTGCCCTGTGAACCTTGACGCCCGGGTGACCTGCTCAAGCTCTGCCTGGGACACATGCACCCTGTATTGATCCTTCATGGTGACGGCATAACCTTCACCCGCTTGGGTTACCTGCTGGAAAACATCGGAGGGACGCGGGCCGAGGGTCATCATCATCAGTTTGATAACCGCCACGTGAGTACTGCAGTCCCTATTTTCGCCGAATCGACGCTCGGCGGCTGCGAATGCATTCACGGGCCCATCAAGGCTCATCCCGGCCCCGGAGCGGACAATACTTGAACCATGCTCAGGCAGCCGTTTTGCCATGACCGTGCGATGCCCCTCAATCAAAGTGTTCATCGGACTGCTCACTCAAGGCTGGACGAAAACGTACAGCCAGGGCACTGGCCGCACCTCTTGCACGCGCACATCACACCAATGCGATGGCATCCCCACGGGTCGGCGCGGAACCCTGGCGCCCATACATCTCTTCGCGGCCATTGATCACCGCCACGGAATGGAAGGCTCGATTGCACATGCCCAGTTGCCCCCTGGCGAGATCTCGCACACTCACCCTCTTCATGTGCTTCCTGAGGCCCAGACGCAGGAAACCCTCGCCTGGCCCAAACTCATCCTCCCCATTGTTCAAGCTTCTCACTCCGGCGAGATAACTGCGGCTCGCCCAGCCGTCGTTGTTTTCCATCTGTGCACGCTTGGCACTGACGGCGAACAGGAATTGCGCGTCCTTGAGCATGCCTTTATCGCGGCCGATAAAACGCGAAGCCGCGGCGCCAATTTTTAACTCTTGATCCGTCAAGTTAAGTACAAAATCATCGCGCATCGTCACCCGGTAACCATCACTTGTCTTGCTCACCTCTTTATAGATATCCGTTGGACTTTGGCCGAACTTGTACATGGCTGCCTTGATGGCCGATACCGTGACACAGTTACCATCCGGGCCTTGACGAAACCCACTCCAGATATTGTCAGGTTTTGCGCCATTACGTTTATCCGACAGGTTCGGTATAGGCACATACTGTTTGGGTTGCGGCTCCGGCGGCACGACGGGCTCGACGGTCGGATTTACCTGAGGGCGCGGCGTACTATCGGGAACCAACTTATCCGTTTTACTCGTTAGAAGATTAAATAACTGCGTAAAAAACGAAGTAAACAACGTAATAACGCTGGCAGCCGGATCTGGATCGGCTCCTATCGCCGCCTGACCGCGTGGCCCGCCTGCGGTAACAGATGCAGCGCCTGTGCCAAACTCGATAGATTTAAATCGATAGGAAGGTGCAGGTTCGTTGACGGCCGCCGGCAAGTTTCTGTTATACGCCAGACGAACATTCACTACGCGCGCAATATTATGAATCGAACAATACGACATGGTGTTCACTCCACTTTCTGAGTATTTCTCCAAGCGCTGTGCCGCCCGGAGAAACACCGTTTTATTTATCCAAGAAGTTTCGACGTAATGGCAGGAATCAGTTTCCTAACCGACGACGGTTGATAAAGGCCCACCCCTTGAAGTCAGTCTCATTTTCAGCAGGGCCAGGACTGGTGACGTCCGCTTCGGGCTTTGGCTGATCGGGAATATCCTTCTGCTTGTTATCGGTCGAGGTCACGGCCTTTGTGTCAGATTGCGGCGTCGTCCCGGGCAGGGGCGTCGATTCAAGCCGGTGCAGCGCGCCAGGATGGATGCCTGAGGACTTGGCTTTGGAGGGTGGTGTCACCTTGGCGTCAGGAGCCTTGGTGTCCGGCACCTTGGCGTCCGGCACCTTGGTGTCCGGCACCTTGGCGTCCGGCACCTTGGCGTCCGGCACCTTGGCGTCCGGCACCTTGGTGTCCGGCACCTTGGCGTCTGGCACCTTGGTGTCCGGCACCTTGGCGTCTGGCACCTTGGCGTCTGGCACCTTGGTGTCCGGCACCTTGGTACCAGGCAACTTGGTGTCCGGCACCTTGGTACCAGGCAACTTGGTGTCCGGCAGCTTCGTATCCGTCGCCCTGTTGTCCGGCATCTTGGTGTCGTGCCGTGGAGTCACGTCGAGCCTGTGCACCGGGTGAGCATTAAGCCGTACCTCAGGCCTGATGGGCGGCACCTTGGCATCGGGTTGTGGAGTCACCCCGGGGGTGGGCACCGAAGGAGGATTGACCCGTCCTCCGTCGCGCTCCACATGGGTATCAGGACAGTGACAATTGCCGATATTGAGTTCCACCTTGACCTGCGCATTCGAGTCGTTGCTCACGTTGACACGGGGCACCGGGACCGACTGAAGCGTCCCTTTGTCGACTTTCACTGTCAGCTGATTCGTCGTATCCGATGTAGCCCTGGGCGTTGTGCCTGGTTCCCCCTTCACTTTCAATTGGGTCGCCAAGTCCGGGGTGGTCCCCGGCAACTTGGCTGGTTCCGCCTTTGCTTTCAGCAGGGTCGTCATATCCGGCGTGTGCTTGGGTGTTTTATCGGAATGTGTGGTCAGGGCAGGCGTCATGTTTCTCACCGACACCATCTCACGCATGGTTTTGAAGACTTGCTCAAGCATGTCGAACAATTTTGAAAATGCTCCGGCGTTGATCATCATTTCACCGTGAGGCGCTCGGGCGACGTCATGCCGAAGCGCAGGCGAAATCCATACTGGATCCGCCTTGGAAGAACTCAGCGGTTCATTGGTTTTAAGAGGTGTCGATGGCAGCAAATGGTGACGCGGGGTCTCAACCATTACAGAGGGTGAACCATTAATCGAGATGGACATGAATACGCTCCTTAGTGGGCGCCGCCCGGCGGTTACACGCCAGGAATGGCGACAGGATTTATATGTACTGGAAAACAACAGCGCTGCCTTACAGTCCCTACTTCGTGGAGCGTGAGACTATCGAGTTCCAGAAATCGCGCCTCACATAAGGAAACCAACGCGAACTTTCAGACTTTACCCCGTGGTCATTCCAATAAAACCTTGATTCATCGCACACCGGCGCCGTGCTAACAGACATACCCACTCATAAAGTGCTGGACATGCAATTAAGAGACATAACTGAACACACCACTAATAGTTGAATTGTGATAATTCACACGCACAGAACATCCACCCGCAATCATCCAAAGCGTCGCAGGAACAGTCACCAGAACATGCAGAATGATTCAGTCATTATCCAAAGACTTTGAAACGCAGAAGGCTCCTTGTCTTTCGACAAGGAGCCTTCTGTGAAACATATCAGGCGTTCGACACAGCGCGTTGAAAGGTCAGGCGGCGACCGGAGTATCCATCCCCAACAACCGGCTGACCTGCTCCAGTTCGGTCTCGCGGCGCAACGCGGTAAACAGCGCGACAGCTTCGGGGTAGTTGCGCGTCAGCATTGCCAGCCACTGCTTCAACCGGCCAGGGGCCTGGCGCTCGGTCAACTGTGCGACCGACTGGGTCCAGAAGTCCTGGAGCATGGGTTGCATTTGCGCCCAGGTCATTTCCACGACGTCTTCGCCTGCACGCGCGGCGGCGATTTGCCGGGCCAGGTCCGGGCGCGCCACCAGGCCGCGACCGAGCATGATGTCTTCGACACCACTGATCTCCCGACAGCGCCGCCAGTCTTCGACGCTCCAGATATCGCCGTTGGCGAACACCGGCACCTTGACCACCTCCTGCACACGCGGAATCCACTCCCAGTGGGCGGGCGGTTTGTAGCCATCGGTCTTGGTGCGCGCATGCACCACGATATGCGCCGCACCGCCTTCGGCCAGTGCCGTGGCACACACCAGCGCGCCATCCGGGCTGTCGAAGCCCAGGCGCATCTTGGCGGTCACCGGGATATGGGCAGGCACGGCACGACGCACGTGTTCGACGATCTGGTTGAGCAGCTCCGGCTCCTTGAGCAGCACCGCACCGCCGCGGGATTTATTGACGGTCTTGGCCGGGCAGCCGAAGTTCAGATCGATCACCTCGGAACCCAGCTCGCAGGCCAGGGCGGCGTTTTCCGCCAGGCATACCGGGTCGGAACCGAGCAATTGCACGCGCAACGGCACACCGGCTGCGGTGTGGGCACCGTGCAGCAGTTCCGGGGCGAGCTTGTGGAAATACGCCGGGGTGAGCAAGCGGTCGTTGACGCGGATGAACTCGGTCACGCACCAGTCGATACCGCCCACGCGGGTCAACACGTCCCGCAGGATGTTGTCGACCAACCCCTCCATGGGCGCCAAAGCAATTTGCATGGAAAACACTCAACAAAAATCGTGGCGCAGTTTACTGGGTTTCCCGCGGCAACCGTTAACCCCCTGTCAGGGCGGGACCATAACCGTCGAGAAATTCGGCCGGCATGCGCTTGGGCCTGCCGCTGGACAATTCGATGCAGACAAAGGTGGTGTGCGCCCGCAGCAAAGTCGCACCGTCACGCGGGCGTACCAGCTGGAAACGACGGGTCATCTTCAGGCGCTGGTCCCAATCGACGATCCAGGTGGCCAACTGTAACTCGTCGCCTTCGTAGCCTGCCGCGAGGTAATCGATTTCATGGCGCACCACGGCCATGGCACGGTCCAGGCGGCGGTACTCGGTGAGGTCCAGCCCCAGACGCTGCGAATGGCGCCAGGCGCAGCGCTCGAGCCAGGACACGTACACCGCGTTATTGGCGTGCCCCAGGCCGTCGATGTCTTCAGGGGCGACCTGCAGATCGATGATAAACGGCGTTGCCAAATCCCAGCCCATGCCTTGCTCCAGTCGATTGATGTCGGCGGGAGCAGTGTATCAGGCGGTTTGCCGGTCCTGTAGACGACGGCCGGCCAACAGCGCCAGTACGCCCTCGATCACCCGGGGATCGGCCAGCACTTTCTGGTGCCCGCCCTGCTCCAGGCGCAGCAGGCGGCTGTCGAACCAGGCTTCGTGGATGGCTTGAGACGCCTTGACCGGAACAAAGGTATCGTCTTCGGCGTGCACGATCAGGCCAGGGATGTTCATTTGGTAGTGCGCCACATCCAAGTGCTTGAGCGGCATTCCGAACGTCAGCTCCACCTCCTGGATAAACGCCGAGCGTGCCCGCGCCGGCAGACCGACCATCGTGGTAAAGCCGCGCAGCACATCCAGGAAGCGCGACGGTGCGGCGATGCTCACCAACGCCTCGGTACGCAGCCCCAACTGCACTGCCAGCATCGCACTGGCGCCGCCCATGGAATGCCCGATCACGGCGTGCAGCGGCGGCAGTTCGGCAGCCGCCTCCAGCATGGCTCGGGCGAACAGCAGCACGTGAGCTTCCCGTCCCGGCGAACGACCATGGGCCGGACCGTCCAGGGCAATCACGGAGTAACCGTTGCCTACCAACGCGGTGATCAAGCTGGCGAACTGGGTTGGCCGGCCTTCCCAGCCGTGCATCAACAACACCGCAGGGCCTTGGCCCCAGCGCAGGGCCGACAGGCCGAAACGCAAGGTGATGCGCTCCGATTGCGCCAGCAGCGGCAGCTCCCAGTCACGTGGCGGCAGGTCGCGTGGCGTCATGAAGGCACGCCGCATCTTGTTGGCCACGGTTTGCGGTGCCAGGTGTCCAACGGTGCCGTTGAAGCGACGAATCCAGGTTAACGCGCCCATCCTCGCACCCTCTTCTAACGCACAGCCGACTTGGCCGCGCGTAACACTCGGTCCGACAACTCGCCCGGCCCCAGGGCACGCGCCAAGGCCAGCCCGCCGATCATCAACGCCATATCAGCCAAGGCTTTGTCAGTGTCTTCGGGACTCGCGGCAAGCTGGGCCGCCATCAGTTCCACATGCTCGCTCAGCGCCTCGCGGAAGGCGTCCGGCAGCCGCGCCATCTCGCCCACTGTGGCCGGTATCGGGCATGCCTGGACTGTTGAATCGCGGTGCTTGCGTGACAGATAAAACGCCGCCACCAGGCCCCTGCGCTCTTCTCCCGTCAGCTGTGCGTCCATATCGTCGATAGATGCACGCCGCCGCGCCAACAACTGGGTGAACGCCTCCAGCATCAAGGCGTCCTTGCTTTCAAAGTGTGCGTAGAAACCACCGACGGTCAGCCCCGCCGCGCCCATGACTTCGCCCACACTAGGCTCGACCGGACCACGCTGGGTCAATGCAGCGCTGGCGGCTTGCAGAATACGTTCGCGGGTTTGCGCTTTTTTATCGCTCATCGTTGCCTCCGACTTTCATGGGTTGAATATTATTACCATAATAATATTTGGCAAGCGACAAGCATGACCACTGGTCAGCAAAGCAAAGGGAATGGGGGGAGAGAATTGGCCAAACGCCAGACAAACAAAAGGGCCATTCAATAATTGAATGACCCTTAAAAATCCCGCAGAGCGGGTAATCGTGGCGTCCCCTAGGGGACTCGAACCCCTGTTACCGCCGTGAAAGGGCGGTGTCCTAGGCCACTAGACGAAGGGGACACAAACCTTCTATACACCTGATCAGCGCTGAGAACTGATCTGATTCAAGGACGGTGTGGCCAGACCTTGAACCTGTAAATTGGTGGAGCTAAACGGGATCGAACCGTTGACCTCTTGCATGCCATGCAAGCGCTCTCCCAGCTGAGCTATAGCCCCGGATTTTTCGCCTCGCGGCGCAGCAGACCTTTCGAACTGCTTGTTGAAACTGGCGTCCCCTAGGGGACTCGAACCCCTGTTACCGCCGTGAAAGGGCGGTGTCCTAGGCCACTAGACGAAGGGGACAAAACCTTCTGTACAACTGACCAGCGCTGAGAGCTGATCGATTCAAGGACGGTGTGGCCAGACCTTGAACCTGTAGATTGGTGGAGCTAAACGGGATCGAACCGTTGACCTCTTGCATGCCATGCAAGCGCTCTCCCAGCTGAGCTATAGCCCCTCATCGGTGAGGACGGGGCGAATCTTAATGGCGGTTTGGAAAGGTGTCAAATTTATTTTCAACATTTTCCAAAATTTTTTGCCGGGATAACAATCACTTACCGACGAAACCCCGGAAAACCTGGGTTTCGTCGCTGCAATGGACTGCTTAAGCGATAGCGCCCAACAGCTTTTCCCACTCTTTGTTTTCTTTCTTCGATACACCACCAAGCAAATCAAGGGCTTGGCGCAGGCGGAAACGGGTCAGGTCCGGGCCGAGAATTTCCATCGCATCCAGCACCGACACCGAACTGGCCTGCCCGGTGATCGCGGCAAACATCAGCGGCATGGCATCGCGCAATTTCAACTCAAGGGATTCCACCACCGCCTGGATCGTCGCAGTGATCGCATCCTTCTCCCACTGGCGCAGGCTTTCCAGCTTCCACAGGATCAGTTGCATCAACTGGCGCACCTGATCGCCCGAGAGCTTCTTGGATTCGAACAGCCTGGTATCCGGGTTCACACCACCGGCAAAGAAGAAGCTGGCCAACGGGGCAACCTGGCTGAACGTCTCCACCCTGCCCTGCACCAGTGGCGCGATCTTCATCATGTATTCAGGGTTCAGCGCCCATTGCTGCACGCGGCTGGCGAATTCTTCCACCGGCAGATCACGCAGCCACTGGCCATTGAGCCACGAGAGTTTCTCGATATCGAAGATCGGCCCGCCCAGCGACACGCGGGACAGGTCAAAGTTATCGACCATTTCCTGCAGCGAGAACTTCTCACGCTCGTCCGGCATCGACCAGCCCATGCGGCCCAGGTAGTTGAGCATCGCTTCAGGCATGAAGCCCATGCGCTCGTAGAACGTCACCGAGGTCGGGTTCTTGCGCTTGGACAGCTTGCTCTTGTCCGGGTTACGCAGCAGCGGCATGTAGCACAGCTGCGGTTGTTCCCAGCCGAAGTATTCGTAGAGAAGGATCAACTTCGGCGCCGATGGCAGCCATTCTTCACCCCGCAATACGTGGGTGATGCCCATCAGGTGGTCGTCGACCACGTTGGCCAGGAAGTACGTCGGCAGGCCGTCGGTCTTCATCAACACCTGCATGTCCATGCGGTCCCACGGGATTTCGACATCACCGCGCAGCATGTCCGGCACCACGCACACGCCTTCGCTCGGCACCTTCATGCGGATAACGTGAGGTTCACCGGCGGCCAGGCGGGCAGCCACCTCCTCTTTCGACAGCAGCAACGCGCGGCCATCGTAGCGCGGGGTTTCGCCACGGGCCTGTTGCTCCGCGCGCATCTGGTCGAGTTCTTCAGCGGTGCAGAAGCATGGGAACGCATGGCCCATGTCGACCAGTTGCTGGGTGTACTGCTTGTAGATGTCGCTGCGCTCGCTCTGGCGATACGGACCGTGCGGGCCGCCTACGTCCGGGCCTTCGGCCCAGGTAATGCCCAACCAGCGCAGGGCATCGAAAATCTGCTGTTCCGACTCACGGGTGGAGCGCAGTTGGTCGGTGTCCTCGATCCGCAGGATGAATTCACCGCCGTGCTGCTTGGCAAAGCAGTAGTTGAACAAGGCGATGTAGGCAGTGCCGACGTGGGGATCCCCAGTAGGCGATGGCGCGATGCGCGTGCGGACGGTGGTCATGGCAGGTCTCGAATGGGCGATATAACTGAAATTGAAACAAGGGGCGAATGGTAACAGCCTGGGTGATTTCTGGAAAACCGAGGCACAACCATCGGGGGCAAGCCCCCGATGAGCATGGGTATCTACACAACTTCCAGTGAATACGGAATCTATGGCAATTAGGCTTCTGTGGTGAGCGGGCTTGTCGAATCGTCGCACCGCCCGCGCTGGGCTGCGAAGCAGCCCCAAAACCAGCCTCTACAGAGTGCCTGATACACCGCGTTCTTCTTTACTGGGGCTGCTTCGCAGCCCAGCGCGGGGCAAGCCCGCTCACCACAGAGTTATGTGTCAGCCTTTAAGAGTTGTGTAGATACCTATGCCCGCGCTGGGTTGCGAAGCAGCCCCAAAACCTTCACCTCGATTGATTCTGGCACTCTGCGGTGACCTTATTGGGGCTGCTTCGCAGCCCAGCGCGGGGCAAGCCCGCTCACCACAGAGTTATGTGTCAGCCTTTAAGAGTTGTGTAGATGCCTATGCCCCGATGAGGCCAGTCTAGTCACCGCAGATCAGACAGCCAGCAACCGCTCACGCAACTTGCCAATCTCATCCCGAGTCTGCGCCGCAGCTTCAAACTCCAGGTCCCGCGCCAACTGGTACATTTTCTCTTCCAACTGGCGAATCCGCTTGGTGATCTCACTCGGCGAGCGCAGTTCGTTTTCGTACTTGGCGCTTTCCTCGGCGGCCTTGGCCATGCCCTTGCGCTTCTTGCTGCGCGAGCCCGGCACGGTGGCTCCTTCCATGATGTCGGCAACGTCCTTGAACACGCCCTTGGGCGTAATGCCGTTTTCCAGGTTGAAGGCAATCTGCTTGTCGCGACGGCGTTGCGTCTCGCCAATCGCCCGCTCCATGGAACCGGTGATGCGATCCGCGTAGAGAATCGCCCGGCCATTGAGGTTACGCGCCGCACGACCGATGGTTTGGATCAGCGAGCGTTCAGAGCGCAGGAAGCCCTCCTTGTCTGCATCGAGGATTGCCACCAGCGACACTTCCGGCATGTCCAGGCCTTCGCGCAGCAGGTTGATGCCCACCAGCACATCAAAGGTGCCCAGGCGCAGGTCGCGGATGATTTCCACGCGCTCCACGGTGTCGATGTCCGAGTGCAGGTAACGCACGCGCACGCCGTGGTCGGCGAGGTAGTCGGTCAAGTCTTCGGACATGCGCTTGGTCAGCGTGGTGACCAGCACCCGCTCTTCCAGGGCCACACGCTTATGGATCTCCGACAACAGGTCATCCACCTGGGTCAGCGCCGGGCGGATTTCGATTTCCGGGTCGACCAGGCCGGTGGGACGCACCAGTTGCTCGATCACACGGCCGGCATGCTCGGCCTCATAGTTGCCCGGCGTGGCCGACACAAAGATGGTCTGCGGGCTGATGGCTTCCCACTCGTCGAAGCGCATCGGCCGGTTATCCAGTGCCGACGGCAGGCGGAAGCCGTACTCCACCAGGGTTTCCTTACGCGAGCGGTCGCCCTTATACATCGCGCCCACTTGCGGCACGCTGACGTGGGACTCGTCGATCACCAGCAGTGCGTCGTCTGGCAGGTAGTCGTAGAGGGTCGGCGGCGGCGCGCCGGACTCACGGCCCGAGAGGTAGCGCGAGTAGTTTTCGATGCCGTTGCAGTAGCCCAGCTCGAGGATCATCTCCAGGTCAAAGCGCGTGCGTTGCTCCAAACGCTGGGCTTCCACCAGCTTGTTGTTGGCGCGCAGGTACTCCAGGCGCTCGGCCAGCTCGACCTTGATACCCTCGATGGCGCCCATCAGGGTTTCGCGCGGGGTCACGTAGTGGCTTTTCGGATAGAAGGTGAAGCGCGGCAGCTTGCGGATCACTTCGCCGGTCAACGGATCGAAGGCCGACAGGCTCTCGACTTCATCGTCAAACAGCTCGATGCGGATCGCCTCCAGGTCGGATTCGGCCGGGTAGATGTCGATCACATCGCCACGCACGCGGAAGGTGGCGCGGGCAAAATCCATGTCGTTGCGGGTGTACTGCAGGCTGGTCAAGCGGCGCAGCAGCTCGCGCTGGTCGAGTTTATCGCCGCGGTCGACGTGCAGCACCATCTTCAAATAGGTTTCAGGGCTGCCCAGGCCATAGATGCACGACACCGTGGTGACGATGATCGCGTCCTTGCGCTCCAGCAACGCCTTGGTCGCCGACAGCCGCATTTGCTCGATGTGGTCGTTGATCGACGCATCCTTCTCGATAAAGGTATCGGAGGACGGCACATACGCTTCGGGCTGGTAGTAGTCGTAGTAGGAAACGAAGTACTCCACCGCGTTGTTCGGGAAGAACGCCTTGAACTCGCCGTACAACTGCGCGGCCAGGGTCTTGTTCGGGGCCAGCACCAGCGTGGGGCGGTTGATCTGCGCAATCACGTTGGCGATGCTGAAGGTCTTGCCCGAACCGGTCACCCCGAGCAGCGTCTGGTGCGCCAGGCCGGCCTCGATGCCTTCGACCATCTGGCGAATGGCCTCGGGCTGGTCGCCGGCAGGTTCAAAGCGGGTGACTAGTTGGAAATCCGACATAACGTACCTCTTGAAGTCACCCCAGACTGTAAACCCGTCGGGGACGAAAAAGACCACAACCCGCGAAGTTTCAGAGCGGACCGTAGGAAAAAACTATGATAGCTGTAGAAGTGGTGGCGAATGTGACGGGTTTCAAGGCAATCGTCCTGCCTGCCGTGGTTGATCAATGTTGCAATAAGACTAACGGTCGGCAAATAAACCGAAAAACTTGGCCGAAAAGCCGTTTCGGTTGTCGCCCTCAGCGGTGATGGCCTCTATACTAGCTCCCCGTTTGTGCACCGCTCTAGTGCATTCGGCTGGAGCGCGACACGTCCCTCCCTTCCCCCATAGAGCTGCCGCAAAATGAGCCTGTTCTCCGCTGTCGAAATGGCACCACGCGATCCAATCCTGGGCCTCAACGAAGCATTCAACGCCGATACACGAACCACCAAGGTCAACCTTGGCGTGGGCGTTTACTGCAACGAGGAGGGGAAGATTCCACTCTTGCGTGCCGTTGCCGAAGCGGAAGCCATTCGCGTGGCGCAACACGCCGCCCGTGGCTACTTGCCGATCGACGGCATCGCCGCCTACGACAAGGCCGTGCAGACCCTGCTGTTCGGCGCTGAATCGCCACTGCTGAACGCTGGCCGCGTCACCACCGTACAAGCGGTAGGCGGCACCGGCGCCCTGAAGCTGGGTGCAGACTTCCTCAAGCAATTGCTGCCAGGCGCCGTCGTTGCGATCAGCGACCCGAGCTGGGAAAACCACCGCGCCCTGTTCGAAACCGCCGGTTTCCCGGTGCAGAACTACCGCTACTACGACGCCGCCACCCACGACGTGAACCGTGCCGGCCTGCTCGAAGACCTCAACGCCCTGCCGCCCCAGTCCATCGTGGTGCTGCACGCCTGCTGCCATAACCCGACCGGCGTCGACCTGAGCCCGGCCGACTGGCAGAACGTGCTGGACGTGGTCAAGGCCAGGAACCTGGTGCCGTTCCTCGACATGGCCTACCAGGGCTTTGGCGACGGTATCCACGAAGACGCCGCCGCCGTGCGCCTGTTCGCCGAATCGGGCCTGACCTTCTTTGTCTCCAGCTCGTTCTCCAAGTCGTTCTCCCTGTACGGCGAGCGTGTGGGCGCGTTGTCCATCGTCGGTGACTCCAAGGAAGAAAGCGCGCGCATCCTGTCCCAGGTCAAGCGCGTGATCCGCACCAACTACTCCAACCCGCCAACCCATGGCGCAGCGATTGTTGCCGCGGTGCTCAACAACCCTGAGCTGCGCGCCCAGTGGGAAGCCGAACTGGCCGAGATGCGCCTGCGCATCCGTGGCATGCGTGAGCAGATGGTTGCCGAGCTGGCCAAGGCTGCTCCGGGCCACGACTTCAGCTTCGTCGGTCGCCAACGCGGGATGTTCTCCTACTCGGGCCTCACCGTTGAGCAAGTCACCCGCCTGCGCAGCGAGTTTGGTATCTACGCGCTGGATACCGGGCGTATCTGCGTGGCAGCGTTGAACCAGTCGAACATTGCTGCGGTAACAAAGGCGATTGTTCAGGTTCTATAAGCCTGACGGCGTTATACGAAGGGAAGCCGTGGCTTCCCTTTTTTAATGCCTGTCGGAAAATACCCTGCTCCCCTAGACTGAGCACCGATTGCCCTTTTGTTGTGAGAGCCCTATGAAAAACGACGACCTGAACCTGCACGCCGACCCCGACGACCAGGAGCACTTCACCCCGCGCGCGCCGCAAGCCAAGCGCCAGAAAAGCCTGGTGCTGCAAGTGGCGTTGGGTGTGTTCCTGGGTGGCCTGGCGTTGTGGCTGGTGCAGTTGGGCGCGACCGCGATCATGGCCAAATTGGCCATGGGCACCTTCCAGTTCGGTGGCTGAATCTCGCCTCACCCTCGTAAATCCCGCCTTCTTCAACACCGCGTAAATCCAATCCGTAGCAGCTGCCGAGCGCAAGCGAGGCTGCGTCGGGCGCGCTGCCGACTCAGGACCGAGCCGCGGCCGACGCAGCCTCGCCAAGGCTCGACAGCTGCTACGAACGCCAATCACACCAAGGCCTCACCCCCGTAGCAGCTGCCGAGCGCAAGCGAGGCTGCGTCGGGCGCGCTGCCGATTCAGGACCGAGTCGCGACCGACGCAGCCTCGCCAAGGCTCGACAGCTGCTACGAACGCCAATCACATCAAGGCCTCTGCCTCGCTTGCGCTCGACAGCTGCTACGGGTTTGCGTGGTGGTGGACAAGAAGGTATCTACGCGAGGTGCGGTAGCGACAGGATTTGCGCGGTGGCGATCTACGCCAGCGTCAAGCCTTGTTCCTCCAGCAACTTCACAAAACTGTTCAAACTCTGCGACACCGTCCCACGGCGCCAGATCAGCCAGGTATGCAGGGTGCGAAAACTGTCCGTCAGCGGCCACACGCTCACCGTGGTAAACCCCGGCATGCTTTCCAGCATGCTGCGTGGCATCAGCGCCAGGCCGGCCCCGGCGCTGACGCAGGCGAGCATGCCGTGGTAGGACTCCATCTCGAAGATCCTCCCCGGCACCGCGCCGTCCTGTGCGAACCAGCGCTCGAAATGGTGCCGGTAGGAACAGTTGGAGCGAAAGGTGTAGATGCTCTCCCCGTTCACATCCTGCCCTCGCGTGATCGGCCCGTGGTGCAACGGCGCAATCACCACCATCTCCTCCTCGAACACCGCCACGCCTTCCAGGGTGGCATGCAATACCGGCCCATCGACGAACGCCGCCGCCAGCCGTCCCGACAACACGCCCTCGATCATCGTGCCTGAAGGCCCGGTGCTCAGGTCCAATTCGACCTTGGTGTGCTTCTGGTTGTAGGCCGCGAGCAGCGCCGGGATGCGCACCGCCGCCGTGCTTTCCAGGGAGCCGAGAGCAAACGCGCCCTGGGGTTCCTCCCCCGCCACCGTCGCGCGGGCTTCCTGCACCAGGTCGAGAATACGTCGCGCATAGCCGAGGAAATTCCATCCGGCGGGCGACAGGCGCAGGCGACTCTTCTCGCGGATAAACAACTCCACGCCCAAATCCTGCTCCAGTTGCTTGATGCGCGTGGTCAGGTTCGACGGCACCCGATGAATCAACTGCGCGGCGGCGCTGATGCTGCCTTGCTCGGCAACGGCCTTGAAGATTTCCAGCTGCACCAGATCCAAGTCATTCTCCAATCGTGAACGTATTGCTCAATATTATTCAGTTTCCAGAAAACATGCATCCCCGTAGGCTGAACCCATTCCACTCATTCAGCCGGACGGTGCCATGAACGCTATTTCTCACCAGACCCACGCCCTGTCGATCAACCCCGCCACCGGCGAAACAGTCGGCAGCTACCCCTACGAAACCGCGTCGCAACTGGACGCCGCCCTCGACCGTGCCACCGCCGCCTTCCGCACCTGGCGCCGCCAGCCGGTCAGCCAGCGTGCCGAATTGCTGCTGGCCCTGGCCGGCGCCCTGCGCGATCAAGCCGAAGAAATGGCGCAGATGATCACCCTGGAAATGGGCAAGCCCATCACCCAGGCCCGCGCCGAAATCGAAAAATGCGCCCAGCTCAGCGAGTGGTATGCCGCCCACGGCCCGGCCATGCTAGCCCCGGAACCCACCCTGGTGGACAACGGCAGCGCCCACATCGAATACCGCCCGCTGGGCCCGATCCTCGCCGTGATGCCGTGGAACTTCCCGGTATGGCAAGTGCTGCGTGGCGCCGTGCCGACCCTGCTCGCCGGCAATACCTACGTGCTCAAACACGCGCCGAACGTGATGGGCAGCGCGTACATGATGAAAGCGGCGTTGCAGAAGGCCGGATTCGCTGAAGGCCTGTTCGAAGTGATCAACGTGACCCAGGACGGCGTATCCACCGCCATCGCCGACCCGCGCATCGCCGCCGTCACCCTCACCGGCAGCGTACGCGCCGGCATGGCCATCGGCTCCCAGGCCGGCGCTGCGCTGAAGAAGTGCGTGCTGGAACTGGGCGGCTCCGACCCGTTCATCGTGCTCAACGACGCCGACCTCGACGCCGCCGTGCAGGCCGCCGTCATCGGCCGCTTCCAGAACAGCGGCCAGGTCTGCGCCGCCGCCAAGCGCCTGATCATCGAAGCCGGCGTGGTGGACGCCTTCACCGCCAAGTTCGTCGAAGCCAGCCGCGCGCTGGTGATGGGCGACCCGACCTCGGCCAGCACCTACGTCGGCCCGATGGCGCGCTTCGACCTGCGCGACGAGTTGCACGGCCAGGTCCAGGCCACCCTGGAAGAAGGCGCCACCCTGCTGCTGGGCGGCCACAAAGTTGCCGGTGTCGCCAACTACTATGAGCCGACCGTACTGGCCGACGTCACCGACCAGATGACCTCGTTCAAGCAGGAACTGTTTGGCCCCGTGGCGTCGATCATCACCGCCCGCGATGCCGACCACGCCGTGGCCCTGGCCAATGACAGCGAGTTCGGCCTCACCGCCAGCCTCTTCACCACCGACCCGGCCAAGGCCCGCGACATCGCCAACCAGCTGGAAACCGGCGGGATCTTCATCAATGCGTTCAGCGTGTCCGACCCTCGGGTGGCGTTTGGCGGCGTGAAGAAGAGCGGGTTCGGGCGCGAGTTGTCGCATTTTGGCCTACGCGAATTCTGCAATGCGCAGACCGTATGGCTGGATCGCAAGTAGCAGCAGTGAACAAATGGCGTTAGCATTCTGTCCACTCGGCTTAACAGCATGTTTTTAGGGTCAGGATCGCACTGTGGAAAAGCTAAATCGCCTTCAAAGCGGAATCGAAGGGCTGGACGCTCTGCTCAAGGGAGGGCTGGTGTCTGGGGCGTCCTACATCATTCAGGGCCGCCCCGGCTCAGGTAAAACCATCCTTGCCAACCAGCTGGGGTTTCATCACGCGCGCAATGGCGGCCGAGTCCTGGTTGCCACGCTGTTGGCGGAATCCCACGACCGCCTTTTCCAGTTCCTCTCTACCCTGAGCTTTTTTGACGCCTCCCGTGTCGGCGCCGAAATCCAGTTTGTCAGCGCCTTCGACACCCTGGAAAACGAAGGCCTCGACGAAGTGGTCAAGCTGCTCAGGCGTGAGATCAGCAGGCAGAGGGCCACCGTCATGGTGGTGGACGGCTTGTTGAACGCGCGTTCCAAGGCCGACTCGCCGATCGACACGAAAAAATTCATTTCAGAACTGCAAGGGCATGCCGCCTTCGCCGGTTGCACGGTGTTGTTCCTCACCAGCTCACGCCTGGATGACGGCAGTCCCGAGCACACCATGGTCGATGGCGTGATCGAAATGGGTGAGGAACTGTTCGGCACCCGTTCCGTGCGCCGTATCCAGTTGCGCAAGACCCGCGGCAGCGGCGCGCTCACCGGCCTGCACGAGTGTGAAATCAACGACGACGGCCTGGTGGTGTACCCACGCCTGGAAAGCCTCTATGGCCGCCCGTCCGCACCCGACAGCGCCGACCTGACGCGCATCGCCAGCGGTATCGGCTCGTTGGACGGCATCCTCGGCGGCGGGCTGCACAGTTCCAGCGTGACCCTGGTCATGGGGCCGTCGGGCATTGGCAAGACCACCCTGGGCCTCAAGTTTCTCTCGGAATCGACGGTAGACGCTCCCGGCCTGCACTTCGGCTTCTACGAAAGCCCTCAGCGCCTGCGGCTCAAAGGCCAATCCCTGGGCATCGATATCCAGGAGATGGAAGACAGTGGCGCACTGACCATCGCCTGGCAGCCCACCACCGAAGGCCTGCTGGACGGGCTTGGCGCGCGATTGCTGCGCCTTGTCGAGGAAAAGGGCATCAAGCGCCTGTTCATCGACAGCTTGAGCGGCATGACCCGCGTCTCCAACAACCCGGCACGGATCACCGACTTCTACAGCGCACTGATGAACGAACTGCGCGCCAGGGGCGTCACGGTCTTCGCCACGTGGGAGATGCATGATCTGTTCGGCTCGGAGGTCACTTCCCCCGCGTCTGAACTGTCAAGCATTGCCGACAACCTCATGCTTATGCGTTTCTTCGAGATTCAGTCTGAACTTAGAAGGACGCTTTCCATTCTTAAGGTCAGAGACAGCTTTTATGACCCCTCATTATTAGAGGTGGTGATCCGTGACCAAGCCGTTGACTTAAGAAAGGTTTCAACAAATGCCCCCTCAGTTGCATCCAATTCAGCGCTGCCTGGTTCAGCTTTTTAAGTCTTTGGGTAGGTTGAATTGACATGGCCACCATCCTGGTCGTCGATGACGAGTACTTGATCGCCGATATCCTTGCCTACGCACTGGAAGATGAGGGGTTCATGGTCGTCACAGCTGGCAATGGGAAAAAGGCGCTGGAGGTGCTGGAGCGAGAACGGCCGTCGCTGATCATCACCGATTTCATGATGCCGGTGATGGACGGTGAGGAGTTCGCCGAAGCGGTCCGTGCACTGCCGGCCGTCAAGCACCTGCCAATTATCCTGATCAGCGGCGCGCAGGCCCATATCGGCATGCAGCGCTCGGACCTGTTCGATGCGGTGCTGGATAAGCCGTTCGACATCAACAAGCTCATTACCAAGGTGAAGGAACTGCTGGGGTGACCTCAACTGCGGATATGCCGGCGCACACACTGCACCAGCCCATCCAATGCCTGCGACTTCACCGGCGCGAGCACGCACACCGTATGTTCCTGCTGGCCTTCCTTCACGGTCAGGGTGTAGTGCACCTGGCCCGGATTTCCGGGCTCTGGCGTGGTGCTCTGCGGCAACTGAAAGAAGTTTGAAGCCTCGATCAGCTGCCGCAACTCTTGTTGGTCCGGCTCGGGCAACGTGTTCAACTCCACAGTACGAGGCTTGGTCAAACCCGGAAAAAACGCCGGCCCGCCGTTTTCCTTGATCGAAATTTGCATGGCTGTTCCTCACGTCAGACGTTAATGCCAACCGCTTTCCAGCCCTCCTTGACCGCCTTGTGCTCATCCTTGTTCGCGCCGTAGAGACGGCCGGCGATATCGTAGGTTATACGCGCAAAACGTAAAAACCCCGAGTTCGGCCGCAACCGCGCATCGCGCAGCGCGTCATACCAGATACGTCCTGCACGCTCCCAGGCAAACCCGCCAATCCGGGTCGCCACCTGATAGAACGCATGGTTGGGAATGCCGGAATTGATATGCACCCCGCCATTGTCCTCGTAGGTCTGGACAAAATCATCCATATGCCCTGGCTGAGGGTCCTTGCCCAGCAGCTTGTCGTCGAACGCGGTGCCGGGGGCCTTCATCGAACGCAGGGCGACGCCTTTGATCTTCTTGGTGAACAACCCTTTGCCGATCAGCCAATCGGCGTCCTCGGCCGTTTGCTTCAACGCATACTGCTTGATCAGGGAGCCGAACACGTCCGAGAGTGACTCGTTCAGCGCGCCGGACTGGTTGAAATACATCAGCTTGGCCTCATCCTCGGTGACACCATGGGCCAACTCATGGCCAATCACGTCGAGGGCCACCGTGAAGCGGTTGAACAACTGCCCATCGCCATCGCCAAACACCATCTGGGTCGAGTTCCAGAACGCATTGTTATAGTTCTGGCCAAAGTGCACGGTGGCATCCAGGGCCATGCCGGCGTCGTCGATGGAGTTGCGGTCGAACACCTCTTCGAAAAAATCGAACGTGGCACCCAAGCCGTCATAGGCTTCGTCCACGGCGGCGTCGCCACTGGCGGGCTGGCCTTCACTGCGGACCAGCTTGCCCGGCAGGCTGTCGGTGCCTTCGGCGGTGTAGATCGAGCGCCGTTTGCCGGCGCCCATGACCAGGGCCATGTGGGCCGGCCCCTTGGCGGGCACTGCGACCATGCGCAGCGAACGGAACGTGCTGTCCTTGGCGCGGGTGCGCAGCGCGATGTCGCGCTGGGCCTTATCACCGTGACGCGCGATCTGGTCGAGCATATACGGCGGGATCAGGCAGAAAATCGGGTTGCGGTGGTGGCGATCACACATTAGCTGGCTCCCTGTTGGCATATGGTGTAGCTCCGGTAACCGTTTGAGGATAGCCCCCCAGGGTTAACCCGTGTCATCAATTGTCATCAATCTATGTTGCAGTCGTGTTTATCCAAGGAGGACTTACCCATGCCAGCCCGCAAAGCCAAAATCGATCTTGCGCACCGCCCACGACTCGCCGATCTGCGCCCGTTGATCGCGACCAATCCCACCCTGATGGAAGCCCGGGCGGCGACGCCCCGTGTCACCGCGGCCAAGGATCTACAGGACCGACAGGGCTACGCCGAGGACTTTCTCAGCAGCTTCGCAGTGCCCTGGCCCACCGCCGATGAGGCATTGGCGGACGACGTCCAACCGCTGCGCCTGGACTACACGCATTTCTCGGTGACGATGTCCCGTTCCCGACGACTGGCGCTCTACGTGGGCGTCAATATCGACGGCGGGCAGCATGTGGAGATTATCCGCAGCAACGACACCTGGGCCTACGATGGGCGCCTGCCGATCAGCGCCCAGGTGGGCGAAGAGCTCTATGCCAGCAATGGCCTGGATCGCGGTCACCTGGTACGGCGCCAGGATCCTAACTGGGGCGACGCGGCAAACACCGCCAACCTCGACACCTTCCACTTCACCAACTGCTCGCCGCAGATGAGCGGGTTCAACCAGAAGACCTGGCTGGAACTGGAAGACTACATCCTCAATAACACGCAGCGCTGGAAAGCCCGGGCAACGGTGTTCAGCGGCCCGGTGTTCGCCGACGACGACCGCCTTTACCGTGGTATCAGAATCCCCAAGGCGTTCTGGAAAGTGGTGGCCTACCTCAGCGATGACGGCAAGCCCTCCGCCAGCGCCTACATGATCGACCAAAGCCGCGAGCTGGGTCAGCTCGACCTGATGTTCGGCCAGGTCAGGACCTACCAGCGCAGCGTGATCCAGATCGAACAATTGACCGGCATCCGCTTCGCCAACCTGGCGGACTACGACGGCTTCAGCAACGAAGAGCGCGCTACGGGCACGCGAATTGAAGCGCTGATCCGCGGCCCCGAGGATATTCGTCTCTGACCGGGCGCCCTTCGGGCTGTATCGCCTCGCCCTAATCAACTACCATACCGCGCCGGTTCCCGAACGGGACTAATAGGGAATCCGAAGCGCGGTACACCGCGTCAATCGGAACTGCCCCCGCAACTGTAGGTGCCGAGCCTGCTCCCCACTGCCACTGGACCGCGTCCGGGAAGGCCGGAGCGTGGCGACGACGCATCAGTCAGGAGACCTGCCGGCCCAGCACAATCACTCACCGGCGGGGTGTCCGGGAAGGACATCCTTGCCTGCCCGTTCGCCGGCGTTCGAGGGCGTATTTCCGAACCGTACCTAGCCTGTTTCCACGTACGGTCCACACGGAGATCGCCTCATGCTGCCACGCGTTACCGCCCTGATCAGCGGCCTGGGTTTCTGCGCCCTGGCCCACGCCGCGCCCACGCACTACCCGCTGACCCTGGAAAACTGCGGCAGCACCCTCACCTTCCCGCAGGCGCCCGCGCGCAGCGTGACCATCGGCCAGGCCGCCACCGAAATGCTCTATGCCCTCGGCGTGGCTGACCGCGTGGTGGGCACCTCGCTGTGGTTCAACAGCGTGTTGCCGCAGTTCAAGGCGCAGAACGACAGCATCGAGCGCCTGGCCAACAACGAGCCCAGCTTCGAAGCGGTGATCGCCAAGCGCCCGCAACTGGTGGCCGCCGAGCTGGAATGGGTGGTGGGCCCGCAAGGCGTAGTCGGCACCCGCGAGCAGTTTCACGACCTGAAGATCCCCACCTACCTGCTGCCCTCCGACTGCGAAGGCAAGGACAACCTGGTGGGCGCCGACGGCACGCGGCTGGAGCCGTTCCGTATCGAGACGATCTACAAGAGCATCCGCCAGCTGGCGCAGATTTTCGATGTGCAGGATCGCGGCCAACAGTTGAACGATGAGCTCCAGGCGCGCCTGGCCCAATCCGTGGCCACCGTGCAGAGCAAAGGCCTCAAGCAGGCCAGCGCGCTGGTGTGGTTCTCCAGCGCAGAACTGGCTAGCGACCCCTACGTGGCCGGCCACAAGGGCATTCCGGAGTTCATGCTCGAAACCCTCGGCCTGCACAACGTGGTGCAATCCGATGAAGAATGGCCCGCCGTCGGCTGGGAAACCCTCGCCAAGGCCAACCCGACCTTCCTGGTGATCGCCCGCATGGACCGTCGCCGCTATCCCGCCGACGACCATGAAAAGAAACTCGCCTTCCTGCGCAGCGACCCGGTCACGCGCAACATGGACGCGGTGAAAAACAACCGCATCATCATCCTCGACGCCCTGGCGCTGCAGGCCAGCATCCGCATGTTCGACGGCCTTGAACACCTGGCCACGGCCATCGACGGCTACGAACTGCCGCAATGATCCGGACCTTACTCGCCCTGGCGCTATTGCTGATCGCCGTGCTCGCCGGCGTGGCCATCGGCGAAACCGCCATCTCGCCCCAGGTGGTGCTGCAGGTGCTCGCGAACAAACTGTGGGCGGCCGGTTACGTGCTGGACCCGATCGATGAAGGCGTGGTGTGGAACTACCGCCTCACCCGTGCCCTGGTGGCCGCCGCCTGCGGTGCCGGGCTGGCCACCTGCGGGGTGATTTTGCAGTCGTTGCTGCGCAACCCGCTGGCCGATCCGTACCTGCTGGGCATCAGCGCCGGCGCTTCGACCGGCGCGGTGCTGGTGGCGTTGATGGGCGTGGGCGGCGGGCTGATTTCATTGTCGGCCGGCGCCTTTGTCGGCGCGATGGCGGCGTTTGCCCTGGTGATTTTGCTGGCGCGGGCCAGCGGTTCGTCCAGCGGCACCGGGCAGATCATCCTCGCCGGCATCGCCGGGTCGCAGTTGTTCAATGCGCTCACGGCGTTCCTGATCACCAAATCAGCCAGCTCCGAACAGGCGCGCGGCATCCTGTTCTGGCTGCTGGGTAACCTCAGCGGCGTGCGCTGGCCGTCGGTGTGGCTGGCAGTGCCGGTGGCGATCACGGGCCTGGTGGTGTGCCTGTGGCATCGTCGCGCGTTGGATGCGTTCACCTTCGGCACGGATTCGGCCGCGTCCCTGGGCATCCCGGTGCGCCGCGTGCAGGTTGTGCTGGTGGGTTGCGCGGCGCTGGTGACGGCGGTGATGGTGTCGATTGTCGGCTCCATCGGCTTTGTCGGCCTGGTGATCCCCCACGCGGTGCGCCTGCTCCTCGGCACCGGGCATTCGCGCCTGCTGCCCGCCAGTGCGCTGGGCGGCGCGTTATTTTTGATTGCGGCCGATGTGTTGTCGCGCACCTTGATCAAAGGCCAGGTGATCCCGGTCGGCGTGGTGACGGCGCTGGTGGGCGCGCCGGTGTTTGCGCTGATCCTGATTGGCCGGAGGAATGCGCGATGAGCGTACTGAGTTGCACCGGCCTGGGCTTCAAGGTGCGTGAGGCGGAGTTGCTGCGCGATATCCACCTGGAGGTTCAGTTGGGTGAAACCCTGGGGATCGTCGGGCCCAACGGCTCCGGCAAATCCACCCTGCTCAAACTGCTCGCTGGCTTGCGCACGCCGGCCAGCGGCGACGTACGCCTGGGCGGCCAACGCCTGGGCGACCTGTCCCGCCGCGCCATCGCACAACAGCTGGCGGTGGTGGAACAACAGGCCGACACCGACGACGCCATCCGCGTATTCGACGCCGTAGCACTGGGCCGTACACCGTGGCTGTCGGCGCTGAGCCCGTGGTCCGGCGACGACGACGCCATCGTGCGCCAGGCCCTGCATGATGTGGACGCCACCCACCTGAGCCACCGCGCCTGGCGCAGCCTCTCCGGCGGCGAGCGCCAGCGCGTGCACATCGCCCGCGCCCTGGCGCAACGGCCGCAGATCCTGTTGCTGGACGAGCCGACCAATCACCTGGATATCCAGCATCAACTGGCGATTTTGAAAGGCGTGCAAGGTTTGCCGGTGACCACCCTCATCGCCCTGCATGACCTGAACCAGGCGCTGACCTGCGATCGCCTGGCCGTGCTGGACCGTGGGCGCCTGGTCGCGCTGGGCAAGCCGCTGGAGGTGCTGACGCCGGAGCGCTTGCGGGAGACATTCGGGGTGCAGGCGCACTACCTGACGGACCCGTTCGATGGGGCGCAGATACTGCGGTTGCGGTCTAACTGAACAGGACATGCCCACTCCCCCCCCCTCCCACATTGGATCTACAGAGGCCTGTGCATATGTGTCGTCTGCCACACCGGGTCGGCCTCTACATCCACCACATCAAACCCCTGGCGAATCCAGAAATCAATCGCCCCTGGTAGAAACGGATGGGTATGCAGGTACACCACCTCGACCCCGTTCGCCTGCGCCATACCCTCCAGCGTGCGATATAGCTCACCCGCCAAACCAAAGCGGCGGAACGCTGGCAGGACGAACAGACGCACCACTTCAACGGTCTTGCGGCCTTGGTAATTCAGCTGAGGGAAGCGGCTGTCATAGGGCAGATAGCCGATGGCTCCGACGATCTGGCCCTCGGCACGGGCAATGAGGAATTGGCCATCGCCATGTATATAGGTCGCTTCAAATCGCGCCAGATCCGTCGGCATTCCAGTTGCGCTGAGCTTTGGGAAAAGCTCGGCACGGGCCTGCAGGACGAAGATCAGCACCTCAGGAATGTCGGCCGCGTTGAAGGTCTGGATGGTGATGTGATTGCTCATAACGGTGCAACCTTAATCTGCAGAAATCAAAGCGTTTGCACGCACGCCCATGGACTTAATGGCTAAACTAGCTTTTCAAATCTACTCGGTTCCCTGGCTATCTCGACGTCGCCCCCCACCTGTCTGATTGTAAAAGCGTGGCGATGCTTTGGTAAAACTTTGGACGATGAAAACAGTCCATACTCGCTTGGGCGCTCAAACTCATAGACCACATCAATAGTGGAAATTTTATGTTCACTGGACACCCGAGACAAATGACCTTTAAGCTCCAAAAGCTCTTTTTCCTTATTCCTATTCTGGCTAACCGAATCAAAATAAAAAATAAAACACTTTTCCAACAACTCACCTTCCAAATCGACGTCAACTTCATCAGTCATCGCGTTGGCCATAGCAAAATTCAGCATCGCTCCGCCATTCACCGCGCGAGTAATCACTTTAAAAAGATTAAAGTAAATCAGTGAATCTCTGTTTTCATCAGCCACTTTATACAGGGCATCACTCAGGCCGGTATGAGCCCCATTCGTAGGGCGTGTATGGGGGTTCTTCGTATACCCCACATATTCAACCTTACTATCCAAACCCAATGCGATATTCGCCTCCTCCAAAAAATCATGTATGGAAGAAGTGACAAGATCTCCCTCGGAGTCCGCAATGGTTATATATTTTTCACTAAGACTGATTTCCGGCATGCAAAATTTTTCGCTGTGCACGTCGTAAAACTTACAATGTATTGATCGTTTTTTCTGATACTTACCAACCCGTATGTATATTTTTGTTTTTTTTGTAATCGGATTGAATGAAGGTTTTTTATTCGTATCAAACCTAACCTTTTCCCGAGAACAGATAAAATAGATAAAACGTTTCTCCAGACTTTCCTCCACATGTTTCTTTACAGCTCTCAAATACTCAACAATTAACTTCCTTGTATCGAAATAGTCAGCAACATCATTGGGATTCACCACCAAATCGTACCAGTACTTATGGTAGGTCTGAAGTTCAACACACCACTCTTTATCAGCGTTTTTATAGGCATCGCTTGCAGCGATTGACGCGAACATTCCTCTGCTCATTCGTTCTCCTTGGGTAGCAGGCTCACTGGGGGGACCGAGCACTAGGGTTACGCCGATTTTTAGCGCCAACGCTCAAATATTACCCTCCTGGATACAGTAATCCTAGATTCTATCTATCCGCCCCGAATAACACCCTTGTTTCGCATTGTGAACATGAATGTAGCTAACCTCAGGATTATCCAACATCCTCTCGATCATCGGCTCAATCACCTGCCCTTCCACGACATCTGCATTCACCATCATGCCTTCCTCGGAAAATGCCCGCAGGGACAGCAGCCGGATTCGCATCACCTCAGGCACCTGGTTAACCGCGTCATAAGCCTGCGTCGCCCCCTCGCGGATGAAAATCGCGTGCGACGCACGGTACGGCGAATGCGCCGGCTGGCTGACGTGATTGAGCAACAGCACGTTCTGCCCAACCTGAACGTCTTTCATCTCTATGCGGTCGGGAAAACCTGGGTGACAGTCGACTCGGTAACGCTTGATCCCACGCGCGGCAAGCTCATCGTCGGGCAAACCAAACACACTGAGAAATGGACCGGGAGCAAGGCCCGTAATGCGGAAGTTCATGGTGGGCGCCTCTTAGGGTGAGCCCCATGAGACGAGCACCTGGACAGCGGTGGCTATCCGATTCTTGCGGTGATATTCACGGGCGGCTGGCTCGCTCGTAGCAAAGGTAGTCGTTCGAATCTGTGCCCACACAGACAAACCCGGCGCGCTCATACATCAGCCGGGCAGGGTTATCGGAACGTACGCTCAATCGCAACGTCAAGAAGTCATTCTGCCCAGCCGCCGCCGCGTAAGCGTCCAGCAACGTCCGACCGATCCCCTGGCGTCGGTGAACGTCACTGACGTTGATCGTACAAAGCTCGGCAACCCCCTCCTCTGCAGTCCACAGCGAATAACCGGCCAACTGCCCGCCCAGCATCGCGATCGTCAAGCGTTCGAAGTTATCGACCCAGCGTGTAAGGTGGCGCTCCAACTGGAGCCGCCAGGCTGCTTCGTGGTCGGGCTCCCAGCGGCGGATGTAGTCCTGCTCTCCCCGATAGATCGACGGCAGATCAGTCACCGTCGCCGGCCTCAACGTCAGCGCGTTCACTCACGCAACTCACACACAGCGCTGCCCTTCATACCGGAGGCATGTACGCTCACGTGGCGCACGGAAAAACCGGGCTTGTCCACGAGTTTCCTCTCTTCCCAGGCCCCACCGCTGGCGACCTGATAACCAATGGCGCCGTCCGCTTGCCAGGTCAGGCGCAACGTATACACACCGCGTTGGTCGGGGGCCCGATGGAAGAAGGTGTCGATGACCGGCTTGGCTTTGTTGAAGGTGCGCAGTTGGAACAAGCGCTGGTCACTGTCGGCTGGCGTGTAGCTGGAAAGAAACAGGGTGTCGTCCTCGGCAGCGTCCTCGGCCGCCGCAAGAATCACCGACGGCACCCACTTTTCGCCGCGGTCCTGGTTGTCGGTGGTGACCTTGCAGGTCAACTGGCCTGTTCCGGTGACGTTCTGGCGCAGAACGGTTTCATACATCCCATAGGGCACATCGAACGTCAGTGTTTTTTCGGTGACCTGGCCACAGCCTGCCAGCAGATAAAGCGCCGATAGACCGATGGCTCCTTGGAGAATCTTCACGTGCTTTCCTTTGCTTGGGGGGAATGTTTGGAGAAAAGAGGGTACCCGGCCTGCTGATAAAAGATAAGGCGATTGTAGTGAATCGGTGCTTTCTGTGGGAAGCGGGCTTACTCTGCACTGGCTGGTTTTGGGGCTGCTTCGCAGCCCAACGCGAGCAAGCTCGCTCACCACAGAGGAATGGGTGAGCCTTAGAGAGGCGCCTATCCAGTTATGCCTGTTCGCCATCAATGCACTGAGTGATCCACTGTCGGCTATAGGCCAACACCCCATCCGCCATCGCCACCGGAAAATGAATAAACCCATGGGCCGACTCCGGCAGCAGGTGTGCTTCAGCGTGGGGCCACCGCTCGGCAATCAGCAGCGTGTCATCCTTAAGCGGGTCCAACTCCCCCACAAACATCAACGCCGGGGGCAGCCCTTCAAAGTCGCCATACAACGGCGACAACGGCGGCTGTCGGCGCTCATCATCACTCAGCCCCGGCGTGAGCATGCGCAACGCTTCCACCATCCCCGTCCCGTCCAGCAGCAACGTTTCAGGCCCGGCCGCGCGTACGCTCGGTGTGCCGGTCAGGTCGTAAACGCCGTAATACAACACCGCGCCGCTTATGCGCTTGAGCAGTTCAGGCCATTGCTTGAGGGCCAGCAACGTCGCCGCCGCCAGATGCCCACCGGCCGACTCACCGACGACGATCACCGGCAGCCCGGCAAATTCATCATCCGTGAGCAGCCAACGTGCGGCGTTCAGGCAGTCTTCCATCAAGCCTTCAACCGGCGTATCCACCGCCAACCGATAATCCACCGACACCACCGCCACGTCGCACGCCTGCAGCATGCCCAGGTTGAGGTCGTCATCCATCTGCGCATTGCCGATCACCCAGCCGCCGCCGTGGATATCCAGCACTACGCCCTTGGGCTTGCCGCTTGGCCGCAGGATGCGCACCGGGACGTTGTCGACAATCCTGCTTTCAGCCGGTGTGGCGCGCTTGAGCGTTTGACTGACGCGCAACAGCGCCTGGATCAAGCGCGGCGTAACGCGATTGCGGATCTTGAAGCGCGGCAGCCAGGCGAGCTTCTGATTGAAGCGGCGCATCTGGGCCAGTTCCGCCTCGTTGGCGGGCCACGGTTGGTGAGCCATCAGCGGTTATTACGCAGGATCGAGAAATTCAGCGCCGCCGCCACACACAGCCACGCCAGGTACGGGAACAGGATCAGGCCGGTGATCAGGTCCAGGCGCACGGCCAGTACCACCATCGCCGCCACGGTGATCCACAGCAACACGATGATCACCATCCCGGCCAGCAGGCGATGCGCGCCGAAAAATACCGGCGTCCACAGGGTATTCAGGGCAATTTGCGCAGCCCACAGCGCCAGCACCATTTGACTGCCGGGGATCAGGCTCAAGCGATAGCCGGCCCAGGCCAGCAGCAGGTAGATGATCGTCCAGGCCACCGGAAACAGCCAATTGGGTGGGGTGAAGCTGGGTTTGACGAGGGATTCATACCAGGCGCCGGGTTTGAAAATGACGCCGGTACTGGCGGCGGCGGCGCAGGCAAGCAGGAAGATAAAGAAGGTCATCGTCTGTCCTTGGCGGGAGTGATTTGAAGCTTGGACGTGCGACACCTACCTAAAAGTTCAGCGCCAATTCATTCCGGTATCTCCACCCCGACAATCCTCAGCCAAGGCCACCGCGCCTGATAACTGCGCGCCTTCTGCTCAAACAACGCCTGCTCCGGATGCAGTGGATTAATCCGCAAAATCCCCAGTTCCACATCCTCCAACCCATACGGCGCATACACCTGGCCCGTGGCAATCTCCAAGCCGATGCACGTACCGGCCACCAGATAACGGTCGACCCCGTCGCGCGCCGACTGCAACTGCGGGTAAGGCCGACCAAAGCGTTTGCCGTACCAAAGGTGCACCCGCGCCTGGTTCTTGACCTCGACATTCACGCCCAAGTCTTTGAACAGCTCATCCGCCGCACGAATCACCGCGTCTTCCGCCTCGTAGGACAGGTCGGTGTCGAAGTAAAAAACGTCGTAATCCTTCACGCCCTGATCAGCCGGCAGATTCGCCTGATGATTCCACACCGCCTGGAACAAGCAGCCCGCCGTGAGCATGCACTGGTCCACGCCAAGCTCAGGCAGGCGCGCAGTGATTTCGGCGTTGACGGGGTTGGCCATGGCCAGTTCGAGCAGGGTTTCGACGGTCAATGTCATGGAGGCTCCTTCATCATCGGTACGGTCCTGGGGAGCAACGGTACAACATTGAGCGCTGGCGCCGCTTCTTCACGTCATCAAAATTCGCTAAGGTGCCGCGATGCCCTGCCCTCACCGAGACCGCCCGCCTTGGCTGACTCCCCAGCAAATCGACGCGAAAGCCCCTGGTCAGTGTTCCTGATTTTCCTGCGCCTGGGCCTTACCTCCTTTGGCGGCCCGATTGCGCACCTGGGTTATTTCCGGGACGCGTTCGTGACCCGGCGACGCTGGCTGAGCGAGCGCAGTTACGCGGACTTGGTCGCGCTGTGCCAATTCCTGCCCGGCCCCGCCAGCAGCCAGGTCGGCATCGCCCTCGGCCTGTCGCGCGCGGGGTACGGCGGCGCATTGGCGGCGTGGCTCGGGTTTACCCTGCCGTCCGCCGTTGTGCTGATCCTGTTGGCCTTGGGCATCACCCGGCACAGCACCGCCATCCCGCCCGGCGCGTTGCATGGCCTTAAAGTGGTGGCCGTCGCCGTGGTCGCCCAGGCCGTGTGGGGCATGGCGCGCAACCTGTGCACCGACGCCCCGCGCGTGGCCGTGATGCTGCTCGCCGCCTGCGTGGCCCTGCTGCAAACATCGGCGTGGGGCCAGGTCGGCGTGATCCTCATCGCGGGCATGGCCGGCCTGCTGCTGTTCAAGCCCACACCGCCCACCACGCACGACGCCCTGCCCGTGACCATCAGCCGTCGCGCCGGGGCGCTATGGCTGTCGCTGTTTGTGCTGTTGCTGGCCAGCCTGCCGATCCTCGCCCAGTTGATGCCCAACCCAACCCTGGCCGTGACCGACGCCTTCTACCGCACAGGCGCGCTGGTATTCGGCGGCGGCCACGTGGTGCTGCCCTTGCTGCAAGCCGAAGTCGTGCCCCGCCACTGGGTGAGCAACGACGTGTTCCTCGCCGGCTACGGCGCCGTCCAAGCCATGCCCGGCCCGCTGTTCACCTTCGCCGCCTTCCTCGGCGCCTCGATGACCCAAGCGCCGAACGGCTGGCTCGGTGGCCTGCTCTGCCTGCTGGCGATCTTCGCACCGTCGTTTTTACTGGTGCTGGGCGCACTGCCCTTCTGGGAAAGCCTGCGCCGCAGCCCGCGCACCCAAGCCGCGCTGGCGGGCGTGAACGCGGCGGTGGTCGGCCTGTTGCTGGCGGCGCTGTACCAACCGGTGTGGACCAGCGCCATCTTCACCGCCCAGGACGTCGCCCTGGCGCTGATTGGCCTGGTGGCGCTGATGGTGTGGAAACTGCCACCGTGGCTGGTGGTTGTAGGAAGCGGCGCGGCGGGATGGTTATTAAGTCTTACGGTGTGAGCCGCGCAGCCACCGCGCCGTGCTCCGGCTGATGATCAGCCTTTCAACTCACCCGCCCGATGACCCGCCGCATCGTCGTAAGCCACATACAACGACTCGGCGATTTGGCTTTTGATGGCCTTGGTGGACTCCAGCCCCAACACAAAACCTTCCGCCTTACCGCCGGCACGGTTGAGTTCTTCGGGGGTGGACGCGCCGGTGATGGCGTCAAGCAGCTTGATGGCGTGAGGGCCTACACCCTTGGGAAGGCTGATTTGGTCGATGGACATGGGCGATACCTTGAAAGAGAGAGATCGGTAGCGCGTGGAACCACTGCCGGGGGTGGCATGGTAGACCGTTATACGCCGCAAGGGGCTGTTTTCCGGGTGAGCCTGATGCCCCCCTTCAAACTCAAGATGCCTTAATCATGTCATTTAGCTATCATGCATCACCCCGGCCTCGCGTCATCGCGCGGGGCCCGCACACTTAATCCAACAAAGACCAGGGACAGGCAATGCCGCCATTCAAGACACTGCTCGCCGCCAGCCTGCTGCTGCTCGCGTTCATGCCGGGGGCCTCAAAGGCCAGGAAGCCCAAGATATGCGGAGCATCATCCGAGTGGTGCGCTTGACTCACGCCAACGACACACCGAGCCAAGCCTTCACAACTGAATACGACCGCGGCCTGGCGCTGAGGGCCAAGAAGCATGCGGCAGCAACAACGAACTGACCAAGGCAAATTCCCTCACCGGAAACTCATCAGGGTCAGCTCACATCTTAAACATCGTTCAAACGTAGTGTGAACCGGATGTTCCATCCAAATCCAAAACAACATACCCAACGGCTTTAAAAACCACTTTTACTGATTGACTATGAACACGATATAGACCATCGCCCGCACACCGAAAGCAAACTCCAACATTATCTCCAAAATAATTATCGCCCACACTTTCACATCAGGATGTAATGACACATGCCAAGCCAGACAAAGAACATAAATATTAAAGAAATATTCAGACTGATATCAAAACAAATCAAAGTCGAATATGAAGAACTTGCCTCCCAGATCCCCCACTACGGAGAGCGCGGCGAGGGTCGCGAAGAAGTTGTAAAAAACTTACTAAAAAAATATCTTCCAGAGAGATTCGGGGTCAGCACAGGCTTTGTAATGGACATTAATGGGGCCATCTCCCAACAGTCTGACATAATAATATTTGACCGTTTTGTAGCGCCAAAATTTAAAATTGCAGGTGACAAATATGTATACCCATGCGAATCCGTTGTTGCTGTTGGAGAAGTCAAAAGCTTCATGGACAAAATCGAATTAAAAGATGCACTGACCAAGCTAACAAAAATACGACAACTCGACAGATCCGCAAACAACAAAAATAAAACCCGCCTTGGATACCACTTCAAAAACAATCACTCACTGATCTCACCAAAAAACAACAACTGCGACTCAATATGGACCTTCATATTCTGCTCAGACAGCCCAAAGCTAGATACAGTTACAACCAACCTAGCCAATGAACTAAAGTCATTAGAAAAGCATCTCTGGCCCAACATGGCATGCATTTTAAACAAGGGAATCATATCCTACTACTCACACTCTGGTTTAACAACAGACCCCAGAGAAGCTGTCGGCCTGTACTACAGCACTGAAGACGAATCAGAATACTCACTACTTAAATGGTTCATGCTCTTATGCAATGACATTTGCGACAACCAAATAACTACAATCGATTCAATAAACTACCTTAGATCACCAAACACAAAAAACATAAAACACCAACTATAAGACTAGTAAACACTACCGCTCTTTTAATACCTGAAAAAACAGGGTGGATTTAATTGAATACGAGCGCTAGAAGCATGCGACAGCAGCAGCGAACTGACCAAGGCAAACGCTCCCCCTTGTGGCGAGGGAGCTTGCTCCCGTGGGGCTGCGCAGCAGCCCCCAACCATTCGCAGCACAGATGAACAACAGAGCCTGGCCACCCTGTTCCACTGCCTGTGCTTTCTCAGAATCCGTCGAATTATCCAGACAACGTGCACATTCGCCCCTAAGCGGGTGCTCCAATTACGGCATGGAAATCCTGTATTCGGCGAGCTTGGCCTTGTTCTCCTGCTCCAGGTACTTCTTGTCGACGATCTGCGAGAACTTCATGAAGTCGGCCTTGGCGTCTTCCCTGTTGCCCAAATGGTCGTACGCGATCCCGCGCGCATAATAGGCCCAGGCGTAGTCCGGCTGGCGCTGAAGGCCGGTACTGAATGCTTCGGCGGCCTCCCGGTACTGACCCAGGTCTGTCAGTGCGAGGCCCAGATGATAGTAGGTCGGCATATTGAAGCCGGCCCCCTTTCCTGCTTCTCCCATTCCGTTGTCAAGGTTGAACTGCACGAGCTCAAGGGCTTTTTTCGGGTTACCAGCGGCGCGATACATGGCGCTCAAGTCCAGGTAGGCGCGCGGCTCAGGCTTGACCACCAGTTGCATGGATTTCTCCTTGGCGGCCAAGGCTTCGGGAAAGCGCTTGAGGTTGAGGTAGGCGTCGGCCTGCACCGCATAAATCAAACTATGCAGCGAGGCAGGCAGCGTAGCTTTCTGCAGGCATAGATCACCTTCCTGCAGCACCAAGGGGTAGTTTTCGGCTTTGGACGCCTTTAACTGATTAGCGCAGTGGGCAAGGTTGGCTTTTTGCGGGTTCTGCATCCCTGCACAACCGGTGAGGAGGGCGGAGCAGGCAATCAGTGCGAGCCAGCGAGTATTCATGATCAGCATCCTTGTCAGTCGAGCAGATGAGCGTTGAGGTCAGGGCGATAGACCTGCAGGAGCGGCGCGGTCACGGTGCCTTGCAGCGAGCAGAACACGGTGGTGTGTCCCACGAGCGACGGTGACGTGTCGCCCGCGTCGACCATCAGCACGCGGTCTACGAAACCAAACGGCGTGGCGACACCAGGACCGGTCAGCCCTTCGGTGCGCCATTGGCCGATCGGGTCACCGACACGGCGGATTTCGGCGCGGGTAATGGCTTTGCCCTGACTGACAAAACGTGCGTTATCAACGATCAGCGGCTTGAGCTTTGCGGCCACCTCTTGCGGCGAGCCATCGGTTACAAACCCCCAGAACAGAAAATTGCCGACGTCCTTGATGGTTTGGGCCTGGTTGTAATAGCCGACCATACGCACGCCGTTAACGATCAGGGGCGTTTCGAAGTGTTGGTAAGTGCCACCTTCCTGCAGCGGACTCATGATGGTCGGTGCCTTGACCGAACCGTAGTCACTCAGGCGCAAGGTCCCTGCTGGCAAGCGCGCATCGCGCAGGCTCTCGAAGAAATGTGCATCGCAACGAGAGAACTCGGTCAGCAGTTGTTCGGGCGTGGTGACGGTACGGGCTTGGGCAGTGCAGGCGACGGCGAGCAATGCAACGCCGGAAAAAAGAGAGCGGAACATTAAAATCATCCGTGAAGTGGGAACAAAAGCTGTCGGCGGGTGAGTGGGAAACTTTAGCAATACGGGCCTGCGTTGAAAATATCCGTGTGCCGCTGGTCCCGCCCCCCCTGACTACTGCCACCCGCTTGCGCACACTGCTAACCTGCGGCCTTTATGCCTGCAAAAGGAAGGTTTACATCGCCATGGAGATTCAGGAAATCAAGCACCACCTGGCCCGCCCTGCCGTGAAGTTTGTGGCTGGCGGCTCCAGTTGCTCTTCAGCGCCGGTAAGCTTCGTGCCAAAGGCGGGTGCGGATTCCGGATTTTGTACAAATTGGGGCGACAAGCTCCAAGGCAGCCTTGCCTTCAACTATGCACCGGCAAGGCCAACCCAAACAGTACAAAAAAACCACCGCAGACTTTATTGAATCGGCGCCCGGTGCGGGCCAGCCAGGGCCGGATGCGGTTGGCTGCGCTGGCCACCAGGTACTCAACGACGAATTCCACCACGGCGTAGGTCAGCGCGATGGCAGCCGTCTGCGCGATGATGCTTCTATGCGGGTCCAGAAACGGTGGGATAAACGCGGTGAACAGCAGCAGTGCCTTGGGGTTTGAAATCGCCGAGACCAGCCCTTGGCGGAACAGCGACCAGCGCCGCAAGCTGATTGTGCCGCTGGCCTCAAGGCTGACGGGGGGCGCGCGCCACAGGCCGAAACCGAGCCAGATCAGGTAGAGCCCGCCGGCCACCTTCAAGGCGGTGAACCCACTGGCCGATGCCTGGATCAGTGCCCCCAGGCCCAGCGCGCACAGCGTCAGCACCAGGGCAAAACCGAGCACGCCGCCGCTGATGGTGAACAGCGTCCGGCGACTGCCGTGCAGGGCCCCATGGGTCAGCACCAGTAATGCATTGGGCCCTGGTACCACGGCGATGCCGAAGCACGTCATCAGGTAGAGCAACCAGGTATCAAAGGGCATGATCCACTCCAGCAGGTGGGTATTGAGGCCAGTATCTTGCGAGTGAAGAAAAGTCCTGAAAAGCGCATTATTCACGTTGCAGCCATTCGATTAACGAATAAAGGAAACCGCCATGCCCTCCAGCGATTTGCAGATCGATTGGCTCAAGTGCTTCGTGGCGGTGGTAGACGCCGGTTCGCTGTCGGCTGCGGCCCATGAGGTCAATCGCTCGCAGTCCGCCGTCAGCATGCAGATGAAGAAGCTCGAAGCCGCCCTTGGACGCCCGCTGTTGAGCCGTGGCCCAAGGCATCTGCAACTCACCGATGACGGCCAGACGCTGCTCGGCTATGCCCGTCGCATGCTCGCACTGCACGCGGAAACCCAGGCGGCCTTTAACGGGGAAGCGATCACCGGGCGAATCCGCCTGGGCGTCGCGGAGGACTATGCGGCGAAATACCTCACGCCGCTGCTGAAGCGTTTTTCACCGCGCTACGCCGGTGTGGAAATAGAACTGACCTGCGAGCAGTCAACCACGCTGATCCCGCGTGTGCGCAGCGGCGATCTTGATCTTGCGCTGGTGTCCAGGGACTCGCCCCACAGCGGCACCTTTCTGTTCAAGGAACCCATGGTCTGGGTGGGCTCGCCCCAGTTCGAACTGTGGCGGCGCGACCCGCTGCCTATCGCCGTCTACGAAAGTGAAAGCCTGGCGCGGCGTTATGCGGTGCATTCACTGGCCCAGCAAGGGCGACAATTCAAGGTGGTCTACAACAGTTCCAGCCTCGCCGGCCAGGTGGCCGCGGTGGAAGGTGGGCTGGCGATTGCCGCGATCACGCAGTGCACCGTGCAGCCATCACTGCAGGTGTTGAGCAGCGAGCATGGCTTGGGAAGCATTGCGCCCATGGAGGTTTCGATTCTGCGTAGCCGAGCTTCTCGGGGGGCCAAGGCGGTTAATAGCCTGCATGCGTTTATCATCAATGCGCTAAGAGTTCAGGTGTAGCTGGTTTAATACACACGCTGAACACCCACCTGGAGCCCTTTATGCCAACCACCTCACGCGACAACGCCCGGCTTGAACGTCGCCTCATCGCCGCCCTCACCGACGCCTGCGAAACCGCCAAAGCCGAAATCCCCGGCTTCGACTGGCTGACCCACACCGTCGACTACAGCGTCTTCCCCCAAAGCCTGCGGGTGATCTGGGTGTTCGACAGCCGCGCCAACAAGGAGCACGCCCTCTCGACAGGGGCAGACACACGCATGCGTGAGCTGACCGCCGCCGCGCTCAACGACGCCGATGTACACGTCGCGCCCATGGAGCGCTGCGTACACTTCGACTCCGACGAAGAATGCCGCCTGCGCCATGACGGCGATTGGCGCGTACGCCTGGCCAAGGTGCATACGGCCAAGGTGTAAGTGCGCATCGTCACTCGTTGGGTTCATGGATAAAACTGTGGTATCGATGCACGTAGTCCAACACACCCAGGCCCCACCATGACCCTCTCCGCCCAGTTCACCCCCTGGACCGCCCTGCTCGGCGGCGCCCTGATCGGTTTGTCCGCAGGCCTGTTCATCCTGCTCAACGGCCGCATCGCCGGGATCAGCGGCCTGCTCGGCAGCCTGCTCTCCAGGCGCGGCGAAGGACGTGGGGAGAAACTGCTGTTTGTGCTCGGGCTGCTGGTCTCGCCCTGGATCTGGTCGTTGTTTGCCAAGCTGCCTGAGTCATCGTTCCAGGCCGGTGGCTACGCGCTGGTGCTGGCCGGGTTATTGGTCGGCATCGGCACGCGCTATGGCGCCGGTTGTACCAGTGGGCATGGCATCTGCGGGCTTTCGCGGTGGTCGCTGCGCTCGCTGGTAGCGGTCGGTTGTTTCATGGGCAGCGGGTTTGCCGGTGTCTACTTCATCCGCCACGGGCTGGGAGCCTGAGCATGCGCAAATTCATGGCATTGATGGCCGGTCTGATCTTCGGCCTGGGACTGCATCTCAGCGGCATGACCAACCCGGAGAAGGTGCTCGCGTTCCTCGATCTCGCCGGCGATTGGGACCCTTCATTGGCCCTGGTCATGCTCGGCGCCCTGGTGGTGAGCAGCGTGCCCTTTTACGTCGTAAGGCATCGTCAGGTTTCGCTGCTGGGCGCACCGATCCAGATGCCGACGCAACGCACCCTCGACCGCCGCCTCGTGCTGGGCAGCCTGGTGTTCGGCATGGGGTGGGCGATTGCGGGGTTGTGCCCCGGACCGGCAGTGGCATTGCTGTTGACGGGGCAATGGCAGGTGCTGGTGTTCACGCTGGCGATGGTGACGGGCATGCTGGTTTTTGCGGGGATTGAATCGCGCAGGCGGGGTTGAACCGCCTGCACGGCTTCATTTTTACCCCACACAGTAGGTCAGGCCTGCGTACTGAACCGCTGCACTCCACGCCGCTCAAACATCGCCGCTTCCGTCTGTTGCGTCGCCAGTTCGCCTTTGGAGGCCAGTTGATTAATAAAAATCCGATCCCTGGACCCTTTGAAGTCAGACGGGTCGAAGTCTCTTAAGAGCGGCGCCAGATCAATGGTCTTGGCGAAGTTTTCGTTAGTCAGGCTGTAAAACCCCAAGCCCGACCAGACAGAATCGGCGTCCACCGTGTCGATGGCGGCATTGCGGTAGGCAATGGCTGCGGTTTTCAGGCCCAGGGATCGGTTGAGCAAATCCGTCAGCCGCTGGGTATCCGAGCTGCTGAGCTGGCCGGCCGAATCCAGCACTTTCAGGCGGCCATCGGCTTCGACGGTGAAGCCGTATTTTTTGCCGGCCAAGTCGGGAGCGGTGGTCGACAGCGCTGACTCGAATGCCTTGAAGGATGCCTTCAGCGTATTGAGCGCGCCGGTGGAAATTTCGACGAGCCGAGGGTGGTCTGGCGACTGGGTCCGACCGACCCAGACGTCGACCACCTCCGGCGGTTCCACCGTGGTGCCTGCTGATCCACTGGGATGGTAGACGGCCGCCGGGGCGGCGTTTGCCAACACTTCCTTCGCGGCATCTGTCAGAGGCTGGGCCACGAGCTTCTGGTCGGAAGGTGTAAGGCTGGTGTTGGCCGGCGGGAGATAGGCAGCGCTGACGGAAAGAGCCATTTAATCGGTCCATGATTGGCGGGTTCATACAGGTTATCGACGGAAATCGGCCGAGCTTTAGACGACCAACCTGCAGGATCGTACAAGCCAGGCGCTCCGCGGTCTCGATAGTCTGGCCGTCTTACCTACCAGAGGATGGATCATGGCTACGTCACAGCACTCGGCACAACCGGTAAACCTCGCGCAAAAGGCATCGCTCATCGACGCGCAGTGGAGCCCCAGGGTCGTCGCCGAAATGAACGACTACCAGTTCAAGGTGGTGCGCATCGAAGGGGAGTTCATCTGGCACTCGCACCCGGAAACCGACGAAGCGTTCCTGGTGCTCGAAGGGACGCTGCGTATCGATCTACCGGAAGGCCCGGTGTATGTGGCGGCGGGCGAGCTGTATGTGGTCCCGCGTGGCGTTGAACATCGGACCGCCGCCGAAGGTGAGGCGAAGCTGATGATGATTGAGCCTCGGGGCATTTTGAATACCGGCCATGAAGGCGGTGAACGTACGGCCATGAATGATCTGTGGATCTGAAAAGTGGCGCGGGTGAACCCATAGCCTTACAGAGTGAGGCTTTTGTAGTGAGCGGTGGCAGCCGTCAAAGGTGTGTAGATACTCTCCGTCATTGAACCGAGCCTTTAGCGGGTAATTTCTGGATAATGCCCAGCTCCCGCTCCCGATACGGACATCCCCTCGATGAAGTTGCCCACCGCCGCCCTCCTCCTCGCCTCTGCGCTGCTGCCTTCCATCGCCCACGCCGACGACGCCGCGCTGACCGACACGCTCAAGGCCTTCACCCGCTGCGACGCGACGTTCTTCAGCCGCCTGAACAGCCACCGCGACGCCTGGCAGCCCTACGCACCGCTCAAGCAGGACAAAGACTTCGCGTGGATCGCGGTAGTCAACCGCGCGGACCGCAAGGCCAACGCGGTGCCGGTCAGCACGCCGCCCATCGCCGGCTTGAAGCTGTTGTCGTACGCCGACGAGGCCACCGACCTCGGCAACCTGGGGCTCTACTATTACTGGGGCTTTGTTGTGCAAGGCACTATCGACGAGGTTGCCCAACGCCTTGCCCCGCTGCTCGACCAACCTGCTCGCCTGCAAAAGGGCGACGGCGCCTACATCCGCAGCGAGCTCAAGGTCGGCGACCGCTGGCAGGCCATCAAGCCACGGCCCGGCGTCGCGCCGGGCACACGCGAAGTCGAGCGCGTGCTGCTGGTAGAACCGGAGGGCAGCGACGGCACGCAATCGCGCATCAGTTGTTCGTTGCAGGGCGGTGTCGATGCGGCGCTGCTGGCCTGGTCGCGTCCGGACATCCAACCGGTTGACTACCCGCGCACCGTCGTAGAACCAAGCATCAACGACGTCGCCGTCCCCGCCAGCGTGCTCCAGCGCCTCGACTCGGCCCTGCTGCAGCCGAAGTTCAAGACGTTGAGCTACACGTACCTGTCGAAAAAAAGCGATGGCAGCAACGACACCCCCACCTCGGTGACCTTCACGGCGGTGGGTGGCTTGCTGAACAAGAACGAGATCTACAGCGACACCTTCCATGTCGAGCGCCTGGTGCAGGCGGACCTGATCCAGTTGAAGTCGAAGATGAACGGCGTGGGCGACGGCCAGGTGCTGCTGACCCGCGAAGCCGAGCTGAGTATTCCGAGCAGTTGGACGCCTGGCCAGACGCTGAGCGCCAACCTGCACATGGCGAACGTGCCCGGCAAACCGACCGATACCCCGCTCGAGACCTCCGTGAGCTGCAAGGTCGGCCAGCGCTTCCCGGCCCGACAGGTGTTTGCCTCGTTGACCGGCGACGCCATCAAGCTGGAGTGCGAGCAAGGCGACTACAAGACCTCGCGCGCGTTTATCGAAGACCTGGGCATTGCCCTGACGCTGGCAACGACCTCGAGCAAAATGCGCTCGGCGTATGAATACACGGCGTTCGAGGTGGTGCGTTGATCGAAGGGGCGTTTGCCAAGCAAACATCCCGCTGATTCAGGGCACTCTACGTTGTCGCAGCAGTCTGTTCCTACACACCCCATGCCCCGCGGAGTTCCCATGATCATTGTCCATCACCTCAACAACTCACGTTCGCAGCGCATTCTGTGGCTGCTGGAAGAGCTTGGCCTGCCGTACGAGATCAAGCGCTACCAGCGCGACCCGAAAACCAACCTTGCGCCGCCGGAGCTCAAGGCGATCAATGCGCTGGGTAAATCCCCGGTGATCGAAGACGGCGCCAACGTGGTGATCGAGTCCGGCGCCATCGTCGATTACCTGATCCGCCGCCATGGCGACGGTCGCCTGCAGCCGGACCCGGCCACGGCCGCCTACGACCAGTACGTGCAATGGCTGCACTTCGCCGAAGGCTCGGCCATGCTGCCGCTGATGCTTAACCTGTACGTCGGGCGCCTGGGCGATGCCGGTGCACCGCTGCATCCGCGTATCGAATCGGAAGTGGCCAATTACCTCGGTTACCTCAACGAGGCGCTGGCACATACGCCGTATCTGCTGGGGGATGACGTGAGCGGCGCGGACATCCAGATGAGCTTTATCGGCGAAATCGCCAAGGCCCAGGGCAAGCTGGCGGCGTACCCGCACCTGGCGGCGTGGGTACAGCGGTTCCAGGCTCGCCCGGCTTACCGCCAGGCGCTGGAACAGGGTGGGGAGTATGCGTTTGCCAAGTGAGTAGCTTGCCCTCGACCGCGTGACAGAGGCTAAGGCGCCGCCATCTGCCACAGCGAAGCGCCCACGCCGGTGATGCTCTCCCCCGCAATCAACCCCGCCGCTGCGGTAATCGCAAACCGCTCGGTGAGGCTCGGCCAGCGGCAGCTCACCAGCCAGGTGAGCACCGCACCCAGGGCCATCATCAGCGACACCGAAGCTGGCAGCACAAACGCCAGCCCCAACGCGGCGGCACTGGGCAAGTAGCGGGCGCGATGGGCGGGCAACAGGCTGTCGAGCACGCCCAGCAACACCCCGGCCAGCCCTGCGATACCGATCGCCCAGCGAATGCTCGCCGACAATGAATCCAGCCCATGGGTAAGGGTTTGCGCCACGGCTTTCCAGGTTGCGACCGCCGGCGCCGGCCACTCCTCGGTGAGCAGCATCGATTGCGGATCAGGAATCAGCGCCAGGTACGCAAACACCCCGACGATGCTGCCAATGAAAATCCCCAGGATCTGGGCGATGACTTGCTTGTGCGGCGTGGCACCAATGGCCTTGCCGACCTTGAAGTCGTTCATCAGGTCGGTGCACTGCCCCGCCGAGCCGCCGGCGGTGTTGGCGCTCATCAGGTTGATCGGCACCTGCCCCGGCGCGACGATGCCGAAGCTCAGCTGGGACAACTGCCCGATGGCGCCAATCGGCGGAATACCGGTGGCGCCCACCACGCGGGCGGCGACGGCGGCCAGGCAGATCGCCAGGGGAATGGTCAGCAACGCCATCCACAGGTTGATGCCGAACAACAGCGCCTGCAGGCTCACCACCAATACGATCGACAGCACAAAACCAGCGGCCGGCCCGGGTTTGGGTACGCTCCAGGCTTGCCCGCCGGCGGACTTGGTCGAGGTGTATAACGCCCACAGACGAATCGTCAGCGACGCCAAGGTTGAGCACACCATCAGGCTCACTCCCGGCCACAGCAACCACTCCACCAACGCCGCAAATTGCGGGCCGCGGCTGCCGGCCGGCAAGGTCACCAGGCCTTGCGCCAGCAACCACGGGCCCAGGCCGCCCCAGGCGAGCAAGGCGCCGAGCAGCAGGGTCAGGCCGACGCGAATGCCGATAATGCCGCCAAACCCCAGCAGCAACAGCGAGGGGTCGGCGGTGAAGGTCAGGCGCTCCAGCTGGGCGGATGGCGACCAACGCGGGAAGGCCCACACAAAGGTGTCCACCCACTTCACCAGCCCGGACAGCAACGCCGCGCTGAGCAGCACCTTCAAACGCGTCGCCGCTTCGCGCCCATGGTTGTAGATATGCAGCAGGGTTTCCAGGGTGGCCATGCCTTCGGGAAATTTCAGCGCCTTGTCATTGAGCAACGAAGGCCGCAGGTACCAGGCGATCCAGATGCCCAGGAAACTCACCGAGAACACCCAGGCGATCATCGGCAGCGCGTCCAACTGGTTGCCGGTCAGCAGGGTATAGGCCGGGATCGGCGCCACCAGCCCACCGGAAATGATCGAAGCAGCGGCCGAGGCGACGGTCTGGTTGATATTGCTTTCATGCAGCGTCCACGGCAGCTGCTCCGACGACCGCTTCGCCAGGCCCTGCCAGATCGCATACCCCACCAGCAGGGCAATGATCGACATGTTGAACGACCAGCCGATCTTCAACCCGGCGTACACGTTCGAAGGGGTCAGCAGGATACCGAGCAACGTGCCGGTGATGACCGCGCGCAGGCTCAGTTCGCGTTCGACGGGGGGATGAAGGGGGACCGTTGATGAGGTGGCATGCATGCGGATTCCTTTCGGCTGGGGAACAGGGCGACATAACAAGTGAGCCCCTCAAGGCCTGAAGGTTCCTGTGCGGCAAGCGGGCGCCTTTTTGTGATGAGCGGGCTTCAACCACTACACCATCAATTACTCAATCAGAGCCATGCAGCATCCCATAACGAATAATCCCCTACCTGCGCCACCAACCCGGCCCGCAAGGGGTTGGCAATGACGTAGCGAGCCATCTTGCGAACATCATCCTCCGCACGGACAGCCCTATCGTGATAACCGGGTTGCCAGACACGCTCCTTGCTTTGACGACGCCGGTTGATGGTCAGCGTGCTACGCGACTTCATACGCCGCACCACGTCGGGCAACGTCTTCTGCTTCAGATCAAACAACCAGTGAATGTGGTCAGGCATGATGACCCAGGCCAGAGAGTCGACCAATCCCAGCTCATGAACCTGCCGGAATTCGGCCACCAACAGACGACCCAGATAAAGGTCGGTGAATAGGCGCTGACGGTGATGCACGACAACGGTAATGAGGTAACTGCGTCCGTATTCAGAGTAACGACCGTGACGCAGGCGATGGGATTGGGGTGTGGGGCGCATTCCGATGCTCCTGGGGACCGTCCTGAAGAGCATTAACACTAGCGCGCCGTAGCTGGCGAGCCAGTGTCATCGGGTGACTGAATGTATCCAGCCTGGAGTGACCTGGCTTTTGTGGTGAGCGGGCTTGCCCCGCGCCGGGCGGCGAAGCGGCCCCAAAAGCTGTTATCAGGATTTACCTGGAAAAACGCGGTGTTCTTGATGGGGCCGCTTCGCGGTCCGGCGCGGGGCAAGCCCGCTCACCACAGAAGCCCGCTCACCACAAGAAGTCCGCTCACTACTAAGCGTGCGTAAAACCCGTTCCCCCGGCCACCTCGCCATCGGCTTGCGCCTTGTCCAACAGTTGCTGCACCCACGGCGCGTTCCGGGCATTGACCACGCCATAGCGGTCCGGCGGGAAAAACGCCCAGTGATGGGCGATTGCAGTAAGGCGCTTGAGCTCATCGGCCGCCAGCCAATACCCGGTGTCCAGCAAGGGCAGCGATTCGCCGTCGAAACGTCGGCCCAGCATCAGGTTGGTGCCGGGGGCAAAGGTAAAGGCCAAGTCCTGGCAGGGTTGCAGTTGTTTGTCCGGGGCCGGCATGCTCCCGACGCGGTTGTAGGTGAAGTCGCCGGGGTATTCGTCCTTGAATACCAGCCAGTGGCCCGCCGTGGTCTTGGCGACGATCCACTGCGACACCCCGCTGCTCTGGGTGCGTTCGAGCTGGCCGTTTTTCCATTGCATCAGGGCGTTGCAGTCGGGATCGTAGTCCGAGGCCCACAGGCTGGTGCCCGACACCAGCGTGTGGCGCTCCAGCTCGACCACCCCCTGGTCCGGCATGGCCTGCCAGTAGCGCTTGATGGGGTCACGGGTATCACGCAGGTAGTTGCGCAGCCCCCAGGCCGCCGTAAAGACCACCGCCGCCAACACCTGCCAGGCAAAGGTGTTGCCGATAACTCGGTCCACGTCCAGGCCAGGCGCGAACGCGGCCCCGTACAGCCACACGCCCAGCATGAACACCAGGCTGGGCAGGAACACACCAAAGCACAGCGGCGGCAGCAGCACTTCGATCCAACTGAAGTGATGCCCGGCTGCATGCTCCCGTGCCCAGGCCTGCTCCTCGGCGAGCATCGGCGCCTGTTCGCGCGGGCCGATGCCGGGATCGGGGGCCTTGAAGCGCCAGTAAAGTGCTACGGGGTCGTTATTCATGCCGCGCATCATGCCCTTGGCGCGGGCAGAGATACAGCGCCCCGACCACCGATAAAACAATCATTGCCGAGACCCGCCTACAGTCATACGATGACTGATCACATCCATAACAATAAAGGATCACCCGTGAACAAACCTTTGCTCCTGGCCGCCGCCGTTGTCTGCGGCCTCAGTGCCCACGCCCACGCCACCACGTTTGCGTATATCTCCAGCCCCGGTGACGGGCTGATTTCCCAGTACCGCCTCGACGAAAGTAACGGCGCCCTGAGCCTGGTCGAGCAAGTGACGGCCGGCGATCAGGTCAACCCCATGGCCCTCAGCCCCGACGGCAAGACCTTGTTCGCGGCGTTACGGGTCAAGCCGTTTCAGGTCCAGGGCTTCAGCATCGACCCGACTACCGGCCGCCTGACGCCGCAGTCCAAGGCGCCACTGGCCGAAAGCATGGCGTACCTGGCCACTGACCGCGCCGGGCGCTATTTGCTCGCGGCGTCCTACGGTGCCGACACCCTCAGCGTCCAGCCCATCGACAAGCCTGAACCTATCCACACCTACAAGACCGGCCTGCATGCCCACTCGCTGCGCACCGACCCAAGCAATCGCTTTGCCTACGCCGGCAACCTGGGCACGGACCATGTGCTGCAATACCGCTTCGACGCCGCCACCGGCGCACTCACCCCGATCGGCAGCGGCTACGTGAGCGTGCCAGCCAACACCGGGCCTCGGCACCTGGCGTTTTCGGCCAACGGCAAGTACCTGTATGTGGTCGGTGAAATGAGCGGCACCGTCACCGCGTTTGCCATCGATGACAGCACCGGTGCGCTGACCCAGATTGGCGTGGCCAATGGCATTCCCGAGCATTTGAAACTGGCCCATGGTGAAGTGCGTGACGCGCGCAACAATGACCTGAAAGACGACCCGACGCCGCGCATCTGGGCGGCCGACCTGCGCCTGTCGCCGGACGGCAAGCTGTTGCTGATGAGCGAGCGCACCAGCAGTTCGGTGTCGGCGTTTGCGGTGGATACCGCCACCGGCGGCCTGCGCTTTGTCGACAACTACCCGGTCGAGGAGAAGCAGCCGCGCAATATCGCATTCTCCCCCAACGGGCATTGGCTGCTGGTGACCGGTGAGAAAAGCGACAAGGTCGGCACCTATGCAGTCAGCGCCAACGGTGCGTTGAAGCGGGTGGGGGAAGCGGCGTCGGGCAAGGGGGCGCTGTGGATTGAAGTGCTGCGCACCCAGTCAGAGTAGGCCTCCACACATTTTCAAGGGGGCAATTACGTAGATAGCGTCTTATCCAACACCGCGCCAATCCGTAGCAGCTGTCGAGCGCAAGCGAGGCTGCGTCAGGCGCGCTGCCGATTCAAGCCCGAGTCGCGGCCAACGCAGCCTCGCCGGGCTCGACAGCTGCTACGGATGCCAATCCACCTCACGGTCTCACCGGTAGCAGCTGTGTTGGATAAGGGTATCTACGGGGGAGTATGCCCGCACGCCTCAGCTCAGGCGAAACCGTGCGGTGTTATCACTCAACGCCTGGCTGCCCTTGCTCAAGGTGTCTGCCGCACGGTTTACCGCGCGGGCGCCGTCCAGCAGGCGCCCGGCGGCCTGGTCGACTTGCTGGATATTGCCGCTCACTTCATCCGCCGTCGCTGCCTGCTCCTCCACTGCCGTGGCGATTTGCGCCAGGGTGTCGGTGACGTTCTGCACCGCGCCGGCAATCTCGCCCAGGCGCGTGCCCAGGCCGGTGACGGACTCGGCATCGGTCAAGGCCTGCTCGCACGCGGCGCCCATCAGCGTCACCGCCTGGCTCACGGTGGCGCGCAGACTGTCGACGGTGCCGGCGATCTGCGCCGTCGAGGCCTGGGTGCGTTGCGACAGGCTGCGCACTTCATCGGCGACCACCGCAAAGCCCCGGCCTTGCTCGCCTGCGCGTGCGGCTTCAATGGCGGCATTAAGGGCCAGCAGGTTGGTCTGCTCGGCAATGCCGCGAATGGTGTCGACCACCGATTGAATCTGCTGGCCTTGCTGGCTGACCTGCTGCAAGGCGTCCGAGGTGTCGGTCAGGCGCTGGTTGAGCTGCTGGATGCTGGCGGTGGTGCGCTGGCTGTCGCGGCTGCTGTCTTCGGCGATGCGCCGGGTTTGCTGGGCACTGCCGGAGGCCTGTTCGCAGCTGCGCGCGACGCCCATGGACGTGGCGGCCAACTGCGTGGCGGCGGCGGCGATCTGGCTGATCTGGTGCTGCTGGTCTTCGACTTCGCTGAGGGTGCTGCCCGATTGCGAATTCAGGGTAAGCACCGCCGAGCCAAGCTGCTGGGTTTCGTGATTGACGCCGAGCAGGCTGGTGCGCAATTGCACCACCGCGACGTTCAACGCGGTGCTGATCGCCGCGAGTTCGTCGCGCCCTTCTACCGTCACGGCCACGCACAGGTTGCCGTCGCGCAGGGACTCGGCCAGCGTAGTGATGCCGCTGGCGCTGCGACGGATGGACGCTTGCAGGCACATGAACAGGTACAGCGCCGCCAACGCCAACAGGCTGAACGTTGCCGCCATCGGTATGAATTGCGTGTTCGCGTGCTCGTGGTAGTAGTCCAGGCGCGCATCCATCGACGTCAGCGACTGAACACGCAACGCGCCAAGCGAGGTGAGCATGGCGTCGATACTGCGCTCGAAACCGGCTGTATCCAGCTTGATGCTGCCGCCAAACACGCCGTCGTCGAGCACTTTGAGTTCGTTATCCAACAACTGCAGGCTGGTGTCGTATTGCGCTGTCCACGGTTCCATCCCGGCGTATTGCTTGGCCTTGAGCGAAGCCGCAGCCTTGACCAGTTGATCCCGCGCATCGCCGATGCGGCTGCGCAAGTCGCGCATCTGCAAACGGCTCTGCAAGGTGAACTGCCCCGAGGAAATCGAGGACTGCCCCACACTGGCCATCCGCCCGATACGCTCGATCAGGTCGGGCGTTTGCTGGGTGCCCATCTGCATGAGCATGTAGGTTTCCAACCAGGGATCGAGGATCAGGCCGGCGTCGAGGGTGATCTGTTCGCGCAGGGCCTGCATCGCCGTCAGCGCGGCGGTGAAGCGGTCGTAGCCATCCGGCCACCAACCCACGGTGCGCAGGGACGCCGAGTCCATGCCCTTGACCGTGGCCTGCAAAGCCTCGAAGCGGGCCAGGACGTCAGCGCCGGCGTTCTGGGTTTTCAGGGCATCACCGAGGGCCTGCAGGCTTTGCAGGATCAATGGGAAATTGGCATCCACCTTATCCATCGCCGCCTTCGCCGCTGGCGTCGGGGCATGCAGGATGTCCGCCGCCTTCCAGCGCGCAGCCAGGTTACGTTGGGCGGTCAATTGGCCATCCAGCGCGTCCAGGGTCAACAGTTGACGAAGGCCGGACTGCTCAGCGGAAATCACGCTTAATTTGTCGCGATAGTCCTGGCCGATCATCCACAGGCTGCCCGCCAGGGGCAGCATGAACAGGAAGAACAGGATCTGGAACTTACGCGCGAAGCCGAAACGTCCGAGCAGGCGGATACCGGGTGATAAAAGGCTGTGCATGTCCACTCCCAAAAACAACCCACGCGTTAGACGGCAGGCGAAGCCTTGAAATGACTAACGGCAAAATGCCATGTCATTGATTAGGTTGGCACTAGCAAGATACGGGCCGCTGCTGCACAGCCCTGAAACAGGGCACGCGACGCGCCAAAGCGGCCCGAAGCGTGCGCGAAAATGGGGCAAAAGCACTCAGTCGCGACACAGGCATTGTCACCCGCAGAGACGACTGCCCGAGGCGCGCGCTGAAACGCCCTCAATCACCACAGCCTATCGGCCGCCCATGGGGAGAACTTGAAGGGAGTCCGGCGGCCTATTTACGCCAGCAGTCGGGTAATCCACTGGACCTGCTGGGCGATGGCTTGCGCCTTCGCCTGCGGTACCCGCTGCCGAGCCTGCTCAAAGCCCGCCAGGGTGCGTTTTTTCAGGCGCAACGCACGCTGCCACTTGGCGAGGAACGCCGGGCTGCGGGCCTGCAGGTGCAAGGGGCCGAAGTACAGCTCCTCAGCGCTGTACACCACGGGCTCGGCGCGCTCGGCCATGATGATTTCATAGTAGAAGCGGTTTTCGTGCAGCAACTCCTCACTGAGGATGCGGTAGCCATTGCTCATCAACCAATAGCGCAACGGCTGTTCGCCGCCGTTGGGTTGCAGGATCAGACGTTCGCGGCCGCTGAGGTGGGCCTTGCCGCTGTCGAGGATGTCGCGGATCGTCTCGCCGCCCATGCCGCACACGCTGATCGCGGTGATCGCGTCCGCTGGCTCTATCGCCGCCAACCCATCGGCCAGGCGCACCGTGACGTGCTGCTCCAGGCCATTGTCGCGCACGGTGCGCTGCGCCGCGTGGAACGGCGTGCTCGCCACCTCGCCCGCCACCGCCGCCTCAATCACGCCACGGCGCATCAAGGCCACCGGCAGGTAGGCGTGGTCCGAGCCGATATCGGCCAGCCGCGCGCCCCTCGGCACCTGCGCGGCCACGCGCTCCAGGCGCATGGACAAGGTGTGTTCGTTCAACCTGTGTTCCTTTTTATTCGCCGGAAAATCGATCGCGGCTGTTGGTCAGATGCAACACCATCGCCGCCCTTGCGGCATCCGGGTCCTGGCGCTTGATCGCGTTGAAGATCGCCTCATGCTCCAGGTTCGCCAGTTGCCCGAGCTTGGCAAAGTCCGCCCCGCCGCGCTCGTCACCCTTCACCTGGGTACGCGGAATCATCGCATTGCCCAGGTGCTGCATGATCTCGGTGAAGAACGTGTTGCCGGTGGCTTCGGCGATCAACTGGTGAAAACGCTTGTCCTCTTCCACGCAGCTGTCGTTGTTGGCCAGCGAGGCCTGATAGTCGTCGAGAGCGGCGCGCATGTGGGCCAGCTGCGTGTCGGACCTGCGCACGGCGGCCAGCGCCACCGCCTGCACTTCCAGGCCCAGGCGCAGCTCGAGCATGTTGCGCACGCTGGCGACGGTGTCCACATGCAGGCGCAAGCCTTGCTGGGCCCGTTGCGCCAGCACAAAGGTGCCGATGCCATGGCGCGTCTCCACCAGCCCCGAGGCTTGCAGCTTGGACAGGGCCTCGCGCACCACGGTACGGCTCACCCCATGCTCGAGCACGATGGTGGATTCGGAAGGCAGTTTTTCACCGGGCTTCAACTGCCCAAGCAGGATGCGCTGGGTCAGGGCGTCGAGCACGCCTTGGGCCAGGTTGTTGGAGCGTCTACGGACGGGAGGTCCGCTTTCAATGGGCATAGTTACGAATCCACGGGGTTGGGCAGGAGCGAGCTTAACATCCCGCCCCACGGCGTAACCCCACTGTAGGAGCGAGCTTGCTCGCGAAAAACCTGAGGGCGCCGCGTTTATCCAGGATGCCCGCATTATCGTTGACGTTTTTCGCGAGCAAGCTCGCTCCTACAGGTTAGGGCGCGAGTGAAAAAAGCGCCAAACTTGTATGACAACTAATATTTATGGCCGCCAGCCCCACCCTTTCCAGAAGCCTCCTCAACCTTCTTAAAAACCCATGCAGACCCGCAAAATAACCAGATCATCACTAAAACCTGGCCCTTACAAACACAAAAACATCATCACCGCATTGCGAATCTAAGAAACTCACTTGTATGATGTCTATCAACAAAACACGCAAACCCGCATAAAAACAATCAGGGGGAGTTTTGAATTGTGAACAATTCAAGCCATGCATCTGCCGCACCAGAAAGTGATCCGGTCCTCGCGCGCGCCGTGAGCAAAGTGAAGGGCCATGTGCTCCCACTGTTCGTGATCATGTTCATCCTCAACTACATCGACCGGGTCAATATCGGCTTTGTGCGCACGCACATGGAACATGACCTGGGCATCGGCGCCGCGGCCTATGGCTTCGGTGCCGGGCTGTTTTTCATCGGCTACGCGCTCTTTGAAGTGCCCTCCAACATGCTGCTGCAAAAGGTTGGCGCGCGCATCTGGCTGACCCGCATCATGTTCACCTGGGGCATCGTCGCCACGCTGATGGCGTTCATCCAGAACGAAACCCACTTCTACATCCTGCGCTTCCTGCTGGGCGTGGCCGAAGCCGGGTTCTTCCCTGGGGTGATCTACTACTTCACGCGCTGGTTGCCGGGGGTTGAGCGCGGTAAGGCCATTGCGATTTTCCTCAGCGGTTCGGCGGTGGCCTCGCTGATCTCCGGCCCGCTGTCAGGCGCGCTGCTGCAGATCGAAGGGTTTGGCTTCCACGGCTGGCAATGGATGTTCGCCATCGAAGGCCTGGCCTCGGTAGTGATCGGTTTCTTTGTGTGGTTCTGGCTCGATTCCAAGCCCCACGACGCCAAATGGATGACCCGCGAAGAACAGGATGCGCTGGTCAACGCCATCGACCAGGAACAGCGCGAGCGTGAAGCCCTGACCAGCGTCAAGCCGACCCTCGGCAAGCTGCTCAGGGACCGTCAGATCCTGCTGTTCTGCGCCCTGTACTTCTGCATTCAACTGACGATCTACGCGGCGACGTTCTGGCTGCCCAGCATCATCAAGAAGATGGGTGACCTGAGCGATGTGCAGGTGGGTTTCTTCAACTCGATCCCATGGCTGATCTCGATCATCGCCATGTACGCCTTCGCGACGCTGTCGGGCAAATTCAAGTTCCAGCAGGCCTGGGTTGCGGCTGCGCTGTTGATTGCCGCAGCAGGCATGTTCATGTCCACCACCGGCGGGCCGATCTTCGCGTTCGTGGCGATCTGCTTTGCGGCCATTGGGTTCAAGTCGGCGTCTTCGCTGTTCTGGCCCATCCCACAGGGCTACCTGGACGTGCGCATCGCCGCAGCCGTGATTGCCTTGATCAACTCCATCGGCAACCTGGGTGGCTTCGTTGCACCGACCACCTTCGGCTTTCTGGAGCAGACCACCGGCTCGATCCAGGGCGGCCTCTACGGCTTGGCCGGCACCTCGGTGCTCGCCGCTATCCTGGTGTTCTTCGCCAAGACCTCGCCCGCTGCCGTATTGGCCTCGCCGGGCGCCGTGCCCACCGGCGCTGCCATCAGCAAATCTCTCTGAGCCTCTTTAGGAATTAGCCATGAATACTCCCGTCATCACCCACTTCCAGGTCATCCCGGTGGCCGGTCACGACAGCATGCTGCTCAACCTCAGCGGCGCCCACGGCCCTTACTTCACACGCAATATCGTGATTCTCAAGGACAGCAGCGGCAACACCGGCGTCGGTGAAGTGCCCGGCGGCGAACGCATCCGCGAAACCCTGGAAGACGCGCGCAGCCTGGTGATCGGCCAACCCATCGGCCAGTACCAGCGCGTCCTCAACCAGATGCGCAGCGCCTTTGCCTCACGGGATTCGGCGGGCCGTGGCCTGCAAACCTTTGACCTGCGCATCACCATCCATGCCGTCACCGCCATGGAAGCCGCCCTGCTCGACCTGCTGGGCCAGTTCCTCGAAGTGCCGGTGGCCGCCCTGCTCGGCGAAGGCCAACAGCGTGATGCAGTGAAAATGCTCGGCTACCTGTTCTATGTCGGCGACCGCAGCGCCACCGACCTGGCTTACCGCAACGAAGCCGACAGCGACGACGCGTGGTTCCGGCTGCGCCATGAACCCGCCCTGACCAGCGAGGCCGTGGTGCGCCTGGCCGAAGCCGCCAACGCCAAATACGGCTTCAACGACTTCAAGCTCAAGGGCGGCGTATTGAGCGGCGACGCAGAGATCGAAGCCGTCACCGCCCTGGCTGAACGCTTCCCCGATGCGCGCATCACCCTCGACCCGAACGGGGCCTGGTCATTGAAAGAAGCCATCCGCCTGTGCCGCGACCAGCACCACGTGCTCGCCTACGCCGAAGACCCATGCGGCGCCGAAAACGGTTACTCGGGGCGCGAAGTCATGGCCGAATTCCGCCGCGCCACGGGCCTGAAAACCGCCACCAACATGATCGCCACCGACTGGCGCGAAATGGGCCACGCGATCCAACTGCAATCGGTGGACATCCCCCTGGCCGACCCGCACTTCTGGACCCTGCAAGGCTCGGTGCGCGTGGCGCAGATGTGCCATGAGTGGGGGCTGACCTGGGGCTCGCACTCCAACAACCACTTTGATATTTCCCTGGCCATGTTCACCCAAGTGGCCGCCGCCGCCCCGGGCGACATCACCGCCATCGACACCCACTGGATCTGGCAGGACGGCCAACGCCTGACCCGCGAACCGCTGAAAATCGAAGGCGGCTATGTGAAAGTGCCGGCCAAGCCCGGCCTGGGCGTGGACATCGACATGGACGCCGTGGCCAAGGCCCACGAACTGTACAAAGGCATGGGCCTCGGCGCACGGGATGACAGCGTGGCGATGCAGTTCCTGATTCCGGGGTGGCGTTATAACAACAAGCAGCCTTGCCTGGTGCGCTGAAGCGCTGGGTTCTGGGGGCGGCTCGGTCTCCAGAACACCATCAATCCAATGTGGGAGGGGGCTTGCTCCCGATTGCGGTGTGTCAGCCAGACATGTATCGACTGACACTCCGCCATCGGGGCAAGCCCCCTCCCACATGGGTCCTCGGTGTTTTACAAGGGTTGTGGTCGCTCGCTAAACCGCGCGTCAGGGTTTACCGGCCAAAGCCCGCTTTGCTCTTGCAGTTTTCTTGACTGCCACCGCCGCAATCGGCTGCACAGTCAGTTCCACGCCTAACGCCAGCATCAACTTCTGAATCGTCTCATAGCGCGTTTTAGAACCGCCTTTCAGCGTCTTATACAGGCTCTCGCGATTAACCCCCGCAGACTCCGCCACCTTGTTCACGCCCTGGGCCTTGGCGACCTCGGCAAGCGCTTTCATGAGCACCTGCGGGTCTTGAGATTTCATGCTCTGCGCCAGATAAGCGCTGATGGTTTCCGGGCTATCGAGGAAGCGCGACGCTTCATAGACGCTGGTACCGGAGGTATCAAGATCGAGGATCGGCATGTCCTCTGGTTTGAATTTCGATTCGCTCATTTCATCTACCTCTCAGGGCATCAAGGATCTCTTTTGCCCGTTTGATTCCTCTGTTCTGGTCGGTTTTATCACTGCCCCAGAGCATCAGGTAAGCAGTGATGCCCGTACGCACAAAGTAAATTCTGTAGCCGAGCCCGACAAACACACGCATTTCACTCACCCCATCGCCTACGGGTGCACAATCGCCGAAGTTGTTTTCCTCGGCTCGGTCTAACCGTGTGAGAACAGCGGTTTTTCCATAAATATCGCTCATGCCGTCGAGCCATGTATCGAACTCCGGCGTCCTGCCGATCAGATTGGTCACAGAATTATTTGTAGCCTACTGGCTACTCCTTGTCGAGACCAGTGAATTTTGAGTCCGGAATACTCCGGAAGAAAAATGCTAGTCCAGCGCTCGCATAAGCAGCCGATCGATACTATTAGCGCCTGTGTCTAACCTTCACCACACCTCAGCACCTGCGCATTCGCCCGCTATCACGGTGGCTGACACTCCGCCATCGGCGGCAAACTGAGGCGGCAAATGATAGAGATGAAGCCCAAAGAAAACGTCCTGCACAGCCGCTTCACTTTGCGTAAAATGCGAGCCGTTCTCGATCAGGAAAACTCAACCCAGGAGGGGTACCGCTTGAAACCGCTTGACACCCACGCGTCACAACACGCCGACACGGCCGTCACACGACTTAAGCTCAAAGACCAGCTGGCCGTAGACCCTTACAAGGCATTGGCATTGCTGGAAAGCACCCTCCTCTGTTTGGTAACGACGGCCCTTATGCTGTTCGTTGCACAAAGCGTCGGCCTAACCGACACATTCAAGAGCAACGTCCTCTATGGAGGCACCCTGGGTGCATGCATAGGGGCGACCTACAGGATGTACCACGATGCCGCCCTTTCCGAGTGGTGCATGGCCAGCCCTGTCAGCCCTGCGGCGCTGCAAAACGCGATGCTTGCCTTGAAGTATTCCGAGACGCAGGAAGGCGTTTACTGCCCCAAGAAACGTATGTTCACCCCATTCCATCGGTGCGATTCAGAGCGGATCACGCTCACCACACTGGATGGAGGCACACGCTTCACAGGCCCCTATTTCAAGCTGAAAGCGCTGTCGGCCACGCAACTTGCTGATGCGCCCGAAGCGCAAGAAACCGACCTCACGCCACCAACGGCGCACGTCTGATCAATTTCGCAGGTTCATGCCCCGCACCACTGACTCTGTGAGGCCGTCGCGCCGCCACTGCGGACCTCAAACGCAAGGAAACCAGGACATGGCAACAGCAAAAACCAAAAAGGCGTTTGTGTATTCGGCATGGGGGCTACTGTTTTTGAGCCTGGTCGGGGTTTTAGTCATACAGGCCTTCCAGGAAACACCCCAGCCCAGTAAAACCACCTTCCTCAGCGACCTCATCATCGTGACCGCGCGAACGACGCCCGGGAATCGAAAGATCGACGAGCATCTAACCTTCGTTCGCGCGGAAGCGGCCAACAGTCACGCCCTCAAGTTCTATTACACGTTGGTCGATTACGATACCCATCCCGAGGACGTTGACTTGGGCGTGATGAAATCAAGCATCACCAAGGCTGTCTGCGCCGCGCAAATGCCAAGGGACCAGTCCATCATTTCATTGGGTGGCACCTTCATTTACATATTCGGCAGCAAAAACGTAAAAGAGGTTGGGCGGTTCGAAATCAACAAGCAGAGCTGTAATGGCTAATGAGCTGGCCCCCTTCAACCAACTCGCTCGAACCGCCGCCGCTTCAGGAACAACCCCACCCCCAACGCCACCGCAAAGATCGACAGCAACCCCAGGTCAGCCCCCCATGGACGGACCTGGCTCGCCGCCACGCAGCCAACCACCCCCGCCACCACCAGCAGCCCCCCCAGCCACGTGCGAAGCAGGTACGGTTTAACAAACCGATCGAGCAGAAAAAACAGCGCCAGGGCCAGGACCAGCTGGGTAATGTCAGACATATGCTTCTCCCGTCAGGTCTTGATGATCAGTGTCGAGGCGCTGCGTTGCGGGCCGATGCCGCCGTTGACCTGCGCTTCGATGCTGACCAGTACGTCGCCGGCATGATAGGTGGGCAGGATTTCATTGGCATACATGCGCACACCCGCGCCAACAGGAACACCCACGTAAGGGGAAGCCACAGCAGAAGTGGCGCCAGCGAAGGCACTGGCGGCCAGGTTAGCGATCCTGGTGCGCTGGGCATTGAGGGCGTCGCCCTGTTGCCGCGTCAGTGGCTTGGAGATGCCGATCATCATCACGCACGGCAGGCTCTTGGCCAACATCTTGTCGTACACCTCGACGACCTTGCTGTTGACCTCGTAGTGGGCACTTTTCGCCTCGCCAAAATGCAGCTCGCGCAGGCGTCCGCGTTCACTATCGGTAAGGGTGATCTGCGAAACGTTGAACACGATCCCGTGATTGCCCATGTATTGGAACGTCCCTTCGAACTTCATCGCACGCATCCTTTCGAGCCAAAGGCGGGGATTCTCTAGAAGGCGGGCAGTGGATTCAAGGCAAAAGAAACGCAATGAGGAAACGGAGGGCAGGCCGACCTCCCCTGTCGCGACCTTTCCCCCCGCCGCTACTCACGCTCACGCCCGCGTGGGCAACTTCCAATTCGGCCGGATGAAGTGGCAGGTATAGCCGTTGGGTATCCGCTCCAGATAGTCCTGATGCTCCGGCTCCGCCTGCCAAAACTCCCTGGCGGGTTCAATTTCCGTGACCACACGTCCCGGCCACAGCTTGGAGGCATCCACGTCAGCCGCAGTATCTTCGGCAATCTCCCGTTGCTGCTCGCTCAGGTAGTAAATCGCCGAACGATAGCTTGGTCCCAGATCATTGCCCTGCCGATTCGGCGTGCTCGGGTCATGGATCTGGAAAAAGAACTCAAGGATCTGCCGGTAGGAAATCACCGCCGGGTCAAACACGATCTCAATCGCTTCGGCATGGTTGCCATGGTTGCGGTAGGTGGCATTCGGCACATCGCCACCGGTATAGCCGACGCGCGTGTGCAGCACGCCGGGGTAGCGTCGCAACAGGTCCTGCATGCCCCAGAAGCAGCCGCCGGCGAGGATGGCGGTTTCGGTTGGGTTGGTCATGGTCTGTCCTTGCGGTTAATGGAGACAGGGATAGTTATGGGGCAATGCTGGGCAATACCAAGTTCAATCAAAGAAAAACTGCCCCCCTATCGACTCAAGGTTTATTCCTGGAACGAAACGCCGCCACCTTCATCCGGTTACCGCAGGTCGCCATGCTGCACCAGCGGCGGCGGTGTGATTTGCTCAGGTCATGGAACAGCAGCACGCAGTCGTGGGCCTCGCACTGGCGGACGAATTCAAACTTATCGTTCGTGACCAAGCCCACCAGCGACTCGGCCACCGGCCCAAGCAGGCTGGCCGGGCTGCTGTCCCGAGGACGCGTGGCAAGCCGAAATGCCTTGTTCTCCTGCGCCCATTCCAGCCTGCTCACCGGGCGACCCGCTTCAAGCACCTGGTTGATCACCGCGAGATCGACGGGAACGCCTGTCATTGCCGCATTCACCACCGCCCTTGAACTCGCACGAAGCGTACGAGCGAGGGCCAGCAGCCCACTCGGCGCCTTCGGGTCAAGCTGCTCGGGCAACAGGCCCGCCTGGGTCAGCCAGCTCATCACGCTGTGATCATCGGTGAAGCAGTCATGGCGCTGATCCCCCACCCCGTACTCGGAGTTGATGAAATCAAGGGCCAGGTTGTCGGCCAGAAAAAGTGCGCCTGCGGCAGTGCTGTTCGGATTCATGGGCGGCCAGTAACCAATAAAATATGTTTGACAGGTTACCAAATCCAGACATAACCTTCAAACACCAACTTTAACGGTTACACAGGAAGCCACATCATGACCACGTCCAACGCCACGGCCGCTGCCGGACTCACCGCCGCCTTGCTGATCAGCGGCGCGGCCCATGCAGACAACACAGTGCATTACCGCTACGAGCAGGTCGGCGACGTAAAGGTGTTCTAGCGCGAGGCGGGCGACCCCAGCGCGCCGACCGTGTTGCTGCTGCACGGCTTCGCCGCCTCATCCTTCATGTTCCGCGAACTCATGCCCGAGCTTGCCGACCGCTACCACGTCATCGCGCCGGACCTGCCGGCATTTGGCTTCACCGAAGCCCCGCCGCGCGGCGAATACGCCTACACCTTCAGCCAACTGGCGAAGACCATCGGCCAGTTCACCGAACAGCTCAAACTCGATAAATACGCACTGATGGTCCACGACTACGGCGCCCCCGTAGGCTGGCGCATGGCCGTCGCCCATCCGGAGCGAGTGACCGCGATCATTTCCCAAAACGGCAACGCCTACGAAGAAGGCCTGGGCGCCGGCTGGGCCCCTATCCAACGCTACTGGCACGCCCCGACCCAACAAAACCGTGAAGCCCTGCGCGACTTCCCAACCCCCGCCTCGATCAAGTGGCAGTACCTGGAAGGCGTGGCCGACAAAAGCTCGGTGTCACCCGATGGCTACACGCTGGAAGGGCTGCAAATATCCCGTCCAGGCAATGCCGACATCCAGCTCGACCTGGTGCTGGACTACGCCTCCAACGTCGCGATGTACCCGGCCTTCCAGTCCTACTTCCGCCAGTACCAGCCACCGCTGCTCGCGGTATGGGGAAAGAACGACCCGTTCTTCCTGCCGGCCGGCGCCGAGGCGTGGAAGCGCGATATTCCCAAGGCGGATATTCGTTTTTATGACACCGGGCACTTTGCGCTGGAAACCCATGGGAAGGCGATCATCCCGGTTATACGGGCGTTCCTGGACAAGAACCTCCAGTAATCGACGCAACCCTATGTAGGAGCGAGCTCGCTCGCGAAAAACGTCAACGATAACGCCGCGACTCCGGTTTCACGCAGCGCTCCAAGACTCTTCGCGAACAAGCTCACGCCTACCTGTAGACAGGTCCTACAGCAAGCTTCACCACCTTGCTCCGTTGCCTACAGTTGAGTCAGAATCCGCCGGCTTGTGCGCTTGAGTGAGCGTCTCTAAGGTGGCCCGGTCGCTGACAACTCAGTGATCGGGTTTAGTAGCCCGTGGTCGAATTTCGCTTAGTGCACAAGCTTCATCCACCAGACTTCCCGTCTGTGCTTGATGGCGGCTGTGCGCAGGGCACCTTCGGGTGCGCCGGCTTTGCGGAATTCCCCGGTCTACTAACCTGCGTACAGCTGCCACCCTTTCGTTTAGTAGCGAAACGGTGTCGGCCCTGACAGGGAAATTCCGTTATGTACAAAGTCACGCCTAACCCTCCGAACGGTCCCAACCTGAAACTGAATCAGGCGGCGCATCGTGCGATTGATCACTACCTCAACGCGGGCGCCGAACCGCCCGGGCCGCCTCCTCCACCTTCGAATACGCTGTTCAGCGTTGCGGACGATGTCAGCAGTGAAGTGCTGATTGCCAATAGCTATGAGACTTTTTCTTCGGTGACTGCGTTGTTGCTGGACCTGTCGGATGAGCTGACGGGGAAGCAGCGGGATGTGGCGTTGGCGATTTACCAGTTGAGTGAATTGGGGGTTTTGTTGGTGGATAAGTTGATGGAGCGGGGAGCACTCGGTCGCTGAGGGTAGCATTTCGACTTGAAAGCCAATTGGTCGCCGGGGACTTAAGGACTCGGCGATTCATAGGACCCCGACATCCACTCTGCACCTGTGAGACGTCTCAAAAAGGCCACAATCGACGCTCCTGACATGCCCGGCACGCCCCTACTTATGACACTCTCCAGCGCCTAGCAAAATTATCACTACACCGTTGGTGCCTCCGAAACTACCAAGCGGAGCTGACGCAATTGCTAAATTATTAGGTAATTAGCGTAGTGTCACTTTGCGATCACAAGACCAACTCTGTTACTATAAGATCAGTATAAACACTGTATTTATAAACAGTCTTTTCGCTCGGCCAGGAAGGCCCACCTGCTGACTGAAAGATAGCTTTTAATGAAGCCTTTTTGGGACTAGCAGGTATGACTGACAGACTCCCCTTCGACGCAACAACGCTATTCCAAGCATTGCAATATCAATTAATGGTCGCCGTAGAGAGATGCTTAGATCTCGAGGAAGATCAAGCACTTTATATAGAGATATATGGGGATGTCACAGTTTCCAGTAAAACCCAAATAGAAGTTAAATTCTACAGCGACTCACTAACTGACAATCACGGAAACTTTTGGAACACAATTAAAAATTGGTTGGATCTTAGATTCGATGTTGGACAATATCAAAAACTATTACTAGTAACCACACAAAAATTTGGCGCACGCTCTAAAATATCCGTATGGAATAGCTCGACTGCTGCCGAGAGGTTGTCGATTATGGAGGAAATATATTCTATCGCAGAATCCAAACAAACTAAAAAAACCAATAAAGCATCCACTAACACTCAAAAACCAAGAAAGAGTTCAGTTCCAGAATCTTTAGAGCTACAGCGTCATGTAATGTGCCTAGAACTAAGAACAAAGCTAATCGAAATTTTAAACAAGGTTACAATCGAGACAGAACAACCTGACCTAACTACGCGAATAGCGACATTCAAGAGACAGTTTTTAAGAGAAATAATAATTGAAAAGAGACAGTCATTTCTTGACGAACTACTTGGATTTCTTTCAAGCACTAGATTCACCCAATCCAGATGGGAGATAACTTGCAAAGCGTTTGATAAACAATGGCGCACACTTAAGCAACGCTATATGCAAGGTACTTTAACGTTTCCAAAAATAGATCGTAGCCTTTACAACGAAAAAGCAAAAAACGAAGACTCCGAGTCTCGCTTATTTGTTAAAAAAATAAGAGAAATAGGTGCTGACGAGCAAATCTCAGAAGCGATTAGTGAGCGAATGATAGCAGCCGATCTACTTGACAACTTCATTGAAGCATACTCAATCTCTCTAGATCAGATTCTCAACTATAAAGAAACTCAACGAGATCTGCATATTAGCCATTGGAAAGCTGCATCCATTGACTTAATCGGCGACCTTTGTGAGACGTCACATAGAAAAAAGTCACAAAAATTTTTTCATCTGCGTCGTGGCGAAGCACCACAACAGTTTTGTAGTTTTGAAATGACCCCTGCCGTGTTTAGAAATGGACTTCAACATATGCTGGCTGACGAACCTCAAACGGAACCAACAAAAGAATTTCTGTGGAGACTTTGGAAATGAATTCTTCAGCAGTTGAACATATATATACACTTCGGCGCTCCGCTTTCAAGCTGGCGCCGATAATTCATTCTTTCTACTTAACATACCCAAAAAAAGAGAACAACCTTCTCTTAAGCTACTTACTTTTACCGCTCATACTATATAAACCAATGTGTTCATATTTAGTCTCGGCACGATCAACTAGCAATATAAAGACGGCCTGCTCTGAGGCTGAAAGACTTTACGGACTAGAATCGAGAGTACAGGAATTAAAATCCGCAACTAGTGCCGCAATGATGCTTCTTTTTGCGTCCGACAGACTAGAGATCGAAAACAACCTAACAATAACAGCAAACGGCGAACTACAAGAAGAGCATGCACATAGCGACCATTTAACTGCGGCGACTAAACTAGCAAAAATTCTTTCTGACATAGACGTAGCAGAAACCTACAGAGTATTAGGATTAAAAAAACTATGAGATGCCATCTAAAACATATTGGTGTTATTGATCACGACAATGTAATTCATGAAGTCACACTACAGCCGGGATTAAACATCATCACCGGTAAATCCTCAATGGGCAAAAGTGCAATCATTGAAATCTTCGATTACTGCATGGGAAGCAGCGAAGACACGATACCAGACGGAATAATTACAGAGCGATCAAAAATATATTTTATAGCTTTGGTATTCGAATCATATATGCTAATTGCTGCACGTACACAAAATCGAAAAAAAGCCTTTCTTCGACAGATGAATCTGTCTGATTCAAATGAAATATTAAACTCCTTATCCAAAACAGATGAATACTTTAAAGAAAAAGACTTTGTTTCTTTACCTGTTTTTCTGAAAGAGCTTGGCCGTCACTTTGCAATCACCATGGGGGACGTTGACGAAGATCTAACAAGAAAAGAGCAGCTAGGAAAAAAGGGCGCCACACCGTCAGTTAGAAGTTTCATGTCTTTTATGCTACAACACCAAAACCTTATTGCCAACAAACATGCAATCTTTTATAGATTCGACGAAAAGTATAAACGAGAGCAAGCAATCGAACACTTTAAGATATTTATGGGCTTTGTGGGAGAAGAATATTTCGAGCTATCAAAAGAGTGTGAAGAAGCGCGAATAGAATTAAGACGACTGGAATACTTAATACCTAAACAGGATGAACGAAAGCTTGTTTCACAGACCGCGTTCGCCCGTTACATGCGCGAATACAAAGCCCTTTCGGGCCATATATTATTAGAAATGACAACGGATGCCATATGGAACAACCCCCAAAAAGCGCTTAAGGAGTTAGAAACTCAAACTACTAAAATAGATGGCCTTTCTGACGAGTATGAAAAAGAGCGACAATCATTACTTAGTCAGAAAAGTAAAGCAATGCTCGAGCTGAACGATGCGAACGCGCGACGCTATCTTATTGAAAAGTCGATGAAGTCTGTAAAAGATTTCGGAGAAACAAAAGCAGAAATCGTCACACCAACTTCCATTTCATTGAAAGAGACAGCATGTCCTTTTTGCTTAACCGAGAGTCAAACTGTAAGAAAAGAATCAAACAAACTTACGAAGGCAATAGAATGGCTTAACGAAGAACTAAAACTTTCCGCATACGCAAGAGAAAGTTATAGTTCCGACCTCAGAAAAATTAAAAATGAAATCGAAGATACTCGCTCAAAAATCAAAGATATTCAGAACCAGCTAAAACCTCTAGACTCACAACTTGAAGGCCTACGAAATCAAAGACCAGCTGACGAAAACATAATTAAAGCCAAGCTAAAATTAGAACTTGCGATACAACATATAATAGATAACCCGCCAAGTGAACTCGCAGATTCTTATGAGCAATGGAAAATCCGTGTAGCTCAGCTAGAATCGCAATTACTTAAGTCTAATGTCGCTGCAAAATTTAAGTCACTGTCACATTCAATAAACAAAAGCATGGAATCAATAGGGGAAAACTTTGATTTCGAACACACATATAAGCCTATAAAATTAAAATTTGATTTAGAAAGCTTTGACCTCTGGCATCAAAAAGATGAAAGCACTAAAGTATATTTGCGTTCTATGGGTAGTGGCGCCAACTGGCTTTACTCTCACCTCACATTATTTCTAGCGCTCCACCGGGAGTTTTCTCGAGCTAATACGACATGTAAAATCCCTCCAATTCTTTTTCTTGATCAGCCAACACAAGTATATTTTCCTGCTGAAATTGATGACAACCAAAGCGGCTTTGATCCGACAATATTAGCCCAAGATGCTAAACGTTCATATCGTTTAGATGACGATCTTGCTTCAGTGAAAAACATCTTTAACCAATTGATAAGCTTCTGTGTTGATACTGCAATGCAAACTGGCGTCATGCCGCAGGTAATTGTTAGTGACCATGCTGACAATCTCCCACTACAAAACGGCCTAAGTTTCAACACCTACGTTAGGGCCCGCTGGAGAGATCAAGGCTTTATCGCTCCAAGACAATCTGACAACCTGCCATTAACTGAATAAAATGCTGCTCAAAATTTGCGGAGCGCTCCGCCCCGACAAGTAAATTTATATTTTTCGAGGTGGGAGCGCAGCATGACTTTAACTCTAAAATGGCAACCAAGATTTTAGTAAGGGATAAACCTATTTCATCTAAATAGCAGTCAGAGCACCACCTAAGCAAACGTGATCTGCCCCCCTATTACGTACGAAACTAAACGTGAATCAAGACCAAACCACAAAACAACAGAAATAGGGGGTAGACCACTATATAAAATAGTCTGACCCCGTTTTACGGGGGTGGGCGTCAAACGCCAGTCAAAAACTCTAACTAGAGTCAATAAATTTAGGCGAATTAATTTAATATAACTTACGAGGAAAATCTAAGTATTGCTGCGTGTTCCTACTCCATCTCAGCGCAGAATATCCAGAAATAAGTCTATGACCAATCCATCGCGGGTCTACCATGTGCGGCCTTCCAACCTGGTTCGCCAACAATAGCTCTCCCATAAATGCACACCACGTCCTTTCGTTGATTAGGGTCTTACCATATCCATGATAAGATCGACCGCTTTTATACCATATGAAATCAAAAAATTTATGTCCGATGATAGGTTCCAATTTATAAAGCTGCGCAGCTGAACCAGTAGACATATCGATCATGGGGATATGGAGAGTTTCGCCGCTCATCATCACTAGCTTAGAATGCACTGCGACCTCCATCTCTCTTGGACAGCGTCGAAAAACATCCTCAATATTATCCAAATCTAAAAAATGCGCTGGGCTCATTGAAAAAACCTGTCTGTCATCAAATACAGATCGAGCCACATACGTGTAATAACTAAGCTCCACGGATTTGATCATCGACTGGTTAGCAGCAATGACTGATCTCACATGCCAGTAAGGATGATCTTCTAACCTTAACACCCCTATATCCTCATGCCGGAAAGATTTTGATATGACGTAGTGGCAAAATCATCCGTCATTCCAGAAATAAAATCAGTTATAAGATGGGCGCGTAAAACCCACTCATCCGCGAGAGTATATCCAGCGACACTCTCAATTTTCTCCAGCTGCTCCTTATAAACCTGAATATAATTCTTAGGAAAAAGCGTAAGCAGTTTATTTTCAATGATAATAGATCGTCCCTTAGCATCTTTAGTCTTATAGTCCAACGCCGCACGGAAGCGCACAGTTCCTGAGACTAGAAGACAGGAGAAGTGGTCTAATAGACCATATATCGCTCGATAACCAGCTAGCTCTATTCTCTGAACACTTTCATGACAGTAAACTTTCTTACGGCAATAGCCTTTGAGAGCGTCCAAAATCTTTCCAGCGGGAGTATCGGAAGGAATTAATGAGGGTAGCTTTCCACTGAGAATACTGTCGTGAAATTCGATGTACTGATTTGCGGCAAACTCCACAAGCAGCCTGTTTAATGAGGTTCTGAAATCAGTGAAAGTAAATTTCCTTCCATCGTCTCTCTCACCTGCAGCTGCGAAACGCAATATTTTGTCTATTCGGTCCGAGTCTTGGCCTTCCATCCCCTCGGCAAGCCAATCATCGCGAATCTCTTCAAAAGCTATTGATTTAACTAAAAGCCCCTTTTCTATCGAATCCTCCAAGTCGCTAATGCAATAAGCGATGTCATCGGCAGCTTCCATGATATATGCCAAAGGAAAACGCTGTGGTGAGTTATAATTAAATTCACTCCAGACGTCTAAGACAATCTGCTCCTCAGTCGAAAAGTAACCACACTTTTTGGTGAACGGAGAATCAATGGATTTGTAACTCTGCCTATTTCCGCGGATATATTTAAGGTAAGCGGCGATCGTCGTTTTAGTTAAATTCAAACCAAATTCATCAATATTTCTTTGAAGCTTTGTGACCACACGTATGCCTTGAGGATTTCCATCGAACTCTAGAAAGTCTGCAATGGCCGCTGCACTTTGGGCCTCATTGACATATAAGCCATTATCTTTGTTTGCCTCCTCAAACAACAATTTCCCATTTTTTCTGAACCATTCAGATATTGCAGATTCTCCGAAGTGTCCAAAAGGAGGATTTCCAATATCATGCATCAAGCAAGCAGTTTCAACAAATACAGTTAAAGCTGCACACTCATCTCTTGAAGCAAGATTCGCCTCTATGAGCTTTAAGGAGATTCGGTCTGCTATATATCGACCTGTCTGTGCAACCTCAATAGAATGAGTAAGTCTACTCCTGACTGCCGCATTTGGTTCCATGGAAAACACTTGCGCTTTTTGCTGTAAGCGTCGGAAGGCGGGACAAAATAGAAGTCGACCTCTATCACTTTCCGCCTCGAGCAGGAGGGTGTTACGATCCTCAACCTCCGATGGCCGGAATCGCATTGAAGATAGAAGCGTTCCATATATAGAGCTCATTTGTTTTCCTTAACCTGTGACGTTCGCGTAAATTATGTGAATCAGTTTATTGCGATGACCGTGGGAAAAGCGATAGCCCTGCGTGATAAATTTACCCGTTCGCGCGCTACCCCTCGGCTGGAATGTATGAGCCCGTGGACTTGTCCCTACCAAGCCTGATACCAAATCCCTGTTAATAAGTTGCATATGGCGAATCAAGATGGCCGTCCGCTTCTGGCAGATTGTGTTGAAAAAGTCGGTCCTTCCAGGCTGCGCATGTACTGACTACTGAAAATGCTTTTTTTGAACGCAGCTACGCGAAATCTGAGCCCGGAACCCTTTGCTCAAAGTAAAGATGTCAAGCTCAAGCGCATACTTTTCTGCCGTGGAAACCATGGCCGACTTTTTCAACAGAATCGGCAGATAGTAGCCTGTGATTAATGGGGAACCTCCCTACACTCGCGTCCACCCGTCGCATCCCCCACCCTCCCCCTCCAGCCCCCACCCAACCTGCCGATAACCCTACTAACCGGTTGGCGGGGCTGCCCCATGCTTAGGCATTAACGGCAGGTAAAAAAACGGCGCGGGGCTCATGGCACTGAACGGGGAATTCAGTGCATGATGCGTCGCTCATATCAAGGACGATAACAACCGTGAAAAGCGCCCTCGCCGCCCTGCTATTGCTGTGCCTGACCGCTCCCGCCTTCGCCGCCGAAAACCCCGTCGGCTTCAAGACCGTCACCCTGCCCGATACGCAAGAAAACCGACCACTCGAACTGGTCGTCTGGTACCCCGCCACCACCACCGCCAAACCCACCCTGATCGCCGACAACGCGGTGTTCATCGGTGCCCTCGCCGTACCCGACGCCCCGCCGGCTGCCGGTGAGCATCCGCTGGTGGTGCTCTCCCACGGGTATGGCGGTAACTGGGGCAAGCAGGTGTGGCTGGCCAGTGCGTTGGCGCATCAGGGCTACATCGTGGCGGCGGTCAACCACCCCGGCACCACCACCAAGGATCGCAACCTGCAAACCGCCGCGCAGTTATGGCAACGCCCGGCCGACCTGAGCCGCGTGATCGACGCGGTATTGGCCCAGCCGAAGCCATTTGGCGCGGTCGCGAATGGCCAGATTGCCGCCGTGGGCCATTCCCTTGGCGGCTGGACCGTGCTGGAAATCGCCGGGGCGCGCTTCGACCCCGAGCTGTTCAGCCGCGACTGCAGCGCCCACCCCAAGCTCGGCGGCTGCATCGGCTATCAGGAGATGAATCCCGCTGGCACGCCAGAAGGTAAAGCGCGCTTGGCGGCGGATTTGAGCGACAAGCGCGTCACCGCCATCGTGTCCCTGGACCTGGGCCTGTCGCGCGGCTTCACCGACGCCAGCCTGGCTGCGCTGCCGGTACCGGCGCTGGTGATTGCGGGGGGTGTGCCGTCGGAAGATATGGACCCGCAGTTGGAGTCCGCTGATATGGTCAAGCGCCTGCCTGAAGCAACGACGAAGTATGTGGAGATCAGCGACGCCACCCACTTCAGCTTTATGTCGATCTGCAAGCCGGGCGGCATGGCGTTGATTGAGGAGAGTTCGCCAGGCGACGGCATGATTTGCCGCGATGGTGAGGGGGCTCGGCCACGGGCGGTGATTCAGCAGCAGGTGGTGGGGCTGATCAGTGAGTTTTTGGGGCGCAAAGCGCCTAACTAAAGAAAAGGCTATTCAAGAAAAAACGAATCAAATACGATGCAGAAGTGTATTAACCCTCACAAATGCATTGTATAGGATGCAAACACTGTGGACGATTTAGGTTTCCTGATCAAAAACCTGCGAAAGGCAGCTGGCCTTTCCCAAAGCCAGCTCGCACTTCGGCACGGTATGAGTCGTGCAACCATCTCCGGAATCGAGAACAACACCATCCCCGAAGTGGGAATTCGCAAGGTGGCTGCGATCCTTGAAGGGTTAGGGTACGAGTTAACCGCGACACCTAAGCGTCGACGCAAAACGCTGGATGAACTGAAAGCAGAAAACGTCCATGACTAGACCAAGCGATCGGCTGCACATCGGCACCAGCGGCGTGCCTGCCGGAATACTCGGGCGCGGCGAAGAAAACCAGCGCGATTCGGTGTTTTCGTATAACCCGGCAGTCACCGAAAAGAACGCGGTTTCCCTGACCATGCCGGTGCGCCTGGAGAGCTACATCTGGGCGTATGGCATCCATCCCCTGTTTGAGATGCATCTCCCCGAAGGCCACCTGAAAGCGGAGCTTGTGCGACGTTTCAGCAAGTCAGTGCGAGGCTTTGATGACTTCACATTGCTGGGTATCGTCGGCCCCCATCAACTGGGCCGCATCAGCGTCGCCCGAGCCACTGCGGATGAATTACTACCTGAAATAAAACTCTCCGAGCTGCTCGTGTATGACGGGGCGAAAGATCTGTTCGACGACCTGATGAAAACCTACGCAGCCTACTCAGGCGTTTCGGGCGTTCAGCCGAAGGTACTGGTGCGCAACGTTGACGATACGAATCCTGACGTTGCGCGTCTCACCCATCGTGGCGCTACGCACTTGGTGAAGGCCTTCAATGATTCAGACTTCGCGCAACTGGCCGCCAATGAGTTTTTCTGCATGCGCGCGGCATTTCATACAGGCCTTGAAGTGCCTGAATGCCAGTTGAGTCAGCAGGGTAAGTTTCTGGTGGTCAAACGGTTCGACATCGGTGAAAGCGCCTACCTTGGTTTTGAAGATATGTGCGTTTTATCCGGATGGGGGACAGATAAAAAGTACGACGGTAGCTACCAGGGTTGCGCGAAGTTGATCAAGACTTACGTCTCTCCTTCTCTTGTGACCAAGGCACTTGAGGACTTTTTTATGATGGTGGCGCTCTGCGCCGGCATACAAAATGGAGACGGGCACTTGAAGAATTTCGGCCTGCTCTATGAGAACTGCGCAGAAGACGCCGATATTTGGCTCGCGCCAGCTTACGACCTTGTGACGACCACGGTGTATCAAGTCAACGACATTATGGGTCTGTTGCTCGGCGGTTCAAAGGCTTGGCCAAAACGTAAGATGCTGGTCCAGTTCGGGCGCAGTTCGTGCAGTTTGACAGAAGCCCGTTGCAATGAATTGCTCGCCAGAGTCCACAGCGGTATGAGCCGTGCAATGGTGGAGCTTTCGGAGTATCGAAGCACCCATCCGGAGTTTGATGTTGTTGGGGAAAAGATGACCGCTGCATGGGCAACAGGGCTGGCGAGGAGTATTGAACCGGCGTGATTGTGCTTGCTTGGTATAGGGCGGTGATTCAGCAGCACGGCTGACTATTTATCGTTTTAACTTTATTGAACGGCGGAGCGAACATGCAAGAAAGTAAACCACTGAAGGGACTGGGCGGTTGGCTGATCGTGGTTGGGTTGGGCCTGTTTATAGCCTTGGCGCGTCTGGGTTATGCCCTTATCGCGGTGTATTACCCGATATTCGCAGATGGCGCGTTTAGTACCCTCACCTCATCCGGCCCGACGATGACTAACGCCCTGTGGGGCGCGATCCTGATTTCAGAAACCCTCGTCAATGCAGTCTTTATCGCGGCCTTTGGTTATTTGGTTTACCTGTTCTTCTGCGAACATTATTTATTCCCCAAGGTTTATATCGTCACGCTCATTGCCTCGGCTGTTTACGTTCCACTTGATGCATGGTTCAGCTCGCTTGTTCTGGTGGATGAACCCATATTCGACTACAACACGACCAAGGAAACCGTCCGCGGATTGGTGTCCACCTCGATCTGGGTCCCCTACATACTGTTCTCCAAAAGGGTCAAGGCAACGTTTGTCCAACGCCGGCCGGTTGCGGCGCAAGCGCCTGGCCCCGTCAGCCTTTGACGCGGTGAGCATCGAGCCTGCCCGATGACCGGCTGGCGCTCACCGGCAAAGAAAAACGCCACCACCAGCCACACCCTGCCAGGCAGGCTGCCCCCATCACATCGATAGCACTGATGATTACTATCGAACCTCTCGCCTAGCGTTGCCGAGCCCGATTCCTATAATAACCTTCTAATTTTTCACCCTCGCCTGGCCTCAGGCGACATCCCCCCTTGGAACCCAGCATCATGCCAAGCGCCCTCCAGGCCCCCAGCGGCCGTCCCGAACATAATCAACAAAGCGTCAAACAGCAGTGGCTGGCGATTCTCTCGGTCGCGGTGGGCGCCTTCGCCCTGGTGACCAGTGAATTCCTGCCGGTGGGTGTACTCAACGACGTCGCCGCCGACCTCGGTATCAGTGCCGGTCGCGCCGGGCTGATGGTGACGCTGCCGGGCATCATGGCTGCCCTCGCCGCGCCGTTCCTGTCGGTGAGCATTGGTGCCATGGACCGTCGTTACCTGCTGATCGGCCTGACGCTGATCATGATCATCGCCAACTCGGTCGTGGCCTTTGCCAGTGACTTCAACCTGCTGCTGTTCGGCCGCGTATTGCTGGGCATCAGCATCGGCGGGTTCTGGGCCACGGCCATTGCCCTCAGTGGGCGGTTGGCGCCCAAGGGCGTGGGCGTCGCGAAGGCCACCTCGATCATCATGATGGGCGTGACCCTGGCCACCGTGCTCGGCGTGCCCGTCGGTACCTGGCTCAGCGGCCTGATGGGCTGGCGCATGACGTTCCTGGTCACTGCGTTGCTGGGCGTGCCGGTGCTGCTGGCGCAGGTGTTCCTGCTGCCGCGGCTCACCCCGGAGAAGGCCATTCGCATCAGTGACCTGCCGGCGTTGTTTATCAACCCACAGGCGCGGATCGGGTTGATCGCGGTGCTGTTGATCGGCCTGGCGCACTTTGCGGCCTATACCTATGTCGCGCCGTTCTTCAAATACAGTTCCGGCTTCGACGGGCCGACGATTGGTTCGCTGTTGCTGCTCTTCGGCGTGGCCGGGGTGTTCGGCAATATCTTTGCCGGTTTCGCCGCCAACCGCAGCGTGCGTCACACCCTGTTGCTGGTGGCGCTGATGATCGGCACCAGCACCGCGCTGTTCCCCCACTTCGCCACCGGCATGACCGGCGCAGCGATGCTGATCGGGCTGTGGGGCTTCGCCTTCGGCGCCTTCCCGGCCTGTGCCAGTATCTGGATGTTTGTGGTGGCGCCCAAGGATGTCGAACGCGGCATGCCGCTGTTCGTGGCCTTGTTCCAAGTAATCATTGCCTTGGGCTCGTTCTTCGGTGGGCGGATCGTCGACCAGTTGGGCAGCTCGGTGCTGTTGAGCCTGGCCACGGCGCTGCTGGGCTGCGGTTTTGTCACCGTGCTGGTGTTGGGGCGCAACGTCAGTAATAGCCTGGCGGCCCAGCCTGGCTAGGCCTGTGCGGCGGCTACGTGGGGAGCTGTCGCCATTTTTAAGCTGGTATCATCGCGGCCTGTCCAACCCGGGTACAACCTATGAATCGCCAGAAAAAACTGCAACAGCTGTTCAAGGCCAAAGCCAAAAAGGCCAGCGCCAAATTGGCACCGAAATCCAAGGATAAGTACATCAGCAAGGCCGAGCGGGAAAAGCTGGCGGCTGAGGCCGCCCAGGCGCCAGACATGTCCCCCGAGGGTTAACTCAGCAACCGCTCAGCGCTTCGGGCCGGCGCTCACCGGCAAAGAAAAACGGCCGCAGGCGCACGCCCACGCCGTTGCCGATAAACGCCGCCACCAGCCACACCCAGCCATGCAGGCTGCCCGAGGCGATGCCGCTGAAGTACGCGCCGATGTTGCAGCCGTAGGCCAGGCGCGAGCCGTAGCCGAGCAGCAGGCCGCCGATCACTGCGGCCAGCAGCGAGCGGGCCGGGATCTTCAGGCTGGGGGCAAAGCGTCCGGCCAGGCCGGCGGCCAACAGCGCACCGAGGACGATACCGATGTCCATGACGCTGGTGATGTCTTCCCACACCGGCGCAGCCAGGGCCTTGGCGTTGCCCGGCATTTGCCAGAACGCCCAGCTGGCCACGTCCACACCCAACCCGTTTGCCACCTTGGCGCCCCACAGCGCGAAGGCCGAGGTAATCCCCCACGGCCGCCCGGCCAGCGCCAGGGTGGCGTAGTTGAGCAACGCCAAACCAATCGCGCCCCATACCAACGGCCATGGCCCACGCAGGAAGCGGCGCAGGCCTTGGTGTTCGCTGGTCACGCCTTCTTCAAGCTGGCCGTGGCGGCGCTTTTCCAGGCTCACGGTGACGGCCGCGATGAGCGCAAACATGGCCAGGCTGGCGAGCAACGCGGGCACTACGCCGAAGCTCTTGACGATGGACACCGCCGGGAACGCCGGCAATGCAAACCACCAGTCCACATGGTGGGTGGCGATCAGCGAGCCGCAGATAAAGAACAACAGCGTCACCAGCATGCGCGCATTACCGCCGCCCACCGTGAACAGCGTGCCCGAGGCACACCCGCCGCCCAACTGCATGCCGATGCCGAAAATAAACGCGCCGAACACCACCGACACCCCGGCCGGCGCCACCAGCCCGACCACCGGTTGCCCGAACAACGTGCCCGCCCCCAGCGCCGGGAAAAACAGCAGCACCGCCAGCGCGAGCATCACCATCTGCGCCCGCAGGCCAGCGCCACGGCGATCATTGATAAACACGCGCCAGGCAGAGGTGAAGCCGAAGGCAGCGTGGTAAAGGGTCAAGCCCAGCGCGGCGCCAACCACCAGCAACAGCACCTGGCGCGAACCGACGCTGTTTTGCAGGAACAGGGCGCCCAGCACCAGGATGAAAAAGGCCACCAGCGGCGCGACAGGCTTGCGCGCAGGGGTGAGGGAAAGAGAGGTGCTCATGGGGTATCTCGGTTTGATTTGAAGGGGTGATTGCGAAGGGGCGAGTATAACCTGTGGGCGTTGTCGATCTTCAGCGAGGCTGCGATAGCGATGTGTCAGGCAACGTAGATGCAAGCGATGCCACCGTCAGCGCAGCCTCGCCAGGGCTCGATAACTCTTATCAAATCAAAATAACCAATTGATTTTTAAGGATTAAAACTTAACAAAAAAGTCTTGAGTCTTGCATAAACAATTTCAGGCTGACCGAATTCCTGTGGTGAGCGGGCTTGTCCCGCGTTGGGGTGCGAAGCGCCCCTGATGAAGATGAATGCGGTGTATCAGGTACTCCTCCGCGCCTGGTTTTGGGGCTGCTGCGCAGCCCAACGCGGGACAAGCCCGCTCACTACAGGGTCCCAGTTGGCTACACAACAGCCTCTCGCTGCGGTCACCTTGTATAGGGGGGTGGGGTATGACACACTCCGCCGCACTATAGGTAGGGGGGGTATACCGTGGGCCATATCGCAGCCAAGAAAGACAGCCTGATAAAACGGGTCAAGCGCATCGCCGGGCAGATTCAGGCGGTGGAAAAAGCCCTGGCGTCGGACGCCGACTGCGCCAAGACCCTGCACCTGGTGGCCGCTACGCGCGGCGCCATCAACGGCTTGATGGAAGAAATCATCGAAGAACACGCCAGGGCGCACGTGGCCGATCCCTCCCTCAGCGAGGAAGAACGCAGCAAGGGCGTCGAAGAACTGCTCGAAGCCATCCGGCGCTACGCCAAATGACGCCCACGACCCACCACGCCCACGACCATGTGTTCCTCGGCGCCGCCCACGACGAGAACGCCAGGCGCACCCTGTGGGTGGTGATGCTGACGGTGGTGATGATGGTGGCGGAAATTGCCGCCGGCTACCTCACCGGCTCCATGGCCCTGCTGGCCGACGGTTTTCATATGGCGACCCATGCCGGTGCCTTGGGCATTGCCGCCGCAGCCTATGCCTATGCCAAACGCCATGCGCGCAGCCCGCGCTACAGCTTCGGCACCGGCAAGGTGGGCGACCTGGGTGGCTTCGCCTCGGCGCTGATCCTGGCGCTGGTGGCCCTGGGCATTGGCGTCGAGTCGGTGATCCGCCTGCTGAAACCCACCGAGGTGCAGTTCGGTACCGCCACCCTGATTGCCGTCGTGGGCCTGGTGGTGAATATCGTCAGTGCGCTGTTGCTGGGCCACGGTCACAGCCATGAGCACGATCACGAGCACCACCACGGCAGCGACAACAACCTCAAATCCGCCTATGTGCATGTGCTCGCCGATGCGCTGACCTCGGTCCTCGCCATCGCCGCCTTGCTGGCCGGGCGTTACCTGGGCTGGGTGTGGCTGGACCCGGTGATGGGTATCGTCGGTGCCATCGTGATCGCGCGCTGGGCCTGGAGCCTGATGGGGGTGACCGCCGGTGTGCTGTTGGATCAAACCGATGAGCACGTCGCCGCCGAGATCCGCGAGTTGGTCGAGCAACCCGGCGACGCCAGGATTACCGACCTGCACGTGTGGCGCGTGGGCCCCGACGCCCACGCAGCGATCGTGAGTGTGCTCGGCCAGGCGACCACGGATGCCGACACCCTTCGCGAGCGTCTCAAGGCGGTGCATGAAGTGAGCCACCTCACCATTGAGTTTCGTTCGGCGTAAGCCTTTACCCCCCCAGGTGACCCCTTGGCTAAAGACATCGAAAACCCCTGCGTCTCCACCTGCCAGCTCAGCGGCGACCTGTGCGTCAGCTGTGGCCGCAGCAAGGACGAGATCCGCAAGTGGAAACGCATGAAACGCCCCGAGAAAATGGCCGCCGTGCAACGTGCAACCCAACGCTTGAAAGCGTTGAAAAAAGCCAGGTAAGCCGCTTGATCAGGAGCGCCCCACCGACCCCGATACCGGAAGGTTACCCAGCAATTTGAGCCCGGTGCTTTTCACGAAGGTGTCGTAGTCCATCGGCTTCTGGATACGCGTTTCGGCGTTGGGCAGCACGTAGGCCCAGGCGCGCTGGCTGGAGGCGTCGTACACCAGCTTGAACAGGCGCGTCGGCACCCAGATCTTGTTGGCGCCGATGGTGCTGTAGCCCGGGTCGAACAGCGGCCCGGTGAACACATACACGTCACCGCCCGCGCGCACCGCGAACTTGCGCACGTCGGCCTCGACCTTACTCCAGATCTTGCGGTTGTTGGTGGGGTCCTGAGGCACCATGTTCGACAGCGCAAACGACTGGGCCATGGCCTTGGCATCGGGGGCATCGGCGGCCGGGGATTGATGGCCGCGATCCATGGCCGGTTGCTGGCCATGGTAGTCGCTCAACTCGGCCCGCGCGCCCTTGGGAATGCGCGGGTCCGCGTAGAAATGGTTGGTCCGTTCCTCGCCTTTGGCGTCCTTGAGCTGGCGGGCGTTGAGGCGCTCGACCACCACCAGCGGCGTCTTGCTGGTTTGCGAATACAGCACGGCGAAATGGTCGGAGCACAGCGCCAGGGGTTTCATGCTGGCGGGGATGGTTGCGGTTTTGATCGGCGTCGCGCCAGGGAATACATCGGCACAGCTGTCGAACGACAACTGCCGTTCCTGAGTGGAATAAAGGTCTATCGCACCACGGGCATGTGCCCCGGCCGAAAACAGGATAAAGGCCGATAGCCCAACTGCAATGTTGCGTAGGTACATGGATTGAATCTTCGAAGGAAAGTGAAGCGGCAGGCTCCGCGTACGGAGCCAAGTGAATGATATTTCGAGGATTATGGACTAGCAGATGTCAGATTAGTGCCCGAGCGACGCCGGCTTTCCCGCACCCCGCGCGCCCGGCTTGAAGCCATGGGCGCTGGCCACCCAGGCAATGGCAAACGACACGGCCACCAACAGCAGCATCGCCCACGCAAATGCGCCCACGCCCCAGGTGTCCAGCAGCACGCCACCGACCACGCCGCTGCCGGCAATCGCGCTGTTCCACGCCACCACGTTCAGCGACAGCGCCACATCCGCGCCCTCTCCCGCCGCATCCGCCAGGGCGGTTTGCAGCAAGGTCGCGGCGCCGCCGAAGCTCAGGCCCCAGACCGCCACGCCGAGGTAAATCACCTGCGGCATCGTTCCCAGTAAGCCGAACACCAGGCTGATGAGCGCAAAGCTCGCCAGGCTTGCCAGCACGGTGTTGCGCAATAACGGCTCAACCAGCCTGGCCGTGAGCCAAATCCCCGCCAGCGCAGCGATCCCGAAGACCAGCAACACCAGGTCCACGCGCTCGGCCAAACCGGCCGGCGCCACGAACGGTGCGATGTAGGTGTACAGAATGTTGTGCGCCAGCATCCAACTGATCACCACCGCCAGCACAGGGCGCACGCCCGGCGTGGTCAGCACCTTGCCCAGCGACAGGCGTTGATGGGCGGGCTGCGGCGCGTAGTCCGGGACTTTTACCAGCACCCAGGCGATCAGTATCAGGCTCACCGCCGACATCAGGCCGAAGGTGGTGCGCCAGCCCACCAGGCCACCGAGCCAGGTGCCCAGCGGCACTCCCAACGACAGCGCAATCGGCGTGCCGACCATCGCCAGCGCCAGTGCCTTGCCCTGTTGGTGGGGCGCAACCATGCGCCGGGCGTAACCGGCCAGCAGGCTCCAGGCCAACCCCGCCGCCACCCCGGCAAAGAAGCGTGCCACCAGCGTCACGCCATAGTGGGACGACAACGCAGTGATCGAGTTGAACAGCAGGAAACCGACGATGGTCAGCAGCAGCACATTGCGCCGGCGCCAGCCACGGGTGGCGATGGTCATGGGGATCACCGCCAGCACCGAGCCCAGCGCATACGCGGTGACCATCTGCCCGGCCATCGACGGCGAAATCGCCAGGCCATCGCTGATCAACGGCAACAGGCCGGCGGGCAGGGTTTCGGTGACGATACAGATGAAGCCCGTCATCGCCAGGGCGAGCAAGGCACCGATGGGCAGGCGCTCGGAGGCGGCCGATAAAGTGAGTGAGGGGGTCACGGGAAACTCCTTGGGCAAGACTTAGATACTGATCGATATAAATGTTGCGGGCGATTGGTGCGCGTTGTCAACGACTTATGTATCGACTAGTATTTATCTCGCTTTCCCACCGGAGACCTGACATGGCACAAATGGGCCGCCCCCGCACCTTCGACCGCGAACACGCCGTGGAACAGGCCATGCACCTGTTTTGGCAGCATGGCTACGACGCCACTTCCCTGGCTCAACTCAAGGCGGGCTTGGGTGGCGGGATCTCCGCGCCGAGTTTCTACGCGGCGTTCGGCTCCAAGGAGGCGTTGTTCGACGAGTGTGTGCAGCGCTACCTGGCGACCTACGCCCAGGTCACCGAATGCCTGTGGGACGACACCCTGCCCCCGCGCCAGGCCGTCGAAACCGCGCTGCGCCAGTCGGCGCGCATGCAATGCGAAGACGGGCACCCCAAAGGCTGCATGGTGGCGCTGGGCGTGATGAGTGCGCCCAGCCCGGAAAATGCGCGGGTGGCCGACGGGTTGACCCAGTCGCGCCTGCGTACGCGGGCGGGGATTGTGGCGTGCGTGGAGCGCGCGGTTCGGTTGGGCCAGTTGCCGCAACAGACCCAGCCCGCCGTGATGGCGAGTGTGTTTGACAGTTTTTTGCAGGGGGTGTCGATCTTGGCGCGGGACAACGTGCCCCATGCCACCCTCGACGCGGCGATCAGCCAGTTGCTGATGAGCTGGGATGTTGCCGCGTCAACGGTACCTCCCCGTAGCACACCTTCGAAATAACCGCTCTCCATGGGGGGATAACCCAGCGGATGTTCAGCCCCGGCGATATAAATACGGCGCTCCCTGCGGGCCACGCTTGCTTTCGCTGATGGCACACCGCTAATCTTGCGAATAATTCTTATCCGCAGACGTATCCTTCCATGTCGGCAAGCAACCTTCCCTTGAACCAGGCTGTCCATGCGCTCTACACCGAGCACCATGGCTGGCTGTTCGGCTGGCTGCGCAAAAAGCTGGGTTGCCCCCATAACGCCGCGGATCTTTCCCACGATACGTTTGTGCGAATCCTCGCCTCCCGCGATGCCCTCGGTGGCATGCGCGAGCCCCGGGCGTTTCTCACCACAACGGCGCGCCACCTGATTATCGACCGCGCACGCCGCCGCCGGTTGGAAGAGGCCTACCTGCGGGAACTGGCGCTGACCGTCGAGATGATGGAGCAATGCCAACAGTCGCCGGAACAGATCCTCGTCACCCTGGAAGCGCTGGAGCAGATCGCCTTCGTGCTCGACGGCCTGGCCCTGAATGCGCGGCAGGCGTTCCTGCTGTACTTCCTCGAAGGCCTGCGCCAAAGCGACATCGCCAGCCGCCTGGGGATTTCCGAGCGCATGGTGCGCAAGCATTTGATGAACGCACTGATGCACTGCAACCACGCGTTGGACGTATGAGCAGCGACCTCGACCAGCAGGCCGCCAACTGGGTGATTCGCCTGAATGAAGGCAACCTCAGCGAGCGCGAGCAACAGCAATTCGAACGCTGGAAGGCCGCCGACCCACGGCACGTGGCGGCGTTTGAGCGCTTGCAGGGTTTTGTCGGGCGTTTGCAGGCGTTGCGCCCGCAACAGGCGCCGGTGCAGGCCGCGCTGGAAGCGGCACGGGTACGTCGGCGCAACCCGACCGGCCGCGTGCTGCTGGGCCTGTTGCTGGCGTTGCCGGTGGCCCTGGCACTGCGAACCTACCCGCCCGGTTACTGGCTGGCCGACCAGCGCACCGCCCCGGCGCAATGGCAGCGGGTCGACCTGGAAGATGGCTCGCAATTGACCCTCGGCGGCAACAGCGCCGTCGACCTGACTTTCAACGGCCAGCAGCGCCAGGTGCGCTTGCTGCGCGGCGAAATCCTCGTGCAAGTGGCCCATGATGCGACGCGGCCGTTTACGGTGGTGACCGACGACGGCCAGATGCGTGCCCTCGGCACGCGCTTCACGGTCAAGCGCGAAGCACCGGGCACACTGCTGGGTATGCTCGAATCCACCGTCGCCGCCACCGACGCCAGCCGGCATGACGCCGTCCAGGTCAGCGCCGGCGAACAGGCACGCATCACCCCGGACGCGGTCACGCTGTTGGGCAAGATCGACCCACGCGCCACGGACGACGCCTGGAAACACCATCAATTGGTGGTGCAGGACCGGCCGTTACCGGAGGTACTCGACGAACTCGCGCGCCAGTACGGCGGCCACGTGCAGTTCGATCGCCAGCAGTTGGCCGACCTGCGCGTGTCCGCGGTGTTGCCGCTGGATAACCCGCGGCGCGCCCTGCAATTGATTGCCGACGGCCTGCCGGTGCGTATCCGCGCATTCAGCCCGTTGTGGTTGCAGGTCGAACGCCTGGAAAAATAGTTTCGCCTGCCGGGTTCCGCTTTTCACGCCTGCCCCGTCAAGGAAGAAAGCACCTCAATAACAGGAATTTCTTCCATGCCCCGCCACCTCAAGCGTTCTCCCATACCCCTCGCCCTGGCGATCAACCTGGCCAGCCTGGCTGCGCTGAGCTTAGGCGTGTGCAGCCCGGTGGCGGCGCAGGAGGCGGCGCGTTATGCCATTGCCGCCGGCCCCCTGGGACCTGCGCTGAATCTGTTCGCCCAGCAGGCCCATGTGGCGCTGTTGTTCGACAGCACAACTGTCGCCGGCCTCAACACCACCGGCCTGCAAGGCGACTTCCCGGTGGCCCAGGGTTTTGCCCAGTTGCTGCGCGGCAGCGGCTTGCGGGCGGTGCAAGGCGCCAATGGCTACGTGCTGGTGCCGATCGACACCACAGGCTCCTTGGAACTGGGGCCCACGTCGATCACCGGACGGATCGAAGAGAGCAGCACCGATCACGTCCAGGGCTATGTCGCCACGCGCAACCTCAGCGCCACCAAGACCGACACGCCGATCATCGAAACCCCACAATCGCTGTCGGTGGTCACCAGCGACGAGATCCGCGACCGCCAATCGGAAACCCTGTCGCAGACCCTCGACCTGACCCCGGGCTTCACCAGCCAACCCACCAGCTTCAACCGCACCTCGGACCGCTTCCGCATTCGCGGCTTCGATGTGGAATCGGCCACCGGCGGCTCCCTGCGCGACGGCCTGCGCTTGCAGAACAACTCCTACGACGGCGTGCAGGAACCCTATGGCCTGGAACGTGCGGAAGTGATTCGCGGCGCGGCGTCGGTGCTGTATGGCCAGCTGTCGCCGGGCGGCCTGATCAATACCGTGAGCAAGCGCCCGAGCCAGACGCCCTACCACGAGATCAACCTGCAAGCCGGGCAGAACGACCGCAAGCAACTGTCCGCGGACTTCACCGGCCCGTTGGGCGACAGCGACACCTTGAGCTACCGCCTGACCCTGCTCGATCGCAAGAGCGACACCGCCGCCGACCATATCAACAACGATAAGATCTACGTGGCCCCGGCCCTGACCTGGCGGCCCGACGACGACACTTCGCTGACCCTGCTGTCGTTCTACCAGAAGACCGAAACCGGCTTCTCCGCGCCCCTGCCCTATCAGTTGACCAAAGGCGTCGGCGAAGGCCGGTTCCAGATCGGCCGCCACGACTTTATCGGCGAGCCGGACTACGACGAAATGAACGGCGAGATGTCGGCGCTGGGCTATGAGTTCGAACATCGCTTCGATGAACACACGCGCATCAGCAACAAGCTGCGTTACTACCAGTCGGATGTGACCTGGCGTTACCTGCAAGTCAACATCGCCGGCACCAACATCGGCACCGCACAAACCACCGGCCTGCTGCGACGCCAATACAGCGACCGCCAGGAACGCTCGCGAGGCCTGGCCAGCGACACCAATATCGAGAGCAAATGGCAGTTCGGCGACTGGCAGCACACCTTCCTGCTGGGTTTCGATGGCTACGACACCAGTTACGATTCGCACAACTTCCGTGGCAACGCACCGTCGCTGAACCTGGCGACCTACAACTACGGCCAGCCGGTGGTGGTCAATAAAAACCCCGCGACCGACCGTGGCTCGCAGATCGATACTCTGCAAAAAGGCATCTACTTCCAGGACCAGATCAAGTTCGACGAACGTTGGATACTGCTGCTCGGTGGCCGTCATGATTGGGCGGACCAGCACACCGAACTGTTCCGCAATGGCGCCGACAGCGGCAAAAGCGATGAAGCCACCACCTGGCGCGCGGGCCTGGTGTACAAGGCCGACAACGGCCTGGCGCCCTACATCAGCTACAGCGAATCGTTCTTCCCGGTGGCCGGCGCCAACAAGGCAGAGCAAAGCTTTGTGCCCACCGAGGGCAAGCAATATGAGATCGGTATCCGCTATCAACCCGAAGGCAGCGCCACGCTGCTGAGTGCGGCGGTGTACCAGTTGGAACAGCGCAACGTGTTGAGCCAGGACCGCACCGACCTCAATTTCTCGGTACAGGTCGGCGAAGTGCGCTCCCGTGGTTTCGAGTTGGAAGCCAAGACCGAAGTCACCCCCAACCTCAGCCTGATCTCGTCCTACGCCTACATCGACGCACGCATCACCAAAAGCGATATCGCCAGCGAAATCGGCCAGCGCAGCGAAGACACCCCCTACCACCAGGCCGCCCTCTGGGCCGATTACCGCCTGGCGGCGCTCGGCATCCCGCAACTGCGCATCGGCGGCGGCGCCCGCTACAAAGGCACTACCCAGGCCTCCGGCGTGCCGTCATCGATGCCCGCTTATACCCTGTACGACGCCCGCGCCAGCTACGAGATCGACCCGCATTGGGAAGTCGCGCTGAACGCCAATAACGTCACCAACAAGCGCTACACCTACTGCGAATTCGCGATTTGCCGCTATGGCGATGAGCGACAGTTGGTCAGTTCGTTGACGTATCGCTGGTAAGGCGCACCGGCAGCGGCTCGGCAATGTTCAGCCTGGGTCCGCAGCCAGGCTGAGCACGTGGATCTTGTCGACAATCTGCCGTGAAGCCTTACGGATCGCCGTCGTCGTGCTGCCGGCGATATGCGGTGTCAGTTGGGCGTTGCCGATGCCTGCCAGTGGCGAGTCAAAGCGGTCTTTTTCGTGGACAAAGGTATCGATGGCAACCGCTTTTATATGCCTGGGAAACGCGGTCATGAAGCTTGCCAACTGGGCTTCGTCGACGATGCCGCCGCGAGCGGTATTGATCAGTATCGAGCCTTGGCGCATCTGCCTGAACTGGGCAAGGCCGAACAGGCCTTGGGTCAGCGGTGTCAGCGGTACGTGGATAGACACCACGTCGGCCTCCCCCAGCAATTGCTCGAGGGTTTGCCGTCGCTCAAGCCCAAGGCTGTGCGCGACCTGCTGCGTAAAACGCTCTGAACCGCTGGCGATGACCTTGATACCGAGCGATCCCGCTTTGCGTGCGACGGCTTGGGCAATGCTGCCGGTACCGACCAACCCGAGCGTGAGTTCACCGAATTCGCGGCCTGGCGCCAGGGTGCCCTTGGCCCAGCGACCGTTATGCGTTTGGGCGTTGTAGTGGTCCAGGTCCCTGGATAAAAACAACGCCTGGGCGATGACGTATTCGGCCACCGCCGCCGCGTTGGAGCCCGGTGTGTTGAGTACGCTCACGCCCCACCGTTCAGCCTCTTGCCGGTCGATATGGTTAACGCCTGTACCCGCCTGGGCGATGGCGCGCAGCGGCGTTGGCAGGGCCGGTGATGCAGCGGCGCGGATCAGCTCGCGCTCAATGGGAATATTCAGGCGCGTCTTGAACACGCTATACCCCCCGGCCTGGGTCACGGCGTCGATGAAAGCGTGCCTGTCGTGGCCATTGATCTCGGTGTACCGGATGCGCTCGCCATAATGCTCGCGGATACTGTGTTTATCGGTGAAATAGTAGAGATTCAGGGTAACGACCAGGCCCAACTCAAGGAATCGGTCGACTTCCTCGAACAGCAACGGCGGGCCGGGTGCATCCAGTATCAGGGTGGTGAATGCCATACCTGTGAGCCTCTTTAAAGGGTGTTCAACCGCACCAATACACTAGCATCGCGCCACACTTGCTCTAAAACAACAATCGCGAAAAATCGCAGCACACCTGCGCCATCCGCGCCACGTCCTGGTTCAAGCCGAACTGTCGATCCACGCGATGCAACGCTACATACTGGATATTCGGCAACTCCGGCTGCGTGACCAGCGCGCGTAATGCACCGTGCTCGATCAGGTGCGACAAACACGCCTTGGGCAAATAACTCACGCCGATCCCCGACAGCGCCAACCCCACCTGCACCAGCAGGTTGTGGCTGGTGAGGGTGCGCGGCATCTGCACATTGTGCGCGGCCAGCCAACGCTCGTAGATCAGGCCGGTGCCCGACTGCGAACCCTGGGTCAGCACGGTGTAATCGGCCAGCACTTCCAGGCAGACGGGGTCGGGGTGCGGGATCAGGCCAGGCGCGCAGATCCAGGCGTTTTCCACGCTTTGCAGGACGGTGCTGTGGAAGCGCGGGTCGCTGTAGACGTCCGGCACAATCACCAGGTCGAGTTGGTCGCTTTCCAGCTTGCGAAACAGTTCGCTGCTCAGTTCCACTGACGGTTCGATCTGCACCTTGGGGTAGGCCTGGCGCAACGCTTCCACCAGCGCCGGCAGCCAGGTCAAGGCGGTGAGTTCGGTGACGCCGAGGCGAAAACGGCGCACCAGCACCTCGCGGGCGCTGACCCGTTCGAGCAGTTGGTCGCGGCTGTCGAGCAGGTCGCGGGCATAGTCGAGCAGCTCACCGCCCTTCTCCGTCAGCCGGGCGTTGCGCTTGCTGCGGTCGAAAATCTCGACGTCGAAGGTGTCTTCCAGCTCCTGGATGCGCTTGGAGATGGCCGACTGAGACATGTTCAGCTTGTTCGCCGCCGCTTCGAAGCTGCCGAGTTCGGCGATCCAATACAGCGCATCGATTTGCTTGAAGGTGATCATGGCGACCAAATCATGAAAAAAAGCGATGCTATCACATCATAAAATATCGCTAAAACTCTCCCGTCATCACTCCTAAGATCCGGCCATAGCCCATCGCTATCCAACAATTCTGGAGATTTGCCATGTCCTTGCCCGGTTCACGCATCCTTCCCAACGCGCCCATGGCGCCGGCCGAACTGGTCGAGGCGTTTGCCCATGTCGTCACCCCGCATATCAGCGACAACCTCGGCCGCCATATCGGCGCCCGCGGCCTGACCCGCTACAACCGCAGCGGCAAGCTGGTGGGTACGGCGATCACGGTCAAGACCCGCCCCGGCGACAACCTGCTGATCTACAAGGCCATGAGCCTGCTGCAACCCGGCCATGTGCTGGTGGTGGACGGCCAGGGCGACACCAACAACGCGGTGATCGGCGAGTTGATCAAGCTGTATGCCCAACAGCGCGGTTGCGTGGGGTTTGTGATCGACGGCGCGATTCGCGATGTCGCCAGCTTTGAGGACACCCCCTGCTACGCCCGCGCCGTGGTGCATACCGGCCCGTACAAGACCGGCCCCGGCGAAGTGAACGTGCCGGTGTCCATCGGCGGCATGGTGGTCAACCCCGGCGACCTGCTGGTGGGTGATGAAGACGGCCTGGTCGCGTTCTCCCAGGCCGACGCCGCCGAAGTGCTGCGCCGTGCCGCACAACATGCCGAACATGAAGAAGCGGTCAAGGCAGAGATCGCCAGCGGTGCGGTGCGCCAGAGCTGGATCGACAAGGCCCTCAACAACGCCGGCCTGGCGTGAAGGAGTCCGAGATGAGCACTGCATTTTTGTCGGACCGCGTCCTGGGCATCGCACCCTCCCCCAGCATCGCCGCCAACGCCCTGGTCACCGAGTTGCGCGCCCAGGGCCGCGACATCGTCAACTTCACCGTGGGCGAGCCGGACTTCGACACCCCGGCGCACATTCTCGAGGCCGCCAGCCTGGCGATGCGCAGCGGTGACACCCATTACACCGCCACCACCGGCACCCTCGCGCTGCGCCAGGCCATCTGCCTGAAACTGCAGCGCGACAATGATCTGGTGTATGGCCTGGACGAAGTCGTCGCCGGTTGCGGCGGCAAGCACATCATTTATCACGCGTTGGCCGCCACCTTGAATCGCGGCGATGAAGTCATCGTGCACACGCCGTATTGGGTCTCGTACCCGGACATCGCACGGCTCAACGATGCCACGCCGGTGATCATCCCGGGCGATGAAAGCCTGGGTTTCAAGCTGTCGCCCGCCGCCCTCGAAGAGGCGATCACCCCACTCACCAAATGGGTGATCCTCAACAGCCCGAACAACCCCAGCGGCGCGGTGTACAGCGAAGCCGAGCTGCTGGCCCTGGCGCAGGTGCTGCGCCGCCACCCCCATGTGCTGGTCATGGCCGATGAGATCTACGAACACTTCGTCTACGGCGACGCCCAACATGTGCCGCTGACACGCCTGGCGCCCGACCTCAAGCCACGCACGCTGATCGTCAACGGCGCGTCCAAGGGCTATGCGATGACCGGTTGGCGCCTGGGCTTTGGCGCCGGGCCGGCGTGGCTGATCGCGGCCATCGCCAAGCTGCTGTCGCAGACCACTACCTGCCCCAGCTCAGTGAGCCAGGCCGCCGCCGTGGCTGCATTCGCCGGTGACCAGGCGCCTATTGCGGCGATGCGCGGGGAATACCGGCAGCGTCGTGCCCTGATGCTGGAGCGACTGGCGGGTATTCCAGGCCTGGGCATCATCCCGCCCGATGGCGCGTTTTATGTGTTCGCCAACGTCAGCGGCCTGATGGGCAAGCTCACCCCCCAGGGTGATCGCCTCGACAGCGACACCCAACTGGTGGACTACCTGCTGCGCGACTACGGCCTGGCCACGGTCAGCGGCGCGGCCTACGGCATGTCGCCGTATGTGCGCCTGTCGTTCGCAAGCGCCCTGGACGTGATCGAAGAAGGGTGCCGTCGCCTCAAAGACGCATGCCATGACCTGCGCTGACGGCCACCCGTAACACCCGGCGACCAGCGGACGGTCGCCTTTTGACTGCCTAGAACAACAACTTAAAAATCATTGATCTCAAATGAGGCATTCCCATGCACACGCCCCGTATCGCGCTGGTCTGGCAAATCATGATCGGCTTGCTCGCCGGTATCGCCATTGGTGCCCTGCTGCACCGCTTTCCCGAGTCCCGACCGTGGCTGGTGGACAATCTCCTGCAACCGGCGGGCGATATCTTTATCAAGCTGATGAAGATGATCGTGGTGCCTATCGTGTTTGCCTGCATGGTGGTGGGCATTGCCGGCCACGGTGACGGCAAATCCCTGGGCCGTATCGGGGTCAAATCCCTGGGCTATTTTTTCTGCATCACCACCCTGGCGATCATCATCGGCCTGGTCATGGGCAACCTGCTCAAGCCCGGCGCCGGCACTGAACTGTCCAGCCTGCACGCGGCGAATATCACCCTGCCCACCAGCAACGGCGCCGGTCATAGCCTGGGGCAGATCATCGTCGGCATCATCCCCGACAACGTGGTCAACGCCATGGCCCAGGGCAGCCTGTTGTCGGTGCTGTTTTTTGCGGTGATGTTCGGCCTGGGCGTGGCGCGCCTGCCCGCCGAGCGCAAGGACCCGGTGATCGCGCTGCTGCGCGGGGTCAGCGACGCGATGTTCAAGGTCACCTCGATGATCATGGCCTACTCGCCCATCGGCGTGTTCGGCATGATCGCCGTGACCGTGGCCAACTTCGGCTTCAGCTCATTGCTGCCGTTGGCCAAGCTGATCATGGTCAGCTATGTGGCCATCGCGTTCTTTGTGCTGGTGGTGCTCAACCTGGTGGCGCGCGTGTGCGGGATCAACCTGTTCGCGCTGATGCGCCATATCAAGGATGAGCTGGTGCTGGCCTTCTCCACCGCCAGCTCGGCGGCGGTGATGCCGCAACTGATGAAAAAACTCGAAACCTACGGCGTACCTCCTTCGCTGGTGAGCTTTGTGGTGCCGGTGGGTTACTCGTTCAACCTCGACGGCGCTTCCCTGTTCCTCGGCATCGGCACCCTGTTCGTCGCGCAGTTGTACGGCATCGACCTGAGCATGGGCGATCAGGCCTTGCTGGTGGTGACCATGGTGCTCACCTCCAAGGGGGCCGCCGGAGTACCGGGATTCATGTTCGTGATCCTCTCGGCCACCCTGGCCAGCGCGGGTTTGCCGTTGGAAGGCATCGCGTTTATCGCTGGGGTGTATCGCTTGATGGAGATGCCGACCACGGCGCTGAATGTGCTGGGCAATGCGCTGGCGCCGTTGGTGATTGCCAAGTGGGAGGGGCGTGAGGGGCGGGCTGGGCGGCAGCAGAAAGCGCAAAATGTGCAGATGGAATGAAGTGGCTGCTGGGCTTCTGTGGCGAGCGGGCTTGCCCCGCGTTGGGGTGCGAAGCGCCCCTGATGAAGACGAATGCGGTGTATCAGGCACTCCTCTTCGCCTGGTTTTGGGGCTGCTGCGCAGCCCAACGCGGGGCAAGCCCGCTCGCCACAGGTACAGTGTTCCTCTTTAACTGACCGGCATTGGGGCAAGCCCGCTCACTACAAAGGCGCCACATTTTGACCTCGCCACATCGAATAAAGGCGCTCCGAAGAGCGCCTTTATTCATTCCAGCCTTACTGCTCGCTGATGGATTTCACCTCGGCCTTGGCAGCACCGCCAATCGCAATGCGCTTAGGCTTGGCTTCCTCCGGTACCACCCTGAGCAGGTCGATGCTCAGCAACCCGTTGGCGAGTTGTGCGCCCTGCACTTCAATGTGGTCGACCAGGCGGAACGACAAACGGAACGCGCGCTGGGCGATGCCCTGGTGCAGGTAGGTGATGCCCTCATCGTGTTCGCGCTTGCCGCCGGCGACGGTCAACACGCCTTTTTCCACCTGGATCTCCAGGTCATCCTCCACCAGGCCTGCCGCCGCGATGACGATCCGGTAGTGATCTTCACCGTGCTTCTCGACGTTGTGAGGTGGGTAGGTGGTACCGGCCTCGCTGCGAAGCGCCGATTCAAAAAGGTCATTGAAGCGGTCAAAGCCGACGGAATGACGGAACAGTGGGGCCAACGAAAGAGTAGTAGCCATTGCAAAATCTCCTGAGTTTTCTCCAAGTGATTTGACACGCGACCCGTATTCGGCATCGCGTAAAACCTAAGTAGGTTCAGGGGAAAAAATTTCAAGCAGCGCCAGCAAAAAAATTTATCCGCTGCTGTGATTGCGTGCAGACAGGCTGACGCAATGAGCATCCCCCTAGGTCGAACAATCACTCAACGCCACATAGCGAAACGACAATTGTTGACTAGACTCATGGGCGCACTGCACTGGCAATGGGAATCGCTGCATGAGTGAAACAAACGCGCGGGCAGGGATGTTTTCCAGCCCGTGGCGACACAGGGAGTTGTTGTTTTCCATGGTCCAGCGGGAAGTGATTGGGCGTTATCGAGGCTCCATCATGGGGCTGTTGTGGTCGTTCCTTAACCCGCTATTCATGTTGCTGGTCTACACCTTCGTGTTCAGCGTGATGTTCAAGCTGCGCTGGCCCGCGGGCGACGGTTCGCGCACCGAGTTTGCGCTGCTGGTATTTGCCGGCCTGCTGGTGTTCAACGTGTTCGCCGAATGCGTGGGGCGTGCGCCGGGCCTGATCATCGCCAATGCCAACTACGTCAAGAAAGTCGTGTTCCCCCTCGAGATCCTGCCGTGGGTGGTGCTGGGCGCCGTGTTGTTCCACACCCTGGCCAGCCTGGTGATCTGGCTGGTCTTCCACCTGGTGTTTTTCGGCTGGCCGCCCCTGACCAGTGTGTTGCTGCCCCTGGTGTTATTGCCACTGGCGCTCTTCACACTGGGAGTCACCTGGCTATTGGCAGCGCTGGGGGTTTACCTGCGTGATGTCGGCCAGGTGGTGGGCGTGCTGACCACGGCATTGATGTTTGTCTCGGCGATTTTTTACCCGACCAGCGCATTTCCGCCGGCCTACCAGGGCATCCTTCACCTCAACCCGCTCACCCTGGTGGTCGAACAGGCCCGTGACGTGCTGTTCTGGGGCGTGATACCGGACCCTTTCACCTGGGCCTGCGGCCTGCTGGTGGCGGGGGGTATCGCCTGGCTAGGGTTCACCTGGTTCCAGAAAACCCGCAAAGGATTTGCCGATGTGCTCTGACATCGCCGTACAAACGGCCCACCTGAGTAAGAGCTATCACATCTACGACACGCCCAGGGATCGCCTGTGGCAGCTGTTGTCTCGCGGGCAAAAGCAGTTCTATCGAGAATTCTGGGCACTGCGGGACGTGTCGCTGCAACTGTGCAAAGGTGAAACGGTAGGGATCATCGGTCGCAACGGCAGCGGCAAATCGACGCTGCTGCAACTGATCTGCGGCACGCTCAGTGCCACCTCCGGCAGCATTGAGAGCCATGGCCGCGTGGCGGCGTTGCTGGAGCTGGGCTCGGGCTTCAATCACGATTTCACCGGGCGTGAAAACGTCTATATGAACGGTGCGGTATTGGGGCTCAGTCACGCGGAAATCGACGCCCGTTTTGCCCAGATCACCGACTTTGCCAATATTGGCGACTTCATCGACCAACCCACCAAGACCTACTCAAGCGGCATGCTGGTGCGACTGGCCTTCGCCGTCGCGGTGTGCGTGGACCCCGACATCCTGATCGTCGATGAAGCCCTGGCAGTGGGCGACGCGTCCTTCCAGTTCAAGTGCCTCAATCGGCTGGAAGCGCTCACCCAGCAAGGCACGACGCTGCTGTTCGTGTCCCATGACATGGGCATGGTCAAACGCTTTTGCAATCGGGTGATTTACCTGCGCGAAGGCCAGGTGCGCGCCAGTGGCTCTCCCGAAGAAATGGCCGAACTCTACCTGCTGGAGATGCGTGACGAACAGCGTCGCTGGGCCAGCGGCGGCGCGGTGGCGGTCGCCCCCAAGGCGTTTCTTGCCCAACAGGCTGGCATCGCCTTTGGCACCGATGAGGGGCATATCGTTGCGGCCTGCTTTACCAACACGGACAGCCTGTATTCAAGCTTTGTGTATGGCGAGACCATCCAGCTGCGTATCGAAACCCGGGTACGCGAAAGCATCGACCTGCCGACCCTCAGCGTGACGATCCAGGAGGCCCGGCTGCTGGTGATCGGCGGCGCCAACCTGCCGCTTCACCTGGAGGCAGCGCACGAGGGCTGGCGCAAGGCGACGCTCAACGTCCGCTTCCCCGCCAACCTTGCGGCGGGCAAGTACCACATCACGCTGAAACTGATGAATGGCCACCTCGAAGAAACCGCGCAGCTTATCGAGAAGCAGGTCGCGCTGCTGGCGTTCGACACCTTGCCGGGCCCCCGGGAATTCCTTGGTTTCGTCGATCTGGGAATAGAGGCCGGTCCTGCCCCTCACACGAATGAACCGGGGGTGCTGCAATGAGCCGAGAGTGGCAGGTCGGGATCTTCGGCACATTCGATGTCGCCAATTATGGCGACTTGCTGTTTCCCATCCTCGCCGAGGCGGAATTGACCCGGCGCCTGGGCACGATAACGCTGCACCGGTTTTCCTATCACGGGAAAACGCCGTCCGAATGGCCGTACGAGGTCACCTCACTGAGCCGTTTGCCGGACATCGCCGGTCAGTTGGATGGAGTATTGATCGGCGGTGGTTTCATTGTGCGTTTCGACAAGCTGGTGGCAAGCGGTTATTACCCCCCGGATGCCGCCATTCACCACCCCACCGGCTACTGGCTGACGCCCGCGCTGATCGCGCTGCAACATGGCATCCCATTGATCTGGAATGCGCCGGGCATGCATTGCAACGACATCCCGCCGTGGGCCGCACCACTGGTGCAACTGACCCTCGAACACAGCCCGCACATCAGGGTACGCGATGCGCTGTCCCAATCGGCCCTGGCCCAACTGTCACCGACGGCCCAGGTCGAGGTGCTTCCCGACACGGCCTTTGGCCTGCCACGCCTGCTCGACCCTCAATCGCCTTCTGCCCCGTTCCTGGAGCTGTGCAGCAGCGCCGGCCTGACCCAACCCTATCTGGTGGTGCATGCGATGTGGGGGTTGAACAGCTTCCTGCAGCTGTGGCAAACCCATGCCGGGCAGTTCGAGGACGTGCAACTGCTGCTGCTGCCCATAGGGCCAGTACTGGGTGATCACGAATCCGTACTGGGCGACGGCCTTGCGCGCGCGCGTTGCCTGCCCTTCTGGCCAGAGCCCCTGCTGCTGGCAGAACTGCTCGCCCATGCCGAAGGAGTAATCGGACACAGCTACCACCTGGCGATCAGTGCATTGGCCTTTGGTGTGCCGATCTTCTGCTCGGCGGACCTGGGCACCGGCAAATACACTGCGCTGCCGAGCCATGGACGAATATTCCAATTACGCCGGGACCAGCCGATTGATCCGCAGTGGTTTCGCGCACAGCTGGGCAAGCAACCGGTGTCCCAGGTGACCGCCGACGCGATGGTACAGATCGACGCACATTGGGACCGCGTGGCCGAGTTGATCCGCGAAGGTCGCAGGCCCACGCAGCCCGCGCTCAACCGCTACTGGCAAGCCTTGCCGGGTGTTCTCGAAGACCTGCACTCACTCCTCGAAAGCCAGGCCGCCGAGCGACAACACGAACGCGAGCAACATCAACAGGCACTGGAAACGCTGTACCGCTCCAACTCGTTCAAGCTGACGGCGCCGTTGCGCCATCTGCGCCGAACCCTGAACAAATGGCTGGGAGCCCTTCGACATGATTGACCTGAGCAAACTGACGGCCCAACGCCTGCAGACCGTGCCTTTTTCCTGGGCGCAAATCGGTGCGCTCTACACCCCCGACGATGCCAAGGCGCTGGCCGAAACCTACCCGCACGACCACTTCAAGACGGTCTCCGGCTACGGCGGGGCCAAGGACTACGAATACGAGGCGCGGCAATTGATCGCCATGGGCAGCCACGAAGTGGTCAATCCACAAGCCTTGAGCCCGCAATGGCTGGCACTGGCCCACAGCCTCTGTTCGCCGCAGTACCGCCAGGCCCTCTCCGCGCTGACCGGGGTGGACGTGACCGAGGTCCCCATGGAGGCCAACCTGTTCCACTACGGCCCCGGGGCCAACCTCGGGCCGCACCCGGACCTGGACGACAAACTGGTCACGCACATTTTGTACTTCAATCAGACCTGGGACCCCGCCGATGGCGGCTGCCTGCAGATCCTCGGCTCTGCCAGGCCCACCGATATCGTCGCGCAAGTGACGCCCGAGGTCGGCAACTCGGCGATTCTGGTGCGCGCCGACAACTCCTGGCATGCGGTTTCACGGGTGGTCGAGGGTTGTCGTTCTTCCAGGCGCAGCGTGACGGTGACGTTTTACCGCCCCGGCTCTACCAGCTCGATGTGGCCGGACAACGACCCGACACCTCTGCACGCTTACGGCGAACAGCACAACACAAGGTTTTCATGAAGGACGGCATCATGGATAAGGACACTCTGGCCACCCTTGAGCGCGAAAGCGTTCGCATGGAACGCGATGCGGCCATCAGGGAGCGAGACGCGGCGCTGGCCTACATCGCCATGTTGAAAAATACCCGCTCGTGGCGGATCACCAAGCCCTTGCGGGCGCTGCTGCATTGGTTGAGGTATCGGGCGCCGCACACAGAAGCCGACACGCCCGACTTCCTGCACGGGCAATATCTGCCGTTGCACACTGCATCGAAAAAAACACTGTCGCCATCGGCTGATTCAGCATCACCAGAGGCGCGCTTCGACATCCTCTGCTTCGCCAACATCGACTGGGCCGCACGCTTCCAGCGGCCCCAGCAGTTGATGAGCCAGTTCGCCCGTCACGGCCACCGCGTGTTCTACATCATGCCCTCCCGCAGCGCCGAGCCTGGCCAGGCCTACAGCACCTTGGAAGTGGCACCCGGGGTATTCGAGGTGACATTGCAGCGCGACGAGTTCGTAGACTGCTACACCCAGCGCATGTCGGAAAAACACCTGCAAACCTACGCCAACGCAATCGATGCGCTGGCCAAGGATTGGCGCATAAAAACCGCAGTCAGCGTGGTGCACCTGGCGTTCTGGTCTGCGCTCGCGCATCGGTTGCGCGGCACCCACGGCTGGAAAATCCAGTACGACTGCATGGATGACTGGGTGGGCTTTCCGGGGATCGGCGCGACGTTGCTGGAGGAAGAGCACACCCTGGTCCGAGACGCCGACCTGGTGACGGTCACCGCTGCCCTGCTGCAGGAAAAATGGGCCGCGATGAGCCGCAACTGCCTGTTGCTGCGCAATGGCGTGGATGTCGAGTTCTTCGAGCGCAATTGTGTGCCCAACCCCTTGATGGCGGAGATCGAGCGGCCGCTGATCGGCTTCTACGGTGCCCTGGCCGAATGGGTCGATTTGCCCTTGATCGCGGGCATCGCCCGGCTGCGGCCGGACTGGAACTTTGTGTTGATCGGCGACATTTTCGTCAAGGACCTGGCCGGGCTGGACCGCCTGCCCAATGTGCATTTACTCGGCAGGAAGCCCTATGCACAGATGCCGTTGTACCTCTACCACTTCAATGTCTGCCTGATCCCGTTTCGCCTGTATAACGTGACCCATGCGGTCGACCCGGTGAAGTTCTACGAATTCATCAGCGCGGGCAAACCGGTGGTGTCGGTGCCACTGGAAGAAATGCAGATCTACGCGGATTTCGTGTATTTCGCCAGCGAACCGCAGGCCTTCATCGAGCAGATCGAGCGCGCCCTGAACGAAACCGATACCCAGGCCGCCAGCCGGCGCCTGGCACTCGCCAGCGCCAATGAATGGCGCCACCGCTTCGACGCCAACCTCAGTGCGCTGAAGTCCTTGCACCCGAAAGTGTCGATCGTGATCGTCACCTATAACAATGTCGAACTGACCCAGGGCTGCATCCAAAGCCTGTTGCGCAACACCACGTACCCCGATTACGAACTGATCATTGTCGACAATGCGTCCTCGGACGACACGCGCAACTACCTGCGTTACCTGGGCCGCACCCACGCGAACGTCACCCTGGTGCTCAATGACCGCAACCTGGGCTTCGCCGCCGCGAATAACCAGGGGCTGCGCCTGGCGGCCGGGGAATACCTGGTGCTGCTCAACAACGATACCGTGGTGCCCAAGGGCTGGGTCGACCCGTTGCTGCGCCACCTGCAAGACCCGCAGATTGGCCTGGTCGGCCCGATGACCAACTCGGTAGGCAACGAAGCGAAAGTGCTCGTCGACTACGTCGGCCTCGAACACATGGAGGCCTTCGCCGATCAACACGTCGCGCGGCATCGCGGTCGCACCTTCGATATCAGCATGCTCGCCATGTTCTGCGTGGCCATGCGCCGCGAGGTGCTGGAACGCATCGGTTGGCTGGATGAGGCGTTCGGCATCGGCATGTTCGAAGACGATGACTACAGCCGGCGCATCCAGGCGGCCGGCCTCAGGACCGTGTGTGCCGAGGATGCCTTTATCCACCACTACGGGCAGGCGTCCTTCAAGAAGCTGATTGCCAGCGGCGAGTATCAAGCGCTGTGGGACAAGAACCAGGCGTACTTTGAAAGCAAATGGGGCACATGGACGCGCCCTGAACCGCAGCGCAAATCGGGTAACCCTTGACCAACCAAAGGAAGACACCGTGTTCAAGCGAATCATGCACAAGCTCAACGGCAAGCGCGAAGGGATCGGCGCCGACAAGCAAGTCACAGCGGATCACTGGTCAGAAAACATGGCCGGCTCCGACGCCTTTTCTGCGGATGTCTATTGGCTGGCGGTACCGACCGTACAACGCCGCCATCAGCACAAGGCAACGGCGGGCAGCGGCCATCCGGGCTGGCTGCAGTACTGCCTGAAGGAGTTTCTCGGCAACCCGGCGCCAGGCACACGGATGCTGAGCATCGGCTGCGGCACCGGCACCCTGGAGCGCGAACTCTACAGGCTCAAGGCGTTCGAGCACTGTGACGGCGTGGATATAGCGCCTGCCGCCCTCGAGGTGGCCAGAGCCGAGGCGCTGGCGATGGGCGCGTCGACGATCCAGTACTCCCTGTGTGATATCGAACGCACTGACCTGCCAGGCAATCACTACGACGCAGTCTGGTTCAATGGCTCACTGCACCATATCCGCGAGCTGGAAGTGGTCTGCCAGCGGGTTCGCCATAGCCTGAAACCCGGCGGCTGGCTGTTTTTCAATGAATATGTCGGGGCCAATCACTTTGCCTTTGATGCCCAGCAAAGGGCGGCCATCAGCCATGCGTTCGGCTTGATTCCCGAGCATTTGCGCCGCTCATTCGTGAAGGGTTCATACGGCCAGGTTCAACAGGTCGTGCCACTGCCCGACCCCGCCGAGGTGGTGAAAGTCGACCCGTCGGAAGCCGTGCGTTCGGCAGATATTCTGCAGGTGGTGCAGGAGCACTTTGATGTGCGTGCGCTGAACCTCTGCGGCGGTTCGCTGCTGCAGTTTCTGCTGCACGGTATCGCCGGCAACTTCACCGCGGACAACCCGCAGTCCCTCAGGGTGCTGCAGATGTTGTTCGACATCGAAGACGGGCTGATCGAGTCGGGCACGCTGAAAAGCGACTTTGTGGTGGTCGCCGCATCGCCGAAAACGTCAGGATGAGGTCGCCCCGCCCATGCTGATCGAGCGACGCCCATCTGGTCGGCAGCGCTGGCGCGCGGTGTATCACCGGCTGCCGTTGCCGGCCAGCGCGAAAAAACTCCTGGCAGTCATCTACCGACGTGCACTGCTGCCCGCTGTGCGCGCACTGCGCGGCGTACTGCAACCGATGAAAACCTTCGCCGACCCAGCGCCGTCGTCTCAGCCTGCGCCTCAGCCACAACAGGCCGGACTGGCGGATTACATTATCTGGGGCGCTATCGACTGGGACTTGCGCCACCAGCGCCCGCAGCAACTGGCCCAGGTACTGGGCGCCACCGGGCGGCGGGTCATCTACGTATCGGCCTCGTTGATACACGCCCCCCAGGCCGGCTTTGAACTCGAGTCGCTGGACCAGACCCAGCGGTTGTTCCAGGTCAAGCTGTTTGCCCGTGGTGCACCGTTTATCTACGCCGCAGCGCCTGACGCCGCACTGGTTCGGCAGCTGTGCCGCAGTATTGGCGAGGTACTCCTCTGGGCCGGCTCAGCCCGGGTCATTTCACTGGTGCAGCACCCTTTCTGGTGCGACATCGCCGGTGAATTACCCAACAGCCGATTGATCTACGATTGCATGGACCATCATCAAGGCTTCGGCGACAACGGCCCAAGCATCCTGCAGCTGGAGCAACGGCTGGTGCGCAACGCGGACGTTCGGCTGTTCACCTCCGATTGGTTGGCCGAGCAATGGCCGGCCCAGGCCAATGAAACTCGCGCCATCCTGCGCAATGCCGCCGACTTCACCCAGTTCTGCACCCCACCTGTCTCGATCTACCGGGATCGCTTGCAACGTAAGGTGATTGGCTACTACGGCGCCATTGCACACTGGTTCGACCAGGCACTCGTCGCCCGCATCGCCGAGGCGTTTCCACAGCATGTGGTGCTGCTGATCGGCGCCGATACGGTGGGCGCGCGGGCGCAATTGAGTGGCTATGCGAACGTAGAATTCACCGGCGAAGCGCCCTATGCCACCCTGCCCTATTACCTGCATGGCTTCGATGTGGGCATCGTGCCGTTTCACATCACGGCACTGACGCTCGCTACCAACCCGGTCAAGGTCTACGAGTACCTGAGTGCCGGGAAACCGGTGGTCTCGGTCGACCTGCCAGAAATGCAACAATTCGGCTCCCTGGTGCAGGTTGGCCGCGACGGCCCGGCGTTCATTGCCGCAATCACGCGGGCATTGCTGCCAGCGACGACCGAACAGATTGCCCAGCGTCAGGCGTTCGCTGCCCGGCAAACCTGGACACACCGCGCCGATGCGCTCATCACCCTGGCCGAACGCCGCGACCACGCGGCACGCATCAGCGTGATCGTCGTGACCTACAACAACCTGGCGCTGACGCGGGCGTGCCTGGACAGCCTCGAGCACGACAGCGAGGGGCCTGAACTGGAAATCATCGTGGTGGACAACGCATCCAGTGACGGCACCGCTGAATTTCTCTCGCAATGGGCGGCCGACAGCGGCCAGACGATCGTACTCAACACCGACAACCGCGGTTTCGCCGCCGCGAACAACCAGGGCCTGGCGATCGCCAACGGTGAGTACCTGGTGCTGCTCAATAACGACACGCAGGTTACCAGCGGCTGGGCGAGTACCTTGCGCCGGCATTTACAACGCAATCCCGAGCTTGGCCTGATTGGCCCGGTGACCAACAACATCGGCAACCAGGCCAGGATCGACATCGACTACACCAACCTCGCAGACATGCCACAAGCGGCTCGGCGCTTTACCTGCCGCCACCTTGGCGAGGTGGTCCGGCTGCCGACCCTGGCGTTCTTCTGCGTGATGATGCCGCGCAGTACCTACACGCGAATCGGCCCGCTCGACGAAGTGTATGGCCGTGGATTCTTCGAGGATGACGACTACTGCCGACGTGTCGAACACGCCGGCCTGGTGAATGCCTGCGCCCGCGATGTGTTTATCCATCACCAGCTTTCGGCATCGTTCGCGCTCATGAACCAGGATGAACGCCAAGCCCTGTTCGAGCGCAACAAGGCGATCTATGAAGCCAAGTGGGGTCCGTGGGAGCCCCATGAATATGAGTAACTAACGCAGGTCGTCCTGTGACAATAAAAATCCCCTGGGCGCGAAGCCAAGATCCCGGGCAGCCTCGGTATGCTCGAACACCAGGTCCTGGTTCATGCGCTGCGCCATCGCCGCCGACCAATGGCGGTAGCGTGGCAGTACTCGCAACAGCCACAACGTCATCCGGAACACCCAGAGCGGCACCGTGAGAAAACGCGGGCGGCGCTTCTGCGCGGTGAACACGCGGGAGACCATCTCCCGATAGGGCAATGTTTCTGCGCCGCTGAGGTTGTAGGCATGGCGGCACACCTGGGGTGCCTGCAACGCACGCACACAGGCGCTCGCCACATCCTCGGCATGCACGGGTTGACGCAGCCCCATCGCGCCCCCCAACAGCGGGAAAAAGCCGAAGCGCCGAATAAAGCTTGCGATCTCGGTGATGTTTTTGTCGCGGCCCTGGCCGTAGATCAAGGTCGGACGCAGGATGCCCCAGTGCACCCCGTGGTCCTGCGCCCACTGCTCAACACGCGCCTCGGCATCGCCCAACAGGTTGGCGAGGCGCCGCTCTGCGGAGTCGACGGAGTGGCTTTTGCTAAAGCGACTGGTGGAAGACAAGGCCACGACTTTGCGCGCTCCGCAGGCCTGCAGCAGCGCAAAATGCTGCGGCAGCGTCCAAATCGGTGCCACGCAGATCCAGTAGGGAATCGGCGCGGCATACGCGCTTACACCCGTCTCAGAAAGCCGTTGCCAACTGACCGTGTCACTGTCGCTGCCGTGCCGGGGCTGGCGGGAAAAAGCGACGACCTTGAACTGTTCGCGCACAAGCAACGCAAGCAGGCAGCGGCCTACCAGGCTACTGGCCCCCAGCACACCGACCGTGACCTCAGGCATGCCCACCCCGGGATCGTCCCAGCAACCAATTGAATCCATGGTAGATGCAGACCAAACCGAAGCGCAGCCACACCCCCAGGACCACCCACCACCACAACCCCTTGGGGTAGTTGACCCTGAAGAACTTTGCGTAGAACCGCACCATCCCTCGGTGTTTGTGCCACTCGACAAAAAACGGTCGATTCCGGCTACAGGCGCCCCGCCAGTGCATGACGCGCGCCTGTGGCACAAACACGACGCGCCACTGTTTCAGCTTGAAGCGCATGCACCAGTCCAGATCCTCGCAATGCAGAAAATAGCCTTCGTCCCAGAGGCCCACAGACTTCAACGCTTCACGCTTGACCAGCATGCAGGCACCGGAAATGGCTTCCACCGCGGCGGGCTCGGTGGGCAGCGGCTCACGATGCAACAGGAAGTCGGCGCACAGCGTGGGAAACACTCCATCCAGGCGCGATAAGCCAAAAGCCCGGACGAATGCTCTCCTGGGGGTCGGAAACACCCGACGCCCGCCCGGCTGTTCGGACCCATCGGGGTTGCATAGAAAGCCCCCCACCATGCCCGTGGCGGCATCCGCGTGCAGCGCTTCCATCATGCCCTGCAATGAGCCCGGCAGCAGGACACAATCCGGGTTCAGGAACAACAATGCGCCGGCACTCGACACCCTCACACCGGTATTACAGGCCGAGGCAAAGCCCATATTCCGCTGATTCCGGATGATGCTCAGGCGCGTATCGGCCAGGCACCCATCCAGGTACGCCAGGCTGCCGTCACTCGAGGCGTTGTCCACCACAATCACCCGCCGCGCGCCTTCCCTGAAGGCCGACGCCACGCATTCGCCGAGCAGCGTGCCGACGTTGTAGTTGACGACGATCACGTCGCAGTCATGGATGAAGCGTGGCGGCATCAAAACGCGCTTCCCATGAGTGTTGCAGTGCAAATGCACGGGCTTGATCCGCATTGCGCTCACACTGCAAGGCGGCCTCGGCCAGCCCGGCAATATCGCTGTGCGAGTGACTGATGAAAACACCCGGCAGCCCTGAACGGCCATGCATCTCGCCGAAGTCAGTCGAGATCACCGGCAATGCCAGGCCGCGGTATTCGTAGTACTTGATCGGATCGACCGACGCGGTGAGCAGGGTCTTTTTGAAAGGAATCAAGCCCACGTCGAACTCGGCCATGGCGGCCAACGCCGCGCCATGATTATCGGCAGGCAACACCACTACGTTGCTAGGCAAGTGCGCGGGCACGGCGCCGAAGATCGGCCCCATCAAACGAATTTCATCGTTGGGCCTGGCTTCGGCCAAAGCCGCCACCCAGGCCCAGTCAAACCAGGTGGCCAGGGTGCCCACGTAGCCAAAAACCTTTCGACTCGATGACGTCGACGCCCGCTTTACGGCAGAGATCGCCGCCAAGTCCAGGCCGTTCAGCACCAGGCACACCTCGTTGCGATAACGCCGCCACTGCGCGTCGAGCACGGAACTCGACGTCCAGATGACGTCCACGCGCTGGGCGATCAGCCGCTCACGGCGCGCCAGGGCCGATCGCGAGAGGCCGGTATAAAACGCCGGGAAATCGTCCATCGCGTCATACAAGGACGCGCAGTGACGAAGCCGCTGCAACAACAGATGTGCCAGGACCGAGGGCTTGCCGACCACGAGCAAGGCTGGGGAGGCGTGGGTGAATTGATCGATCCTGCTCAATGCATGCCGCCAGCAAAAGCGGTTCACCCAGCCCGAGCCCGGTAGAGGTTCTATCGGTAGACCGCCAGGCTTGATCAACGTGAGCCATGGCGGCGTACCGCTGGATGGACTCGTTTGCGCGCAGGGCGCAGCCGCCTTGAGATCGCTCCATCTGGGCAGCCGCGTGGGATAAGGATCGACCCAGAGCACCGACGCCCCTGTGCGGCTGTGCACCCAATTGACAAACTTGTGCGGCCGCTGGGCGAAGCTGTGCCAGGGCAACGGCGAGAGAAATACCAGGCGCTTCAAGAAAAGTGCTCGCGCAGGACCTTCACGATACGCCCGGCAGCCTGCCCATCGCCGTAGGGCGAAACACCTCGTACCATGCCACGGTAGGCCGATTCATCGTCAAGCAGGCGCTGCGCCTGCTCGATGATACGTTCATAGTTGGCCCCCACCAGCTTGACGCTGCCCTGCTCCACCGCTTCCGGGCGCTCGGTTTCATCCCGCATGACCAGCACCGGCTTACCCAGCGCCGGCGCCTCTTCCTGGACGCCTCCCGAGTCGGTCAGGATGAAATACGCCGCTTTCATGGCGGCGATGAACGCCGCGTAACCCAGCGGCGCGCACAGCCTGAAGTTCGGTATACCTGCCAGGCACGCCTGGGCGACGTCCTGGATATTCGGGTTCGGGTGCACAGGGTAGAGAAACTGAACCCCAGGGTTGTTCTCGGCAAGGGTGCGCAGCGCTCGGCAGATGTCGAGAAACGGCGCGCCAAAATGCTCCCTGCGATGGGCCGTCACCAGCACCAGGCGCTTGCTCGGATCAAGATCAAGGCCGATCTCCACCTCACTGGCCGCGGTCATGAGCAGGGCATCGATCACCGTGTTGCCCGTGACGAAAATGTCCCCACTGGCTACGCCTTCTTTCAGCAGGTTTTGCCGAGTGCCTTGCGTTGCCGCGAAGTGCCAGTGCGCTAATTTACCGGCAATGACCCGGTTGGCTTCCTCGGGGAACGGATGCTGCAGATCCCACGTGCGCAGGCCGGCCTCAATATGCCCCACCGGTATACGCCGATAAAAACAGGCCAGGGCACAGGCCATCACCGTGGTGGTATCGCCTTGCACCAGAACCGCATCGGGCCGTTCTTCGAGCAGGACAACATCCAGCTTGAGCAATAACTGCCCGGTCAGGGTGGCCAAGGTTTGATTGGGTCGCATGACGTCCAAGTCGATATCGGGCTCGATGCCGAAAAACGCCAGGACCTGATCCAGCATGTCGCGATGCTGTGCCGTGGCGACCACACGCACATCGACCCAGCCCTGCTGCTTCAAGGCCAGAATGACCGGGGTCATTTTGATCGCTTCGGGACGCGTTCCGACCACGCAAAGAATTTTTTTTACCGACACATCAAGCCTATTTCCCTATTCGATAAGTGGCTGAATCGCTCAGGCGTTCAAGCTCATGCTCACGCACATTCCGCTGTGCTGTTTTGATGCTGTAATGGTGAAAATCCGGACTGCGGACAGCGAGAGTGCGGCGTCGAGACAGGTTCGTAGCGGGTCTCGACGCCCATACTGCAGCATAGACACAGACTGCAATACCTGCACGGTGGATGGACTAAAGGACGGCCTGGTCCCGAGGAATTCCCGCAAATCTACGCCAGGGAATGAGCGCACCGGTTCATGCCTGATGAGGGTGCTCTGGAAATGACGTGACCGACCCGTCGTTCGAGCCTGAAGAACGGCCAGTTACAGTGCATAACAGGCCAAGGCGGCTATCCGTTTTTTTGCAGCGTCTGTGAAAACGCCTGCTCAGGCCTGGCTGATATCCAGCAATCGAGGCATGGCGATCGCCAGATAGTCCTGCGTATCGAGCACCATCGACGCATCCAGCCGCCCCGCGTTGAAGGCTATTTCGGCGTAGCCTGTGGTCAAGGCCGGATCGACGATCAATTGAATCCGCTCATCGAAAACAAAAGGAGGGATGGCGCCGATCCGGCACCCGGTCAGTTCCATGGCGGTTTCGGCCTTCACCAGCTCGGCTTTTTTCCCGCCCAGGGCCGCTCCGACTTTCTTCATGTCCAGCTTCTGGTCGCCCGGCAGTATCACCAGCGCATAGGGGCCGGCCTGGCCCTTGAGGGCGCAAAGCATGGCCTTCGCGCCTTGGCCGGGCTCGGTGCCACGGATTTCGGCGACGCGCGCCGACTGGCCCTCGGCATCGTGCATCAACACCCGGTAAGAGGCTGAGCGGGCATCGAGTAATGCCACGAGGCGATCAAACATGGGATGCATGGAGTTTTCCTCTGGTTTACAGGAACAGGTCGTAGGACAGCTTGCTGATCAGAATCACCAGTAACACCAGGAATAGAGCCCGGACAAAGGGCACGCCTTTATGAACCGCCAGCCAGGTGCCGGTGAGCGCGCCCAGGATGTTGAATGCCGCCATGGGGATTGCGATCAGGTAGAGCACGTTACCCGTCGGAATGAAGAATATCAGTGCCGCTACGTTGGTCGCGATGTTCACTAGCTTGGCCGATGCCGAGGCATGGAGAAAGTCGAAGGCGAAGCAGCGGATAAACAGGAAGATCAGGAAGCTGCCAGTGCCGGGACCGAACAGACCATCGTAGAAACCGATGGCGCCGCCGATGACGATCGCCAGCAGTTTTTCCTTGGTACCGATGCGCATGGGTTTGTGCAGGGCGCCGAAATCTTTTTTCCAGAAGGTGTAGATCGCCATCAGCACAATCAACACCAGCACCGCCGGCCGGATCATCGACTGGGGTACGAACGACACCGTGGCGGCTCCGAAGAAGGCCATGACAAAGGCCGCGCAGGCGGCGGGGATCACAAGTCCCCAGTCGATCACCACCTTGCGCACGAAGGACCGGGCCGCGAATGCGGTACCGCAGGCGGCCGCGACCTTATTGGTACCCAGCAGCGCCGCCGGTTGAGCGGTGGGTAGCACGTTGAATAGCGCGGGAATCTGGATCAGTCCGCCGCCGCCCACCGCCGCATCGATCAGGCCGGCGGCGAAGGCGAACACGCAAAGGATGACAATATCGACCATGAAATCAGGCTCTGACTATGTAGGGTTGATGAGGGTCCAGCGGCACCACGCGTGCCGGATCATTGACCCCGAAGACACGCAACATCCAGCGATCACGGCCGTCGTAGCGGGGGGTAAAACCATCCCGGGCATGCAGGGTTTGCTGGTTCTTGAAGATCAGCATGTCCCCTGGTTGCAGCATGATGTGGTGCACGACATCGGGATGATTGGCGGCGGCGGCAAACAGCTGGAGGGCAAACTGCGCAGGGGCGCAGGTCGCTTCGACACTCGCTTTGTTATAGCGGCAATACAAGCCATCGGTTGCGCTTCTGTAGAGCAAGGGGACGTTTTCCAGCACATTCCCCTGCTTGCCGAAGGAGGCCGGTCGGCGAACGGTGAAGTTCGGTCGTGACAGTTCTTCTTCGACGTAGGCCGGCAGAATGGCCAGCACCTCGTCAATGGCGACGATGCGCGTCGGCACCTCGAGCTCGCAGCGCAGGCCGGTCAGGGACAGGTACTCCGGACAGGCCGACAACTGCGAGACGGGTTCGCAGGTCAAAGGCAGGTGAGGGTTGTCGACATGCATGTCCAGATCCGCGCGCGAGCCATAGGAGCTCTTTTCGGTCTCTCGCTTGCGCTTGGGCGATACGTGACGGAACACGGTGTCGGTGCTTTCGCCCTCGTACGCCAACGGACGGGTTTGCAGAGTGTGCAGCACGGACAAAATAGCCCCGGCCAGAATCGACAGGTTCTCGATACCCGGCTCCAGGTCATAGGGCGTGGCAGGCAGTTGCGGGTCCAGCGGCAGCCCCCTGACGATCATCGCCACGTCACGGGCTTGTGGAAAATTGCGCAGCTGCTGGATTTTCTCGGTGCCCAGGACACTTTCCAGCAACCGCCCCAGGACCGGCATGCGGCGGATACCCGAGGCGCTATCGGTCACGTCCAGCGATGCCAGCCCGGCCTGAAGTGTGCGTTGTTCTTCCAGCGACAGATGAATTTGCGGTATCTCCCGTCGGGTCGAAGTCACTGATTTTTTTTCCAGCCTTTCATGAATGACTTCATCAATACACGCTGCGGCTTTCCCGATTACTTCATCCAGCTTCGACACGTCCTTGCGCTCCTGTTTGCACCATCCTTGTGGGTTGAACGGGAAGGTTAACGGAAGGGCCTTTTTTGTGTTGCAATGCCGCGTTGTGAAAAATGCAATGAGGTGGAAAGTGGCATTGAATATGTTGGGGGAACTTGAAGCCTTCGCGACCGTGGCTCGCAAGCGCAGCTTCGTCGCCGCGGCACGGACGCTGGGGCGCTCCCCCAGCGCACTGACCCGTGCCGTTCAAGCCCTGGAGGAAAGTGTGGGGCTCAAGTTGTTCAATCGCTCGTCCAATGCCGTGAGCTTGACCGAAGCGGGCGAATGCTTATTGCCCCACGCGTACAAAATGCTCGATCTGCAACGTGAGGTGGATGAAGACCTGGCCGGTCTCAGCGGCCTGGCCTCCGGCTGGATCCGTTTTTCCGCCCCCGAGGTGCTCGGACACGGGGTATTGCCCCGGTTGATCGCGCAATACTGCGAGCGTTATCCAGACGTTAACATCGATGTGATTTTCACTGATGAGATCATCGACCCGGCCAAGAGCAAGCTGGACTTCTCGATTCGCGGTGCGTTTCCACAATCCAGCGACCTGATCGGCTTTGCGCTCTGGAGTTACTCACGTTACCTGTATGCCAGCCCCGGCTACCTGGAGCGCAACGGCATGCCCGACTCCATCGAGACACTGGAGTCGCATTCGCTGATCCTGCATACGGCGCCGCGGATTCTCAAGGAGTGGAATTTTCGCAGCGAGGAGCAGGCCATCAGCTTTCGGGTTCATCCAAAATTTCGTTTCAGCTCTGGCCTGGCAGTATTCCAGGCAGCCCTGGCGGGCGTCGGGATCGCCCGCCTGGCGGATTGGATGGCGGAACCCGAAGTGGAAACTGGGCGCCTGCTCCGGGTGTGTCCTGAGTACAAGCTCACCTCCAGCAGCGGTGAGAGCCCACAGATGCACGCGGTATACCCGGCCGGAAACTTGCCGCTGCGGGTGAAGGCATTGATGGAGATGATCCGTGGCTTAGGTGAAAGCCTCGAATGTAAACGCGGCTCAGCACCTCTATGAAGCCGGCCCTCACGTCGCTGTGAGGGGGATTCATTCAAGCATTCTGAATCGCCCCGGCACCGTAGACATCTCCAGCCTGCCAGGCTACGTTCATTAATGAGGCGTCATGGGAGGAAGATAGAGGGTGTAAGCGCTGACCTTAGATTCCTTGTTCAAACGCTATATTGGGCTCCACTCCAAGTACTCCCGCGGGCAAGCAAAGCGTGTGTTACTCGGCGATTCAGCCATCCAATTTGGTCATGCCAAAATCACAATGGAAGTCACGGAGCAACTGAGTGACTGGCTCTCCCATCAAGCTCACACCAATGCAGTTGCAATCTTTCTGGAACGCCAGGCAAATCCCAGCACCATCAGCAGCCCTAGCCCCGCCACTGCCGCTCCAGCCAGGGAAATCGCCGGATAACCTAGCCCTGCATTGATCACCGCACCGCCCAGTGCCGCACCAATCGCATTGCCGAAGTTAAACGCACCGATGTTCACCGCCGAGGCCAGATTGGGCGCGTCCTTGGCAGCTTCCATGACGCGCATCTGTAGCGGCGGCACCAAGGCGAAACTGGCGATACCCCATATCAGGATGGCAACGGCCGCCGGCAGCGGCCAACGCATCAGTACCGTAAACGCCAGCAACACGAGAATCAGCACGCTCAGCGAAACGATCAGTGTGCGATCTATCGAGCGGTCGGCGGCCTTGCCGCCCCACATGTTGCCCAGTGTCAGGCCCACACCGAACAGAACCAGCATGGCGGTTATGTAGGCGGTGGACGCGTGGGTCTCGCTGCTAAGGATCGGCGCGATGTAGGTGAAGACGGTAAACATTGCGCCCGAGCCGACTACCGTGAGGGCCAACGCGCCCAGCACCGGGCCACGGCCCAGTACGCGAATTTCGGCCATTACACCGACGCCTGGCGGCGCCTTCAGGTTGGGCAGGGCGAACCATAACGCGGCCATGGCGACCACGCCGAGGCTGGTAATGCCCCAGAATGCAGTGCGCCAACCGAACATTTCGCCAAACCAGGCGGCCAGCGGCACACCGCCAATGGTCGCCAGGGTGAGGCCCATAAACATTGCCGCGACCGCTCCGGCACGTTTCTCAGGGGCGACCACGCTGGCAGCAACGATAGAGCCAACGCCAAAGAACGCACCGTGGTTCAGTGAGGTCACCACCCTGGCGATCATGAGGCTGTAGTAATCGGTCGCCAGGGCTGACATCAGATTACCCAGGGTGAAAATCGCCATGAGTCCGATCAGCAGATAGCGCCGGGGGATCCTGCCGGTAGTCAGGGTCATCAGCGGCGCGCCGAGCAGTACACCCAAGGCGTAAGCACTGACCAACAGTCCCGCAGCGGGAATAGAAACGCCGAGATCCGCAGCGATGCCCGGCAACATGCCCATGGGGGCGAACTCGGTAACACCGATGCCAAAGGCACCTATGGCAAGTGCGACAAGTGGTGGATTGATACGCATGGAAGGCTCCTTATCTATGCCGCCAATGCTACGATCCAGCGTTTTAAGGCGGTAGATAGCATTTTTGGCAATCACCTATGCGTAAGGGGCACAAATGGACTTCAACGGCAGATCCGGTGACATGCTCGTGTTCGCCACCGTGGCGCAGGAAGGCAGCCTATCGGCTGCCGCGCGTGCATTAGGGCTCACACCCTCGGCGGTCAGTCGGATCATCGCGCGTACCGAACAGCGCCTTGGCACCCGACTGCTGTTGCGCACCACCCGAGCGATCAGCTTCACTGCCGAGGGCGAGGCTTTCCTGCGCGGCGCCCGGCGTATCCTGGCCGATATGGCCGAGGTGGAAGAAGCCATCGCCGACCAGGGCGTACCCAGGGGCCGATTGCGGGTCAGTGCCGCCCTTGGCCACGGGCGGCTGGCCATCGTTCCCTTGGTGGCGGCATTCAGCGCCCGCCATCCGAACATCTTGTGTCGACCTCACCCTCGGCGACGAAGTGGTCGATATTCTCGGCGGCCAGGCCGATGTGGCGGTACGTTTTGGCCATCTGCCCGACAGCCCGCTGACCGCGCGCAGGATCGGCGACACCGGCCAGGTAGTGGTGGCATCGCCCGAGTATCTGCAACGCCACGGCATCCCTCGCGAACCGGAAGACCTGCTACGGCATAACTGCCTGCGCTTCAACTTCCGGCGTGCCGAACCCAACTGGCCGTTCATCCGCGACGCAAGAGAGTTCTCCCTGAAGGTCTGCGGCAACATCGAATGCAGCAGTGGTGAAGCGCTGGCACAACTTGCGCGAGTAGGTGCGGGCATTGCGCGTATCGGCGAGTTCAGCGTGAGCGAGGATCTGCAGCGCGGTGACCTGATACCGCTGCTGGAAGCCTGGAACCCCGGCGACCGGGAACCGATTCATGCGGTGTTCGTAGGCGGCTCGGCAATGCCGGCGCGGGTGCGACTGTTCGTAGACTTCTTGCTGGAGCATCACCGGATGTAAGCGGTGGCGTCAGCTGATTGAACGGATCATTGGAATGGATCAGTGAGAGATTAGGAATGCAGGTGTGCGAAATGACCTGGTCGGCCCGGGTCTCGTTGTTCGCGATCAGTTGATAGGTTCCACCGGGCGCCTCGTGCGATAGCGCATAGAACGACGACAGCGACGGCTGATTATCCAGATCGATGAGCAGGGTACGGATCCCTGCATCGGCGCAGAACGCGCCCAGATTGACGCCAACCGCAGTTTTACCCGGCCCGCCTTTGGTTGAAACGACCGCAGTGACTTTCATGATATTGACCTCGGAATCGTAGGATTTGAGGTGCATTCATGCGGGTCACGCTGTGCGCTTTGATCACCCCGGAAAAATCCAAGGCAAAAAAAGCCTGCATCGCTGCAGGCTTTCCTTATCTGGCTCACGACCTGGACTCGAACCAGGGACCCAATGATTAACAGTCATTTGCTAGCTGTTAGTCGCAACGGTGCCACGGAAGAACGTGGTGGATATATAGGGTTACTGCATAGCGTGCGCTGTATGAGCTCAGCACGCCACGAAAGTTAGTCGTGTTGGATTGGGTTGTCAAAGCGTGGCAAAGCAATGACTTGTAGGAAAAGGAGGCGGCAGCAGTCAGCTAACGGGCCGTCTCCAATGCGTGTCTGAGCGGTTCGACTGCCAGATGGCGTTACTCCAAAGTTGTGGCAATTCGTAGCTACAGTACTAAAGGACAGACTATATTTAAAATTACTAAACCACCAAAGAATGGAATCGTGAGCTGACATCGTTTGCTGACGCCCTATCCAGCAGCCTTCCCTACCTACAATGACAGAAGAAAGTCCTTCCAACCGCGTAAAGCTCGTTCGAAGTCATCCAAACTTATAGTTATTGAGAAGTCCTCATCATAAAGTGAATAAATTTTAACTCCACTTTTCGAAATATGGGTTGCCCAGGCATCGCGGGCCCATTCAGTGGAGACCTCATCCTCTCGCCTCACTGCTATCAATCTATTCAGGCCCTCGTCTAGCCAAAGAATAGTTTCGACAAAAGGTCCCCCTCCATCGTCGATCAATAGGCAAGCAAGAATATCTACATCATCAGGCCCCAACGCATCCGTGCTACACCAAGGTATTGCTACCCCAGTTGATTCTTCCAAAAAAACTGAATACTCATCTTACTCCTTACATCAATGGATATAAGGTCGGCTTTAAGACTCACCAACCTCATCTTGACTCCACTAAAACCGGCTACAACTCAAAAACCCATGACTATTTTCTTTAACTTTGACCACAGTAGGCAGCGAACCAGCACACACTTAACTACGAGATAGCCAAATAGTAAAAACGTTGCCTGACCCCACCACTCACTAAAAACACCACACCTCCACTCTAGTTGACTAGCGGACAGGATTATTTATTGCGCTAGCGCTAGCACTAACCCAAAACCCAAAACCATATATTCCACGCACAAAATCTTCGTGCAACCGCCATTGACCAATGTCACTGAAGAGGCTTGCATTTTATAACTGATAGACCTTGAGCAAGCACCTCAAACCCCGTACCACCATAGTCTTTCAGACTATATTTAACACCCTTAAGTTGATCAGCCGAGACATCATCCATTTCAATTTCGCTCAAGTAAAAGCTCCCACACACTTCAGGAATTTTTTAGCAGTGAACCCCCGTAAACCCTAAAACAACTTCAAACGCCGACTGTTCAGACTCATAAAGCATCTCAAGGTCAACTTTATAAGCATCAATTATTTGCCCGCCATTTTCACGCTGCACGCTGAGCCCCAACACAAGATTTAGATTATAAAAATCAAAATCAGAAATAATGAAAAGCGTTTTCAACGCCTTCAAAACTTTTTTCAAGTGCTCGCATATTTTCTTCCTTAATAATAAGGATGCACGCCAGGTCTCGTGCCCTTAACGTTCTGATTCCTGTCCACATCTCGCACATGATGGTGAGGATTTGGATGAGCAAATAGGAGAAAATAGGGGCCAGACCAACACTCTCATTTTTAAATGAGTAACTCTGCTGGGCTTTATAAAAACGTGGTCTGCCCCCGATTTCTCACCCCGATTGCTCCACGGCTCGGTAGCTCGTTTTTAATCGGATGGTTATTTACTTTTCTGAGCGACCATAAGTGCTCGATCAATCATCTCGGAAGTAACGTAAGGCACAAATCCCATCCTATCACCCATCTCAAAACTCTTCTTATACTCATCTAAACGCCCAGTATCACCAGCCATTGCTAGTGCAGCCAAATGTCGGATTGGCATTGCACCTTTAACATCTGTTGGCAGCGCTCTATAAACCCTCAACCCCTCGTCAATATTTTGAGAGCGAGCCCAAGAGATAGCCTTATCAGACAACCTAATAATGTCATCACTAGAAAAACTCGAAAATTTCTCCGGAGCTCCATTACTAACTATAATTAGAGCATTGCTACTGTCATCACCAAGTATAAAAGAAACAGCCTCAGAAAATTCTCTAGACGAAATGGAGGGCATAAGCGAAACTCGAAAATGGTCCGAGCGCTTACCTACAGATGGGATAACCTGAAGTTGAACCTCTCCGACATCGGCGAGGCAAAAATAATCACCAACTTCATCCTTATTACAAACCCAGCCCTGCTCCTTCAAGATGGAAACAATATCTTTTTCTTTCATTATTTGGCACCAGGAAAAATTCATAATCTCAATGGAAATTCCGTTAGGATACCCTTGCTCCTTTAACGGCACACCCGACTTCAGGCCAAAGCTTTCAGCCACTTTTCCCCTAGAAATTGAATTCCCATTTTTTATTTGAGGGGAAATCTCGGACTGACGAATACTTATGTCCGCACTCCCTAACTTAACCTCAATAACCCTAATGCAAATAGGGTGCAAAAACACCGGCGCAAGGCCGGTGTAGAAAGTGTCAGATCAAGTGAAACTTCTACAACTCACCAAATTTCATGGGTCTCGGCTCTGTAATTCTTTTCAATACGCTCAACAAGCAATGGCGCGCTGATAATTCCTCTTGTGGAATCCTTCAGCTCTTCCGAGCTAATCTTTCTCTCCAGCCGAAGTGCTTCGCTTCCATTCCAAAGCCAAATAGAGCCTCCCGGCCCGCCATTCCTGGAGCGGAACGTAGGAAACATTTGTAACCTTTCGGGAACTGGAACATTTGCCACAACGGATAGAAACCCTTGATTTACCGCACTTTGAACAACTAAGAATGCGGAAAATTGTGGTTCACCATCAACAACAACCGAAAAATCTATTGGGTGTTAATTATGAAATCTGGGAAAAACACGAATTAAAAAACCAAAGTCCGGATGCTTATGAGTAACTTGCGCATATGCGACACCCTGCGAGGTTAACACCTGCAAAATGTCGCCCAGTTGTATCTTCTTAGCCATTTAAAATCCTTCATATCCAGCTTTTTTCAGCAGCTCGGCGCCGCGAATCAAACCCTGCTCATACTTAGTCGGGTTTTTGACAGACGATATAGAGTTGATCATATTAATTAACGTGTCGCCATCTTTACCAAGGCCATGGTAATCGATCAGTATTTGCTCGACTGCCCGTGCGTCAGCACGTAGTAGACAATTACTGTCGGCTACACGAGGCCAGACAAAGCTTCTGCGTAACACTCAAATTTTTCGATCGCCTCTAAAACTGCTGGCGTGAATGGAGCCACTTAAAAATCTCCCCCTTCTTTGCTGACCTATGGCGATTTAAAAAGAATCAGCATGGAGGCAATAGATTCGTAGGGGTTGCTTAGGGGCCGGCTCTGTTTCTGGAAAATTAATATTGTCCTTTAGTGTAATCGCTGAGATCGCCTAAGCACCGCCCCTGTAAGCGCAATATGCAGCAATTACTGTTCGTACAAAGCCTAACAAATCCCTAATAATCGAAGATCCTCAACAAGGTCTGCTGCCTCTTCCGGAGTCAGCTCTTTCAGCATAGAGGCAAGGTCAATCTGCTCGATCAGCTTTAAGGCAGCATCCATATGATATTTCCTGACACTCTCGGAAGATCGACCCGCAGAAAGAACAAGGGCTAAAACTTCAAGCATCAACTTCTCAACTGGCAGGTCGAAGGAATTTTCAAGTTCACTATAGGCAAAGCCTACTTCGCTTTCACCTTCGACCCAAGCGCTTCGATGCCTAAGCTTTACTCTGCAGTAGCTGTAGTAACTGCCCAAAAACCAAGCCCTGATTTCAGCGTAAGTCACTCTTTCTTCCATCACGGAGTCTTCCTTGGTGGACGCAACATGACGCCCTGATTATCGAAAATATTCACAGTGATATTAGGATACTTCGCCCTGAACTGCTCGGCTACATTTAGACAGCTTGCACAGGCCGCTTTCTCTGTCAGGATATTTACGGTTCCTTTGGCTGAGGTGTTTCTCCCTAACTGATCAGCTATATTGTCTAGAATTTTGTATTCTGTATCAATGTCTCGACGAACCATATCACCTGCCTTGTTAGGCACCGAGTCAGCCACAAAATTCCCACTGCCAGAGCCAATAAGCCCTTTGCCAGAGTCAGCGACCGAGATCTGACTGTGTGCAGCCATCTGATTAGGTACTCCAGGAATATCTATTTCCGCAACTGCTACGTTACCGCTGCGCCGCAAATCGGACGGTAACTTAGCTCGAACATCCATAACCCGTTGGGCCATAGGAGCAATGTCGATCTCATTCCCTTTCTCAGCTTTCTCCTTCTCGGCCTTCTCCTTCTCAGCCTTCTCCTTCTCAGCCATCTCCAGCACGATGGAGCGAGCGCCTTGGGTATCGATAAGAATCAGATCAAAGTCCTGCTCGAAAGCCGGCAACAGATTCTTGAGACGAAGGCGCCCGTCAGCAGCATGGAGCAACAAATTTCCCAGCTGATTGAACGAATCATTGGAATGGATCAGTGAGAGATTAGGAATGCAGGTGTGCGAAATGACCTGGTCGGCCCGGGCCTCGTTGTTCGCGATCAGTTGATAGGTTCCACCGCGCGCCTCGTGCGATAGCGCATAGAACGACGACAGCGACGGCTGATTATCCAGATCGATGAGCAGGGTACGGATCCCTGCATCGGCGCAGAACGCGCCCAGATTGACGCCAACCGCAGTTTTACCCGGCCCGCCTTTGGTTGAAACGACCGCAGTGACTTTCATGATATTGACCTCGGAATCGTAGGATTTGAGATGCTTTCATGCAGGTCACGCTGTGCGCTTTGATCACCCCGGAAAATCCAAGGCAAAAAAAAGCCTGCATCGCTGCAGGCTTTTCCCTATCTGGCTCCACGACCTGGACTCGAACCAGGGACCCAATGATTAACAGTCATTTGCTCTACCAACTGAGCTATCGCGGAATGCGCCGTATGTTACTGATTGAAAAGGAGAAGTCAAGCTTTCCCTGACGGCCTGGACGATTAATCCGGATGACCGGTTGAAAGCTGCTGCTCCTTGGCCAGGTCCAGCCAGGCGCGCACGGCGGGTGGCAGGTGGGCGCTGGCGCGCCAGGCCAGGGCGATGTGCCAGTCGGTGTGGGGTTCGTCGAGAGGGATCAGGGCGATGCCTGCGTGTTGATGCTTGTGCGCCAGCATGCGGGGCAGGAAGGCGACGCCGAGGCCGGCGGCGACCAGGTCGACGATGAAGTCGATCTGCCCGCTGCGCGCCGCCACGCGGGGTATCACGCCTTTGCGCTCGCAGGCGGCGAGGATCTTGGCGTTCAGGGCGAAGCCGGCTTCGAACAGGATGAACGGCGAGTCCGCCAGGTCGGCGAAGTCGATGCGTTGACGCTGGGCCAGGGGGTGGCCCTTGGGCAGTACGGCCATCAGCGGTTCGTTGCGCACGGGCTGATAATCGAAACCTGCATCCACCGGCAGCAGCAACGCAGCGAGGTCGACCTCCCCCGCTTCCAGGCACTCGCGCAATCTCTTGCTACCGTATTCGGTGAGTTCGATGTCGATGTCCGGATAACGACTGCGATAGGTGGCAAACATCGTCGCAAACAACACCCCGCACCCCACCGGTGGCAGGCCGATGCGCAACACGCCGCGCTTGAGGCCGCGCAGGTCGTTGATCTCGGCGACCAGGTCATGGTGTTCGGCGAGCAGTACCAGGGCGCGGCGGTAGGCGATCTCACCCGCAGCGGTGAGTTCGTTGCGGTGACCCAGGCGATCGAGCAGCGGCATGCCGAGTTCTTCCTCCAGGGTCTTGACTGCCTTGCTCACCGTGGATTGGGTCAAGGCCACCACGTCGGCGGCCTGGGAGAATCCGCCCTGGCGCACCACTTCGACGAACGTGCGCAACGTTCTCAAGTTCATGGGTATTCCTTTAGCGACTGGTATCTAGCGATAAAAGTTGTTTTTATCATGACAGATATTTGCCTATCCTGACCCGCCCAGCCTTGTGGAGACACGCTTAATGATCATCTCGTCCGCCTCCGACTACCGCGCAGCGGCCAAACGCAAGCTGCCGCGCTTCCTGTTCGACTACATCGACGGCGGTGCCTACGCCGAGCACACGATGCGCGCGAACAGTTCGGACCTGGCCGAGATCAGCCTGCGCCAACGCGTGCTGCGCAATGTCGATAACCTCAGCCTCAAAACCACGCTGTTCGGCCAGGCCCTGGACATGCCGGTCATCCTCAGCCCTGTCGGCTTGACCGGCATGTATGCGCGGCGCGGCGAAGTACAGGCGGCAAAGGCGGCGGCGAACAAGGGCACCCCCTTCTGCCTGTCGACAGTGTCGGTGTGTTCGATTGAAGAAGTGGCGTCGCAGAGCCCGCAGTCAATCTGGTTCCAGCTGTATGTGCTCAAGGACCGGGGCTTTATGCGCAATGCCCTGGAGCGGGCCCAGGCGGCGGGGGTCACCACCCTGGTGTTCACCGTGGACATGCCCACGCCCGGTGCGCGCTACCGCGATGCCCACTCGGGCATGTCCGGGCCGTTCGCGGCGCAGCGGCGCATGTTGCAAGCCGTCACCAAGCCGCAATGGGCGTTCGACGTAGGGCTCATGGGCCGCCCCCACGACCTGGGCAATATCTCCAGGTACCTCGGCAAACCCACTCACCTGGAAGATTACATCGGCTGGCTGGCCAATAACTTCGACCCCTCCATCAGTTGGAAAGACCTGGAGTGGATCCGCGACTTCTGGAAAGGCCCGATGATTATCAAGGGCATCCTCGATCCTGAGGACGCCAGGGACGCAGTGAGTTTCGGCGCCGATGGCATCGTGGTTTCCAACCATGGCGGCCGTCAGCTGGACGGTGTGCTGTCCACCGCCAAGGCTCTGCCACCAATTGCCGATGTCGTGGGCGATGACCTGACGGTGCTGGTGGACTCCGGCATCCGTTCCGGGCTGGACGTGGTGCGCATGCTCGCCCTCGGCGCCAAGGCGTGCCTGCTCGGACGCGCCACCGCCTATGCACTGGCCGCCGACGGGCAACACGGGGTAGAGAACCTGCTGGACATCTTCGCCAAGGAAATGCGCGTGGCCATGACGTTGACCGGTGTCACGTCCATCGACCAGATTGACCACAACACGCTGGTGCAATCAGCCAAATAACTGACGTCAGTGCTGAACGGCCGTTTTTTTACTGTAAAAACGGTCTTTGATTTGTAAGGTTTTTTATTTATTTAAACGAAATGGCACGAATCTCGCTCTAACACCTTCCAAGCAGGTCAAGCGATGACAAGACGTGCGGCAGTGCCCAGGGGTTATAAACCCCCAGTAAAGCGGTCTAAACTGTTTCCAATGTTTTACGGAACTGAAGGAACAGTAAGACGCCTGGCATTTGCCACTCTCATCCAGCCTGTAAGACAGCTAAGTGCTTAGAGGCCGTTTGCTTATGAAAACCCCCACCCAGACCAACGCAATTGACTTCGACAGTGCAAAATTGCAACGCCTGGGCTTTGGTCAGCCATCACTCGTACCTCACCGCCCGACGACCGTCGCACAACTTCGCCAGCAACTGGGGATGCAATTGCAGACCAGCCTGGAACCGCAGCGTATCCTCGCGGTGTTTTTCCGTGAGATCCAGCGCCTGGTCCCCCTGGATGCCCTGCAATATCGCCACGAAACCAGTGACCTGCGCCTGGAGTTCGGCCACCGTGGCCACCACTCGGTGAGCTACAGCCTCAGCCACGAAGGCGAGCACCTCGGCGAGCTGGTCTTTCGCCGCAACCAGCGCCTGCTGGAAGAGGAACTCGGCCAGCTCGAATCACTGCTGTCGACCCTGCTCTACCCGATGCGCAACGCCCTGCTCTACCGCGTCGCCACCCGCAGCGCCCTGCGCGACCCGTTGACCGAAACGGGCAACCGCATTGCCATGGACCAGACCCTGCAACGGGAAATCGACATGGCGCGCCGGCACCTGAACCCGCTGTCCCTGCTGATGCTGGACATCGACCACTTCAAGACCATCAACGACACCCACGGCCATGCGGCCGGCGATAACGTATTGCGCGCCGTCGCCGGAGCGATCAAGAGCCAGTTGCGTAACGTGGACATGGTGTTTCGGTTTGGCGGGGAAGAGTTTCTGATCCTGCTGTCCAACACCGGCCGGGATGCGGCGGCCATGGTCGGTGAACGCCTGCGCCAGGCGGCACAGGCCCAGGATTATTGGGCGGAAGGAAGACGGATCGAATTGACGGTGAGCCTCGGTTGTTCGACCTTGCTGGCCGCCGAGTCGGCCGAGAGCCTGTTGCGTCGCGCCGACAGCGCCTTGTACGTGGCCAAGCGCGAAGGCCGCAATCGCCTGGCAATGGCGGGGTAAAACCCCGCCATCCCCGTTACATCACGCTTCGCTGGCGACGCGCAAAGGGCGCTCGCGCACAGCAGCGCTCGCCGGTTTTTCTTTCTCCAGGCGCATGCAACTTTCCAGGAACAGGTACATATAGTCGTAGCTCTTGCACACGGCCTGGCACAGCTCTGCCTGCAGTTCCCTGGTCGGGTTCATCCCGGCCAGTGTGCAGATGATTTCCAGGGCTTCCCAAGGATGGGCGTCGTCGTACTGGGCGTGCATCTTCAACCACTTCATCGCACGCTTGCGCTCTTCCTCGGGAAAGGCTGCCGCATACACGCCGGTGGAGCACACCACCGCCGACCATTCCCCCGTCGCCCCCTCAATCGCATAGTTGGTCGCGGCAATGGCCACGATCAACGAATCGGCCGAGCTGGTGTGCCAGCACCAGTGGCTCAGCGCATGCAACTCCGGCGGCACGTCCTGGGCCTGCAGTTCTTCGAGGCTGACGCCATGGGCACGCGCCCAATGCACCCAATAGTCCGCGTGGTTCAGCTCCACACGGATATTGCGCATCAACCAACGGCGCGCCATGTCTTCCCCCGGATGGCGGGCAAACTTGGTCTTGGTGAGGTTCTGTGCCATGTACAAGGCAAACTGTTCCACCACGGGCCAGCCACCGATCAGGTAGTGACGCATGGTCTTGGCGCTGAGCGTGTTGTCACGCATGCGTTGGTACAGTTCGTGTTCGACAACCCGGCGCTTGCTCTCGCTGCAGTCCTGGATCAATTGCTGAGCCCAGGCGGGGTAGCTTGAGGCTTCCATAAGCGGGCCGGTTCTGCTGAATGTGTCGATCACTATTAAGGCTCCTTTTTAAGTGTGATTTACAGACCGGCAAATGTTTCAGCGGAATGTGCCGGGCGCCCTGAATAACAGAGGCTGCGGCCGCACGGGTCGACACTGCAAGCTATCGAAGGTAAACAATTGCGGTCGTTCAATCAGGTAGCCCTGAGCGTAATCCACACCAATATCGAGCAGGGCCTGTTCGATTTGCGGTGTTTCAACAAACTCGGCAATTGTGCGCTTACCCATGACATGGCCGATGTGATTGATCACTTCAACCATCGCGCGGTTAATCGGGTCGTCCAGCATATCCTTTACGAAACTTCCATCGATCTTCAGGAAGTCTACAGGTAAATGTTTGAGATAAGCGAATGAGGACATTCCGGCGCAAAAGTCATCCAGCGAAAAATGGCAACCTAAGGCCTTGAGTTCATTAATAAAGCGGATGGCACTGCCCAAGTTTGCGATGGCGCTGGTTTCGGTAATTTCAAAACAGATCATGCTGGGCGGAATAGCGTAAGTATGAAATTTCTCTCGTAGGAATCCGAGAAAGTCATCATCGCCAATCGTTATACCTGACAGATTGATCGCACACAGGGCCATGGGACGGCCCGGACGCTCGTTAATGCAACGGGCAATAATCTCAAATACATTCTCCACCACCCAACGGTCCAGGGACGTCATCAAACCATAGCGCTCGGCGGCCGGGATAAAGCTGTCCGGCAGGATTACACGCCCCGCCTCATCGTGCAGGCGCAGCAGTATTTCGATATGCCCATTGCCGCCGTCGGTATGCCCGAGGGGGGAAATTTCCTGGGAGTACAGGCAAAAGCGGTTCTCCTCAAGCGCCATGTGCAGGCGCTGCACCCAGGCCATTTCGCCAAAGCGCAGGGACAGTTCGGAGTCGTCGGCGTGGTACACCTGCACGCGGTTGCGGCCTTTTTCCTTAGCCATGTAGCACGCCATGTCGGCGGCCCGCAGCGAGGCTTCCAGGGTGGTCGGGGTGCTGGCAATGTGTACCAGGCCGATACTCACGGTGGTCATGAACGGCCGCCCCTTCCATACGAAATGCAGACTCTGCACGGTATGACGCAGGCTTTCGGCGATTTTTTCCGCCACCGCCACCGGGCAGTTCTCCAGCAGGATGCCGAATTCATCGCCGCCCAGGCGCGCCAGGGTGTCACCTTCGCGCAGGTCCGACTGCAACAGCGCGCAGATGTGCCGCAACAGTTCGTCGCCCGCCGCATGGCCGCAGGTGTCGTTGACCAGCTTGAACTGGTCCAGGTCCAGGAACATCAACGCATGCCGCCCGGCCTGCGCCTGCCCTGCCGGGTGCAGCACCTGCTCCAGGCGATACTCGAATTCGCGGCGGTTGGCCAGGCCGGTCAGCGCATCGTGGGTCGCCTGCCATGACAGATTGGCGATGTACTGGCGCTCCTGGGTCATGTCATGCAGCACCAGCACCGCGCCCGAGACCTTGCCGGCGCTGCGGATCGGCGCGCCCACCAGGGTGACCGAGACCGTGCTGCCATCCAGGCGCTGGATCGTCTTCGAATGCTCGCTGCCGCCGCTGAGCTGGCCCTTGACGATGTGTTCGATCAAGGTGAAGCCGTCCGGCTGTGCGTGGTCTTCCAGCAACTTGAACAACGCTGCCAGGGGCTGGCCCTGGGCCTGCGCCGAGTGCCAGTGAGTCAGCGCCTCGGCCGCCGGGTTCATATAGGTAATGGCACCGTCGACGTCGGTGGTGATCACCCCGTCGCCAATCGACTCCAGGGTGATCTGCGCCCGCTCCTTTTCTTCCTGCAAGGCATCGGCGAAGGCATGGCGCTGGGCCAGCAGCTTATGGGTGCGCAACAGTGCCAATACGATCAGGCCCAGGGCCGTCGCCAGGTTCGTGATGACCAGCAACCGCAGAATCATGCGCGAACCTTCGCCGAGAGCATCGCTGAAGGCCTTGGCGGCGGGTGTCACGCCTTCGTTGATGGCGATGATATGCGCCTTCCACTGGCGCACATCGTTGGCGCCGATCTGGTCGTGAATGATCGCCTGGTGCATCTCGCGGGCCAGGTCATCCAGTTGAAGCAGGTAACCATCGCCTACGGTCCACAGTTGGATGGCTTTTTCCAGGTAGCTGAAATGGCGAAAGTTGAGGTACAGCCAGATCAGGCTGGAGACATCATCCGGATGGTTGCCCCCTTTGAGGATACCCAGGCGGGCTGCGGCAAGGTCGGGCACGGGACGGTCAAGGGCAATGCGCAGTTCGTGCCCGCCCTGGGGCACGGCAATGGCCTGCTGGTACTTGAGGTACGTGCCGGCGTCGCGATTATCGGCGTAGAGCGTCAGGTAATAGATGGCGTCCTTCTGGCCCTTGGACCACAGGCTCTCGCCGGCCACGTAACCACGCACGGCCGAAAGCACGTAGAGACTGACGCAGCCCAATAATGCCTGGAACAGCACCACGGCGATAAATGGCCAGACAATGCCCAACAACCGGGGCGTTCCTAAAGTCCGCTTTTGCTTCATGAAGTCCCTTGCACATGCACTGCTGGATACGCACGCGAAAACCCGCTTTCGATAGCTCAGCCTAGGCTAAATCAACGTACCTGTTGCAAGTGTCCATACAGTTTGGCGTACAGCCCGCCATCGGCAATCAGCTGCTGATGGTCACCATCCTCGGCAATGTGACCGCCGTCGAACACCAAGACTCGATCCGCTTGCTTAACAGCCGACAGACGGTGGGCGATGATCAGTGTAGTACGCCCGCTGAGGAACCGTGCCAGCGCCTGGTGCAGGTTGTACTCGGTGGCGGCGTCCAGGGCGGAGGTTGCTTCGTCGAGTATCACCACCTTGGGTTCGGCCAGGACCATGCGCGCAATCGCCAGGCGCTGGCGCTGCCCACCGGAAAAACGCACCCCGGAACGCCCCACCACACTGTCCAGGCCCAAGGGCAGTGCCTTGACGGTAGCATCCAACTGGGCGATTTCCAGTGCCTGCCAACAGGCCTGGTCGCTGCGCTCCCGGCCCATGGTCAAGTTGGCGCGCACGGTGTCGTTGAACAGCGCCGGGTGTTGCAGCACCACCGCAACGTGCTCGCGAAGGGTCTCCAGACCAATCTCCTGCTGGGTGGCACCACCAAAACGGATACTGCCCGCCTGGGGCGTGTAGAGCCCGAGCAACAATTGCACCAGGGTGCTTTTGCCACCGCCGCTGGCGCCGACGATTGCCACCTTCTCACCGGGCGCGATGGTCAGGTTCAACTGGTCGAGTACCAGTTCTTCGCCGTAGCCGAAGTCCAGGCCGCGCACTTCGATGCCCACGGTGTCGCGCCCGGTGAACGGATCAGCACCGCCGGCATATTGCGGCTCATCGGCACGCGCCAGCAGTTCGTTGATCCGCGTCAGCGCCCCGCCTGCCGCGTAGTAGGCGTATTGCAGGTTAAGCAGTTGCTCCACCGGGCCGATCATGAACCACAGGTAGCTGAACACCGCGAGCATCTGGCCGATGGACAGGTCGGAAAACAGCACGGTGAGCATCGCCGCCGCACGGAAGATGTCGATACCGAACTGGAACAGCAACCCACTGGCGCGGCTCGAAGCGTCGGTTTTCCATTGCGAGTGAATGGCGTAGTCACGCACTTCCTGGGCCCGCTGGCCGAGGCGCCCGAGGAAAAAGCCCTGGCGGTTGCCGGCGCGCACTTCCTGGATGGCATCCAGGGTTTCGGTCAGGGCCTGGGTAAAGCGCGAGGTGCTGTCGTTTTCCAGCTTCTTCAGGTGCTTGACGCGCTTGCCCAACTGCACCGTGGCGTAGATCACCAACGGATTGAACAGCAGGATCAGCAGCGCCAGTTGCCAATGCATCCACACCAGGATCGCCGAGGTACCCACCAGGGTCAGCATGGCCACCAGGAAACGGCTGAGGGTTTCACCGACAAACTTGTCCAGCGTATCCAGGTCGGTGACCAGGTGGGTGGTGACGGTCCCGCTGCCCAGGCTTTCGTATTCGCCCAGGGAGATGCGCTTGAGCCGCTCGATCAGGCGCACGCGGATGCGGTACACGATGTCCTTGGCCAAGCGCGCAAACAACCGCGCCTGCACCACGTTGAACAGCAGCGCGCCACAACGCAGAAACAGCGTCACCAGCAGCATCAGGCCGATATAGCCGGCCGCCTTCTGCCACCCCAGGGGCAATGCGTGGTTCATGACCTTGAGCGCGGCATCGCCGTGTCCCAACAGCACTTCATCCACCAGCAACGGCAACAGCAGGGGAATCGGCACACTGCACAGGGTCGCCAGCACGGCGACGCCATTGGCGATCCACAGGGACTTCTTGTGCCGCAGGGCCAGGCGGCGAATTTCCGCCCAGGTCAGTCGGTCGGTGCGTGGTGACTGGTCATGCACAGGTTGCTCGCTCCAGCCATCGCCCCAACAACGGTGACAGCTCGGACAGCGGCTGGTAGCCGTTAGTCAGCAACGCCAACTGGCCATTACGCTCGGCAAGCAAGGTCGGAAACCCGGCGATCCCCAGGTCCTGGACCCAGGTGAAGTCAGCGGCCGTCGCGGCATGCTGCTCGGCACGGTCGAATGCGCCGGCAAACTCGATGCGCGGGATGCCCGCCTCTTCAGCCAGCTCCACCAGCACACTGGCGAGGGTCACGTCACGGCCCTCGACATAAAACGCGCGCTGGATCAGCCCTAACAACGTCCATGCGCAATCCGGTGCCAGGCTACGCGCGGTAACAATGGCGCGACACGCAGGCTCGGTGTCGTAGACAAAGCCGTCGGGCAACGCGCCATCGCGCTTGAACGGCTGGCCGGTGGCGTCGGTGACCGCCTGCCAGTGCTCGAGGATGTAGCGCCGCGTGGTCGGTTCCAGTGCCGCGCCGCTGCCGGTACGCAAGCCGCCCACCACCAGGTGCACGTCCACGCCGGCCGCCTGGGCCTGCTCGATCAGCGCCTGCGCCACCGGGGCAAAGCCCCAGCACCAGGAACACATTGGGTCCATCACATAGAGCAGGCGCGCGGGCATGGGTCAGGCCTCGGAAGGGGTTTGCTTGTAGTTGAAGCCAATCGGGTGCGGCATATTGCGGGCCTTGGCCAGCTCAATCTGCTTTTGCCGGTCGATCGCGCTGCGACGGGTTTTCTCCGGCAGCTTATCCCAGCAATGGGGGCAACTGATGCCAGCCACATAGTGTTCGGATGCGCGGTCGGAGGCGCTCACCGGTGTGCGGCAGGCATGACATTGATCGTAGTCGCCTTCGCTCAGGTCGTGGCGCACAGTGACACGATTGTCGAACACAAAGCAGTCGCCCTGCCATTTGGTTTCTGCCTGCGGCACCTCTTCGAGGTACTTCAGGATGCCACCCTTGAGGTGGTAGACCTCATCGAAACCTTCGCTGAGCATGTAGCTCGACGCCTTCTCGCAACGAATGCCGCCGGTGCAGAACATGGCGACCTTCTTGTGCTTGGCCGGGTCGAAGTTGGCTTTGATATAGTCGGGAAATTCACGAAAACTGGTGGTTTTCGGGTCGATTGCGCCTTCGAAGGTGCCGATCGACACTTCGTAGTCGTTGCGGGTGTCGATCAACAGCACTTCGGGGTCGCTGATCAGCGCGTTCCAGTCCTGCGGGTCGACATAGGTGCCGACTTTCTTGTTCGGGTCGACGCCTTCGACGCCCAGGGTCACGATCTCTTTCTTGAGCTTGACCTTGGTGCGGTAGAACGGCTGCTCATCGCAGTACGACTCTTTGTGGTCGATGTCGTCCATGCGTGGGTCGTTCTTCAGCCAGGCCATCAGGCCATCAATGCCTTCGCGGCTGCCGGAAACGGTGCCGTTGATGCCTTCTTCGGCGATCAGCAAGGTGCCTTTGATGCCGTTGTCGACCATCGCCTGCAGCAGTGGCTCGCGCAGGGCGACGTAATCTTCGAGGGTGACGAACTTATACAGTGCCGCCACGACAATCGGTTGAGTCATGGGTGTTCTCTCCAGGTGGCTACCCTCGTAAGGGGTGAACCGGATGCAAAAAAAACGCGCCGGCTGAGCGGCGCGCTGCGGATTCTAGCAAATGCAGGGTGTCAGAGACACCCGCGTATCAGCTATGCCCGCCGGCGCAGGTCGGCGAGGCCGGGGCTGCGTCGATTTTCGCCCATTCTTCGGGCGTGTAGGTATGCAGCGCCAGCGCATGAAATTCGCTCATCAGGTCACCCAGGGTGGCGTAGACCTTCTGGTGGCGCTTGACGCGGTTAAGCCCCTCGAACTGCTGGCTGACCAGCACGGCCTTGAAGTGGGTCTGCAACCCACGGCTGTGCATATGGCTTTCATCCAGCACGCTCAAGTGCTCCGGGGCCAGGGCGGCGAGCGCCGTTTCGATACGCTGTTGCATGGTCATTCCTGCTTACTTCTTCTTGGCCGGTGCGGCGGCTTTTGGCGTGAGCTCGTTGGTCATGTCTTCCAACAGCTTGTTCACCACCGGCACGGCGCTTTCCAGCTTGGCCTGGGTCATCTGGGCCGATTGCTGGGTCAGTTGCGGCATTTTTTCCAGGACTTTCTTGCCCAGTGGCGACTGGTAGAAGGCAACCAGGTCCTTGAGCTCGGATTCGCTGAAGTTGGTGGTGTAGAGCTTGACCATGTCCGGCTTCAGCTTCGGCCAGCCGATGGCCTGGTCCAGGGCGGCGTTGGCCTTGGCCTGGTAGCTGTCCAGTACGGACTGCTTGGCGGCAGGCGCCTTGGTCTGTTCGAAACGCTGGGCGAACATTTGCTGCACTTGCATGTACACCGGGGTACCCAGCTTGTCGGCATGGGCCAGGGTAAGGAAGGCTTCGGCACTGGCGTTGTGGCTGGCGGTATCGGCAAAAACCTGGCCGCTGGCGCAAACCAGAGCAACCGCGGTACAGATGGCACGAAGACGAGTCATCGAGTTTCCTTTTCTAGCAGGCGAGGTAAGACCCCAAGGGCGCCCATTCTGCGCCTAAAAAACGCTGCGGCTCAACCCCGGGCCTGACCGGGCGCGGATTGCAGTGAATGAATCCGATGAAAAGTCTTTTAGGGAACCCCCCAGGCCGATCAGGGCCTAAACTGCGCAAACGAACCTGAAGGAGAGTGCCCGATGAGCCGTATCGAAACCGACAGCCTGGGAGACGTGGAAGTCCCGGAAGACGCTTACTGGGGCGCCCAGACCCAACGCTCGCTGGTGAATTTCGCCATCGGCGAGCAGCGCATGCCCCTCGCGGTACTGCACGCACTGGCCCTGATCAAGAAGGCCGCCGCCCGGGTCAACGACCGCAACGGTGACCTGCCCGCCGACATTGCCCGCCTGATCGAACAGGCCGCCGACGAAGTGCTCGATGGCCAACATGATGACCAGTTCCCCCTGGTCGTCTGGCAAACCGGCAGCGGCACCCAGAGCAACATGAACGCCAACGAGGTCATCGCCGGCCGCGCCAACGAGCTGTCGGGCAAGCCCCGTGGCGGCAAGAGCCCGGTGCACCCCAACGATCATGTGAACCGCTCCCAAAGCTCCAACGACTGCTTCCCTACCGCCATGAGCATTGCGGCGGTGCAAGCGGTGCACCAGCAATTGTTGCCGGCGATCAATACACTGTCCGGCGGCCTCGCGGAACTGTCGGCGCGGCATGCAAAGCTGGTAAAGACGGGCCGCACCCACATGATGGATGCCACGCCGATCACCTTCGGCCAGGAACTCTCGGCGTTTATCGCCCAGCTCGACTACGCCGAACGGGCGATCCGCAGCGCCCTGCCCCAGGTATGCGAGCTGGCCCAAGGTGGCACGGCGGTGGGCACCGGGCTGAATGCGCCCCATGGCTTCAGCGAGGCGATCGCCTCGGAATTGGCGGCTTTGTCGGGCCTGCCCTTCGTCACCGCGCCGAACAAATTCGCCGCATTGGCCGGCCATGAACCGATCGTGACCCTGCACGGCGCCCTGAAAACCCTGGCCGTGGCCCTGATGAAAATCGCCAACGACCTGCGCCTGCTGGGCTCCGGCCCGCGTGCCGGCCTTGCGGAGGTGAAACTGCCGGCCAACGAGCCTGGCAGCTCGATCATGCCCGGCAAGGTCAACCCGACCCAGTGCGAGGCACTGTCGATGCTGGCCTGCCAGGTGCTGGGCAATGACGTGACCATCGGCATCGCAGCGAGCCAGGGGCATTTGCAGTTGAACGTGTACAAGCCGGTGATCATCCACAACCTGCTGGAATCGATCCGCCTGCTGGCCGATGGCTGCAATAACTTCCAGGAGCACTGCATCGCCGGCCTCGAACCCGACGCCGGGAAAATGGCCGAGCACCTGGAGCGCGGGCTGATGCTGGTCACGGCGCTCAACCCGCACATCGGCTATGACAAGTCGGCAGAGATCGCCAAGAAGGCCTACGCCGAAGGCTTGACCCTTCGGGAAGCGGCGTTGGACCTGGGCTACCTCACCGACGCAGAGTTCGACCAGTGGGTACGCCCGGAAAACATGCTGGGTGCCTAGGACGCCATGCGTAGCCGCCGGGCCTTGAGCCCGGCGAGCAACGACGGCGCCAGCGCCACCGCCGCCGACCCCAGCACCACCACCAGCGCGCCGAAATAGCCCAGGGCATTGATCTCTTCGGCCTGCACATAGTCCGGCCACAGCCACGCCGCCAACGCCACCGCGACAAAGGTCACCAACGGCGTCAGGGCCAAGGTCGCACTCACCCGTGAGGCTTCCCAGTGAGCCAGGGCTTCGGCAAATGCACCGTAGGCCACCAGGGTGTTCATGCAGCACGCCAGCAACAGCCAGCCTTGCAGCGGGCTCAGTTGCAGGGCCTCCAGCGGATGCGCCCACGGCGTCAGCAGCACGGCGCACGACAGGTAGATCACCATCATCACTTGCAGCGAATTCCACACGCTCAGCAACTGCTTCTGGCCCAGGGCATAGAACACCCAGACCGAAGTCGCGAGCAGGATCGTCAGCACGCCGGCGGTGTAGGCGCCAAGGGACGTCAGCAACTCTCCCAGGCGTTGGTTGAAGAACAGACCGAAGCCGACGATCAGCACCACCAGGCCCACGCACTGCCCGACGCTGAAACGTTCCTTGAACACAAACACGCTGGCGATCATCAGGAAGATCGGGCCCATCTGCACCACCAGTTGCGCAGTGCCGGGGCTGAGCAATTTCAGGCCCACCAGGTACAACACGTAGTTGCCCACCAGGCCGCACACCGCCATCGCCACCAGCCAGCCGCCCCTGGGGCCGAGTACTTTACGACTGGGCAGGCGCCTGGTCGCGGCGAGGTACACGAACAGGCAACTGCCGGCCACCACCAGGCGAAACCAGGTGACCGTGATCGGGTCCATCACCTGCAACACTTGCTTGAGCTTGATCGGCAGGATGCCCCAGAGCAGCGCGGTCAGCAGGGTCAGGAGAAAACCGTAGACCCAGCGGCCGGAAGAGATGTGCATGAGTGCCCCAGAAGCCAGAGGAAGTGGAGCGGGCATTCTAGGGGGAAGTGAGCGAATTGGGATACGCCGCAGTTAAAATGTGGGAGGGGCAAGTCGAATCGTCGCACTGCCCCTCCCACACTTATCAGCGCACGGCTTCGAACAGCCCCGTGGCGCCCATGCCGCCACCCACGCACATGGTGACGATGCCATAACGCACATTGCGCCGTTGCAGCTCACGCACCAGGTGCCCCACCTGCCGCGAGCCGGTCATGCCGAACGGGTGGCCGATGGAAATCGAGCCGCCGTTGACGTTGTACCTGGCGTTATCGATGCCCAGGCGATTGCGCGCATACAGGCACTGCGACGCAAAGGCCTCGTTGAGTTCCCACAGGTCGATGTCCGCCACCTGCAAGCCCCGCGCCTTGAGCAGCTTGGGCACCGAGAACACCGGGCCGATACCCATCTCATCCGGCTCGCAACCGGCCACGGTGAAACCGCGGAAAAACGCCTTGGGCTTGAGCCCCAGTGCCAGGGCTTTCTCCAGGCTCATCACCAGGGTCATCGAGGCACCGTCGGAGAGCTGCGAGGAGTTACCCGCCGTCACCGAGCCGTCTTCGGCAAATACGGGCTTCAACCCAGAGAGGCTGGCCAACGTGGTGTCCGGGCGGTTGCAGTCATCGCGGTCAACCACGCCGTCAAGGATCTGCACAGCGCCAGTGTTCTTGTCCTCGACCTTGTACTTGACCGCCATCGGCACGATTTCATCATCAAACAAGCCCTCTGCCTGGGCCTGGGCGGTGCGCTGCTGGCTTTGCAGGGCGTAGAGGTCCTGTTCTTCGCGGCTGACGTCATAGCGGCGGGCGACGATTTCCGCGGTCTGGCCCATGGGGAAGTAAATGCCCGGCACCTGCTCCTTGAGCAGCGGGTTGATCAGGTTATTGGTATTGACGCTTTTCATGGTCAGGCTGATGGACTCGACACCACCGGCAACGATGATGTCGCTGCAACCCGACGCGATCTGGTTGGCCGCAATCGCAATCGCCTGCAAGCCCGACGAGCAGAACCGGTTGAGGGTCATGCCCGCCGTACCTGTGCCCAATTGCGACAGCACGGCCACGTTGCGCCCGATGTTGTAGCCCTGGGCGCCTTCGTTGGAACCCGCGCCGACGATGCAATCCTCGACGCTGGCCGGGTCGATGCCGTTGCGGGTCAGCAGTGCGTTGACGCAATGGGCCGCCATGTCATCCGGGCGGGTCTGGTTGAACTTGCCGCGAAAGGATTTGGCCAGGCCGGTTCGCACGCTGTCGACGATCACTACTTCACGCATGGGCTACCTCGATCTTGTCGTTGTGGGGAGATGGATCGAGGATAGATCCAGGCCTGCCCCACCGCGACGATCATTCATCCGGCGTATACAAAAGCATGGTGACGGACATAAACCTGTGGCTGGCCGGCTAGTTGTGGCAAGCGGGCCGGTTGTGGTGAGCAGGCTTATCGTGGCAAGCAGGCTTGTAGTGGCAAACGGGCTTGTTGGTGAGCGGGCTTGTTGTGGTGAGCGGGCTTGCCCCGCGCTGGGCTGCGAAGCGGCCCTGACCAAGGCGCCGCGTTATTTCAGGCAGACCTTATTGGCTGGTTTTGGGGCCGCTTCGCAGCCCAGCGCGGGGCAAGCCCGCTCACCACAACAAGCCCACTCACCACAACAGGCCCATTCACCAAAACAAGCCTGCTCACCACAACCGGCCCGCTCACCACAACACGCCCGCTCACCACAGAGGGCTGCATCCTGAACAACACCAGGCCAGTGGTTATTTCTTTTTCTTCTTGTCGTGCTTGTCGGACTTGGCGAACGCTTCCTCCAGGGCAAGGTTGATGGTGCGCAACACCTTGACCCGCGCCCAGCGCTTGTCGTTGGCCTCCACCAGCGTCCACGGCGAAACCTCGGTGCTGGTGCGGTCGACCATATCGCCCACGGCGGCGCGGTAGTCGTCCCATTTGTCGCGGTTGCGCCAGTCGTCTTCGGTGATCTTGAAGCGCTTGAAAGGGATTTCCTCACGGGCCTGGAAGCGTTCCAGTTGGGTCTGCTTGTCGATGGCCAGCCAGAACTTGACCACGATCACACCGGCGTCGCGCAGTTGCTCCTCGAAGTCATTGATCTCGCCATAGGCGCGCATCCAGTCGGCCGTGGTGCAGAAGCCCTCGATACGTTCCACCAGCACGCGGCCGTACCACGAGCGGTCGAACACGGTGAATTTGCCCCGCGCCGGGATCTTCTGCCAGAACCGCCACAGGTACGGCTGGGCCCGTTCATCCTCGGTGGGCGCGGCAATCGGCACGATGTGGTACTGGCGCGGGTCGAGCGCGGCCGCCACCCGACGGATCGCCCCGCCCTTGCCCGCCGCGTCGTTACCTTCGAAGACCGTCACCAGCGCGTGCTTGCGCATGCGTTTGTCGCGCATCAGGCCGGAGAAGCGCGCCTGCTCGGTAATCAGCTGTTCTTCGTAATCGTCCTTGTCCAGGCTCAGGGTCATGTCGAGGCTGTTGAGCAGGCTCATCTGGTCGATGGCCGAGGGCAACGGCGCCGGGTTCATCCCGCTGGCCTTGCCCTTGGGCAGCTTCAGGGCATTCTGCAGGCCTTCGAGCAGGATCTTGCCCACGGTGAGGCTGCGGTAGTTGGCGTCGACGCCTTCAATCACATGCCAGGGCGCGTAATCGCGGCTGGTACGGCGCAGGATGCGCTCGCCGAAATGCACGAACTTGTCGTAGGTCTCGGATTGCTGCCAGTCCAGCGGGCTGATGCGCCAACTGTGCAACGGGTCGTCGGCCAGGGCCTTGAGCCGTGCCTTCATTTGCTTCTTGGACAGGTGAAACCAGAACTTGAAGATCAGCGCGCCTTCATCGCAGAGCATCTTCTCCAGGCGCTCGGCGCCGGCGATGGCCTGGTCGAGCCGCGCATCCTTGATCTCGCCGTGCACCCGGCCTTGCAGCATCTGGCTGTACCAGTTGCCGAAAAAAATGCCCATGCGGCCTTTGGCAGGCAGTTGGCGCCAGTAGCGCCAGGCCGGGGGGCGGGCCAGTTCTTCGTCGGTCTGCTGGTCGAAGGTGCGCACCTCGATCAGGCGCGGGTCCATCCATTCATTCAGCAGTTTGACCGTCTCACCTTTACCGGCGCCTTCGATGCCGTTGATCAGGATGATCACCGGGAAGCGCTTTTGCTGTTGCAACTCGTACTGCACCTCCAGCAAAGCCTCGCGCAGGGCGGGCACTTCGGCCTCAAAGGTGTCTTTGTCGATGGCGTGACCGATTTCGGCAGATTCGAACATGGGCGGCTCCGTTCCAGAAGTGAGCAAGACTAGCGGATTGGGCAACAACGCGCGGGAGGAAATTCCACCGGGGCTTGCCGTGGGTCAATTCAAAGCCTGTTGATCGGCTAGAATGGCCGCCTTGCCTTTACCGAGCCGCCCATGAACCCCGTAACCCACGCCCAGCTCGACTGGGATGATCAAGGTCGCCCGCACTCGCGGGTGTTCGACGACGTGTATTTCTCCGACCAATCGGGCCTGGACGAAACCCGCTATGTGTTCCTGCAACAGAACCGCTTGCAGGAGCGCTTCGCCGCCCTGCCGGCGGGCGGGCGTCTGGTGATTGGCGAAACCGGCTTCGGCACCGGCCTGAATTTCCTCTGTACCTGGCAGTTGTTCGAGCAACACGCCGTGGCCGGTGCGCGCCTGCATTTTGTCAGCGTGGAAAAGTACCCCCTGAGCCACGCCGACCTGCAACGCGCCCTCGCCCTCTGGCCCGAGCTGGCGCCGTTCGCCGAGCAACTGCTGGCGCACTACATCGCCATCCACCAAGGCTTACAGCGCCTGGTGCTGGACAACGGCCGCGTCACCCTCACGCTGCTGATCGGCGATGCCCTGGAACAGTTGCCGCAACTGGATGCACAGATCGACGCGTGGTTTCTCGACGGCTTCGCCCCGGCGAAAAACCCCGAGATGTGGAGCGCCGAACTGTTTGCCGAGCTGGCACGCCTGGCGGCCCCGGGCTCGACCATCAGCACCTTCACCAGCACCGGCTGGGTGCGCCGGCTGATCAACGCCGCCGGTTTCAAGATGAAGCGTACGCCGGGCATCGGCCACAAGTGGGAAATCCTGCGCGGGGAGTTTCTCGGCTGGCCGACCGACACGCCGGCACCGGCCGCCGCCAAACCCTGGTTCGCCCGCCCGACCATGCCCACTGGCGAGCGCCACGCCCTGGTGATCGGCGGCGGCCTGGCCGGCTGCGCCAGCGCGGCCAGCCTGGCGGCGCGGGGCTGGCAGGTCAGCCTGTTGGAGCGCCATGGCGGCCTCGCCCAGGAGGCCTCCGGCAATCCGCAAGGGGTGCTTTATCTCAAGCTGTCGGCACACGGCACGGCGTTGTCGCAGATGATCGTCAGCGGGTTCGGGTACACCCGGCGCCTGCTGGAGCACCTGCAACGCGGGGTGGATTGGGACGGCTGCGGCGTGCTGCAACTGGCCTTCAATGCCAAGGAGGCCGAACGCCAGGCGCAACTGGCCCAGGCATTCGCCCCGCAGCTGCTGCATCTGCTGGATAAGGCTCAAGCCCAGGCTCGCGCCGGGGTGGGCCTGGAACAGGGCGGGCTGTTTTTCCCCGAAGGCGGCTGGGTGCATCCCCCCGCGCTGTGCCAATGGCAGGCGCGCCAGCCAGGTATCGAGGTGCTGGCCCATCATGAGGTGCTGGACCTGCGCAAAGTCGACGGCCACTGGCAGGCCTGGGACGGTGATCGGCTGCTGGCCAGCGCCCCCGTGGTGGTGCTGGCCGGGGCCGCTGAGGTCAAACGATTTGCCGCCGGCGCCGAGTTGCCCCTCAAGCGGATTCGCGGGCAGATCACCCGCCTGCCCCAGACCGCCGCCAGCCAGGCCCTGGCCACGGTGGTGTGTGCCGAGGGCTACGTGGCGCCGGCTCGCCTGGGCGAACACACCCTGGGGGCCAGCTTTGATTTCAACAACGATGACCTCACCCCTACCGCCGCCGAGCACGCCGGTAACCTTGAGCTGCTGCAAGAGATTTCCCCGGACCTGGCCCAGCGCCTGCACGCCGCCGACCTTGCCGCAGAGACCCTGGAGGGCCGCGCCGCCTTCCGCTGCACCAGCCCGGACTACTTGCCGATTGTCGGGCCGCTGGCCGACAGCCTGGCATTCGCCCAGGCCTACGACGTGCTGCGCAAAGATGCCCGCCACACGCCACAGGCCACTTGCCCGTGGCTGGACGGCCTGTACATCAACAGCGGCCACGGCTCCCGGGGCCTGATCACCGCGCCGCTGTCCGGCGAGTTGCTGGCGGCATGGCTGGACAACGAACCGCTGCCCCTGCCCCGCAGCGTGGCCGAGGCCTGTCACCCGAATCGCTTTGCGGTGCGCGGGTTGATTCGCAGCAACGTTGCAAAAACGACCCCGTAGGCGGCGCTTCAACCCGCCGGGGACAATTCGCAGGTGCCCAGCGCATCGAACCTCAACGCCTCCTGGGTCAGGCGTTTGAGCTCGACGAGCTCGGCGCTTTCCCGCGCGCGCTGGATCGCGCCCATCTGGGTGTGATAGTCAGCGTCACCCAAGCTTTCCCTTTGCGCCCACACCGCTTCCATGCGCTCGCCAAAGGGCTGGGTCAGGGTGTCGAACGAACCGCCATGGGTGCGCCTCAGGTAACTGCTCCAGAATGGCAGCTTCACCATATAGTTCAGCAGTTGCGGGGAAAGCTCGGCCTCCTTCAACTGCGCTTCGGCAACCTCCAGCATATGCTCGGTTACCCCAGCCAGGCTGGCGAAGCGCATATGCCGGGGCTGCCCGGGCAAATGAAAGCGCTCCACCAGCCCGGTGCGATAAGCCAGGCTGACCTCCAGCGGATCGAGCGTCGGATGCTCGGCGCTGTGCCGGCTGGCCATGGACTCCAGGCGGTCGAGGCGAAACAAGCCCCTGGCCAACCTGAGCAGCGGCTTGGCCGTGACCCTGCCGCCCTCCACCCGCTGCGGGGCCTCGTGGATTTCAACCAGCACCTCCAGGCTACTGAAGCTCACGGCAGCGGCGTCATCACAGTTCAACGGCGTGGCCGCGCGCTCGAAGACCTCGGCACGCAGTCGGGTATCGCCTGCGGCGGCATCCAGCACGCGCCAGATGCGGCGGTTCATGTCCTCGCGCACGTGGCTGGTGTCGGCGGCTCCGCCCAGGCCGGCCAATAATTTGAACAGGCCGTCGGAGCCGGGTTCATCCTTGAGCCCCAGCCAGGTCTCGGCCTTTTCGGCGAAGTGCGTCGCGCGCTCATCGCCCAGCCACAGCTCACGTGCGGTCTGCTCGTTGAGTCGCGCAATGTCATCCTCCACGAAGCCCATGCCCACGCCGATGGTGTCCGGGTAACGGTTCAAGGCCTGACGAGTGCTGGCGTCCAAAGGGTTATGCCGCACATTGATGACTTCGGTGTGCTCGCGCGGCGCATTGAACAACCATGCCGGCAAACTGGCGATGTCATTGTCCCGCAGGTCGAGTTGCTCCAGGTACGGAACGCGGGTAAAGCCGGTGGGCAGACTGGTCAGCCGGCAGTTGCGCAGCATCAGGTTGCGCAACTCGAACATCTTGTTGACGACCGGCGGGTCCACCAGGGGATTGTTGCTCAGGTCGAGCACGACCAGGCTCTTCAGGTCCGCAAGTTTGGTGCGGGTGTACTCGGTCAGTTGCAGGTGGTTATCGGCCATGTACAGCTGCCTGAGCCACCGCATGTGCTGGAGCACTTCCGGCAGCCGCGTCAGCCGATTACCGTTCAACTCCAGGCTGCGCAGCCCCTTGAAGTGCTTGAGGAAATACGCGACGTCATCGTTCAGCCCCATGCGTTTCAACGACAATTGCCGGACATGCTCGAACTGCACGTGCGCCGGCAAGGTCGGCAACGCCCCGATGGCCATGCCGTCCAGGGACAGGCTCGGCACTTGCCGATGGTGTTCATCCGGCGCCAGCGACGCATATTGCCAACTGCGCTCGATGGCCCGTGCGGCCTGGTGTCGAGCCAGGCGGTAGTCTTGCAGCGCGACGTCCGAGTGTGGCTGCGCCGGTTTGCCCTTGGCCCACAGCCTCAGCGCCCGCTGCAGTGCCTCATAGTGCTGCTCAAGGGTGCGCACGGCTTTGGCCCGGGACAGGTGATCGGTGCCCAAGTCCTGCAGGAAGGTCGACAGGCGCCGGTCATCGAATAACGGGAAGAGTTTGCGAGCTTTGCGCATCAGGCCCGCAGGCTGTGGAGGCAGCGCAGGCGGCGAGCCTTGCACACACGACAGGGCCGGCTCCTCGGGTACCGCGCGCTCGGGCCATAAGTAACGGCCGATGCGATTGCGTTCATCCTGGGCCTTGCCAATCAATGCATGCCGCAACTGGCTGGCCCTGCCGCTCGCGGTCAGGCGCAGCGCGTCGAGTTGGGCGGCAGACAAACTGTTGAGCAACGCCTCGTAGAAACCTTCCGGCCCGCCGGCCAGCGCGCCCAAGGCCTTACCTTGCCCATCGTAGGCGCGAAAGCCCTTGGCCGACTGCACCACGAAACGACTGATATCAGCGCCTGGGTCGCCCACCTGTCCCAGGACAGCGCCCTGTACGCTTTCGCGGCGCACCTGCAAGAACAGATCCTCGGGCCAGCCTGGAACCCGTTGCAGCAAGCCGGTGGCCACGCGCCGTGTCACATCGGTGGCCAGCTCCGGCAAATACAGGCCGGCCAGCGCGTCGTCTTCCTCCAACGCTTCCAGGGCTTCCCGGGCCCACTGGCTGACCCGCAGCGGCACACGCCCGGTATGGCGCAAGTGCCAGCGCTCGGCCGTGGAGGCCTGGGTCATGACCTCCCAGGCCACCCGGATCGGCAATTGCGGCAAGCGCTGCTTGAGCTGGCCGTGATCGGTCTGATCGATGAAATCGGCATCCATGCGCAGCCGCTCATAGACCGCCTGATGCGTGGTCTTGAGCGAGGCGGTGAGACGCCGCGCCAGTACCGCTTGCGCTTCATCGGCGTGGAAGGTGCCGCCGAGCAATTGCGCGGTTTCTTCGGAATCGAGTGCGGCCAGCAGGGTAGGCAGGATCTGTCCGTTCCGCAGTTGTTGCGTGGTGAGGTGGATGCTCAAGTCCTCGTAATCGAACGGCGCGGTGTCTGGATGGCGCTCAAGCAGGTAGCCCTCGTCGTCGAGCAGTTCGAAAAAACGCCCACGGGGCCACCCGTCCATCAGTGGCAGGGCCAGCATCTGCACACGGGTGGTGGCCGCATCGAGCGGTGCTTGATGCTCCATTTGCCAGATCAGGTCGCGAACCCCCTGGTTCAGCTTGAACCGCAGCGCACAGTCGCGCAGCCGCTCCGGCAGCGGCAGGTTCTGCCTGGCCAGTTGCTGCAAGCGCGGTAAGGTCGAGCCGGTGATAGCGGCGATCTCCTGCAGGTGTCCGGCCGGTAAGGCGCTGAGACTGGGGTCCAGCCGCCTCAGGATATAGTCAGGGCTGCGCCATTCATCCGCCTGCTCGAACGAGAACTGCCAGCCGCCCTGGTAGTTGTGGGTCAAGGGTGGCCGATAGGCCGAATCCCGCTGCGGATGCCGGGCTCGCCAGCGCCCGGTGCGGGCGTCAAAGACAATCGAATACAGCGCCCCGTCGACATTCACGTAGGACTGGCCATTGAGCTGATAGACCCCACGCGGGCTGGCCACTGTGCCTTCGAGCGAGACGGTGTGACGATACGGCTCGGTACGACTGCGCCACAAGCGCGTGGACGTGTCGGGCAGCCGCACGGCTTCGAGGCTGTCGTAGAACCCCGCCGCCGACGGTGTGGTTCGCCACAGCCGGCCCACGACTTTTGTACCCGCGGCGAACAACGCCATGGCAGCGAGGTTTTCCGCGATGTTCGTCAGGTGCCTGAGGGCGCCGAGCTTGTCATGGTGCAGCCAGTCATCCACCCCCTCGAACATCTCGCCAAGCAATTGCCCAATGGCCACACCGGTCATCAGTTGGCCCACCACCGGTACCACGAACCCGGCGACGTTGAGCACCGTCAAGCCGACATCCAGGTAATCCTGGATACGCTTGCGACGCGCGTCGTCATCGGCCTGGGCATTGGGAACCGCCAATACCTGCGCATCCAGCTGGATCTTGCCAACGCAGGCATTGAAAAAGAATGTCGACAACTTGTCTGTGACCGGGAGCGGCGCCACCCGCACGACGATGGCCTCCTGGTCAAAACGCTCGAAAAAACCGAAACGCTCGGACTCGTCCAGGTAACCCTTGAAGAAATCACGATAGGTACTGACGTGAAGCTTGAGGGTGAGGTAGAGCTTGAAATGCTCCAGTGATTCATAGCGGTACCACGGCCGCACGGGCTCGTTGGGCATATACACCACGATCGGGCCGCTGGAGAACCCTTCGGCCGATGCACTGGAAAACACCAATACCCCCCACAGGCAGGCGCCGTCGATGTTCAGGCCTTGCCAGGTCAGCGGCTGCTGGTTGAACCACAATTGCCGGATGTCACCGGCGGGCATATCCGCCTTGACCAGGCCCAGCAGCAACGCGCGGGTCGGTGCATCGATATCGCCCTTGGCATGGGCCAGATGCAGGTCGATCTGCATGTCCACGCAACGGGATTGGCCGACCTGCGTCACCGAAGGATTGAAGTCCTGGTCGGGCGCCACCAGGTTGAATACTTCGCGCACATGGGTCTGATAGGCCTCTCCCAGGTTCAGCTCGCGGCAGTAGCCGATAAAGGCCTGGGCGCTGAGGGTTTGCGCAATTCGGCGCCTGGGGCCGATGCGCACCACGGCAGTGGTCGGCGAGCCGCCAGGCTCGGCAGCCGCCTGGGAGAAATTCTGCATGGCCGCTTGCAGCAGGCTGTGCTTCTCCAGGGTAACGGTCTCGACCACCTGGCCGCCCAGGTCCTGGCTGACACCGCTGAACGAGCGCCGGGGGATTTCCAGGGTGTCGTTTTCGATGTCGAGGCCCCCAGGCCCCTTGCCGTCCAGGAAAGCCTTGAGCCGTTCGGCACAGAATTTATCCAGCGGTTGCAGACGGTTCAGCACCCGGTGCAGGGTTTCACGGGGGCGCTCGCTGTCGGCATACGCCTGCTCGATGGCCTGCAATATGTGGGAGTCAGCCTTGACCAACCAGGCCGGCAGCGTGTCATGCAAGACCTGCGCTTTATCCAGGTCGCCGGTGATATTCAGCAGCGCCGCCATCAATTGGTCGTGGGGCACCGGCTCGAGCGCCTGGGTCAAATCAGTGGTTTGCGTCATTCGCAATGTTCCTTTATCGCGTTGAACAATGACGCCAGACGATAAGCGCTGCGACCGCGCAAAAGGGTTCAAATAGCTGCAGGTTCAGCCCGCGCAAGCGTCGATTTTTTGCATCTCGCCTCGACTTAATTACCGCCCCTTTCACCCACGCCGCACAGGCTGCAGGGGTGTTCCGAATGGGGGGCGGCGGTTTGCCATATAACTTATTGATCTAAAACTCCGCGTATAGCCTCGGGTCAGTCCCTAGGTACCCGCCGTTTCGGCGCGTGCATTTCTATCCCTCCCCAACGGAAAAACCGGTAAGGAACCTATGTGCGGATTAGCTGGCGAGTTACGTTTCGATCACCAACCTGCGGACCTCGCAGCGGTGGAGCGAATTACCCATCACTTGGCACCCCGCGGCCCTGACGCGTGGGGCTTCCATGCCCAAGGGCCGATTGCCCTGGGCCATCGACGCCTGAAAATCATGGACCTGTCGGACGGCTCCGCCCAACCGATGGTCGACGCCCAACTGGGCCTGTCCCTGGCATTCAACGGCGCGATCTACAACTTCCCGGAATTGCGCCAGGAGCTTGAAGCCCTGGGTTACGCCTTCTATTCCGGCGGCGACACCGAAGTGCTGCTCAAGGGTTACCACGCCTGGGGCGAAGCACTGCTGCCCAAGCTCAACGGCATGTTTGCCTTTGCCGTCTGGGAGCGCGATGCCCAGCGCCTGTTCATCGCACGTGACCGTCTCGGCGTGAAGCCGTTGTACCTGTCGCGCACCGGTCAGCGCCTGCGCTTTGCCTCGGCCCTGCCGGCGCTGCTCAAGGGCGGTGATATCAACCCGATCCTCGATCCGGTGGCGCTCAATCACTACTTGAATTTCCATGCCGTCGTGCCCGCTCCGCGCACGCTGCTGGCGGGCATTGAAAAACTGCCGCCGGCCTCCTGGATGCGCATCGATGCCGAAGGCAACACCGAGCAGAAAACCTGGTGGACGCTGCCCTACGGCCCCCATGAAGATGAAAAAAACCTGAGCCTGGAAGACTGGACCGACCGCGTGTTGGACAGCACCCGCGAAGCCGTGGCCATTCGTCAACGGGCGGCCGTGGATGTCGGTGTTCTGCTTTCCGGCGGCGTCGACTCGAGCATGCTCGTCAGCCTGCTGCGTGAAGTCGGCGTGCAGGACCTGTCGACTTTCTCCATCGGCTTTGAAGACGCCGGCGGCGAGCGCGGCGACGAGTTCCAGTATTCGGACCTGATCGCCAAGCACTACGGCACCCGTCACCACCAACTGCGCATTGCCGAAAGCGAGATCATCGAACAACTGCCGGCGGCGTTCCGCGCCATGAGCGAGCCGATGGTCAGCCATGACTGCATCGCCTTCTACCTGCTGTCGCGGGAAGTGGCCAAGCATTGCAAGGTGGTGCAGAGCGGCCAGGGCGCCGATGAGCTGTTCGCCGGTTACCACTGGTACCCGCAGGTGGATGGCGCCAGCGACCCGTATGCCGCCTACCGCGAGGCGTTCTTCGACCGCAGCTACGATGACTACGCCGCCACCGTCGCACCGAAATGGCTGACCGCCAACGACGCCGCCGGCGACTTCGTGCGCGAGCATTTTGCGATGCCCGGCGCGGACGCCGCCGTGGACAAGGCCCTGCGCCTGGACAGCACGGTGATGCTGGTGGATGACCCGGTCAAACGCGTCGACAACATGACCATGGCCTGGGGCCTGGAAGCGCGCACGCCGTTCCTCGACTACCGCCTGGTGGAACTGTCGGCCCGTGTACCGGGTAAATTCAAATTGCCCGACGGTGGCAAGCAAGTGTTGAAAGAGGCCGCGCGCCGGGTGATTCCGAGCGAAGTCATCGACCGCAAGAAAGGCTACTTCCCGGTGCCGGGCCTTAAGCATTTGCAGGGCGACACCCTGAATTGGGTGCGCGAACTGCTGCTGGACCCAAGCCAGGATCGCGGCCTGTTCAACCCGGCCATGCTCGACCGCCTGCTCACCGACCCGCAAGGTCAATTGACCCCGTTGCGCGGCTCGAAGCTGTGGCAACTGGCCGCGTTGAACCTGTGGCTCAGCGAACAAGGAATCTGATTGATGAAACCCCATGCAGCGGCTTACAGCCAACGCTTGTTAAAGGGCCAGGCGCCCACCTACGAGCGCCTGCAAGCGCGCCTGGCCGAAGATGGTAGCCCGCTGGCCGCCGAGCCGATTGCGGTGCATTGCGGCTGGGGCCGGCTATTGATCGGCCATACCTTCCCGGACCCGGCCAGCCTGGCCCAGGAGCTGCTCAACGAACAGCCCGGCGAGCGCGATATCGCGCTGTATGTGGCCGCGCCCCAGCAGATCCTCGGGATTGATCCGCAGCAGTTGTTCCTCGACCCATCCGACACCCTGCGCCTGTGGTTCAGCGACTATCGCCCGTCCACCCGCGTGTTTCGCGGTTTCCGCATTCGCCGGGTGCAGAGCGAGGCCGATTGGCTGGCGGTCAACCAGTTGTATCAAGGCCGCGGCATGCTGCCGGTCGACGCCGAACGCCTGACACCGCGCCATGAAGGCGGCCCGGTGTACTGGCTGGCCGAGGACGAAGACAGTGGCGCGGTGATCGGCAGCGTGATGGGCCTCAATCACCAGAAAGCCTTCCACGACCCGGAAAACGGTTGCAGCCTGTGGTGCCTGGCGGTCGACCCGCTGTGCACACGCCCCGGCGTGGGCGAAGTGTTGGTACGCCACTTGGTGGAGCACTTTATGAGCCGTGGCCTGAGCTATCTCGACCTGTCTGTGCTGCACGATAATCGCCAGGCCAAGAACCTCTACGCCAAGCTCGGCTTCCGTGCGCTGACCACCTTTGCGATCAAGCGCAAGAACGGTATCAACCAACCGCTGTTCCTCGGCCCCGGCCCGCAGGCGGGGTTCAACCCGTATGCGCGGATCATTGTCGAAGAGGCCCATCGACGCGGCATCGATGTGCAGGTGGATGACGCCGATGCCGGTTTGTTCACCCTCAGCCATGGTGGCCGCCGCGTGCGCTGCCGCGAGTCGCTGAGCGACCTGACCAGCGCGATCAGCATGACCCTGTGCCAGGACAAGAGCCTCACCCACAAGGTGTTGAAAGCGGCGGGCTTGAAACTGCCTGCGCAACAACTGGCGGGCAGCGCCGATGACAATCTGGAGTTCCTCGACGAACACCAGCGCGTCGTGGTCAAGCCGCTCGATGGCGAGCAAGGCCAGGGCGTGGCGGTGGATCTGCAGAGCATCGAAGAGGTGCAGCAGGCGATCGAAGCGGCGCGGCAGTTCGACAGCCGCGTATTGCTCGAAAGCTTTCACGAAGGCCTGGACCTGCGCATCCTGGTGATCGGTTTCGAGGTGGTCGCCGCCGCGATCCGCCGCCCCGCCGAAGTGACCGGTGACGGCCAGCATTCCATCGGCGCGCTGATCGAAGCCCAGAGCCGACGCCGTCAGGCGGCCACCGACGGCGAAAGCAAAATCCCCGTGGATGCAGAAACCGAACGCACCCTGCACGCCGCCGGCTACGACTACAGCAGCATCCTGCCCCGGGGCCAGACCCTGGCCGTGCGCCGTACCGCCAACCTGCACACCGGCGGTTGCCTGGAAGACGTCACGGCGATCCTCCACCCCACGCTGGTGGACGCCGCCGTGCGCGCCGCACGCGCCCTGGATATCCCCATGGTCGGCCTGGACCTGATGGTGGCCGCTGCCGATCAGCCCGAGTACGTGTTTATCGAAGCCAACGAACGGGCCGGCCTGGCCAACCATGAACCGCAGCCGACGGCGGAGAAGTTTGTGGACCTGCTATTCCCCCACAGTGGATAGCCTCAAGTTACAAGCTGCAAGCCTCAAGCCTAGAGCAATGCCGGCAAGCCTCAGATACCGCTTTTAACTTGAAGCTTGCAGCTCAAAGCTTGCAACTAAAGGAAACCTTTATGACCCGAACCATCCCCGAACCGGATCTCAACTACCTGCAAAAAGTCCTGCTGGAAATGCTCGCCATTCCCAGCCCCACCGGGTTTACCGACACCATCGTGCGCTACGTCGCCGAGCGCCTGGAAGAGCTGGGCATCCCGTTTGAAATGACCCGGCGCGGGACCATTCGCGCCACCCTCAAGGGCCAGAAAAACAGCCCCGACCGCGCGGTGTCGGCGCACCTGGACACCATTGGCGCCGCCGTGCGTGCGATCAAGGACAATGGCCGCCTGACCCTCGCCCCGGTTGGCTGCTGGTCAAGCCGCTTTGCCGAAGGCAGCCGCGTCAGTCTGTTTACCGACAACGGGGTGATCCGTGGCAGCGTGTTGCCGTTGATGGCCTCCGGGCACGCGTTCAACACCGCCGTGGATGAAATGCCGGTGAGCTGGGACCACGTGGAATTGCGCCTGGACGCCTATTGCGCCACCCGCGCCGATTGCGATTCCCTGGGGATCGGCATCGGTGACTATGTGGCGTTCGACCCGTTGCCCGAGTTCACCGAGAGCGGGCATATCAGTGCCCGCCACCTGGACGACAAAGCCGGCGTCGCCGCGCTGTTGGCTGCGCTCAAGGCCATCGTCGACAGCGGCGAACCGTTGCTGATCGACTGCCACCCGCTGTTCACCATCACCGAGGAAACCGGCAGCGGCGCTGCGGCGGCCCTGCCCTGGGATGTGAGTGAATTTGTCGGTATCGATATCGCCCCGGTCGCTCCCGGCCAGCACTCCAGCGAGCACGCGGTCAGTGTGGCCATGCAGGATTCCGGCGGGCCGTATGACTATCACCTCTCCCGCCACCTGCTGCGCCTGGCTTCGGATAACGACTTGCCCGTGCGCCGCGACCTGTTCCGCTATTACTTCAGCGATGCCCACTCGGCGGTGACGGCCGGCCACGACATCCGCACGGCGCTGCTGGCGTTCGGTTGCGATGCGACCCATGGTTATGAGCGCACCCATATCGACAGCCTGGCAGCACTGAGCCGGCTGTTGGGCGCGTATATCCTCAGCCCGCCGGTGTTCGCCAGTGACGCACAACCGGCCCAGGGCTCACTGGATCGGTTCAGCCATCAGATCGAGCACGAAACGCAGATGGAGAGCGACACGCGTGTGCCATCGGTGGACAGCCTGGTCGGCCAGAAGTCCTGACGCTGGCAACTGCGGTCCCGGCGCAGTAGGATCGCCGGGATCCATCATCTGAGGCTTGTATGCTGATTCCCTACGACGCACTTGAAGTCGACACCCTGACCCGCCTTATCGAAGACTTCGTGACCCGCGACGGCACCGACAATGGTGACGACACGCCCCTGGAAACCCGCGTGCTGCGGGTGCGCCAGGCGCTGACCAAGGGCCAGGCGCTGATTGTGTTCGACCCGGACAGCGAGCAGTGCCAGTTGATGCTCAAGCACGATGTGCCCAAGCATCTGTTCGACTGACTCAGGGGTTGGTGGCGGGCTGGGATTGCGGGGTTTGACGCTTGAGGATCTTTTGGTACACCTCGGCGCGATGGACATGCACCCCGACGGGCGCAACAACACCAAATTTCACCTGATTACCGTTCAGCTCGAGAATGCGCACGGTGATGTCATCACCGATGGCGATGATTTCGCCTACGGCGCGGCTTAAGACCAGCATGGCGGTTGTCCTTATTGAATGACAGGACCCCGACCATGCGCGCTGGGTGTGGGCGCAGCAATGCCTCGCGGCAAAATCAGGCAATACCTACCTATGCAGGTAAATTGCCTGACAGACTACTGCCTGATCAGCCCTTAACAGCCTGTGCCTTGGCGCGCATCCTGTCGGCCATGGTGGTCATTTCGTCATAGAGCAACTGCGGGTTCTTCTGCTTCAGGGCCCAGGCCATCCGCCCCTGCTCATGGGGCAGGATCATGAATTCGCCCTGCGCCACACGCTGGTAGATGTAGTCGGCAATGTCCGCCGCCGAGATCGGCGAACTCTCCAACAGCTTGCCTACCTGCGCCTTCATCGCCGGTGTGGGCCCACGGAACGAGTCCAACAGGTTGGTCTGGAAGAACGACGGGCACACCACATGCACGCCGACTTCCTGCTGCTTGAGTTCCACCAGCAAACTCTCCGACAGCGCCACCACACCGGCCTTGGCCACGTTGTAGTTGCTCATGGCCGGCCCCTGCATCAGGGCCGCCATCGAGGCGATGTTGATGATGCGGCCCTTGCTCTTTTCCAGCAGCGGCAGGAACGCCTTGCAGCCCTTGACCACGCCCATCAGGTTGATTGCGATCTGCCAGTCCCAGTCCTCCAGCGATAGCTCGGCAAAGAAGCCGCCCGAGGCTACGCCGGCGTTGTTGACGATCACATCGATGCCGCCCAGCTTCACTTCGCAGGCCTGGGCAAACGCCGTGAGCTGGCTGTAGTCGCGCACGTCGCAGCGCTGGATAAAGCCATCGCCACCGGCTTCACGCACTCCCTTCAGGGTGTCCTGCAAGCCTGGCTCGCTGACGTCCGACAAGGCCAACTGCCAACCCTCACGGGCCCAGCGCAGAGCGATTTCACGACCCAGGCCGGACCCGGCGCCAGTGATCATCATGCGATTTTGCATAGGAAGTAGCCTTGTGGTTCACAGAAGAAGTGATCGGCAGTGTAGCGAAGGTTTTTCCTGCACCCACGCACCATCAGAGTGATGAATGCCCCAGGCAAACCGTGGGCCGGGTCGGATGCCTGCCGTCCGCCTAAGTTCAATGTTTTTCAACTAATAAGTGCTGGATGAGCGCGAATTAAAAGAAATAAGCGACTGATCGAAATGCTTTAAAAAAACATGGAATTTTCTGCGAAGCACCAGAGTCGGAGTAGTTAAGGCGTCTGTAATTAACTCTGCAGGCCTATCGTTAAACAACCGGTCTTTGCAGAAAGACAATAAGGAAAAAACCATGAGCCTCATTCTGATCATTATCTTGATCCTCCTGCTGGTCGGCGGCCTGCCGGTATTCCCGCACTCGCGCAATTGGGGTTATGGCCCGTCGGGTATCCTCGGTGTAGTGCTGGTGGTGCTGCTGGTCCTGTTGTTGCTGGGCCGGATATAACCGCCCCGCGATAATAACGAAGCAAAAAAAAGAGGCCTTGAAAAAGGCCTCTTTTTTATTGCCGGTTAATTAGTCCGGCTTACCGTTTACAACACCTGCGGTGTTATCCAGCAAACTCTTGGTCGCGGTTTGCAGGAACGCTTCGAGTTTCTGCTTGAGTGCAGCCTCGTCCGGCGATTCGGCAATCACCTTACCGCTCGGGTTGGCGCCCAGTTCGTATTGCCACAGCTTCGGTGGCATTTCCTTGGGCAGTACCAGAATGCGGTCTGCGGTGACCAAGGCCACGGTCTGGTCGCTGCCCGATGGCTTGATCACGCCAAAGCCCTTGTCGCCTTCCGGCAGGTTCAGCAGGTCGCGGCCCCAGCATTGGTGCAGGGTGTCGCCACCCAGGCGGCCCATGATGGTCGGCACGATGTCGATCTGGGTGCCCACGGTGTGGTCACGCTCGCCGAACTTCTCCTGCACGCCCGGTGCAATCATCAGCATCGGTACGTTGAAGCGACCCAGGTCCATCTCGGTGATCTGCTGTTCGTTGCCGAAGCCATGGTCGCCCACGATCACGAACAGGGTTTCCTTGAAGTACGGCTCCTTGCGGGCCTTTTCAAAGAACTGGCCCAGGGCCCAGTCGGAGTAACGCATGGCCGTCAAATGCTCGTTGAGACTGCCACGGTCAGTGACTTTCTCCACCGGCAACGGCGTCGGCAATGCGTACGGCGTGTGGTTGGACAGGGTTTGCAGGAGTGCGTAGAACGGCTTGCCGCCTTCACGGGCCTTCAACTCTTCCAGGCCACGGTTGAACATGTCCTGGTCGGACACGCCCCACGTCGGGTCGGAGAACACCGGGTCGACGAAGTCGTTGCGGCCGATGAAGTTGGTCATGCCCTGGTTGCTGAAGAAGCCCGACTGGTTGTCCCAGGCGAAGTCGCCGTTATAGACATACACGTCGTTGAAATCACGGGCGCTGAGCAACTGCGGCAGGCCCGACAGCTTGTGGCTGCCTTCCGGGGTCTGCATCAGGTATTCAAAGCCTGGCAGGTTCGGGAAGCAGGCCATGGTGGCGAACATACCCTGGTGGGTATGGGTGCCGTTGGAGAAGAAACGGTCGAACAGCAGGCCTTCCTTGGAGAGTTTGTCGAAGTACGGCGTGATATTGCCGGGACGCCCCAAGGCGCCTACCGAGTGACCGGCGAAGCTTTCCATCAGGATCACGACCACGTTCTTGATCGGCAGGGTCTTCTCGGCCGGCGGCGTGTAGTCGCGGCGCACGGCGGCGATGTCGGTATCGACCAGTTTTTCCTGTGGCAGCACCAGCATGTCACGCACGGTCTGGGTGGCCAGCGGCTGGTCCAGGGTCGCCTTCCAGACATTGGAGCGGTCTTCACCGAACCGGGCCTTGGCCGCCGCGATCAGCGACAAGGTGCCATTGAGGCCCAACTGGTTGGCGAAGTTCGAATCGGTGGTGTACACATCACCCCAACGCAGCGGCGGGCCCTGGCGCAGGGTGCCACGGGCGGCAACCACGGCGATCAGCAGGCATACCACGAACACCGCGATGCGGCTGTACCACGGCGCCACCTGGCGCGTGCCGATGCTGCCACCACTGAACGGACCACGTGGGCGCGTGGCGCGGTCGGCACCTTTGAACGCGATGCTCAGGATCAGCGTGCCCACGGCCCAGGCCAGCAGGTAGCGCACCACCGGGAAACCGTACCAGAGCATGCTCATCACGGTTTTCGGGTCTTCCTTCACATACTGGAAGACCAGGCCGTTGAGGCGCTGGTGGAACTCGCGGTAGAAGTCCATCTCCATCAAGCCCAGGAACAGGGCGATGCTGGACGCAAGGGTCAGCCAGAAGCGGAAGAACCCACGCGCGGCCATGGCCCGTACGCTGAACAGTGCCAGCAGCAGCGGGATCAGCAGGTAGACCACCAGGCGGATGTCAAAACGCAGGCCGTTGGCGAACGCTTCAAGGAAGGTCGAGGCCGGCGTGTCGAGGATCATCTCGCGGTTGTAGACCAGCAGCGCCAGGCGCAGCAGGGAGAGCATCACCATCATGACCAGTGCGCAGAGCAGCGTGTACGCCAGATGGGATTTGACGGTCGGTTGCAGCAGGCGATTAGAAGCTCGCTGCTGACTCAGGGCGTCCGGGTTTGCCATGTCGTTTCAGGACCCATTGGAAGTTTAGTGACGAAGTAGTGCAGTGGCGCGAATGGTGCCCGATCAACGGCATCAAGGCTATTAATTACTGAACGAGCACCGCTGCGCCGCCTTTAAAAGCACCTGAGGCAGGGCCTTGGCAGGGAAAGATAGAGCCGGCGGATTGTCTTGGATAAGATGTGAAAATTGTGTGCAGCGAATATTTCGATACACAAAATGCAGCGAAGAAACGAGCAAGTACCGTAGCAGCTGCCGAGCCTTGGCGAGGCTGCGTGTGCGGTGTGTCTGATACACCGCTGACGCAGCCTCGCCAAGGCTCGGCAGCTGCTACAAGGAGGGTGCGGGGTCAGATCCGCACGTTGCCGCGCGGCCCGGCGATAGCCCAGATGATCAGGCCCAGTACCGGCAGCAGCAGGATCAACAGGATCCACAACACCTTGGCCCCGGTGCTTGCGCCGCTTTTGAACACATTGATGATCGCCCAGATATCCAGCGCCAGGATGATCAGCCCGATCAGACCGTTGAAAGTGGAACCCATGGTGTCGCTCCTAAGTGAGGGCATGCCCTTGTAGGATAGCCAGCCCTGGCCGGGGTTCCGTTTTATTTCAGACGTGCACGGCAACCTTCAGCGCTTCCAGGGACGGCTCGGCCTGGATGCCGACTTCGGCGCACAACGCCAGCACGCGCGGCAGGTCATTGCCGAACACCAGCACCGCCTGGATCTCGTCGTCCAGCAACTGGCTGAAGTTGAGCAGCACATAACCGCCGTCTTCCGGGCTCAGGGCGCTCATCTGGATCTGGATACGGTTCAGGGCGGTGAGGCCGTCAGTCTTGGCCAGTTGCTTGGGTTTGAGGTTGAACGCCACACCCGGGCCGAACGACGCGACGATCTGCGCAAACAGGTCGCCATAGGTATCGGCCTGGAACAGCACGGTATCCGGCAGGCTGCCGACCACCACCCACTCCCCCAGCGGGATCGGAAAGCTGTCGTCGTAGTTGATATCCGGGTTGGCGGCCAGGAAGGCCGCCGGGTCGGCGTAGGCCTGGGCGGCCTCTTCGGCGATGCGCGCCACCTCATCCTCGCCCATGACCCCGGCGCTGATTTTGCTGATAAGTTCGACGAGGGCGGTTTTCATGGGGTGATCCTGTAGCGGGCTGGTTTTTGAGGGCGCACAGCCTACACCAGTTTCTCCAGCTGCGCCGCCGTGTCCTTCGCCCCCATGGTCTGCGCCGCCGCCAGCGCAGTCGCGCCCTGGGCATCGGTGGCCTTGGGGTTGGCGCCTTGGCTGAGCAGGTAGTCGACCATGTCGACGCGGTTGAACATGGCGGCCATCATCAACGCAGTACGACCGTCGGACGAGGCGGCCTCGATCGGCGTGCCCCCTTCAATCAGCGCCTTGACCACCGGCAAGTGGCCCTTGAACGCCGCGCCGGCGATGGGCAGCTGGTTCTTGTCATTGGCGATCAGCGGGTCGGCCTTGAACTCCAGCAGCACTTTTACCGCTTCGGCATGGCCGTGGTAGGCAGACAGCATCAGCAAGGTATCGCCATTGTGATTGCGAAAGTTGGCCGGCAAGCCTTTGGCCAGGAGCGCGGCGAGCATGGCGGCGTCGCCTTTGCGGGCGACGTCGAAGACCTGCTCGGCAAATTCGGCGGCTTCGTCTTCAGTCATTTGTTTGGCGTGGTCTGACATGTGGGGGCTCCTTGTCTGGTGCTTTATAGGCCGCCAGTGTCGCGAGGGAGTTCCCCACTGTCATGCCCTTTTTACCAAAAGCGGCCATAGACAGAATCAATAGCGGAACTGACCACCCTGGATCTGTGCCAACAGTTGCCCGGTGACCGGCACATAGCAGTCCGACCCCGGCAACCAGGCATACACCGGGTCATTGCCGGCCTTGTCCGGATCAAAGGCCTCTTCCTTGAGCTTGACCTTCTGGTACTTAAAGGTACCGGTGGTTTCCATCTTGACCTTGATCCGCAGGAAGAGCGGCACTGCATAGTGCGGCAACTGGCCGTGGGCGAATTGCAGCAACTCGCGCATGTCCAGCGAGGCCAGGGACTCACTCGGGGTGATGGCGACCATGCCCGCACGGCCATTGGTGTTTTCGATCTCGACGCCATAAGCCACCACTTCGGCGATCTGCGGGTGTTGCAGCAGGACGTTCTCGACCTCGGTGGTGGACACGTTTTCACCTTTCCAGCGATAGGTATCCCCCAGGCGATCCACAAATTGCGCATGGCCAAAGCCGATGCTGCGCAACAAATCGCCGGTATTGAAGTAGCGATCACCTTTTTCAAACACGTCGGTGAGTACCACCCGGCGATTCTTTTCCGGGTCGGTGTAGCCGTCGAAGGGCGATTTTTCATCGATCCTGGCCAGTAACAGGCCCTGCCCGCCCGTGGGGACTTTACGCATAAAACCGTCGCTGCCACGCAGCGGCTCGCCGTTGTCATGGGCGTAGTCCACCAGCGCCCAGTGCTGGAGACAGAAACCGATGGTGTTGTCGAAATTCAGCACGTTGGTAAAACCGATATTGCCGTCACTGGCCGCGTACAGCTCGCAGATATGCTCCACGCCATAGCGTGCCTTGAACTGCGCCCACACGCCGGGGCGCAAGCCATTGCCAACCATCTTGGTCACGCGGTTATCAAGGTCGTTTTCACCGGGTGGCTGGTCGAGCAGGTAACGACACAACTCACCGACGTAGCCGAGGGTGGTCGCCTTGAATCGGCGCGCATCGTCCCAGAACTGGCTGGCGCTGAACTTGCGGCGAATGGCGAAGCCCGATGCCCCGACAATCGCCGAGCCCCAACACACGCAAAGGCCGGTGGCGTGGTACAGCGGCAAAGTGCAATACAGGACGTCGTCAGGGCCCATGTCCAGCGCGATGCTGCCGAAGCTGACGGCAGTTTTGGTCCAGCGGCCATGTTTCATGATGCCGGCCTTCGGCAGGCCGGTGGTGCCGGAGGTGTAGATATAGAAGCAAGGGTCGTTAAAGAAGATCTGCGCAGTGCTGGCAGGGTTGTCCACCGGGCACTCGGCGCTCGCAGCCACCAGGTCGATATAACCCTGCGGTACCAGGCTGGACGGTTGATCGGCGACGAACCAGGTTCGATCAGCCGCGATGGCCACCTGATCGCGCACCACGTCATAGGGGGCCACCAGTTCCGCGCCGACAATAATGGCTGCCGGGCTCACCAGGGTCAGGCTGTGCACCAGCGTCGCCTGGGTTTGCGCGGTATTGAGCATCGCGCAGATGCCACCCAGCTTGGCCACGGCCAGCACGTTCAAGAGTAATTCGGGGCGGTTTTCGATAAACAGCGCCACCACGTCACCCTTGCCGATGCCCTGGGCTTGCAGGTGATGGGCAATACAGTTGGCACGCTGGTTGGCGTCGGTGTAGCTGAGCACACGGTCGCCGTACAGCAACGCGTTGCCGTCGGGGTTGCGCAGGGTGGCTTGCTCAAAGTGCCAGCCCAGCCCGCAAGGCTGCGCGGGGTCGGTGACATTGGCGGCACGCATGCCACGCACTACGCGCGGCAAGGCACGGACGATGGCCGGCACCTTACTCAGCAGCTTGCCCCAGGTGATCATGTCGTTGTGCGGGTGACTCATGGAGGAACGTCCTTTTTCTTATTCTTCGTCTGATCCAAAAGCACCGATACCTCCGTAAGCGGAAGGCCGAATGCATTGCAGGAAAATACGTCAGCCGTTCTTCGGCTGTACACGCGGGATTTGAAAAGTTTTGTATCCCAACCGGCATGCCCTCAAAAAAGGAATTTAGCTGCGCAGAAACAGTCTTTACGAGTATCGACGCGCCCATCCCACCCTATCGAGTAGCGCAAAATGCAGGATGCATGATGGCCATTCATGCAAATTGCACGAAATCGAAAATCCAAGACATTTTCAATCTGTTGATTTATAACGATATTTTTATAAATCATGAGCTGGCACAATCACTGCACCTATCACTCCATGCTTGCCAACTTGAGCCAACGGAGCTGATAGACATGAGCCTGATCCAAGATAAATTCGCTTCAGTATTCTCCAACTACGATGTCACCACCCAGCCACGTCCCGACGGCGGCATCCTGTTGACCCTGCGCAACAGTGACGGCAAGCAGGTCAAGCGTTCGATCTCTTACCAGCAGTTGCACACCGCCGATCAATTGACCTGGGTGATCAGCGCGATTCGTCGCGACTTGGCCGAACAAGCCAGTGAATTGCCGCAAATTTCCATGCTGCAAAGCCAGAACCGCTTTGCCCTGCCGACCTACCACTCGGCGTAAATACCGCAGTCATGAAAAGGCCGCGACGCTATTGAGCGTCGCGGCCTTTTTATTGATGTGTGTCAGCACAGGCCTTGGCGAGCCGCCTCATTCATCGCCTGCACGCGGTTAGTGACTTCCAGCTTGCCGTAGATATTGCGCAGGTGGAATTTGACGGTGGCTTCGGACGTGGCACGAATCTGGCTGATTTCCCAGACAGTCTTGCCCTCCGAGGCCCAGCGTAAGATCTCCAATTCCGCTGGAGTCAGGGGCTTACCGGACAGGCTCAGGCGTCTCCTGACAGCATTGGTTACGACACACGGCGGCGGACACGACTCCTCTGGGCCATTCATTACATCTCTCCTTTTATTGGCTGATGCCCTACCACCATTCGGATTCCTCCTATTGACAGGTGGCACAAACACTGGCGACGCAGAGAGTTACATAACGAATGGTTTCAGTGCGCATTGCCCTGGATAAACAGCCAAACCCTACGCGTAACTAAGCTTATTCCCACAACAACTTCCAACTCGCCGGGGTTGAAGATTCCAATTACCTGAGTTCAATCGTCCAAACCTGGGAAATGGCTGGCAACATCGTCGCCGGTGAACGTCGGTACACACCCCTGCGCGGTGTTGAACAAGTGCAGCATGACCAAGTGGGGGTTCTCGCCCATATCAAACCAGTGCGCCATGCCAGCCGGGATCACCAGCAGGTCGTTTTTCTCACAACGCACGGCATACACGTAGTCGCCAACATGCAGGTTGAACAAGCCCTGGCCGGCGATGAAAAAACGCACTTCGTCTTCGCTGTAGCGGCGTTCATCCAGGAACCGGGCACGCCATTCGGCTTTTTGCGGGTGGTCGCTGGTGACACTGAGCACCGCCACCGCACCGTAGCCGAGGGCATCGATCTGCGGCTGATAGGCGGCAATCATCTCAGCGTCGCTGGCGCCCCTCTCGATCAGGGCAGGCTGCCAGCGCTCGAACCGCACACCGTGCTCGGCCAGGGTAGCGGCGATGTCGTCGACATGGGTCAGGACCTTGTTCGGGGTATCCGGTGAAGCGACGGGGTAGACGGCGACATAACTCATTGAAGGGTTCCTTGGTTCTGCTCTTGCAATCGAAAACCGATGATAGCGGCCGCGGCCAGGGCGGCGACGCTGGCAATACTAAAGGTGAAGGTCGGCCCCAGCAGGTTCCAGCTGTAGCCGGAATACAGCGCACCCAGCGCACCGCCGGTGCCGGCCAGGGCGGCGTACAGCGCCTGGCCCTGGCCTTGTTGCTTATCGCCAAAACTGCGCTGCACAAAGGCAATCGCCGCCGCGTGAAAACTGCCGAACGTGGCAGCGTGCATCACCTGCGCCAGCAACAGTACCCACAGCAGTTCGGCAAACGAGCCCAGCAGCAGCCAGCGCAGGGCCGCCAGGAGGAAACTGGCCAGCAGCACCCGGCGTACCGAAAAACGCGTGAGGATGCGGCTCATGCCCAGGAACATCAGCACTTCCGCCACCACCCCCAGGGCCCACAGCATGCCGATCATGCCACGGCTGTAGCCAAGGTGTTCCAGGTGCAGGGTCAGGAAGGTGTAATACGGGCCATGGCTCATTTGCATCAGCGCCACGCAGGCGTAAAACGCCAGTACGCCGGGGCTGCGCAGCTGTTTGAGGAAACCATCAGCGGCCAGGCGATTGCCGTGGCTGGCGGGCTGCGCATTCGGCACCCACAGGCTGGCACCGATGATGCCGGCCATGATCACCACGACCACCACCGGGTAGATATCCAGGCTCAGCCAGTCGAACAGGCGGCCCATGATCACCACGGTGAGGATAAAACCGATGGAGCCCCACAGGCGCACCTGGCTATAGCGCGCGGTCTGTTTTTGCAGGTGGGCCAGGGTGATCACTTCAAACTGCGGCAGCACCGCGTGCCAGAAGAACGCATGCAGGGCCATCACCAGGGCCAGCCAGGCGTAGGTGTGACTGACGAAGATCAGGGAAAAACTCAGCAGGGTGCACACCGCGCCGAAGCGCACGATAGCCAGGCGTCGGCCGCTGTAGTCGCCCAGCCAGCCCCACAGGTTGGGCGCCACGCAGCGCATCAGCATGGGGATGGCCACCAGCTCGCCGATGCGCGCGCTGGAGAACCCCAGGTGGTCGAAGTACAGCGCCAGGAACGGCGCCGTCGCCCCGAGCAGGGCGAAGTAGAACAGGTAGAAGCTGGAGAGGCGCCAGTACGGGAGGGCTGTCACCGCCGCGCCGTCACAGCTGGCCCAGCACCGGGGTACTCACGCGCACATCGGCATTTTGCCCGCGATTGCGCAACAGATGGTCCATCAACACGATGGCCATCATCGCTTCGGCAATCGGCGTGGCCCGGATGCCCACGCACGGGTCGTGACGGCCCTTGGTGATCACGTCCACCGGGTTGCCGTGTACATCGATCGAACGGCCCGGGGTGGTGATGCTCGAGGTGGCCTTGAGTGCCAGGTGCGCAACAATCGGCTGGCCGGAGGAAATACCGCCGAGGATGCCGCCCGCGTTGTTGCTGAGGAAACCTTCCGGCGTCAGTTCATCGCGGTGCTCGGTGCCACGCTGGGACACGCAGGCGAACCCGGCGCCGATTTCCACGCCTTTCACCGCATTGATGCTCATCAGCGCATGGGCCAGTTCGGCGTCGAGGCGATCGAAAATCGGCTCGCCCAGGCCCGGCTTGACGCCTTCGGCGACCACGGTGATCTTGGCGCCGACCGAATCCTGGTCGCGGCGCAGCTGGTCCATGTAGGCTTCCAGCTCCGGCACTTTGTCCGGGTCAGGGCAGAAAAAGGCGTTGTCTTCAACGCTGTCCCAGGTCTTGAACGGGATTTCAATCGGGCCCAACTGGCTCATGTAGCCACGGATGACGATGCCCTGGGTCGCCAGGTATTTCTTGGCGATGGCCCCGGCTGCCACGCGCATGGCCGTTTCGCGCGCCGAGCTGCGGCCGCCGCCACGGTAGTCGCGTTCGCCGTATTTATGGTGGTAGGTGTAGTCGGCATGGGCCGGGCGGAACAGATCCTTGATCGCCGAGTAGTCCTTGGACTTCTGGTCGGTGTTGCGAATCAGCAGGCCGATGGCGCACCCGGTGGTACGGCCTTCGAACACCCCGGAAAGGATCTCGACTTCATCGGGCTCCTGGCGCTGGGTGGTGTGGCGGCTGGTGCCGGGCTTGCGGCGGTCGAGGTCACGCTGCAGGTCTTCCAGGGACAGCTCGAGGCCGGGCGGGCAGCCGTCGACAATGGCGACCAACGCCGGGCCATGGCTTTCGCCCGCGGTGGTGACAGTGAACAGCTTGCCGAAGGTATTGCCGGACATGCAGGGCGCTCCGTGAAATCAGTTGAATCAAGTCAACCGTAATAACTTAAGGCGGCCAGTATACGCAGGCTAACCGACTAGTTCATCCTCGAAACCTTACCGGTAGACCTTGGTCCAACCGGCACCTTCCTCATGATGGCGCGATGATGCTGCGAGTTCTTCTGTTTACCCTGACCCTGTTTACCGCCGTGGCCGACGCCGCCTCCCCTGTCGTACTGCAACGCCCGATCAGCCTGGACACCGGCAGCGGCGAACTGTTTGGCTCGCTGCTGCTGCCGCAGTCCGATAAACCGGTGCCGGTGGTGTTGATCATCGCCGGCTCCGGCCCCACCGACCGCAACGGCAACAGCGCCGACGGCGCTCGCAATGACAGCCTCAAGCGCCTGGCCTGGGTGCTGGCCCGGCACAACATCGCCAGCGTGCGCTACGACAAGCGCGGTGTGGCCGCCAGCCTCGCCGCCACGCCCGACGAACGCAACCTGACCCTGGAGGCCTACGTGGCCGACGCGGTGGCCTGGGGCAAATTGCTCAAGGCCGACACACGCATGGGCCCGCTGATTGTGCTGGGTCACAGCGAAGGCGCGCTGGTGGCTGCACTGGCCGCACCGCAACTCGACCCGGCCGGGGTGATTTCCCTGTCCGGCAGCGCCCGTCCGGTCGACCAGGTGATCCGCCAGCAACTGGCCGATCACCTGCCCCCTGCCCTGCTGCTGCGCAGCAATGAAATCCTCGATCACCTCAAGGCCGGTCAGGTGGACGCCGATGTGCCTGGCCCGCTGGAGGGCATTTTCCGACCCAGCGTGCAGCCGTATCTGATCAGCCTGTTTCGCGCCGACCCTTCAGCGGCGTTTGCAAAACTGCGCATGCCGGCATTGATCATCCAGGGCACCAACGATATTCAGGTCGGTGTGGGCGACGCCGAGCAACTCAAAAGGGCCAAGCCCGATGCCGAACTGGCGGTGATCGAAGGCATGAACCACGTGATGCGCATCGTGCCCAACGACGTAAAGCAACAATTGGCCTCCTACAACGACCCGCAATTGCCGCTCGCCGCTGAGCTGGGCACCCGCTTGGCAGGCTTTATCGACGGACTTCAACCCCGTTAAGCGACAATTTGCCTCCAGTCCTGCAAAAAGCGGCCGATAAGCCCAGAGTCGACAGCAAAAAGACTGTCGACTGGCAGGGCTTGGACAGGATCGCACCGCATGACAACCACTGAAGCAACACCGGAACCGACCGCCGACACCCCGGCTGAAAAAACCGAGGCTATCGACACGGCGGCGCCCCTGCCGTGGGCGGATGTTCAGGCCGAGCATTTCAAGATGCTGCGCCTGGCACCGCTGGCCACCGACCGCGCCACCGGCCTGCGGCCGCTGCGGTTCGTACAGTTCGGCTATGCCGAGCGCCATGACAAACACCACAGCCTGTTGCGCATGGTGATCCAATTACCGGGGCAGCGGGTGCGCCGCGAGCAGAACCATCTGGATATCTGGGTGGATCACGATAAACACCGCGTGCACTTCGGCCCGGGCAACAGCCTGGAAATCGAACCGGCCAACCGCGGCATCGGTCGCTTCCTGGTGGCCCAGGGCGCCGCGTGGGCGAAGAAAAAATGGTCAAGCTACCGCGTCGACGGCGTGGACCTGGCCAACAAGGACGCACTCAACGAAGCCACACGCCTGCGCCGCGATCACTTCCTGCGCGTCCAGGGTTTCGATGTGGCCTACGCCGATGTGCAGCACCTCAAAGGCAACGTGCAGCCGGGCAAGGTCAGCGATGTACTGGACAGTTGGAACACCGAGAAGGTGCAGTTCGTGGAGATCCTTGAAGCCGCGCAGATGCTGCAACAGGCCGAGCACAACCTGTTGGAGCAGGAAGTGAAACTGCGCAAGGAAGAAGAAAAGGTCACCAAGTTCAAGCGTGAGGACAGCGGGTTGCGCTTTACCATCACCTGCCTGGTGGCGTTCACCGTGTTTCAGGCGGGGCTGTTGATCTGGATTGCCACGCACCGCTAGCCGGCTGGAAAGCCATCGAAATGCGGGAGGGGCTTGCCCCTAATGCCAGTCAGTTAAGGCTTTTTGTAGGAGCGAGCTTGCTCGCGAAAAACTCACAGGCGCCGCGCTCATTCAGGAAGCACGCGTTATCGTTGACGTTTTTCGCGAGCAAGCTCGCTCCTACAGGAGGCGATGTACGCTTAACTGACTGGCATTAGGGCTTGCCCCCTCCCACATTTTCTACCCTAAGGTTGGTTAAACCCGAGCGGCGAAGATTGCCTGGTGTTCCCGGCACTGTTCGGCCGTGAGCATGAACACCCCATGCCCACCCCGCTGGAAATCCAGCCAGGCGAAGTCCACTTCCGGGTACAGCGCGTCAACATGCACTTGGCTGTTGCCCACCTCGACAATCAGCAAACCCTTCTCGGTCAGGTGGTCCGCCGCCTCGGCCAGCATGCGTCGCACCAGGTTCAGGCCATCGTCGCCGCAGGCCAGGCCCAGCTCCGGCTCGTGCTGGTATTCGTCCGGCATGTCGGCAAAGTCTTCGGCATCCACATACGGCGGGTTCGACACGATCAGGTCAAAGCGCTGGCCCGGCAGGCCGTCGAAACCGTCGCCCTGCACGGTGTACACGCGCTCGTCGACACCATGGCGCTCGATATTCTGGTTGGCCACCTCCAGGGCTTCGAAGGACAGGTCGCCGAGTACCACTTCGGCGTCCTGGAACTCGTAGGCGCAGGCAATGCCGATGCAACCGGAGCCGGTGCACAGGTCGAGGATGCGCGCCGGCGGTTGGGCCAACCAAGGCTCGAAGCGGTTTTCGATCAACTCGCCGATGGGTGAACGCGGGATCAGCACGCGCTCGTCAACGATAAACGACATGCCACAGAACCACGCCTCTTTCAACAGGTAGGCCGTGGGCACCCGCTCATGAATACGGCGATGCAACAAACGCTGTACGTGAGAGATTTCCTCTTCTTCCAGGTTGCAATCGAGGTAGCTGTCGGCAATTTCCCATGGCAGGTGCAAAGCGCCGAGCACCAACTGCCGGGCTTCGTCCCAGGCATTGTCGGTGCCATGGCCAAAAAACAGGTCTTCCCCATGGAAACGGCTGACGGCCCAACGGATGTGGTCGCGCAAGGTGCGCAGGCGAGATGTGATCACGGGGGGCAGACTCCTGGAAAAAACGACTGGCGATTCTAACAGCCTTCGCCTGTACCGACGATGTACGAAAAGCTGTTGCCATACGTCGGATTTCATCCAAATCGCCATCATTCGGTTAAACATCGCCGCCACTTGACATGGCTGCACGCCAGCAACGGCGTACCTTACGATAGTAGCGATTCACAGAACCGCTCAGCCAGTGGACAATGACGCAAAAGCCCCCCTCACAGGAGCCCCAGAATGTCCGTTCCAAAGACGATGTTTCAACTCAGCGGTCGTGGTTACGCAGCTGCCAACCTTGGCCATGCGACCCTCGTGATCATCGACGCTCAAAAGGAATACCTCAGTGGCCCGCTCGCCCTCTCCGGCATGGACGCGGCGGTCGGCAATATCAAGCAACTGGTCGCCGCCGCGCGCAACGCCGGGCGCCCGATCGTGCACGTGCGCCACCTGGGTACCGTGGGCGGCCTGTTTGACCCCCAGGGCGAGCGCGGTGAGTTCATCCCCGGCCTCGAACCTCAAGGTGACGAAACCATCATCGGCAAGCTGCTGCCCAGCGCCTTCCACGGCACCGGCCTGGAAAAACACCTGCAGGACCTCGGTTCCCTGGACCTGATCGTCTGCGGCTTCATGAGCCACTCCAGCGTCAGCACCACCGTGCGTGCCGCGAAGAACCTGGGCTTTCGCTGCACCCTGGTGGAAGACGCCTGCGCCACCCGCGACCTGCCTTACAAAGGTGGCATCCTGAGCGCCGAGCATGTGCAGCAGACCGAGATGGCCATCATGGCTGACAATTTTGCCACTCTCGCACTGACTAAAGACCTGATCTGATCGCCCTTCGGGTGAGCGGTGCGGCCTGTTGAAGGTCCCGCTCATCCGCAAAGCCCTCTCATTTGGCGCATTTACCTCGGGTACAGGAACAACCTGTGTATCTTCCGGTCGAAGGGCCGATACCCTGGAGGAAAGGTCGGAATGAAGATATCCGATGGTTTTGACGCTCGTCGCTTGCGCCCCAAGGGCCCGAGCAACTGGCGTCTGCGCCTGGTGGCCGGCATTGCCGCGCTGCTGGCGGTAGTAGGTTTGCTGTTGACCGGCGCTGGTGGCGCCGGTTTGTTTGGCCACTCGCCGGCCCTTGGCGAACTGAATGCCAGCCCTGGCGGCTCGGCGATTCTGTTGGGGATCGGGCTGCTGGTGCTGTGGCTGGGCGTGTGGCTGTGGCGCCGCAGCCGTCGGAAGATGCGCCAGCCGTTGTCACTGAACATCGCCTCGCACCTGATGAAAAAGCACGACTGATGGCGCTTGGATAGCGTTTCCTGCGCCCCGGCCGCCGCGATTTAGGTAAACTGCCCGCCCTTCGCGGAGGCTGACATGCAAGACGACGATTTTTCCCTGTTCAAAAACGAGCTGCGCGGCGTCAAGCCGATCAAGCACGACCGCGCCGACACCGGCAAACCCAAGGCCGACCGCGCACAGATCGCCAAGCTGCGCAAGGCTGCTACCGTGCGCACCGATGCCACCACCGTGGATGGCCTGTCAGACCAGTTCGTGATCGACGTCGGCCCCGAAGACGAGCTGATGTGGGCCCGCGACGGCGTACAGGAAAGCCAGATGCGCAAGCTCAAGGCCGGTCAGATCCCGTTCGAAGGCAGCCTCGACCTGCACGGCATGAACGTGGAAAAAGCCCGGGAAACCCTGTGGGCCTTCCTCGCCGAAGCCACCAAGTTCGAAATTCGCTGCGTGCGCGTCACCCATGGCAAGGCGGTGCGCTTGGACGGCAAGCGGCCGATGATCAAGAGCCACGTCAACACCTGGCTGCGCCAGCATGCCCAGGTGCTCGGCTTTACCTCGTGCCAGGCCCGTCATGGGGGCGCGGGTGCGGTGTATGTGATGCTCAAGCGCACGATGATGGAAGGGCGCGACGAGTAAGTAATAAAAAGCCCAGCAATTGAGCTGGGCTATTGTGGTATTGCCAGTAACGTCAGTTGTCGAAAAGCTCTTTCGCTTTTTTCTCTTTCGCCAGCGAGATCACTGCCTTTTGCATGGTGATCGCAGTATCGGCTGCGCTTCTGTAAACAGCACGTTTTTCTTCTACCGAACCACTTCGAAAAAAGTCTGACATGGTGGTGGATGAATATTTTTCTACAACTTCCGTAATTTCGCCTTTCATAAGGCTACTCCGGTCAAAATTTGCTCAAGTTGATCAGGATGGTAGGGCTGTATAACGAGTTCGTCAATTTCCTCAGCCGACAGGTCGATGCCGATGTATGACTCCCCGCCATCAGTGTCCTTGATGAGCACATCGACTTGAAGACGCCCCAGAAACTCACGCCAGCTCAGGCTTCTGGTAGACGTAGATAACCTGTGCAGACCGGTTTTCCTTATCAAGGGCGCGCTGGATATTTTTCCGAGCCACGGCAAAGTTGGCCAGCGTTCCGTCCAACAGGAAAGACTGGCGCTGCTGATAAACGAGGTCGACAGTCCTCTCCACCATGGCAGTTACGCCACGTTGAAAAAGACTGGAGTTTGCGCCTGTGTAGTCAGGAAAGTATTCCCTGAAGTCATCGGGGTCGATTCGCAATGCACTGGATCCCCCCTCCTCCATCAAGCGAATAAATGATTTGGACACTTCTGTCTTGCCGGCGCCAGGCGAGCCCGCCATAAACACTGAAACCGGATAATTTTCACCTGGGTACTTAGTCAGGCAGGCAAGTTCACGGGCAATGCGGGTCCGATTTGCTTTGGCAAAGATCAGGGCGCGCTCAGAAATACTTCGCTCCAGCGGGGTCATCACGTCCTCCTCGACGGAGGCCGACTCTAACATCGGTATCGTCCGGGAATACAACTGTCGGCGCACCTACGCTACTATGTGCGCCACATCACCCGCCGCTGTTGCGCGCCGGGCAGCGCTTCACATTGGTACAGGCATACACCGTACCGTTCTGAAACCCATACGGAAACAGTCCTGTGACATTGGAACAAAACTACACCGCGATCCTCGGCCAACTCGGCGAGGACGTCTCCCGCGAGGGCCTGCTCGACACGCCCAAGCGTGCCGCCAAGGCGATGCAGTACCTTTGCCGCGGCTATGAACAGACACTCGAAGAAGTCACCAACGGTGCCTTGTTCAGCTCCGACAACAGCGAAATGGTGCTGGTCAAGGACATCGAGCTGTACTCGCTGTGCGAACACCACCTGCTGCCGTTTATCGGCAAGGCGCATGTGGCGTATATCCCGAGCGGCAAGGTGCTGGGCCTGTCGAAGGTCGCGCGGATTGTCGACATGTATGCGCGCCGCCTGCAGATCCAGGAAAACCTCAGCCGCCAGATCGCCGACGCGGTGATGCAAGTGACCGGCGCCTTGGGCGTGGCCGTGGTGATCGAAGCCAAGCACATGTGCATGATGATGCGCGGTGTGGAGAAACAGAATTCGTCGATGATCACGTCGGTGATGCTGGGTGAGTTCCGCGAAAACGCGGCCACCCGCAGTGAATTCCTCAGCCTGATCAAGTAACAGGCTGCGTAGGAAAAGACCGGCGTTCATCGCCGGTTTTTTTTCGCCTGCAGAATTAAGGTAAGCTGCGGCCCCTTCTTCATGGGCAAGAGGTTTCAGCCATGTTCGTCAAAGCACTTCGAGTGGGCCTCGGCCACGTCATCATCGCCGGCGACTTACTTACCCGTCCGCGTAAAAAGCAGCGCCCTGCCGAACAACAGGCACAGGTGAACGCAGCGGCCAAGGACCTGACCCTGTATCAATTCCACGCCTGCCCGTTCTGCGTGAAGACCCGCCGCACCCTGCACCGCCTGAATGTGCCGGTGGCGCTGAAGGATGCGAAGAACAACGAGCAGGACCGCCAGACCCTGCTGGAGCAAGGCGGCAAGATCAAAGTGCCGTGCCTGCGTATCGAAGAGAATGGCCAGACCACCTGGATGTATGACTCCAAGGTGATCATCGATTACCTGGACAAGCGTTTCGCTGCGGTCTGACAGACCTGCTGAGATCCAATGTGGGAGGGAGTTTGCCCCCCCACATTCAGTTCGGTGTTGGCAAATCCAGGTCCAGCTCCAGCAACGCCGAGCCGAGGCACTTGCCATGGGCATCCAGTGCCAGCGAGCGGGTTACGCCGCCGCGCAATATCCCCGGCAGTACGAAGTTCAGCGCCTGCACATTCGGCAGTTCATAGCGCCGCACCGGGGCAGCGTAAGGCTCCAGCAGGCCGGCAAAAAAGTCGGCCACGCGCTCGGCGGTAAGCTGTTCACACAACAGCAGATAATCCTCGGCTCGGTAAGCAATGATCGAAATGTTCGAGGTGTCGCCCTTATCGCCGGTACGGGAATGGGCCAGCGTGTGCAGTTTCATGCTTCGATCCTCGGGTTGACCGCGTCACGGGGCAGCAGCAATGACGCCACCGCCACCACCTGCCGTACGCTCTTGCTGGCACCGCCGCCGCCGGACGGGCCGTTGGTGTAGAGGGTTTCCACTTCATTGCCGACCCGCACCGCTTCACTGCGGTCTTCACAGCGGGCCGCCACGCGCAGGCGCACTTCCCAGGGCTCTACGCTGCTGCGCGGACCGTGCAGCGAGTCCATGCCGATCAGTTCGGCGCGTACGTCCTGCATCTTCACACCCATCAGTTGCAAACGTTTGAGTACGACATCCCGCGCCAACTGCGCCCGTGCTACCGCGCCGGGGCCGCCGTAGGACATCTGCCCTTCGCCAATCCAGCCATCCAGGTAACCGACGCTCACCTTCAACTGCTCGGGCCGTGCGCGGCCAGCAGCACCGTGGGCACGCACCCGATCAACGCCCTCCTCGTCAAACCCCACCTGGGAAAAATCGGCGGTCACGTCCGGGGTGAGATACGCCGCAGGATCATGCACTTCGTAGATCAATTGCTCGGTGCAGGTGGCGCGACTGACCCGCCCACCGGAGCCTGCAACCTTGGTGATCACGGCCTCACCCTCAGCATCGATTTCAGCCAACGGGAAACCCAGGCGTGCGAGGTCATCCACATCCTTGAAACCGGGATCGGCAAAATAGCCGCCGCTGACCTGCCCGGCACACTCCAGCAGATGCCCGACCAACGTGCCGCGCCCCAGGCGCTGCCAGTCGCCCATCGCCCAGCCGAATTCAAACACCTGCGGGGCGAGGAACAGCGACGGGTCGGCCACCCGCCCGGTGATCACCACATCGGCGTCGGCGCGCAAGGCATCAAGAATGCCGTCGACGCCCAGGTAGACATTCGCGGAAATCAGTCGCGCGCCCAGTGAACCCAGGGTTCGGCCGTTATCCAGTACCTGCTCGGGGCGCAAGACGTCCAGCACGTCATCGCCGACCACCGCCACCACCTTGAGGCCCAGGCCCAGCTCATGGGCAATCCGCCGCACTTCGAGCGCCGCCGACACCGGGTTGGCCGCGCCCATATTGGTGATCACCCGCAGGCGACGGCGCCCCTCATGCTGGCCGACAAAGGGCAACACCCGGCGCATGCGCTCGCTGAGCAGCGGGTCATACCCCCCCTGCGGGTCACTGATTCGCGCCTGTTGCGCCAAAGCGATGGTGCGTTCGGCCAGGCACTCGAACACCAGGTAATCCAGGTCGCCCAGCTCGGCCAGTTCCACGGCAGGTTCGATGCGGTCGCCGGAGTAGCCGGCGCCGGAACCGATGCGCAAGGTTTTCATTTCAAATCACTCCCAAGAGCAACGCCGTCAGGGTCATCAACACCGACGCGACAAACAGAAAAGGGATGGTGAAGCGCTGGTGATCGGCCAATTCGATCTTGCACAGGCCCACCAACAGGAAGGTCGCCGGGGTCAGCGGGCTGACCGGGAAACCGGTGGTGTGCACGCCCAGTAACGACGCCTGGGCCACTTGCAGCGGGTCGACGCCCAGGGCCTTGCCGACTTCGGCGATCACCGGCATCACGCCGAAATAATAGGAATCGGGGTCGAACAGCATGCTCAGCGGCATGGACAAAAAGCCCACCACCGCCGGAATCAACTTGCCGTGGCCCGCCGGAATCTGCGCCACCGCCACTTCAGCGATGGCCTTGAGCATGCCGGTGCCTTGCATGATGCCGGTGAACACCCCGGCGGCGAGCAGGATACTGGCCATAGTCAGGGCGGTTTTCGCATGGGCATCGATGCGTGCGCGTTGGGCGTCCACGTTCGGGTAGTTGATGCACAGCGCTACCACGGTGCCGAGCATGAACATCACCACCGGGTCGACCCAGCCGGCGATCATCACCACCATGACCAGCACGGTCAGGATCAGGTTGACCCAGAACAGGCGGGGGCGGCGCAGCTTGATGTCGTCGTCGCTGAGCACCCGTTGCGGCACGACGTCCACGCTGGAGCCGGCGCCCAGGCCGAGGCGTTTTTCTTCTCGCCGGCCGAGCCACCAGGCGCAGGCGAAGACGAAGATCAGGCCGACGATCTGCACCGGAATCAGTGGCTGGAACAGGTCCGCCACCGGCACGTGCAAGGCCGCCGAAGAGCGCAACACCGGGCCGGTCCACGGCAGGAAATTGACCCCGGCGGCCATCGCGCAGACACAGGCGAGGATGCGTTTGTCGATGCCCAGCCGCGTATATAACGGCAGCATCGCCGGCACCGTCACCAGAAAGGTCACGGCACCGGAACCGTCCAGGTGCACCAACAGGGCGAGGGTCGCAGTCCCAACGACAATCCGTGTAGGACGTGTCCCTACCGTGCGCAGGATGCGATCAATGATGGGATCGAGCATACCGGCATCGGTCATGATCCCGAAAAACAGGATCGCGAACACGAACATGCCCACCACGGGGGCGACGTTCTTGATGCCGGTAATGATGAAGGCGCTGGTTTGCAGGCCGAATCCACCGAGCAGCGCGGCGATGATCGGCAAGGCGATCAGAGCCACCAGTGGCGAAAGGCGTTTGCTCATGACGGCAGCGAGCAGGCACAGGATGGTAATGACACCCAGGGTTGCGAGCATGGGTTACTCCAGAGCGGCCTTGGTGGCCGGTTATTGTTTTCCCTGGAGTATTGGAAGCGCGTTACTCTTTGTAAATTGGAATGTTCAGCCAGTCATGTTCGTAAAAACAAAACGCTCGAGAACAACAACAATGAAAAATTCGATCCAGCACATTCAGGCGTTCCTTGCGGTGGCCCGCACCGGCAGCTTTATCAAGGCCGCCCATGAGCTGCATCTTTCGCCTTCGGCACTCACCGTGCAGGTGCAACAACTGGAAGACTGGCTCGGCGTCGCCCTGCTCGACCGCAGCCCCCGGCATGTGAGCATCACCGCTGCCGGCCAGGACGCGCGCGGGCCGATGGAAAAACTGCTGCTGGACCTGGACAACATCGTCACCGGCTCCCGCGACCTCGCGGCCTTGCGCCGTGGTGTGGTCACCCTCGCGGCCCTGCCGTCGGTCTGCGCCGGCGTCCTGCCCCCGGCCTTGCGCCTGTTTCGCGAGCGTTTTGCCGGGATCGAAGTGCGCCTGCAGGACCTGGTGGCCCATCGCATTCATGCCCAGGTCCGCGCAGGCGAAGTGGATTTCGGTATTGGCGTACGGGCGCGGCTAAGCCATGGCCTGGAGTTCGTGCCGGTGCTGAATGATCGATTGTGTGCGTTCGTCCCCCTGGATCACACCCTCGCCCACCATCGCCAATTGACCCTGGAGCAACTGGCGGACCAGCCGATCATCCTCACCGGCCGCGACAGCAGCGTACGCGAGCAAGTGGATGCGCTGTTCGATGAGACGCGGCTGACGATGAACGCCGGGATGGAGGCCAACTACATGTCGACGGTGCTGGCGCTGGTGCGTCAGGGCCTGGGGATCAGCGTACTGCCGGAGTCGGCGGCGGACAGTCTGGAGGGGTTGAAGCGCATCCACATCGATCATCCCGGGGTGAACCGCGAGATCGGCTTGATCAGTCGTAGCGGGATGGGATTGAGCCCGGCGGCACAGCGCTGTTTCGACCTGCTGAACGATGAATTATCTGGCACGGCATCGAGCTGAATGTGGGAGGGGGCAAGTCGAATCGTCGCACCGCCCTCCCACATTTTTTCACCGCGGTGATCAGTCGAGCATGCCCACATGCCTGGGATGGCTGGCCACGCGCTTCAACCAGGCCTGCACGGCCGGGTAAGGCGTCAGGTCAAACCCACCTTCATGGGCCACATGGGTGTAGGCATACAGCGCAATATCGGCAATCGAATACTGCTCGCCCACCAGGTATGGCGTGGTTTGCAGCTGACGCTCCATGACCTTCAGGGCCTTGTAACCGCGCTTGTGGGTGGTCTTGTATTCCTCCAGGCGATCTTCCGGCATGTTCAGGTAGAACTGGATAAACCGCGCCACCGCAATGTAAGGCTCGTGGCTGTACTGCTCGAAGAACTGCCATTGCAGCACTTGTGTGCGCAGGCGCGGTTCGGTGGGCAGGAATTCGCTGCCATCGGCAAGGAAGTTGAGGATCGCGTTGGACTCCCACAGGCAGGTGCCGTCTTCCAGTTCCAGCACCGGGATCTTGCCGTTGGGGTTCTTGGCCAGGAATTCAGGGGTCTCGGTATCGCCGTTGAGGATGTCGATATCCACCCATTGATACGGGATGCCCAGCAGGTTGAGCATCAATTTGACCTTGTAGCAGTTGCCCGACTTGTAATCGCCATAAACCTTGTACATGGGGCTCCCCTTATGCCGCTTGCGCGTGCTGTGCTTGACGGACCACCGCGGCCAGGCGTTTGAGCCCTTCGTCCAGGCGGGCCGGGTCGATATGGCTGAAATTGAGTCGCAGTGAGCCTAAATGCTGGTCCGGCTCGGAAAAGAACGGTTCACCGGGCATGAACGCGACGTCCTGATCGAGCGCAGGTGCCAACAAGGTGCGGGTATCGAGCGGCTGTTTCAAGGTCAGCCAGAAGAATAATCCGCCCTGGGGCACTTGCCAGTCGGCCAGATCGGCGAAGTGACGCGCCAGCGCAGCCTGGAATGCGTCGCGGCGCTCACGGTAGAAACCGCGCAGTTCCACCAGGTGCTGCTGGTATTTCTGCGTGCCGATCCACTGCATGGCCTGCCACTGGCCGACGCGATTGGTGTGCAGGTCCGCCGATTGCTTGAGCTTGAGCAGGTGCGGGAACAGGTCCGGGCTGGCGATCAGGTAACCCACGCGCAGGCCGGGCAGCAGGGTCTTGGAGACCGTGCCGGTGTAGATCCAGCTGGCTTTTTTCAAGCGGCCGACGATGGGCTGCGCACTGCCGCCGTCGAAGGTCAGCTCGCGATAGGGTTCGTCTTCGATCAGGGTCACGCCGAACTCATCGAGCAAGGCGGCGACGGCCTCGCGCTTGGCTTCGCTGTAACGCACGGCCGAAGGGTTCTGGAACGTCGGGATCAGGTAGACGAATGCTGGGCGATGGCGCTCGAGGTTGGCGCGCAGGCTGGTCAGGTCGGGACCATCGGCTTCCAGTTGCACGGTAAGGCAGTCGGCGCCGAACAGCTGGAAGATCTGTAGGGCGGCCAGGTAGGTCGGCCCCTCCAGCAGGATCCTGGTGCCTTTGTCGATATACAGCTTGGCCGCCAGGTCCAGGGTTTGCTGGGAACCGCTGACCACCAGCACCTGGCTGGCCTGGCACGGCACACCCAACGCACGTGCCTCGGCGGCGAGCAGTTCACGCAACTGCGGCTCGCCTTCGCTCATGCCGTATTGGCCGATGTTCAGCGGCATATCATCCCAGTCCAGCGCCGGCAGCATGGCTTCGGCCGGCAGGCCACCGGCAAACGACATCACTTCCGGGCGCTGGGCGGCCGCGAGGATTTCACGGATCAAGGAGCTTTTGAGGCGAGTAACACGTTCAGAGAAGGCCATAAGGTCACCGCTAGCGAAGCCTGTTGGAAATACGTCAAACTGGTTGACCGAAATTACGACAGCTTGAGTGGATACGTCAATATGCTTGACCTTAAAAACCAAAGCAGCCAGCAACAAGCCATGGAAGCGTTCTTCTTCGGTTACCAGGCGTTCACTGCCAAGGCCGATGAAATGCTTGAGCGCCGTGGGCTGAGCCGGGTGCATCAGCGCATCGTGTTTTTTATCGCACGCTACCCGGCGTTGAGCGTCAAGGAACTGCTGGAATTGCTCGGTGTGAGCAAGCAGGCGCTGAACATGCCCTTGCGCCAATTGCAGGAGATGCACCTGGTGGACAGCGTTGCGTCCGAGACCGACAAGCGCAAACGCCTGTTGGAATTGACCGAAGAAGGCCAGCGTTTCGAGCAATCGCTGCGCCGTGAACAGGTGAAGTTGTTGCAGCGCGCCTTCGCCGAAGCGGGCGAAGAAGCGGTAAACGGTTGGCTCGCAGTCAACCAGGCACTTGCAGGCCAGCCTTGATCCTCGGTGGCGCCCTGGCTTTGCCTTTCATCCTTTTCACGCAGAAAATAGAAAACATTATTTGCTTTCTTTGTATACAAAAGCATAATTCGCTTCGTGCGAGTTCCTGACCTATTGGTCAACAAAACCCGCCAGTACCTCACAGCGCCCCGCGCTGGACATAACAATAAAATGCTTGAGGAGTACTCGCTGTGGATAGCCGCAAATCCGAAGCCTCGCCGCTGGACCTTGCCCCCTCACAGAACGGCTGGCTCGAACGCCTGTTCAAACTGCGCCTACATGGCACCACAGTGAAGACCGAGCTGATCGCCGGGCTCACCACCTTCATCACCATGGCCTACATCATCTTCGTCAACCCCAACATCATGGCCGACGCCGGTATCGATCACGGCGCGGCGTTTGTCGCCACCTGCATCGCCGCCGCGCTGGGGTGCCTGTTGATGGGGCTGTACGCCAACTGGCCGGTGGGCCTGGCGCCGGGCATGGGCCTGAATGCGTTTTTCACCTACACCGTGGTCGGCACCATGGGCTACCACTGGGAAACCGCGCTGGGTGCGGTGTTTATTTCCGGCGTGCTGTTCATGGGCCTGACCCTTTCGAGGGTGCGCGAATGGCTGCTCAACAGCATTCCGGTGAGCCTGCGCCACGCCATGGGCGCCGGCGTCGGACTGTTCCTCGGGGTGATCGGCCTGAAAACCGCCGGCATCATCGTCGACAGCCCGGCCACGCTGATCAAGCTCGGTTCACTGCACGAGCCAGCGCCACTGCTGGCGGCGGTGTGTTTCCTGCTGATCGCCATCCTCAGCTACCACCGGGTGTTCGGCGCGATCCTCATCAGCATCATCGCCGTGACCCTGGCCGGCTGGTCCCTCGACCTGGTGCACTACAACGGCATTCTCTCCACGCCACCGAGCCTGGCGCCGACCTGGATGGCCATGGACATAAAAGGTGTATTCAATGTCAGCATGATCAGCGTGGTATTTGCTTTCCTGTTTGTGCACATGTTTGACACTGCGGGTACACTGATGGGCGTTGCGCAACGCGCCGGGCTGGTCAACGCCGACGGCAAGATCGATAACCTGTCCCGCGCCCTGAAGGCCGACAGCGCTTCGAGTGTGTTCGGTGCCATGGTGGGCGTGCCGCCGGTAACCAGTTATGTGGAAAGCGCTGCCGGTGTGGCCGCAGGCGGCCGTACCGGGTTGACGGCGGTGACGGTCGGCGTGTTGTTTGTGGCGGCCATGTTCTTCGCACCGTTGGCGGGCATGATCCCGGCGTATGCCACCGCCGGCGCGCTGATCTATGTGGCGATGCTGATGATGGCGAGCATGGCCCATATCAACTGGGATGAGGCCACCGACAGCATCCCGGCGATTGTCACCGCGATCATGATGCCGTTGACCTTCTCGGTCGCCGACGGTATCGCCCTGGGCTTTATCACTTATGTGGCGCTCAAGGCCGGCACCGGTAAGTACCGCGAGATTTCCGTAAGCCTGTGGGTGTTGTGCGCGATCTTTATCGCCAAGTTCGTCTTTCTATAGAAAAGGAGCATGCAATGAGTCTGGAAACCTGGCTGCTGTTCAGCGGCGCTGCGCTGGTGGTGATCCTGATCCCGGGGCCGCTGTCGTTGCTGATGATCAGCAACAGCCTGAACTACGGCCTGCGCCGCTCGTACCCGGCATTTCTCGGCGGGGTGATTGCCTCGATCTGCCTGTTGAGCGCGTCGGCCCTGGGTCTGGGCGCATTGCTGCTCGCTTCGGAACAACTCTTCAGCGCGTTGAAGATCGTCGGCGCGCTCTATTTGTTCTACCTCGCCTGGCAGAGCTGGCAGCAATCGCGCCAGCCGTCCCACGGCGCGACCGTCCCGGAGGCGGCGCCGGTGCCGCGTTTTCGCGCGCTGTTCGGCCGCGCCTTCGTGCTGGGCGCCAGCAACCCCAAGGACATCCTGTTTTTTGCCGCGTTCCTGCCGCAGTTCCTCAGCAGCCAGCAGCCGTTCCTGCCGCAGTTGCTGATAATGATCGCCACCTGGACCGTGCTCGACCTGTTGTGCAAGCTGGCCTACGGCCTGGGTGCCCACGGTGCCGCGCGCTACCTGCGCAGCGGCAAAGGCCAGAGCTGGTTCAACCGCATCAGCGCCGGGCTGTTCAGTGGTGCGGGCGCGGCCTCGCTATTGAGCCGCTGAGCCTGCCAGCCCCAGCGCGGGTGCGTCGGGGTCAGTCCAACCCGGCCACGCGGCTGAAAAACACCGTGAACGTCGACCCGCGCGTGTCCTGCTGAATGCCCCCCACCAGCCGGACCAGGCGACGTTCTTTGATGGCCTTCTTGACGGTTTCGTATTGCACACTGCGTTGGCTGCCCCGGCTGGCGAGCTTGCGGTCGAACCACACGTCAGATAACTGCAAGATCCTATTGGACGACAACGGAATGCTGCTCGAATCCGTCCAACGCGTAAGGATGAAATATACGTTGTTGGATTTAGGGTGCGTGACGATAAAGTTGTTCAAGTCGCCGCGATTGCCCTTGGGCACCGTTTCCAGGTGAAACCCCTGACGCTCCAACACCTGCCTGACTGCATTCTGAGCAACGATGATCTTGCTTGAGGCCGGCGCTGTGCGCTTGTCCAGCAGACGCGGCTCCAGCCTAAAAGGCACCAGGAAGTCCACTCGCTCAAACCCAGGCCCTAAGCCATCTACGCTGATATTCACACTGAACTTGCCCTCTAACTCGATCGGCCGGAGCATTTTCAGCAAGTCATCGGTGTACCCCGCCGCTCGCGGCACGGCGGGCAGCCAATCGTCGAGCGTGGTGCGCAGGTTCAACAACCGCGTCGCTGTCATCGAGCGGCTGCTGTCGGCCACTTCCACCAGACGCTGCACGGCGAAACGCCGACTCCCCTGGGTCAGGCCTGGAAAAACAGCCCCGACCGACTCCGCCAAGGGGCGATTGAACAGGGGTTGATGAGGCGTCCAGCGGCCGTCTGCGCCATAGACGAAGGGAATGGGCTGTTCACCCAGACTGACGCCCAACCAGCGGTCAAGGTCATCCATTGCGTTATGGGCCAGGGCCCTGGGGCTTTTTACAAAGATCACATCATGGGGCGCGTGCAGGCCACCGGGCACTATCTCGAAGTAGTTCTCCCCCAGCTTCACGGCATCGAAAGGCGCCTCGCCATACACCCGGTACAAGCGTTTGGACGCCGACAACACCTGCGGCGAGACTCCGGGCACCTCGTGCCCCCAGGCCTGCCAATAGCTCTCGGTCAACACCGGCTGGCTGCGTACGCGCTCCGCCGTCGGGCGTGAGCGAACAGCCCAGAACGTGCCGGGTGCAGGCCCCTCCCAGGGCCGGAACAACGCCGTACTGGGCCCCGGCTGCGGTTCGGGAGCATCGGCGCCCAGCAGCCACTGTCGAGGTTCGTCGATCTGCAGCAGCCATTCATTTTCTCCTGGGCGTTGTCGGTTTTTCAGACGCAAAGCAGACTCACCCGGCCGACGATAAACGGGATAGTGGTCCCTGCCGTCCACCACAAATTGTTCGCCATCCTTGAGGTAGCTGCCTTTGTTGCGCCCGCCTAGCGCGATGCCATCGCCTGCTGCGCTCGGACTGCGGTAGCCTTCCAAGCCCTTGAACCGTTTGGCGGGCAATGAGGTACGCATGAAAAAACTGCCGCCGGCCGCCAAGTGCTGCTGACGATGCAGCCTTTGCAAGACCCGGCTCATATTGGGCGCCTGCGGCTTGGCGCCGGCTCGGGAACCCCGCACGGGGAGCAACGTCATGGCCACTTCGAGCACGAACATATGCACGCTGGTCACCAACTCGAAAATTCCTTCAGGTGAATGCTGCTGATGAAGCCGCCGCGCAGCCAATAACACTTCATACAGCTTGATCCCCAACCCCAGCACCGGCACGAATGACAACAGCCCTCGCCACCGTGTATCGGCCTGCTCGCCGAGACGCCACGCGCGGTACACCTTCAATTCGTCATCGGAGTTGCACTGGCTATAAGCCTGGCGTTGCGCCGTCAATACGCGGGAGTGGGCGAGTAGCTCAAGCAGGTGATTGCCCTCGGTGGGAGTGATGCCTAACCAATTGTCTGGGGAATGAGTGCGCTGCTCGTCAATTTCCGCCTCAATCGCACTCAAGTCTTTGGCCGGAAACACTCGACTGCGGTTAAACCAGCGCGCCAGATGAAACACGTCGGAACCCAGGGCATAACGGAGCAGCCCTTCCATCCAACCGACCTCAACACGCAGGTCGTTCGGGTACCCCGCGAGGCCATCAGCCTCCCACCCCGGGGCAACCCCTTGGGCCAGCGCAGCCTTTGCGCCCGGCGTCGAGGCCAGCCCGATCAACGCCGTGCGGGCCTCTGCCAGGCCGCTGTATTCGGTAATGCTCGGTTGTTCAGGGCTGTCAGGCCAATAGAGCACGCAGCGATCATCCACCTCGTCAATGATCACCACCACGCCGGCGATATGCCGTGGCGCCGGCAGTGTCAGCGCCTCCAGCCTGACCGTGCACAACTGCACGCTGTGGCCGTCACGCTCAAGATCGGCACGGCTCTGCGCCGCCAATGCCAGCGCGAACAAACGCTGGCCGGGCGCGCTCAGGCCACTGTTGGCGGCGCTGAACAGATGCCACTGCGCCGCCTGCTTGAACGCACGCAGCAATGCTGGTCGCAGGGTCTGTGGATCGTCGCTGTGGGGGTCGCCATAAAACGCCTGGCGAATCTGTTGGGCATAGCGCTGTGCGAGGTCCAGCCTCGATAGCGTGGCCAGCAAGTAGTCGGGGCTGAGGCGATCCTTCCAGGCTGGCTGCAGATAATGGGCCTTCTGCAGCCGCCAACGTGCCCAGGGCGCTTTCGCATCAAGGTTATGCAACGCCAATTGCAACAGGCTGTAGGTCTGCCGCTCCTGGCTGACCACGATTTTCGCGCCGGACTCCCCCACCGCCCGCTCTGGATGCCCCACCCAATGGGCGCTGACATCATCGGGCATGTCCAACAGCGGCTGGTCAATATCCAACCCAGGGTAAAAACCGTCATCTTGCAGCCGCTTGATCAACGCGTCGCGGGCAAACACCGTCAGTGCCGGCAAACGCTCGAATACGCCTGACTCCAGCGCCTGCCAACTGCGCAGGGATGACGCCTGTAGGCGCCGATAACGCTTGCGCGGCCAAGCCTGCGCGGTCTCCAGCCAGGCTGGAAGCCGCTTGCGCTCGGCAGCGGCAAGCCGCAGTAGTTGCACGCTGGCGAGGGCCTGTTCAAACGCCTCGCAAGGTGGCACCTGCAGACTGTTGACCGCCTCATCCGCCAGCGCCAGCCTGGCGAACGACGGATCACTGACTTCGCTGAACACGGGCTCGCCGGCTGCCAACAGATGGTCGAGCTGATTGAAGCCCTTAATCTGCTCTTTGATCGCCAGCAGCAAGCCGTCGCCGTCGATCTGCGGATACTCGACGCTCACCGGCTCGTCGACCTTCAACGCTCGGACCTTGGCCAGGACGGCACTGCGCTGGGTGCGATGCAGACAATCCCACAGCGGCGAACGGTCGATCGCCTTGAAGCTGGCGCTGAGTGCTTCGGACAACCTTGCCAGCGATGCAAACGCCTGAAGCCCTCCCTGCCGTCCAGGCACATACAACATCACCGGTTGCTGGACGGCCTCAGCCGTGCAGATAACCAGCGCGCCCAGCAGGCGCTGGTGTTCAATCACAACCCCCGTTACCCACGTGGCGCCGGGCTTGACCATGCCCTGCGCGACCTGTTGCTGCTGGCCCTCGCTGATCAATTTAAGGTGGCACTGCAACCGTGCCTCGCTCTCGAGCGCGCCGCGCCGGGCCCGCAATAACAGGACGCCCCTGGGCGGTTGCCCCGCGACTTTTCGACTCCAGAAATCCAGGTCGCCAAGGCTTGCTTCATGCGCCTCCAGCATCGCCAATGCCTGGGATTGATGGGTTTGCCATTGCTGATGCAGCACCTGCATCTGCGCCCAGGCTGGGGTCTCTTGGCTGGCATCGGCAGGGTCCAGCAGCGCCAACAAGCCTTGCTCATAACGCGCCACCGTCTGTTCACAGGCACCCTTGGGCAGCTCGCGGGCCAGGCTGGCAAAGTGGATGTGATCACGACATCGGTGTGCGTCCCAGCCCAGCAAAGTCTCCAGCGCTCGATGCAAGGACGGACGCAGCGGGATCAACTGCCGCCGCTGCCGCTCAACCGTGCGTAAGCGCTCGACGAGGCTGCCGTGGGTACCGCGGATGGCGTCCCGGGGAAACAACAAGGCCAGGTTGACCTGCGCCACGGTGTCCCATTCGTTTTGCCATTGGGTGGCGAGTAAAGCGTCGGCGGCCTGTTGCAGTGCATCGTCTTCAATGGGGTCTGCCGGCTGCAGGCTGAACCCGGGAAATTCAGCAACGAACAGGTCCGGCACCGCGTGTCGTTGACGCAGCGGCAAACGCTGCCACCAGCCGTCCAGGTAGCGACTGACCAATGCCGGCAACGCCTCCTGCAATTGGACCAAGGAGCCGAATTCGTGAAATCCCTGGGCCAACCCCGGTAGAAAAATCACTTGGCGCTGATGACGCTGGCCCGCACGGTACAGGTGCAACCCGCCGCTCAAGGCCACGGGCGTCGCGCCTTTCAGTGGCCAGTACAGCGACGATACGTTCAAGCTCGCCCAGTCGCCGCCCGCCCGTTGGCGCGCTTCTGCCGTCGGCGCGTCGAGCAGGCTTTGCACCATGTCCAGGCCATGATCCGACAACTCGAACACGCCATGGGCGAGTACGGCCTGGCTCGCAAGAAAGGCCTGATACAACTCATGCCAGCGGGCTCGCCTTGATCGCCATGAGTCTGCGGCCAGGCCGTCCCAGTAGCGGGCCATTACGGTGTCGAAGCGACCGGGCCAGTCCGGCCCTAAGGCTTGGCTCAGCGCCTGCCCGGCCCGATCATCCGGGACGGGGGCCGGGGGCGTCTGCTGCCGCGCCGCCAGTAGCCCAAGGCTGGCCTCAACCAAGTCCCGCGTGTGGGGCATGCCCTCAAGCGCCAGGGGCACCTTGAGCAACTGGGTGTCGGGGTCGACACCGAATGCGTCGCGCAAGGCCTGGCGAATGATCGAGCCAATCCGTGGCGCACGGTCGAGCAACTGCCCAAGGCCCTTGGCCGTGACCTCGCAGCGCAGGCCCGCATTGTGCAGTTCATTGATGACCCGGCTCGGTTGCGCCGTTGCGTTGATACGCCGGGTCAACCCGGCTCTGATGGGGTCCAACTGATTGTCCGTTACCGTGCTCATATCGCCTCCCTGTATATGGAAGGAAAAGGCTAGGCAACGGACGGACCACTGCGGCGCTACATAGTTGAGCGCAAAACCGGCAGGCAAAAAAAAGCCCGCAGTGTGCGCGGGCGAAACCAACGAAGAGCTTTGGGGGTGTGAAGCGAGGTGACGACTCAGCTACCGCGATAGGTGGAGTAGCTGTAGGGCGAAATCAGCAGGGGCACATGGTAGTGATCCTGTTCGGCGCTGATGCCGAAGCGCAATACCACCACATCCAGGAAGGCCGGCTCCGGCAATTGCACACCGCGGGCGCGGTAGTAATCGCCGGCGCTGAATTGCAATTGGTAGACACCGCTGCGGTAGTCATCACCTTGCAGTAACGGCGCGTCGCAGCGGCCATCGCTGTTGGTCAGCGCAGTGGCGACCAGTTCCAGCTGCGCGCCGTCGACGCGGTACAGCTCAACCTGGATGGCGCTGCCGGGGCAGCCGTGGGCTGCGTCGAGTACGTGTGTCGTCAGTCGTCCCATGGGGCGGGCTCCCTTGCATGAAGTGAAATAGGCTGCACCTTTACGGGGCATCAAAAAGCCGCTGATGGGCCGATTAAGACACTTTTAATAAAAATTGTACACAATAAAAATCACAAAGTTTCGCACACGCTGCGACGTCTCGATCCTCAACGGAATTTCCCAGCAAGCCTTGCTTTTAAAAGACCTTTTGTCCGTTTACTGACCAATCGGGCAAGTTTCTTGCAGCGCTGAACGGCGGCAACTCCACGGAAAAAATGCGGAAATACAGGCTTACAAAGTGACCATTAAGTTGTATACAATCAGCCCATCGCTGTGACGCCACCCAGTCTTTCCGCTGGCCGCCACACACTTGCTACCACGAACAAGAAGGAAGACTGCAGTGAGCGCTGACTACCCACGCGACCTGATCGGTTACGGCAGTAACCCTCCTCACCCCCACTGGCCGGGCAAGGCACGCATCGCCTTGTCGTTCGTACTCAACTACGAAGAAGGCGGCGAGCGCAACATCCTGCACGGTGACAAAGAGTCCGAAGCCTTCCTTTCAGAAATGGTCTCGGCCCAGCCGCTGCAGGGCGAGCGCAACATGAGCATGGAGTCGCTGTACGAATACGGCAGCCGTGCCGGCGTGTGGCGCATCCTCAAGCTGTTCAAGGCATTCGACATTCCGCTGACCATCTTCGCCGTGGCCATGGCTGCCCAGCGCCACCCGGATGTGATCCGCGCCATGGTCGACGCCGGCCACGAGATCTGCAGCCACGGCTACCGCTGGATCGACTACCAATACATGGACGAGGCCCAGGAGCGCGAGCATATGCTCGAAGCCATCCGCATCCTCACCGAACTGACCGGCGAGCGTCCGTTGGGCTGGTACACCGGGCGCACCGGCCCCAACACGCGACGGCTGGTGATGGAGGAAGGCGGCTTCCTCTACGACTGCGACACCTACGACGACGACCTGCCCTACTGGGAACCCAACACCCCCACCGGCAAGCCGCACCTGGTGATCCCCTACACCCTGGACACCAACGATATGCGCTTCACCCAGGTGCAGGGCTTCAACAAGGGCGATGACTTTTTCGAGTACCTCAAGGACGCTTTCGACGTGCTGTATGCCGAAGGCAGCGAGGCACCGAAAATGTTGTCCATCGGCCTGCACTGCCGCCTGATCGGCCGTCCGGCGCGCCTGGCCGCGCTGAAGCGCTTTATCGAATACGCCAAGGGTCACGAACAGGTCTGGTTCACCCGCCGCGTCGACATTGCCCGCCACTGGCACGCCACCCACCCGTTCCCGGGAGCGGCCAAATGAGCACCTTCCAGACGCTGAAACCCTCGACCTTGAGCCGTGACGCTTTCGTCCACGCCTTCGCCGACATCTACGAACACTCGCCATGGGTGGCCGAAAAGGCCTTCGACCTGGGCCAGGACGCCTCGATCGACCAGATCGAAACCCTGCACCAGCGCATGAGCGACATCCTGTTGAGTGCTGATCATCAAAGCCAACTGGTCCTGATCAACGCTCACCCGGACCTGGCCGGCAAAGCGGCCGTCCAGGGCCAACTCACCCAAGCCAGCACCGATGAGCAAGCTGGCGCGGGGATTCACCAATGCACGGCCGAAGAGTTCTCACGCTTCACCGAGCTGAACGATGCCTACAAGGCCAAGTTCAAGTTTCCCTTCATCATGGCGGTAAAAGGCAGCAACCGGCACCAGATTCTCGCCGCGTTCGAAACGCGCATTCACAACTCGGTGGATGCCGAGTTCAAGTGCGCGTTGGACGAGATCAACAAGATCGCGTTGTTCCGTTTACTGACCCTCTAAACCACCATCCCCAGCCACTCTATTTAAGGCAGACAAGAAGAATGAAAGCGCAACCCGTACCTTTCGAGAAGTTCGTCAACCTGGCCGACGCCCGCCTGGGCACCAAGATCATCTCCGTGACGGATGACTGGTTCGCCGACGCCAACCGCCTGTTCCAGCCGACCCCGGCCGTGTGGAAGGAGGGCGTTTTCGATGACAACGGCAAGTGGATGGACGGCTGGGAGTCACGCCGCAAGCGCTTCGAAGGCTACGACAGCGCCGTGATCCGCCTGGGCGTACCGGGTTCGATCAAGGGCGTGGACATCGACACCTCATTCTTCACCGGCAACTACCCGCCGTCGGCGTCCCTGGAAGCCTGCTTCCTGGCCTCGGGCGAGCCTGACGACAACACCCAGTGGGTAGAAGTCCTGTCGGCCGTCGAGTTGCAAGGCAACAGCCACCACTACCACGAGATCAGCAACGACCAGGCGTTCAGCCACCTGCGTTTCAACATCTACCCGGATGGCGGCGTGGCCCGTCTGCGTGTGTACGGCGTGCCGTTCCGCGACTGGTCGGCAGTGGGCGACAACGAACAGATCGACCTCGCCGCAGCCTTGAACGGCGGTCGCGCACTGGCGTGTTCCGACGAGCACTTCGGCCGCATGAGCAACATCCTCAACCCAGGCCGTGGCGTCAACATGGGCGATGGCTGGGAAACCGCCCGCCGTCGCACGCCAGGCAATGACTGGGTGATCGTCGCCCTGGGCCACCCCGGCGAAATCGAGAAAATCATCGTCGACACCCTGCACTTCAAGGGCAACTACCCGGACACCTGCTCGATCCAGGGCGCCTTCGTGAAGGGCGGCACCGACAGCCAGATCGAAACCCAGTCGCTGTTCTGGCGCGAGCTGCTGCCGGCGCAGAAACTGGAAATGCACGCCGAACACACCTTCGCCGAGCAGATCAAGGCACTGGGCCCGATCACCCACATCCGCCTGAACGTGTTCCCGGATGGCGGTGTGAGCCGCCTGCGGGTTTTGGGCAAAGTAGCCAAGTAAGCGGTGAACCCTGTGGTGAGCGGGCTTGCCCCGCGCTGGGGCGCGAAGCGGCCCTGTCTTTTGGGGCTGCTACGCAGCCCAGCGCGGGGCAAGCCCGCTCACTACAAAAACAAGCAGATCAAACAACACAGTATTCGGAAAAGAAGACAGCCATGCGCACACTGATGATCGAACCCCTGACCAAAGAAGCCTTCGCCCCTTTCGGAGACGTTATCGAAACCGACGGCAGCGATCACTTCATGATCAACAACGGGTCGACCATGCGCTTTCACAAGCTGGCAACGGTAGAAACCGCACAGCCTGAAGACAACGCGATCATCAGCATCTTCCGCGCCGACGCGCTGGATATGCCGCTGACCGTGTGCATGCTGGAGAGACACCCGCTGGGCAGCCAGGCCTTCATTCCGCTGCTCGGCAACCCCTTTCTGATCGTGGTCGCGCCACTTGGCGATGCACCTGTATCAGGCTTGGTCCGCGCCTTCGTCACCAACGGCAGGCAGGGCATCAATTACCATCGCGGCGTCTGGCACCACCCGGTGCTGACGATCGAAAAGCGGGATGACTTCCTGGTGGTTGATCGCAGTGGCACAGGCAATAACTGCGATGAGCATTTTTTCAAAGAGGATGAGCGGTTGATCCTCGCCCCCCACCAATAAGAGAAGGCCGGATCACCCGACAACAAGGGTGACAGGCGAGAGGTAAAGACTGTGGAAGCACATCTGTTGGAATGGCTGAACCTCAGCGTGCGCTGGGTTCATATGATCACTGGCGTCGCCTGGATCGGCGCTTCGTTCTACTTCGTCTGGCTGGAAAACAACCTCAACCGCGTCAACCCCAAGGACGGCCTGTCCGGTGACTTGTGGGCGATCCACGGTGGCGGTATCTACCACCTGGAAAAATACAAACTGGCCCCGCCGACCATGCCGGACAACCTGCACTGGTTCAAATGGGAAGCCTATTTCACCTGGATGTCAGGCGTCGCGCTGCTGTGCGTGGTGTTCTACCTCAACCCGACGCTGTACCTGCTCGCCCCCGGCAGCAGCCTCAGTGGCAGCGAAGGCGTCTTGCTGGGCATCGGCTCACTGTTCGCCGGCTGGTTCATCTACTCCTTCCTCTGCGACTCGGCCCTGGGCAAACGCCCTGCCCTGCTCGGCTTGATCCTGTTCGTGCTGTTGATTGCCGCCGCGTACGGCTTCAGCAAAGTGTTCAGCGGCCGGGGTGCGTATCTGCACGTGGGCGCGGTGATCGGCACCATCATGGTCGGTAACGTGTTCCGCATCATCATGCCGGCGCAGCGCGCGCTGGTGGCGGCGATCGCCGAGCACCGCACGCCCGATCCGGCCCTGCCGGCCAAGGGTCTGCTGCGCTCACGGCACAACAACTACTTCACCCTGCCGGTGCTGTTCATCATGATCAGCAACCACTTCCCGAGCACCTACGGCAGCCAATACAACTGGCTGATCCTGGCGGGGATCGCGGTGGCGGCGGTGTTGGTGCGGCACTACTTCAACACGCGGCATAACAGCCAGAAGTATGCGTGGACCCTGCCGGTGGGCGCACTGGCGATGATTTGCCTGGCGTATGTGACCGGGCCCAAGCCGGTGGCGGAAGTCGCCAAGGCACCTGCGGCCATCGAGTACCAACCGTTGCCGGAAACCGCATTGGGCGGTGGCTTGAAACCCGCCGCGCCTGCGGCGACCGAACCCGCGGCTGCACCTGCGCCTGCCCAGGCGACGGTTGATTTCGACAAGGTCCACGGGGTGATACAGGAGCGTTGCGCCGTGTGCCATTCGGCCAAACCCACCAGCCCGCTGTTCAGCACCGCACCGGCCGGGGTGATGTTCGATACCCCGGCGCAGATCCAGCAACAGGCGGCGCGCATCCAGGCGCAGGCGGTGGCGAGCCAGATCATGCCGTTGGGCAACATCACCCAGATGACCCAGCAGGAGCGGGATTTGATTGGCACATGGATCAATCAGGGGGCGCGTACCAACTAACAGATTCACATAGTTCCAATGTGGGAGGGGCTTGCCCCCTCCCACATTTGGACCTGCAGTGTTTTGAAGATTGCGTTCCACACAACACAAAAATAAAAAAGATCCGAGGTGTTGCATGACCGAGTTAGTCGAACCGCAGATTCCTGCCGCGCCCGCCATGGTGCGGCTGCCCCTCTTGCAACTGATTCTGGTAGGCCTGCAACACGTCTTGCTGATGTACGGCGGCGCCGTCGCCGTCCCCCTGATCATTGGCCAGGCCGCCGGCCTGAGCCGTGAAGAAATCGCCTTTCTGATCAACGCCGACCTGCTGGTAGCCGGCATCGCCACCCTGGTGCAGTCATTCGGCATCGGCCCGGTGGGCATCCGTATGCCGGTGATGATGGGCGCCAGTTTCGCCGCTGTCGGCAGCATGGTCGCCATGGCCGGCATGCCCGGTATCGGCCTGCAGGGAATCTTCGGCGCCACCATCGCCGCCGGGTTCTTCGGCATGCTGATCGCACCGTTCATGTCCAGGATCGTGCGCTTTTTTCCGCCGCTGGTGACCGGCACCGTGATCACCGCCATCGGCCTGTCGCTATTCCCCGTGGCCGTGAACTGGGCCGGCGGCGGCAGCGCAGCCGCCACCTTCGGCTCACCGATTTACCTGGCAATTGCCGCCCTGGTACTGACCACCATCCTGCTGATCAACCGTTTCATGCGCGGCTTCTGGGTGAATATCTCGGTGCTGATCGGCATGGGCCTGGGTTACGCCTTGTGCGGGGCCATCGGCATGGTCGACCTCAGCGGCCTGGCCCGGGCGCCGTGGGTGCAAGTGGTGACGCCGCTGCACTTCGGCATGCCCAGGTTCGAGCTGGCGCCGATCCTGTCGATGTGCCTGGTGGTGGTGATCATCTTTGTCGAATCCACCGGAATGTTTCTCGCGCTGGGCAAGATAACCGGCCAGGACGTCACACCGAAAATGCTGCGCCGTGGCTTGCTGTGTGATGCCGGTGCGTCGTTCTTTGCCGGTTTCTTCAACACCTTCACTCACTCCTCCTTCGCGCAGAACATCGGCCTGGTGCAGATGACCGGCGTGCGTTGCCGTTCGGTGACAATGATGGCCGGTGCCTTCCTGATTGTGCTCAGCCTGTTGCCCAAGGCCGCGTACCTGGTGGCGTCGATTCCCCCGGCGGTGCTCGGCGGGGCGGCGATCGCCATGTTCGGCATGGTGGCGGCCACCGGCATCAAGATCCTCCAGGAGGCCGATATCGCCGACCGTCGCAACCAGTTGCTGGTGGCGGTGAGCATCGGCATGGGCCTGATCCCCGTGGTGCGCCCGGAGTTCTTCGCACAGTTGCCCGTGTGGATGAGCCCGATCACCCACAGCGGCATCGCCATGGCGACCCTCAGCGCACTGTCGCTGAATATCCTGTTCAACATTCTCGGCGGGGCCGAACGCCCCGTAGTCGACCCCGCCCACACCTGACACATGCCCCATTGTCGCCCTGTGCGCGCTGTAACGGCGCACTTGAGCCCTGACGTGGGAGCCAGTATTCTCCGCGCCCGCTTGAATCGACGGTTTTTTGCCGCCTTGGCGCGGGTCTTGCTGTAGCAATAAAGCTGACCATTCAGACCACTTTTGTAACCACCAAAGGCGCCGCACCAGAGCGCTTGTGTAGAAGAAAAACCATAAAACTTTAACTCGGGAGCAACCGAATGAAACCTCTGTTCAAAGGCCTGATGCTGGCGGGATCCCTGCTGGCCGGCGGCCAGGCCGTGGCCGGTGACTTGTTGCAGTGGCAGAACAACAGCCTGACGTATCTGTGGGGCAAGAGCTTTACCGTCAACCCACAGATCCAGCAAACCGTCACGTTCGAACATGCCGATGCCTGGAAGTACGGCGACAACTTCGTCTTCGTCGACCGCATCTTTTACAACGGCAAGGAAGACGGCAACGTCGGCCCAAGCACGTACTACGGTGAGATCAGCCCGCGACTGTCGTTCGGTAAGATTTTCGACCAGGACCTGTCCTTCGGCCCGATCAAGGATGTGTTGCTGGCCTTCACGTATGAGTTCGGCGAAGGCGACAACGAGTCGTACCTGCTCGGCCCTGGCTTCGACCTGAACATCCCGGGCTTCGACTACTTCCAGCTGAACTTCTACCAGCGCCAGACCGAAGGCAATCGCCCAGGCGACGGTGTATGGCAGATCACCCCGGTATGGTCGTACACCCTGCCGGTGGGCAACTCCGACATCCTGATCGACGGCTTTATGGATTGGGTGGTGGACAACGACAAGAACGCCCGTGGCACTTACCACGCCAACCTGCACTTCAACCCGCAGGTCAAATACGACTTGGGCAAGGCACTGCATTGGGGCGACAAGCAGTTGTACGTGGGCTTTGAATACGACTACTGGAAGAACAAGTACGGGATCGAGGATTCCGGCGCGTTCAAGACGACCCAGGACACGGCGAGCTTCCTGGTCAAGTACCACTTCTGACCCCCTGTAGGAGCGAGCTTGCTCGCGAAAAACCAGAGATCACCGCGTTTATTCAGAACAAAAGCGGTGCCTATGGGTTCTTCGCGAGCAAGCTCGCTCCTACAAGGGTTCATGCCAAGCCCAGGAACCGCATGATCTCTTCACGCTTGGCCAGCGCATCCTTCCTGCCCAACTCAATCAACTCGCTGCAATACCCCGCCTCGAACAGCAAGTAACTCAGCACCCCTGCCCCGCTCGTCTTGGTCGCCCCCGGCCCACGCAGGAACAGACGCAATGCCGCCGGCAATTCCTGCCGATGCCTTGCGGCGATTTCGTCGATCGGCTGGCTTGGCGCAATCACCAGTACTTCCACCGGCGCCAGGCCACGGGCCGCACTGTCGGCTGGCTGGTGATGGCTGAACTGGTTCAGACGCTCCAGCAGTTCGATATCGCTTTCCAGGCTGTCGATGAATGTGCTGTTGAGCATATGCCCGCCGATCTGGGCCAACGTCGGCTCCTGGCCGGTATAGGTGCGTTGCGCCATCGGTTCATTGCCCCGCGGATTACCGCTGACACCCACCACCAGCACCCGGGTCGCCCCCAGGTGCAGCGCCGGGCTGATGGGCGCCGACTGGCGCACCGCGCCGTCGCCGAAGTATTCCTGGTCGAGCTTCACCGGGGCAAACAGCAAGGGGATCGCCGAACTGGCCAGCAGGTGTTCAACCGTGAGTTGCGTCGGCACACCGATACGCCGATGGCGCAACCAGGCGTCGATGGTGCCGCCGCCCTGATAGAAGGTCACCGCCTGCCCGGATTCATAGCCGAAGGCCGTGACGGCGACCGCATGCAGGTGCTGTTGGCGGATGGCCTCGTCGATACCTGCCAAATGCAGTTTGTCCTGCAACAAGTCCCGCAGCGGCGAGCTGTTGAGCAGCGCCACCGGTAACTGCCGGCCCAGGCCCAGCAAGCTGTGGGTAAAGAAGCGACTCGCCTGGCGCACCACCCCCGGCCAATCGCTGCGCAATACCAGGTGGCTGCGAAACCCCTGCCAGAACGCGGTCAGGCGCTGGATGGCCGCCGTGAAGTCCATCGCACCGCTGGCCAGGCTCACCGCATTGATCGCACCGGCCGACGTGCCGACGATCACCGGAAACGGATTGGGCGCCCCCGGCGGCAACAGCTCGGCAATCGCCGCCAATACCCCCACCTGATACGCCGCTCGCGCCCCGCCGCCGGAAAGAATCAAGCCTGTAACCGGTTCAGCTGCGCGCATTGCATCACTCCACGTGGGGGGAAAGTCGGTCTTAGCGACGACGTTTTTCGTACAGCTTGGGTTCGCCCGGTGGCCGGCTCTTGAAGCGGCGATGGGTCCACAGGTATTGCTCGGGACATTCACGCACCGAGGCTTCGACCCACTGGTTGATGCGCAGGCAGTCGACTTCATCGCTTTCGCCGGGGAAGTCGGTCAACGGCGGGTGGATGACCAGGCGGTAACCGCTGCCATCCGCCAGGCGCTCCTGGGTGAACGGCACCACCAGCGCCTTGCCCAGCTTGGCGAACTTGCTGGTGGCAGGCACGGTGGCGGCCTGGATGCCGAACAGCGGCACGAAGAGACTTTGCTTGGCGCCGTAGTCCTGGTCCGGTGCATACCAGATGGCGCGACCGGCACGCAGCAGCTTGAGCATGCCGCGCACGTCTTCGCGCTCGACCGCCAGGGAGTCGAGGTTATGCCGCTCGCGGCCACGTCGCTGGATATAGTCGAACAGCGGGTTGCCGTGCTCGCGGTACATGCCGTCGATGGTGTGCTTCTGCCCCAGCAGGGCCGCACCGATTTCCAGGGTGGTGAAGTGCAGGGCCATGAGGATCACGCCCTTGCCATCCAGTTGGGCCTGCTTGAGGTGTTCCAGGCCTTCGACATGGGCCAGGCGCGCCAGGCGCTGGCGCGACCACCACCAGCTCATGGCCATTTCAAAGAAGGCAATGCCGGTGGAGGCAAAGTTTTCCTTGAGCAGCTTCTTGCGCTCTGCGGCGGTTTTTTCCGGGAAGCACAGTTCCAGGTTGCGTGCGGCGATGCGGCGACGTTCGCCGGCCACACGGTACATGCCTGCACCCAGCAGGCGACCAATGGTCAGCAGCGCACGGTACGGCAGTTGGGTCACCAGCCAGAGCAGGCCGAGTCCCAGCCATAACAGCCAAAAGCGCGGGTGAAAAAATACAGCTCGAAAACGCGGGCGATCCATTACAGATTCCGGGAAAGACAGGGCCGCGCATTCTACAACGGTTCGACTCGGCTTGCGGCCAGTGAGTGTTCTCGTTATAAGTCTCGACACTTTTCGTGACAAGCCGCTTTTTGCCGACCATGAGCCAAACCGAACCGCTAGACCAAGATCCCGTGTTCCAGCTGAAAGGCAGCATGCTCGCCATCACCGTGCTGGAACTGGCCCGCAACGACCTCGACGCCCTGGACCGCCAGCTCGCCGCCAAGGTTGCCCTGGCGCCGAACTTCTTCAACAACGCCCCGCTGGTACTGGCCCTGGACAAACTGCCGGCCGGCCAGGGCAGCATCGACCTGCCCGGCCTGATGCGCGTGTGCCGCTCCCATGGCCTGCGAACCCTGGCGATTCGTGCCAGCCGCATCGAAGACATTGCCGCAGCCATCGCCATTGAACTGCCAGTACTGCCACCCTCCGGCGCGCGTGAGCGTCCACTGGAACCTTTGGTCGGCGAAGTGCAGAAAAAACCGGAAAAACCAGCGGAACCGACGATCAAGCCTACAAAGATAATCACCACGCCCGTACGCGGCGGACAGCAGATTTACGCCCAGGGCGGCGACCTGGTGGTGATCTCTTCGGTCAGTCCCGGCGCGGAACTTCTCGCCGATGGCAATATCCATGTATACGGCCCGATGCGCGGACGTGCCCTCGCCGGCATCAAGGGTGATACCAAGGCGCGCATTTTTTGCCAGCAATTGACCGCTGAGCTGGTGTCCATCGCGGGCCAGTACAAGGTTTCGGAAGATTTGCGCCGCGATCCACTGTGGGGAGCCGCGGTGCAGGTCAGCCTGTCGGGCGATGTGTTGAACATCATCCGTCTTTAACGGATACTGCCGCATTTTCCAAGCATCTCTAGACTCTGATAGCACAGCGAAATTGGCATTACTTGCGTAGGAACATTTGAAGGTTGGCGTTTTTCCTGCGAAAACCCGTCTTTTTCCTACAAAGGCTGTCCGCCTGCGGCGAGTTCCAAGAGATGTTTTTCAGGGGCTGAAAAGTCCTTTTTCCTTAGGGGTGAAACACCTTGGCCAAGATTCTCGTGGTTACATCCGGCAAGGGTGGTGTGGGTAAGACCACCACCAGCGCCGCTATCGGTACCGGCCTCGCTCTGCGCGGCCACAAGACAGTCATCGTCGACTTCGACGTCGGTTTGCGTAACCTCGACCTGATCATGGGCTGCGAACGCCGCGTGGTGTACGACTTCGTCAACGTGGTCAACGGTGAAGCCGACCTGCAACAGGCCCTGATCAAGGACAAGCGCCTTGAGAACCTGTACGTACTGGCCGCCAGCCAGACCCGCGACAAAGATGCGCTGACCAAGGAAGGCGTAGGCAAGGTTCTCGCCGAGCTGAAGGAAACCTTCGAATTCGTGGTATGCGATTCCCCGGCCGGTATCGAAACCGGTGCTCACCTGGCGATGTACTTCGCCGATGAAGCCATCGTGGTGACCAACCCGGAAGTGTCTTCGGTACGTGACTCGGACCGCATGCTGGGCCTGTTGGCCAGCAAGTCCAAGCGCGCCGAGGAAGGCCAGGACCCGATCAAGGAACACCTGCTGCTCACCCGCTACAACCCTGAGCGCGTCAGTAACGGCGAAATGCTCGGTGTTGAAGACGTCAAGGACATCCTCGCCGTGACCCTGCTGGGCGTGATCCCGGAATCCCAGGCCGTGCTGAAGGCGTCCAACCAGGGCGTCCCGGTGATTCTCGACGACCAGAGCGACGCCGGCCAGGCGTACAGCGATGCGGTTGATCGCTTGCTGGGCAAGACCGTGGAACATCGCTTCCTCGATGTTAAGAAGAAGGGATTCTTCGAGCGTATCTTTGGAGGCAACTAAACAATGAAATTTCTCGACTTCTTTCGCGCCAACAAAAAGCCAAGCACCGCGTCGGTCGCGAAAGAGCGTCTACAGATCATCGTGGCGCACGAACGCGGCCAACGCAGTACCCCGGATTACCTGCCGGCCTTGCAGAAGGAACTGGTGGAGGTGATCCGCAAGTACGTCAATATCGGCAACGATGACGTGCATGTCGCCCTGGAAAATGACGGCAGCTGCTCGATTCTGGAACTCAATATCACCCTGCCTGATCGTTGATCGAACAGGCGGCCGCCACGGCGGCTCGGTCACCTTGATCCCTTTGCGGGAACCGGGTGGTCGAGCCGCCGTTGGCGTTTGTTACGAGGCTGTTTAATGCCGCTGTCCACTATTCATATCCTGCATCAGGACGACGCTGTCCTGGTGGTGAACAAGCCGACCCTGTTGCTCTCGGTGCCTGGCCGCGCCGATGACAACAAGGACTGCCTGATCACCCGCCTGCAGGAAAACGGCTACCCCGAAGCCCGCATCGTCCATCGCCTGGACTGGGAAACCTCGGGGATCATCCTGCTGGCCCGGGACGCCGATACCCATCGCGAACTGTCCCGCCAGTTTCACGACCGCGAAACCGAAAAGGCCTACACCGCTTTGGCCTGGGGCCAGCCGGAACTGGACAGCGGCAGCATCGACCTGCCCTTGCGCTATGACCCGCCGACCAAACCCCGCCATGTGGTGGACCACGAGTTCGGCAAGCACGCGCTGACCTTCTGGAAAGTGCTGGAACGGTGTGGCGACTGGTGCCGCGTCGAGCTGACGCCGATTACCGGAAGGTCGCACCAGTTGCGCGTGCATATGCTGTCCATCGGGCATCCGTTGCTCGGTGACGGTCTGTATGCCCATGAACAGGCCCTGGCTGCGTGGCCGCGCCTGTGCCTGCATGCGAGCATGCTGAGCTTCACTCACCCGCAAAGCGGCGAGCGCTTGCGCTTTGAGTGCCCGGCTCCCTTCTAAAGCTGTAAATACAGTACATGTGGGACGGGCGGTGCGACTTGCCCCCTCCCACATTTGTTCTGTGCACTTCTCGCCCTCGAACGGTAAACTCCGCGCATTGCTGTCTGGAGCTATTTATGCGCGAAGCGTTGAATCAAGGCCTGATCGACTTCCTCAAGGCCTCCCCTACTCCTTTTCATGCCACCGCCGCCCTGGCCCAGCGCCTGGAAGCGGCCGGTTTCCAGCGCCTCGACGAGCGCGAGACCTGGGCCACCGAAGCCAACGGTCGCTACTACGTGACCCGCAACGATTCCTCGATCATCGCCTTCAAGCTCGGCCGCCATTCGCCGTTGCAAGGCGGGATTCGCCTGGTCGGCGCCCATACCGACAGCCCGTGCCTGCGGGTCAAGCCCCAGCCTGAGCTGCAACGCCAGGGCTTCTGGCAACTCGGCGTGGAAGTCTACGGCGGCGCGCTGCTGGCGCCGTGGTTCGACCGCGACCTGTCCCTGGCCGGCCGCGTCACCTTCCGCCGTGACGGCAAGGTCGAAAGCCAGCTGATCGACTTTAAGCTGCCCATCGCCATCATCCCCAACCTGGCCATTCACCTGAACCGTGAAGCCAACCAGGGCTGGGCGATCAATGCCCAGACCGAATTGCCGCCGATCCTCGCGCAATTTGCCGGTGATGAACGCGTGGACTTCCGTGCCGTGCTCACCGAGCAGTTGGCACGGGAGCATGGGCTGAACGCCGATGTGGTGCTCGACTACGAGTTGAGCTTCTATGACACCCAGAGCGCCGCCGTCATCGGCCTCAATGGCGACTTCATCGCCGGCGCGCGCCTCGACAACCTGCTGTCGTGCTACGCCGGCCTGCAAGCCTTGCTCACCAGCGAGAGCGACGAAACCTGCGTGCTGGTGTGCAACGACCACGAGGAAGTCGGTTCCTGCTCGGCCTGCGGTGCCGACGGCCCGATGCTGGAACAGACCCTGCGTCGCCTGTTGCCTGAAGGTGATGAATTCGTACGCACCATTCAGAAATCCCTGCTGGTGTCGGCCGACAATGCCCACGGCGTACACCCGAACTACGCCGACAAGCACGACGCCAACCACGGCCCCAAGCTCAATGCCGGCCCGGTGATCAAGGTCAACAGCAACCAGCGCTACGCCACCAACAGCGAAACCGCCGGGTTCTTCCGTCACCTGTGCATGGCCCAGGAAGTGCCGGTGCAGAGCTTTGTGGTGCGCAGCGACATGGGCTGCGGCTCGACCATCGGCCCGATCACTGCCAGCCACCTGGGTGTGCGTACGGTGGATATCGGTTTGCCGACGTTTGCCATGCACTCCATTCGTGAACTGTGCGGCAGCCATGACCTGGCGCATCTGGTGAAGGTGTTGGGCGCGTTCTACGCCAGCCACGACCTGCCCTAAGACCAGGAATGGATGTCGTCAACATGTGGGAGGGGCGGTGCGACGATTCGCACTTGCCCCCCACATTTGGTTTACGTCCACCTGATCTGCATCACCTGCATTTCCTGCAATCCGACCTAGACTTGTCAGTATTCCCACTCCGACAAGGCCGTCGCCCCATGATCTCCATGTCCTCTTTCCACGCCATGCTTATCCCTATCCTGATCGGCATGATCATGCTCGCCGTTGGCTTCAACTTCCGCGACAAGCCCCTCGGCGTATTCGGCATGTGGGTCGGCATGCTGCTGATCCTGGGCACCGTGGTGTACAAGATCCTCGCCAAACTGGCCGAATGACGCTTGCACTCGTACACTCGCTCAACCCGTCGTTTCCAAGGTTGACCGCCTCGTGCTTTCCCGTCTGTTTGCGCTGCCCTGCTGTTTCCTGATCGCCCTGCTCACGCTGCTGCCGCTCTCGTCTGCCCAAGCGGTGGGCCTGCCCGGGCTGCTCGGCACCACCAAGACCCAACCCCAGGCCGACGTGCCGTTGGGGCAGTCGTTGGACGAGGTGATCAAGACCCTGGAAAACGACCAGCAACGCACCCAGTTGCTGAGCGACTTGAAGAAGCTGCGCGCCGCTACCCAGAAGGCCCAGCCAGCCGCCGAGCAAGGCGTGCTCGGGCTGATCGGCAGTACGCTGTCGGGCCTGGAGCAGCAGTTCTCCGGCGCCGACAGCCCGCTGGGGCGCTGGTCGAATGAAATCGACCTGGCCAAGGACGAACTCAGCGCACTGATGCTGCCGGCCAGCGAATGGCTGCCGATCATTTTCGGCTTTGCAGTGATTCTCGCGGTATGGAGCCTGCTGGCAGCCGCGTTGATCTGGCTGAGCCACCGGGTACGCGAGCGCTTCGGCCTGCCCGAGGAGTTGCCGCAACACCCGCGTACCTGGGACATGCTGCGCTTCGCCCTGCGCAAATTGGGGCCCTGGCTGATCGCACTGGTGATCACCGTGTACCTGAGCTACGCCCTGCCCTCGTCCCTGGGCAAATCCCTGGCAATGGTGCTGGCTTATGCGCTGGTGGTCGGTACCTGTTTCTCGGCGATCTGTGTGATTGCCTTCTCCCTGCTCGACGGCCCGCACCGCCACCGCGCGCTGTATATCCTGCGCCACCAGGCGTTCCGCCCGTTGTGGTGGATCGGCAGCTTTGCCGCCTTTGGTGAAGCCTTGAGCGACCCGCGGCTGGTGGCTGCGCTCGGCCAACACCTGGCCCACACGGCGGCCACGGTCGCCAATGTGATGGCCGCGCTGTCCACCGGCGTGTTCATCCTGCGTTTCCGGCGGCCGATCGCCCACCTGATCCGCAACCAGCCCCTGTCGCGCCGCCTGACCCGCCGGGCCCTCAGCGACACCATCGAGATCATCGGCACCTTCTGGTACATCCCCGCCTTGCTGTTGGTGGGCATCTCGCTGTTCGCCACGTTCGTCTCCGCCGGCGACACCAGCACCGCCCTGCGCCAGTCGCTGTTGTGCACGGTGTTGCTGGTGTTGTGCATGGTGATCAACGGCCTGGTGCGGCGCCATGCGCTCAAGCCGCAGCGTGGGCACAAGCGCCATGCGCTGTACTCCGAACGCCTGAAAAGCTTCGTCTACACCCTCGCCCACCTGGTGGTGTGGCTGGTGTTTATCGAACTGGGACTGCGGGTGTGGGGCCTGTCGCTGATCCGCTTTACCGAAGGCGACGGCCATGAAATCAGCGTCAAGCTGTTCGGCCTGGGCGGCACGCTGCTATTTGCCTGGTTGATCTGGATCCTCAGCGACACCGCCATCCATCACGCCCTCACCCGCTCGCGCAAAGGCCTGGCCAATGCCCGCGCGCAGACCATGATGCCGCTGATCCGCAACGTGCTGTTCGTGACCATCTTCATCATCGCCGCCATCGTCGCCCTGGCGAACATGGGCATGAACGTCACGCCACTGCTGGCCGGTGCCGGTGTGATCGGCCTGGCCATCGGTTTTGGTGCGCAGTCACTGGTGGCCGACTTGATCACCGGCCTGTTCATCATCATCGAAGACTCCCTGGCCATCGATGACTACGTGGACGTCGGCGGCCACCTCGGCACCGTCGAAGGCCTGACCATCCGTACCGTGCGCCTGCGCGACATTGACGGCATCGTGCACACCATCCCGTTCAGCGAGATCAAGAGCATCAAGAACTACTCGCGGGAGTTCGGCTATGCAATCTTCCGGGTGGCGATCCCCTACAACATGGAAATCGACGATGCGATCAAGCTGATGCGCGATGTCGGCCAGAAAATGCGTAACGATCCGCTGCAACGCCGCAATATCTGGTCGCCGCTGGAGATCCAGGGGGTGGAAAGCTTCGAGTCGGGCAGTGCGATCCTGCGCGCGCGGTTCAAGACGGCGCCGATCAAGCAGTGGGAAGTGTCGCGGGCGTTCAACCTGTCACTGAAGCGGCATCTGGATGACGCCGGTCTGGACCTGGCCACGCCGCGCTTGAGTGTGCAAGTGGTGACGGGGGCTGCGGCGGGGTTGGAGAAGGACAAGAACGCGTAAGGTCATGGCGAATGTGATGAGCTTATTGTGGTTTGTGGTGAGCTTATTGTGGTGAGCGGGCTTGCCCCGCGCTGGGCTGCGAAGCAGCCCCACTCAAGAAGCACTCGGTGTATCAGACATAACTCAGCGGCTGGTTTTGGGGCTGCTTCGCAGCCCAGCGCGGGGCAAGCCCGCTCACCACAACAAGCCCGCTTGCCACAAAAAGCCCGCTCGCCACAACAGGCCCGCCCACCACGACAAGCCGGCCTACTGCAGGTTTTGCGTCAGGCCAGCGTTGCGCCGTCCATCTTCTGGCGCAGGCTCAACGGACGCATATCGGTCCAGGTTTCTTCGATGTAGGCCAGGCACTCTTTCTTCAGGCCGCTCTTGCCCACGGTGCGCCAGCCTTCCGGCACGGCCTTGTAGTCGGGCCAGATGGAATACTGTTCTTCATGGTTGACCACTACCTGAAACAGGATGTCGTCGCGGTCAAATACTGAGGTCATTGCTGTTCTCCATCGCTCAAAGGCTGGCTGCGCACCATGCGCAGCGCTGATATCTGTAGAAACGTACCAACACGCCAAAAAATTAGAGGCTGGCGACGGCTGCCGCCAGGGCGCGCCCGAAGATCTCGGCCACGCGGTCGATCTCGGCGGCGGTGATCACCAGTGGCGGCAGGAAGCGCACCACGCTGCCATGCCGGCCGCCCAGCTCGAGGATCAGGCCGCGCTTGAGGCATTCACGCTGTACCAGCGGTGCCAGCTGGCGATGCACCGGCGGGTGGCCCTGGATATCCAGGGCGCCGTCCGGGTCCACCAGTTCCACACCGAGCATCAGCCCGCGCCCGCGAATATCCCCCAGGTGCGGGTAGTCACGCTGCAGGATGCGCAGGTGTTCGCCCAGGCGCTCGCCCATGACGGTCGCATGGCCGGCCAGGTCGTGCTCCTTGAGGTAGCGCATCACCGCCGAACCGGCCGCCATGGCCATCTGATTGCCACGGAATGTCCCGGCATGGGCGCCCGGCAGCCAGGTGTCGAGCCAGTCGCGATACACCACCACCGCCAACGGCAGGCTGCCGCCGATGGCCTTGGACATCACCACCACATCCGGAATGATGCCGGCGTGTTCGAAGGCAAACATCTTGCCGGTACGGCCGAAACCGCTCTGGATCTCATCGACGATCAACGCCACGCCGGCCTGCGCGGTGATGCGCCGCAGGCCGCGCAGCCAGTCGAGATCGGCCGGGATCACCCCGCCCTCGCCCTGCACCACCTCGACAATCACCGCCGCCGGCAGCAACACCCCGGCTTCCGGGTCGTTGAGCAGGTTTTCCAGGTAATGCAGGTTGACCCGCACGCCTTCTGCGCCGCCGAGACCGAACGGGCAACGGTAGTCGTAAGGGAATGGCAAAAACTGCACGCCATTGCCGAGCAAGGCACCCAAGGGTTTTTTCGGCCCCAGGCTGCCCATCAGGCTCAACGCGCCCTGGCTCATGCCGTGATAACCGCCCTGGAACGACAGCACCGTGCTGCGCCCCGTGGCAGTACGCACCAATTTCAATGCTGCTTCCACGGCATCGGTACCGGTGGGGCCGCAGAACTGGATCTTGGCTTCCCGCGCCAGCTCCGCCGGCAGCAGGCCGAACAGGTCCTGCACAAACTGGTCCTTGACCGGAGTGGTCAGGTCCAGGGTGTGCAACGGCAGTTCGTCGCTCAGCACTTGCTGGATGGCCTGGATCACCACCGGGTGGTTGTGCCCCAACGCCAGGGTGCCGGCGCCGGCCAGGCAATCGATGAAACTGCGGCCCTCCACGTCTTCCACGTAGATCCCCTTGGCGCGCTTGAGCGCCAGGGGAATGCGCCGTGGGTAACTGCGGGCGTTGGATTCCTGCTGGCGCTGGCGGGCCAGCAGCGGGCTTTCGTCGAACTGATAAAGCGTTTCATGCACCTGGGTATCTTCGATACGGCTGGTAGCGACTGACATCTCTCGATCCCTCAATACGCGGATGATGGTGACCAAACTGCCGATCCGTTGGCGTCTGGCCCAAGGGCATGCGCACGGATTTCCTGTTCTGGAAACGCACCAGCTTCAATCGGATTTAGGGGCTGTTGTCGGTAACTGATGCATGAAGATCCAAATATGCCGGGCTTTACAGTCCGCGGTACTTTTCATTCAGGGCATACAGGATCGCGCAGGTCTCGGCATCCAACACACCACAATAATCCCGCGCCCGAAAGTGCATCTGAAACGCCCGGGTGCGCTGCTCGAACGCCTGGCGATTCTGCGCCGGCTTATAGCCATAGCGCTGAAATGCCCGCTCCACCTCCACTTCAGGCGGCAGCCCGACACAAAACCGGCGCTGGTACATGGCCCGCGTCGACTCGTCGAACCACGCCCCGACTCCCGCCTCGAACAAACCGCGCCACGGCAGGCGCGGTCCCGGATCGCTCTTGCGCCAGTACGCCACGTCCGAGTGCCCGAGAATGTCGGCCGGCCCGATCTGCGGGTAACGCCCAAGGATGTCGCGAAGCAATGCAATCAACACCGCCACCTGCTCCTGGCCGTACGCTGGAAAGGTGAATACGCCCCCGTCATCCCGGGCCAGGTTGACAATCTCGATGCCGATCGCCCGACTGTTGAGGTTATCGCGCCCCGCCCAGTGACTCGCCCCGGCATGCCAGGCGCGCTGGTTTTCGTGCACCAGGCGAAACACGCGCAACTCGTCATACCCGGCGGCGCGGTAGCCGGGCTCATGGGGATCTGGCAGCAGGTAATGCGCGCTGACCCCGTTCCGGGTCAGGGTGCGCAAGGAGGAGGCGAACGGCGCCGCGGTGTAATGCAGGATCACCTGCCGCACGGGTTCGCCGTGACGTTCGTTGAAATCCCTGGCGGGGAAACTGGTATCGATGACCAACATAAGAACCGTCCTTTTCAATACAGGCCGAGTCTTTCGGCCCGTTCAAGCGCAAAAAAATTACCGCCATCCTGAAGGCTTGCACTTCAAGCGGGCGGTAACTATTTGGCTTGTGAAAAAACGCGGTCAGCGTCGCAACGGCATGCCCAGGTCAACGCGCAGGCCATCCACCTGGCTATCGAACGTCAACGAGCAGGAACAGCGCTGCACGATCGCCTGCACGATCGCCAGGCCCAGGCCACAGCCCTCGCTGTTGCCATTGCGCCAGAAGCGTTGGGTGAGGTATTGCAGGTCTTCGGGGGAGATCTGCTTGCCGTGGTCGCGCACGCGGAAGATCACGTGATCGGCGGCGGTGAACACACTGAGCTCCACCCGTGTGTCTGCGGGTGTATGGCGCAGGGCGTTGTCCAGCAGGTTGCGCAGGGCCGCGACCGCCAGGCCCACCGGCATGTCCACCGGGGTTTCGCTGAGGTTGTCCGCCAGGTTCAGGTCGATACGCCCATTATCGCCGGCATTCGCGTCCTGGATCGCCAGCCGCGCGACTTCCTCGGCGCTGGACTGCAAGCCATCGTCGAATGACAGGCTGCCTTCCACCCGCGCCAACAGCAGCAATTGCTCCAGGGTGCGATGCAAGCGGTCGGCGCCCTCCTCGGCGTGGGCCAGGGATTGGTCGCGGGCCGCGCCCTCGGTCATGCGCGCCACTTGCAGGTGGGTCTTGATCGCCGTCAGCGGGCTGCGCAGCTCGTGGGCGGCGTCGCCGGTGAGGCGGCGTTCGCGCTCGATGGTCTTGGCGATGCGTTGCAGCAGTTGGTTCTGGGTGTCGAGCAGCGGCTTGAGTTCGCTGGGCAATGGGTGGATCTGCAACGGTTCGAGGGAATCGGCACTGCGGCGCATCAGCGCGTCACGCATGCGGTTGAGCGGCAGCAGGCTCTGGCCGATGCCCAGCCACAACAGGCACAGGCAACCGAGCATCGCCACGCCCACCGGCACCGAGGCGGCGAGCAGGATCGACAGGTTCAGCGCCTCGCGCTCCACCTGGCGGTCGGCGGTGGTGATCAACAGGTCGCCACGGGACAGGGTAAAACTGCGCCATCCTACGCCATCGATGACTTGGTCACGAAAGCCGCTCTTGCGCGACTCCAGGCCCTCATCCGGCGTGGTATGGCTGCGGGCGAGGATTTCCCCGCGCAAGGAGCTGACCTGGCAGGCCATGCCCCCCGGCACATTCAGTTGCTCGGCACTGAAATGCGCGCCGCCGCTGACACTGGCCAGGCCCGGCATCTGCTCGGTCAGGCCCGCCACCATGCGCGCCGACGCCACCAGGCGCTGGTCGAGGGAAAACATCATCTGGTTGCGCAGGTCGTTAAGCATCCAGGCCGCCGCCAGGGCCCAGATCAGCACAAACGCGGCGCCGAGCTTGAACGTCAGGCGCAGGCGCAGGCTTTTCACGAAGCGTTCTCTCCATCATCTGCCGGGCCGAGGCGATAACCCAGGCCGCGTACGGTCTCGACGATGCCATTGCCCAACTTGCGCCGCAGGTGATGGATATGCACGTTGAGGGCGTTGCTTTCCAGTTCATCGTTGAAGCCGTAGACGCTGTCCTTGAGTTGCTCGCTGGACAGCACCCGGCCCTTGTTGTGCAACAGCGCCTGCAACAGCGCCTGTTCACGTCGGGACAGGTCCACCGGCTGGCCGCCCAACAGGGTTTCGCGACTGCTCGGGTCGTAGGTCAGCCGGCCGTGCTCGATCAGGTTGACGCTGCGCCCCGCCATCCGGCGCAGCAGGGTTTGCAGGCGTGCGGCCAATTCGCGCAGGTCGAAGGGTTTGAGCAGGTAGTCATCGGCACCGGCTTGCAGGCCGTCGACGCGGTTGGTCACCGAGTCCCGCGCGGTAAGGATCAGCACCGGAATCTCCAGGCCCTGGCTGCGCAGCTGTTGCAGCAGCTTGAGGCCGTCTTCGTCGGGCAGGCCGAGGTCGAGCACCATGATGTCGAAGGTCGCCGCCTTGAGCATCGCGCGCGCAGCGGCAGCCGTGGCCACGCGCTCGACTGTAAAGCCCTGGGCACCGAGGCCGGCCACGATGCCGCTGGCGATCAGTTCGTCGTCTTCACAGACCAGTACGTGCATGCTGAACCCTTCATGAAAGATGGGGGGATTAAAAGTGCAACGGATTAAGCGCAGATTATGCCGTGAAAAGATGCAAGCTCAGATAATCCCTACACTTTAGAATAGCGCCCGGTTAATCATCGGTTAATCAACGCCACACATTGTGTGCCTCACTTGCATCGAACTAAGGCTTGACCATGCGGCATCTGTTTACCTTTCTGCTGGTGTTATTCGCGGGGTTCGCCCAGGCCGCGCCGGGCAATCCGTTTGAGACCAAAGCCGATTTCCTCCCGGTGGGCAAGGCCTTCACCTTTACCTCCGAACGTCTTGAAAGTGGCGAGACCCAGCTGTATTGGCAGATTGCCGACGGTTATTACCTGTACAAGCAGCGCATGAAGTTCGATGGCCTGGCCGAAAAGCCCGTGCTGCCGCAAGGCGAAGCCCATAGCGACGAGTTCTTTGGCGAGCAGGAAGTGTATCGCCAGGGCCTGGAAGTGAAGATTCCCGCCGGTACCACCGGCCAGGTCAAGCTCGGCTGGCAGGGCTGCGCCGATGCGGGGCTGTGCTATCCGCCGCAGTCGATCAGCGTAGACCTGGGCGGCAACCCCGCCGTTGCGGCCACCGCCGAAGCCCAGGACCAGAGCCTGGCCAGCGGCCTGCAACAACGCAGCCTGGGCTGGAGCCTGCTGGTGTTCTTCGGCCTGGGCCTGCTGCTGGCGTTTGCCCCGTGTTCGTTGCCGATGCTGCCGATCCTCGCCGGCCTGGTGGTGGGCAGTGGCGCCAGCCCGCGTCGCGGCTTTGCCCTGGCCGGCAGCTACGTGGTGTGCATGGCGCTGGTGTATGCGGCGCTCGGTGTACTCGCCGCCCTGCTCGGCGCCAACCTCGCAGCGCTGTTGCAAACCCCGTGGATCCTCGGCAGCTTCGCCGCCTTGTTCGTGATCCTCGCCCTGCCGATGTTCGGCTTCTTCGAACTGCAACTGCCCGTGGCCTTGCGCGATCGCCTGGATAACGTCAGCCGCAACCAGAGCGGCGGCAGCCTGGTCGGCGCCGGGGTGCTCGGCGCGCTGTCCGGCCTGCTGGTGGGGCCGTGCATGACCGCGCCCCTGGCCGGTGCATTGCTGTACATCGCCCAGAGCGGCAATGCCCTGCACGGCGGCCTGATCCTGTTCGCCATGGGCATCGGCATTGGCGTGCCGCTGCTGTTGCTGGTGACCGTGGGCAACCGTTTCCTGCCCAAGCCGGGCACCTGGATGAATGTGCTCAAGGGCATCTTCGGCTTCCTGTTCCTGGCCACCGCCGTGCTGATGATTCGCCCGGTGATCGACGAAAGCCTGTGGCTCGGCCTGTGGGGCGTGCTGGCCATGTCCATGGCCTATTGCGGCTGGCGCCTGGCCCAGGATTTCGGGCGGGTCGCCATGCTGTTCGGCGCCGGTTCCGTGGTCCTGGGGGTGTGGGGCGGCCTGCTGCTGGTGGGTGCGGCGGGTGGCAGCGACGACCTGTGGCAACCGTTGAAGGTCTACAGTGGCTCGCGGACCACCGCCGCACCCACCGCCCACGAAGCCTTCATGACCATCAATGACCCCGGCGTGCTGCAAGGCCAGCTCGACAGCGCCAAGGCCCAGGGCCAATGGGTACTGCTGGACTACTACGCCGACTGGTGCGTGTCGTGCAAGATCATGGAAAAACAGGTGTTCGGCAAACCCGCAGTGCTCGACGCGCTGAAGGATGTACGCCTGCTACGCCTCGACGTCACCGCCGACAATGCCGCCAGCCGCGCACTGCTGGGCCGCTACCAGGTGCCGGGGCCGCCCAGCTTCGTGTGGATCGGCCCTGACGGTGAGGAACGCCGCGCCCAGCGCATCACCGGCGAAGTGGATGCCGCCGCTTTCCTGCAACGCTGGACTCAAGCCCGGGACGCCCTCTGATGCTGACCCTGACCATCGGCACCTTCGCCATCGCCCTGAATCACATCCTGCTGATCAGCGCGTTGATTCTCGCCACCCTGGTGGGTTGGCGCGTGGCCAAGCGTGGCGGTGAAAATCCGGAATCGGTGCTGTTCAGCCTGTTCCTGCTGGGCATGCTGGCGGCCCGCGTCAGCTTCGTGCTGATGTACTGGAGTTACTACAGCAACGACTGGCTGCAGATGGTCGACCTGCGCGACGGCGGTTTTCTCGCCTGGCCCGGTATCGTCGCCCTGATCCTCGGTGCACTGCTCTATGGCTGGCGTCGCCCGGCGCTGCGCAAGCCCCTGAGCGCCGGGGTCATCACCGGGCTGGTGTTCTGGGGCATGACCAGCCTGTCCTTGAGCGTGTATGAAAAAGGCACACGCCTGCCGGACATCACCTTGCGCAACGCCAATGGCGAAGTGGTGCAACTGGCGGATTACCAGGGCGGCCCGCTGGTGATCAACCTGTGGGCCACCTGGTGCCCGCCGTGCCGCCGCGAAATGCCGGTGCTGGAAAACGCCCAGCGCATGCGCCCCGACGTGACCTTCCTGTTCGTCAACCAGGCCGAAAGCATGCAAAGCGTCAGCACCTTCCTCGCCACCCAAGGCCTGACCCTCGACAACGTGTTGTTCGACGCCAGCGGCCGCCTCGGCCAGGCCGTGGGCTCCATGGCCCTGCCCACCACGCTGTTCTACCAAGCCGACGGGCGCCTGATCAACAGCCACCTGGGCGAGTTGTCCCAGGCCAGCCTGGCCCGTGCCATGGAACCCTTCGACACCGCCCCTGCCGCCACAAGGAAACCGACATGCCTCGCCTCCGCCACCTGCTGACCCTGCTGCCGCTGACGCTGGCGGCCACCCTGGCCCAGGCCGAAGACTGGCCGGCACCGATCAAACAGATCGAAGCCAAAGGCGCCAAAATCCTCGGCAAGTTCGACGCCCCCAGCGGCCTCACCGGCTACGCCGCGCAATACCAGAACCGCGGCATGGCGCTGTACCTGACCGCCGACGGCAAGAGCGTGATCGCCGGCAACCTGTACGACGCCCAGGGCAATGACCTGAGCAGCGCGCCCCTGGAAAAACTGGTGTACGCGCCGATGGCCAAGGAAGTCTGGGCCAAAATGGAAAAAAGCAGCTGGATCCAGGACGGCGACAAAAACGCCCCGCGCGTCGTCTACCTGTTCAGCGACCCCAACTGCCCGTACTGCAACATGTTCTGGGAACAGGCGCGGCCATGGGTAAAAGCCGGCAAGGTGCAGTTGCGCCACATCATGGTCGGCATCATCCGCGAAGACAGCGCCGCCAAGTCGGCCGCCCTGTTCGCCGCCAAGGACCCGCAAAAGGCCCTGGAAGAACATGAAGCCGCCGGCAAGGGCAGCAAATTGCAGGCGCTGGCCAAGATTCCGGCGGACATCGAAGCCAAGCTCGATGCCAATATGAAGTTGATGGATGAGCTGGAACTGTCGGCGACGCCGGCGATTTTCTACCTGGATGACAAGGGCGGCTTGCAGCAACAGCAAGGGGCGCCGTCGCCGGAGAAGTTGGCGAAGATTATGGGGCCGAAGTAAGCGGCGCCTGGTCTGACGCCATCGGGGCATGGGTATCTACGCAACTTTCAGTGAATACGGAATTTATGGCAATTAGGCTTCTGTAGTGAGCGGGCTTGTCGAATCGTCGCACCGCCCGCGCTGGGCTGCGAAGCGGCCCCAATAAGGTCACCGCAGAGTGCCAGAATCAATCGAGGTGAAGGTTTTGGGGCTGCTTCGCAACCCAGCGCGGGGCAAGCCCGCTCACCACAGAGTTATGTGTCAGCCTTTAAGAGTTGTGTAGATACCTATGGCCATCGGGGGCAAGCCCCGATGGCGTCCTGACAGACGGCGAAGATCAGAGCCCTTCCAGCTCCGCCATCAAATCACTCAACCGATCCACCTTCTCCGCACTGATCTCATTGGCCGCCAGCCCCTCGATGTACGCGGCCAACTCCGCCACCGTGCTGCATTCGAACATCGCCCGCAGCGGCACATCCCGCTGCAGGGTCTTCTGCACGCGCGAAGCAATCTGCGTGGCCAGCAACGAGTGGCCGCCCAGTTCGAAGAAGTTGTCCTGCACGCCGACCCTGTCGACTTTCAGCACCTCGGCCCAGATCGCGGCCAAGGTGTTTTCCAGTTCGTTGCGTGGTGCCAGGTAGTCCTGGCTGTGCAACTGGCCGATCTCCAGTTCCGGCAGGGCCTTGCGGTCGAGTTTGCCGTTGGCGTTGAGCGGCAGGCGCTCGAGCCATAGCCAGTGCAGCGGCACCATGTACTCCGGCAGTTCGGCGCGCAGGCGTTGCTTGATGCGGTCCAGGCGTTCGCCCGGATTCAGCCTCTCATCGGCGGCCACCAGGTAACCCACCAGATGCTTGCCGTTGACGCCTTCCTGCACGCCCACTGCCGCGTCGCGCACTTGCGGATGTTCGTGCAGGCGCGCTTCGATTTCACCCAGCTCGATGCGGTAGCCGCGAATCTTCACCTGATGGTCGATACGCCCGACGTACTCCAGCACGCCTTCGCTGCGCCGCCGTGCCAGGTCGCCGGTGCGGTACAGGCGCTCTCCCGGTGCGCCGAACGGGTTCGGCACAAACACCTGGGCGGTGCGCAGCGGATCGCTGACATACCCACGGCCCACCCCGGTGCCGGCCACGCACAACTCACCGACCGCCCCCTGGGGCACCAATTCCAGCGCGCCATCCACCACGTACAAACGGTTATTGTCCGTCGGCGTACCAATCGGCAGGTAAGTGCCACGGGTGGACGCCAGGTCGACGCGGAAGAACGCCACATCGTCCGAACATTCCGCCGGGCCGTAGGCGTTGACCAGGCCGATCTCCGGGTAACGCAACAACCACTGGTGCGCCAGCTCCGGCGGCATCGCTTCACCGGTCGGCAGCATCCAGCGCAAACCGTCCAGGTTGATGCGATCCTGGGCAAGCATGCCCTGGATCAGCGACGGCACGCTTTCCAGCACGGTGATGCCGTGTGCCTGCACATGGGCCAGCAAGCCCTGCGGATCGTGGGCGATGCTGTTCGGCACGATATCCACCCGTGCGCCGAACAGCGGCGCGGCGAGGAATTGCCACACGGAAATATCGAAGCTTTGCGAGGCGGTCTGGGCGATCACATCCGCTGGCGTCAGGTCCATATACGGCACCTTGCTCAATTGGTTATTGAGCATGCCGCGCTGTTCGACCATTACGCCTTTGGGCAAGCCGGTGGAGCCCGAGGTGTAGATCACGTAGGCAAGGTTGTCCGGGCCGCTGTAGATGCCCGGATTTTCCCCACGGGCAGGCACGTCCTCCCACACCAGCAACTGGCAGTCGACGCCGTCCAGCAGCTCGATGGCCTGCTCGCGGCACGCCTCGGTGCAGACCAGCAACGGTGTGCGACTCAGGTCGATGATGCGGCTCAGGCGCGGGCGTGGCAGGCCCGGGTCCAACGGCAGGTAACCGGCACCGGCCTTGAAGCTGCCGATGATCATGCCCAGCAGGTCGAGGTTACGCTCGGCCAGCAACGCCACCGGTTGGTCCAGGCCGACGCCCGCCGCAATCAATGCATGACCCAGGCCGTTACTGCGCCGGTTCAGCTCGTCATAGGTCCATTGCCGGTCCAGGCAACGGGCGGCGATGCGCTGCGGATGCGCGCTCACCTGGGCTTCGAACAACTCGATATAGCTGCGTTCCAGCGGGTAGGCGTGTTCGCTCTGGTTGCAGCCGTCCAACAGGAACGCGCGTTCCTGTTCGCCCATCAGTGGCAGGTCGGCCATGTCACCATGGAAGCCCTGCACCAGCGCCAGCAGCAGGCGCTTGAATTCACCGAGCATGCCCTGCACGGTGGTTTCATCGAAGTAACGCTGGTCGTAGGACAGGTGCAGGCCGAGGTCATCCCCCGGGTAGCACACAGCGGTCAGCGGGAAATTGGTGTGGGTGCGGCCGGAGTCCGAGGTGGCATTCAGGCTGTGGGCGCGGTCCAGCACCGAGACTTCCACCGGGGCGTTTTCGAACACGAACAGGCTGTCGAACAGCGGCTGGCCCTTGGGCAGTTCGCTGTGTTCCTGGATCGTCACCAGCGGCAGGTATTCGTACTCGCGCAGTTGCATATTGCTGTCGAGCAACGCGTTCAACCACTGGCGTACGCTGCAACGCTGGTCGTCTTCGGGCAGCTTCACCCGCAGCGCGATGCTGTTGATAAACAGGCCGACGGTGCGTTGCATCTCGGGCATTTCCACCGGGCGTCCGGCCACGGTGACGCCGAACAGCACGTCACGCTCGCCACTCAAGCGTCGCAGCACCAAGGCCCAGGCCGCCTGGGCAAAGGTGTTGACGGTGAGTTGATGGGCCTGGGCCAGTTCGCGAAGTTGCGCACCGTCACGGACGTCGAGGCGGGTGTAGCAGTCACCCACCACCATGCCGCCACTGTGGCCGGCATGTTCGCGCAGGAACGGCCGGTCGCTCGGGATCGGCGTGGTGCGCTCGAAACCTTGCAGGTTCTGCTGCCACCACTGGCGTGCTTCGGCCAGGTTCTGGCGTTGCAGCCAGGCGATGTAGTCGCGGTAGCGCGGCGGCGTGGCCAGCTGCGCCTCACGGCCTTCGCCAAGGGCCATGTAGATATCGAAGAAGTCATTCATCAGCAGCGAGCGGCACCAGGCATCGATCAGGATGTGGTGGTTGCTCATCATGAACCAGTAGCGCGCTTCACCGACGCGGATAAGGCGCAGGTGGAACGGCGCCTGGTTGAGCAGATCGAAACCGGCTTCGCGTTCGGCCTTGAGCAGCGCTTGCAGGCGCGGTTCCTGTTCACTTTCCTGGTCGGCACCCCAATCCAGGTACTCGATCGGCGTGCTGCCCGGCTTGTGGATCACTTGCAGCATGTCTTCGCCGACGTTCCAGCAGAACGAGGCGCGCAAGGCTTCGTGGCGAGCGATCACCGCTTGCCAGGCCTGGGCGAAACGCTCGGGGTCCAGAGCGCTGTTGATGCGGTATCGGTCCTGCATGTAGTAGAGGCCGGTGCCCGGCTCCAGCAGGGTATGCAGCAGCAGGCCTTCTTGCATCGGGGTCAGCGGGTACACGTCTTCGATGGCGCTGGCCGGTACCGGCAAGCTGTCGAGTTGCGACTGGCTCAAGTGCGCCAGGGGGAAGTCGGACGGCGTGAGGCCGCCGGCGTTGTCCTCCAGGCAATGGGCGACCAACGCTTGCAGTTCGGCCAGGTAGGCCTGCGCCAGGTCCTGGATGGCCTGTGGGTCGTGGCGTTCGCGGCTGAAGGTCCAGCGCAGCACCAGTTCGCCGCCGTACACCTGGCTGTCCACACTCAGTTCGTTGGGCAGCGGCGCATCCGGGTCATGGGCCAGGCCCGCCGATTCGTCCAGTGGGTGGAACAGTGCATCGGCGCCGAAGCTTTGGTCGAACTGGCCAAGGTAGTTAAAGGTGACCTGCGCACTCGGCAAGGCGGCCATGCTCTGTTTGCACAGGTCATCGGCGAGGTAACGCAGCACGCCATAGCCCAACCCTTTATGGGGCACCGCACGCAGCTGTTCCTTGATCGCCTTGATCGAATCGCCCTGCCCGGTTTGCGGGGTCAGGCGCAGCGGGTAAGCGCTGGTGAACCAGCCGACGCTGCGGGTCAGGTCGATGTCGTCGAACAGGCTTTCGCGGCCATGGCCTTCGAGCTGGATCAGCGCCGACCCGTGCCCGCTCCAGCGGCACAGCACACGGGCCAGGGCGGTCAGCAGCAGGTCGTTGACCTGGGTGCGGTAGGCGCTCGGCGCCTGTTGCAGCAACTGGCGGGTGTGTTCGGCATCCAGGCGCACGCTGACGGTATCGGCATCACGGTTGCGCAGCGAACCGTGCGGGCGGGCCACGGGCAATGCCGCGTCAGAGCCGGCCAACCGGTCCTGCCACAGGCTCAGTTCTTCACGCAGGGATTCGCTGCCGGCATACGCCTGCAAGCGCGCGGCCCAATCGCGCAGGGCGCTGGTCTTGGCCGGCAGGCTGACGGACTGGCCGTCGCTGAGCTGGCGGTAAACGTTTTGCAGGTCTTCGAGCAACACGCGCCACGACACACCGTCCACCACCAGGTGATGGATCGCGATCAGCAAGCGTTGCTGGCCTTGGGGGCCATCCACCAGCAAGGCGCGCACCAGCGGGCCGTGTTGCAGGTCGAGGCTGCGCTGGGTGTCTGTGAACAGCGCGGTGCACTGTTGCATGTCGCGCACTTGCGCCTGCATCAGCACGCCGCCTTTCGGCACGGCCAGGTGTTCGGCATGCCATTGCGCATCGCGCCGGGTAAAGCTCAGGCGCAGGGCGTCGTGGTGTTCGAGTACCGCCAGCAGCGCTTGCTCCAGGCGATGAGGCTCGAGCAGTTGCAGCGGCTTGAGCACCAGCGCCTGGTTCCAGTGCTGGCGCGCGGGGATATCGGTGTCAAAGAACCAGTGCTGGATCGGTGTAAGGCCCGAAGCGCCGGTGAGCACGCCTTGCTCGGCGCTGACCTGCTCGGAGCGCGTGGCCACCCCGGCCAGGGTTTGCACGGTCTGGTGCTGGAACAGGTCGCGAGGGCTGAAATGAATCCCCGCCTGCCGCGCGCGGCTGACCACCTGGATCGACAGGATCGAATCGCCGCCCAGTTCAAAGAAGTTATCGTCGAGGCCGACCTGCTGCACGTTCAACACCGCGCACCAGATCGCTGCCAAGGTGCTTTCCAGCTCGTTGCGCGGCGCCACGTACTGTTGCCGATTGGCCTCGGGATCGGGTTGCGGCAGGGCGCGGCGGTCGAGCTTGCCGTTGGCGGTCAGCGGCATGCTGTCGAGTACGATCAGGTGCGCGGGCACCATGTAGTCCGGCAGTTGCGCCTTGAGATGGGCCTTGAGCGCCTCACGCAAGGTGCCGTGGTCGGCGTCGCTGACCAGGTACGCCACCAGTTGCTTGCCACTCGGCGAATCCAGCGCCAGCACCACCGCTTCGCGCACGGCTGCGTGCTCCAGCAGGCGGGTTTCGATCTCGCCCAGTTCGATACGGAAACCGCGAATCTTCACCTGGTGATCGATACGCCCCAGGTACTCCACCAGGCCATCGGCGCGCTGGCGCACCAGGTCGCCGGTGCGATACAGGCGACCGCCCTGGCGGGCAAACGGGTCGGCGACAAACCGTTCGGCCGTCATCCCCGGACGTTCGTGGTAACCCTGGGCCAGACCGGCGCCGCCCACATACAACTCGCCGGTCGCGCCTTGCGGCACCAAGGCCAGGTCGGCGTCGAGAATATAGGCCACGCGATCGCCGATGATGCTGCCGATCGGCACGCTGGCGGCGCCCTCTTCCAACTGCTGCGGCGCCAGGCTGGCCAGCGGCATGACCACGGTTTCGGTCGGGCCGTAGGCGTTGAAAAACACCTCGGGCTGGAACGCTGCGCGGATACGCTGCAGGTGTTCGCCGGTCAGCGCTTCGCCGCCGGTGATGCACATGCGCACCGGCAAGGTCTGGTGCTGGGTCGCCAGCCACTGCGCCAACTGGCTGCCGTAGCTCGGGGTAAAACCAAGGATGGTGATGCCATGGGTACGGATCAGCCCGCAGATTTCCTCGGCATCCCACTGGCCCTGGGCGCGCAGGACCACCTGGGCACCGCTGAGCAGCGGCACCAGCAAACGCTCGGTGGCGGCGTCGAAGTTGATCGAATAGAAATGCAGCTCGCAATCGTCCGGGCGCATGCCGAAGCGCTCGATCACGGCCTGGCAATGCATGGCGATTTCACCGTGGGACACCACCACACCCTTGGGTTTACCGGTGGAACCGGAGGTGTAGATCAGGTAGGCCTGATGTTGCGGCAAACTGATAAACGGCAGCTCGCCGGCCGGGTAATTGGCCAGCACCGGCAAGTCATCTTCCAGGCACCAGCAGGCCACGCTCGCCGGCAATTCGCCAAGGGCGTCGAACATCGCCGCATCGCTGAGCAACAGGCCGATGCCGCTGTCTTCGATCATGTAGTGCAGGCGGTCCAGCGGGTATTCCGGGTCCAGCGGCACATAGGCGCCACCGGCCTTGAGGATCGCCAGCAGGCCGATGACCATTTCCAGCGAGCGCGGCAGCGCCAGGCCGACCCGCACCTGCGGGCCCACGCCGCGCTCGCGCAGCATCCAGGCCAGGCGGTTGGCGCGGGCGTCGAGTTCAGCGTAGGTGAGGGTCACACCGGCAAAGGTCAGCGCCGGGGCATCGCCACGCTTGAGCGCCTGCTGGCTGAACAGTTGCTGGAGGCACTGGTCGAGACGATGCTCGCCCGCCTCCACTCCCAGGCTGTCCTGCAACGCGCGTTGCTCGGTGGCGCTCAGCAACGGCAGTTCGCTGAGGCGTTGTTGCGGGTTGGCGATCAACGCTTCGAGCAGGTTGCGCCAATGCTCGGCCATGCGCGCGATGCGCGGTTCATCGAACAAATCGGTGCTGTAGGTCAGGCAGCAACCCAGGCGGTGGTCGAGGTCGGTGACTTCCAGGTTGAGGTCGAACTTGGTCGCGCGAGCATCGTTGGCCAGGTATTCGACGGTCATGCCGGCCAGTTGGCGGCTCTGCTGGAATTCCCAGCGCTGCACGTTGCACATCACCTGGAACAACGGGTTGTACGCCGCGCTGCGTGGCGGTTGCAGGGCCTCCACCAGATGGTCGAACGGCAGGTCCTGATGGGACTGGCCTTCGATCACTGTGTGACGGACCTGCTCGAACAGCTCGGCAACACTCATCTGCCCCGTGAGCTGGCAACGCAGTACCTGGGTGTTGAGGAACGCGCCGATCAGCCCTTCGCTTTCAGGGCGAATGCGGTTGGCCACCGGCGCGCCGATACGCAGGTCGGTCTGGCCGCTGTAGCGGTAGAGCAGCACGGCCAGGGTGGCGGTCATGGTCATGAACAGGGTCAGGCCACGTTCGGCGTTGAAGGCACGCACACGGGCGGCCAGATCGTCGCTGAGGTCGAAGCGGTACAGCTCGCCCCGGTGACTTTGCACCGGTGGCCGTGGGCGGTCGCCGGGCAATTCGAGCAGTGGGTGTTCGTTGCCCAGTTGCGCGGTCCAGTAGTCCAATTGGCGTTGGCGTTCGCCGGACTCCAGCCACTGGCGTTGCCACACGCTGTAGTCCAGGTACTGCACAGGCAACGGTGCCAGCGGCGACAGGCGCTCATCGATAAAGGCTTCGTACAGCGCGCTGAGTTCACGGGCAAAAATGTCCATGGCCCAGCCTTCGGTGACGATATGGTGCAGGGTCAGCACCAGGTAGTGCTCCCGCTCACCGGCCTTGACCAGGCACGTACGCAGCAGTGGCCCGGTTTCCAGGTTGAACGGGGTGTGCGCCTCGTGGTCGGCCAGTTGCTGCAAACGCTGCTCGCGCTCGCCTTCGTTCAACGCCGACATATCCTGCCAGTCCATGCGCAGGCCGGTCTGCGCCGACACCTTTTGATAGGCCACGCCGTCGACACTCGGGAATGTAGTGCGCAGGGTTTCGTGGCGCATGATCAAGGCCTGCAACGCCGCCTCGAAACGCCCCACATCCAGCACGCCACGCAGGCGCGCCATGCCGCCGACGTTGTAGGCCGGGCTGTCCGGTTCCATCTGCCAGAGGAACCACATGCGCTGCTGGGAATACGACAACGGCACCGGCAGGCTGCGGTCGACGGTGGCGATTGCGGTTTGCTGGTTGCGTTGACCGCTGGCCTGGATCAGGCCGACTTGCTCGGCAAAAGCCCCCAGCTCGCTGGCCTCGAACAAGGTGCGCAACGGCAATTCGACGTCGCAGGCCTGGCGGGTGCGGGAGATGATTTGCGTGGCCAGCAACGAGTGGCCGCCGAGGGCGAAAAAGTCATCGCGCAGGCCGATTTGCGGCAGGCCGAGCACCTCGCGCCAGATCGCTGCAATCTGCTGCTGCAACGGTGTTTCGGGCTCGATGTGTTCGCGGGTTTGCCACACCGGCGCCGGCAATGCGCGACGGTCGAGCTTGCCGCTGGGGCTCAGGGGCATCGCGTCCAGGCGCATCAGTTGCGCGGGCACCATGTACTCCGGCAGCTCGGCGGCCAGGGCCGCTTTGACGTCCTGTTCGTCGAGGGCGGCATGGGCGGTGTAGTAACCGATCAACTGCGCGTCACGCACCAGCACCACGGCCTGGGCGATACCGTCCAGGGCCAGCAGGCGCGCTTCGATTTCTTCCGGCTCCACCCGGAAGCCACGCAGCTTGACCTGCTGATCGAGACGGCCGAGGTATTCGAGCACGCCATCGGCGCTCCAGCGTGCGCGGTCACCGGTGCGATACAGGCGCGCGCCCGCCTCGCCCAGCGGGTCGGCGACAAAGCGCTCAGCGGTCAAACCGGCACGCCCAAGGTAACCGCGCGCCAGGCCGATGCCGCCAATGCACAGTTCGCCCGGCACACCGGCCGGCAACGGGTTGAGCTGCTCGTCCAGCACGCGGCAGATCACATTGCCCAGCGGCCGGCCAATCGGCGAGCGCTCGCCATCCTCGGCGCGGCACTGCCAGTGGGTGACGTTGATCGCGGTCTCGGTCGGGCCATAGCGGTTGTGCAATTGCACCGCCGGCAACTGCGCCAATACGCGATTGCGCAACTCGGCGGGCAAGGCTTCGCCACCAGAGAACAGGCGACGCAGGCTGGTGCACTCGGGCACCAGCGGTTCGTCGATAAACAGCTGCAACAGCGGCGGCACAAAGTGCAGCGTGGTCACGCCGTGCGCCTGCACCAACTGCGCGATGCGGTGCGGATCGCGGTGCTCGCCAGGACCGGCCAGCACCAGGCGGCAACCGGTGATCAACGGCCAGAAGCATTCCCACACCGACACGTCGAAACTGATCGGTGCCTTTTGCATCAGCACGTCGCTGTCATTGAGTTGATAGGTGGCCTGCATCCACTGCAAGCGCTCGGCCAGGGCCGCATGGGTATTGCCCACGCCCTTGGGCTGGCCGGTGGAGCCGGAGGTGTAGATCACATAGGCGAGGTTGTCGCCATCGAGGTGCAGGCCGGGCGGCTGGGTCGGCCAGCTGTCGAGGTGCAGGCTGTCCATGGCAATCACGCACACGCCTTCGGCACTCGGCACGCGGTCCAGCAATGCGGTCTGGGTCAACAGCAGGTGCACGCCGCTGTCCTTGAGCATGTAGGCCAGGCGCTCGGCAGGGTAATCCGGGTCCAGCGGCACATAGGCGCCACCGGCCTTGATGATCGCCAGCAGGCCCACCAGCAACTGCGGCGAACGCTCGGCGGCGATGGCTACGCACACGTCCGGGCCGACGCCTTTGTCGCGCAGGTAATGGGCCAGGCGGTTGGCCTGGGTGTGCAGTTGGGCGAAGGTCAGGCTGCCGTCCTGCCAAACCAGCGCGGTGTTGTCCGAGGTGTGCTGGTTGAGCAGTTCGGGCAGCCATTGTTGAGCGGGTGCGCACGGCGCCTGGCACCACGTTTGCTGTTCATCCTGCTGCATCAGCTGGATGTCGCCGAGGGCTTGCTGCGGTTGCTCACAGACCGCTTGCAACAGGTGGATGAAGTGCTCGGCCAGGCGCTGGATGGTCGCAGTGTCGAACAGTTCATCGGCGTAGTCGAAGGACAGGCTCAGGCGCCCGTTGCGGTCTTCTTCGCTGTGCAGCTGCAGGTCGAACTTGGCTTCGCGGCTGTGCCAGGGCAGCTCGTCGGCGAGCATGCCCGGCAGGCGACGCAAGGCGCTGAGGTCACGTTGCTGGTGGTTGAACATGACCTGGAACAGGCCTTGTTCGCGGGCTTGCGGGAAGGCTTCCAGCAGTTGCTCGAAGGGCAGGTCCTGATGGGCCTGGGCGCCCAATGCAGTCTGGCGGGTGGCGGCCAGCAGCTCAGTGAAAGGCCGGCGCCCGTCCAGCTCGGCCCGCAGCACCAGGGTGTTGATAAAGAAGCCGATCAGGCCTTGGGTTTCCTGGCGCGGGCGGTTGGCGTTGGGCACGCCGATGCGGATATCGCGCTGGCCGCTGTAGCGGTAGAGCAAGGTCTGGAACGCCGCCAGCAACAGCATGAACGGCGTGGACTCGTGGGTCTGGGCGGTCTGGCGAATCGCCTCGCTGAGGCTGACACTCAGGCGCACACTATGGCGCGACGCACTGTGGCGTTGCCGGGCCGCACGCGGGTGGTCGGTGGCCAGGCTCAGGGTCGGATGCTCGTCGCCCAACTGCGCTTTCCAGTACGCCAGTTGGCGCTGGCCTTCACCGTCGGCCAGCCATTGGCGCTGCCAGCTGCCGTAGTCGGCGTACTGCAAGGCCAGTGGCGGCAACACCAGGGCCTGGCCCTGGCTTGCGGCGGCGTACAGGCGCGAGAACTCGTCGATGAGGATATTCAACGACCAGCCATCGGCGATGATGTGGTGCAGGGTCACCAGCAACTGGTGATCGTCTTCGTCCAGGCGCACCAGGGTCACCCACAGCAGCGGGCCTTTTTCCAGGTCGAACAGGGTACGGGCTTCGTCCTCCCGGATCTGTTGCGCGCGGGCTTCACGCTCGGCGACGGGCAAGGCGCTGAGATCGATAACCTGCAGGTCGAAATCACTGTTGGCCTCCACACGCTGGAAGCCCTGGCCATCGCGTTCATAGAAGCGGGTGCGCAGGGCTTCGTGGCGCTGGATCAGGTGCTGGAAGCTCGAGCGCAGCGCGTCTTCATCCAGCTCGCCACGCAGGCGCAGGGCGCCGGGGATGGTGTAGGCGCTGCTTTGCGGGTCCAGTTGCCAGGTGATCCACAGGCGGTTCTGGGCCAGGGATTGGGGCAGTTCGTCCTGGCGCGACAACGGGCGGATCGCACCTTGGGCAATGCCGCCGTCCTGTTGCAGGTGCGCCACGCCGGCGGCGAACCCGGACAGCGTCGGCGCCTCGAACAGCAGGCGCAGGTTCAGCTCCAGGCCGAGGGTTTCCCGCAGGCGCGCCACCACCTGAGTGGCGGTGATGGAGTTGCCGCCGAGCAGGAAGAAGTGGTCATCGGCCGCCACCGTGGCAACCTGCAACTGCTCGCACCAGATCGCGGCGATCCGGCTTTGCAGTTCGGATTCCAGCACAACAGCGCTCGCCTGGGCGCGCAGATCGGGGAACTGCGCGTAGCAGTCGAGGCTGCCGTCGGCCTGCCGAAGCGCGCACGCCGCACGCTGCACCTTGCCGCTTGAGGTCTTGGGCAGGCCGCCGGGGTTGAGTAGCACCACCACGCACGGCGCTTCTTGATAGGCCTCGGCCACGGCTTGGCGGATGGCTTTGATCAGCGCTTCAGGCGGCAGGATCTTCTGCACGCTGCGGCTGATTTCCGCGGCGATGCCGATGCCTTCCAGGCCGTTGTCATTCACCGCAAACGCCGCGACCCGGCCCTTGCGCACCACTTCCACTTCACGCTCGATGGTCTGTTCGATGTCCTGGGGGTACAGGTTATGACCGCGCACGATCAGCAGGTCTTTCAGGCGACCGGTGATGTACACCTCGCCCTCGCGGATAAAGCCCAGGTCACCGGTGCGCAGCCAGGTACGGCCGGCATGCTGCACGAAGGTCTTGGCGCTGGCCTCCGGGTTGCGCCAGTAGCCGTGGGCGATGCTCGGGCCGCTGGCCCAGAGTTCGCCGACGCAGTTGTCGGCCAGCTCGCTCAGTGTGTGCGGGTCGGCGATCAGCACCGCGTGTTCCGGCTGGGAGGTGCCGCAACTCATGATCGCACTGCCCTGCCCCGGCTCGACGCGGTTGGCGGCCAGGGCCTGCTCGTCGACGCGCAGCGCCGGGATGCCATGGCCACGCCGGCCGCCGGCGACAAACAGGGTGGCTTCGGCCAGGCCGTAGGAGGCGAAGAAACTATCCGAGGTAAACCCGCAGGCGGCGAACTTCTCGGCGAAGCGCTCGAGGGTGTCGAGGCGGATCGGTTCGGAGCCGGAATAGGCCACGCGCCAGTTGCTCAAGTCCAGGCGTTCCAGGGCCGACTCACTGACCCGCTCGCTGCACAGGCGGTAGGCGAAATCCGGCCCGCCGCTGATGGTGCCGCGGTATTCGCTGATCGCTTCGAGCCAGCGCAGCGGCCGGCCGAGGAAATAGGCCGGCGACATCAATACGCACGGCACGCCGCTGAAAATCGGTTGCAGCAGGCCACCGATCAGGCCCATGTCGTGGTACAGCGGCAGCCAGCTGACGATCACGTCGTCAGGGTTCAGGTCGATGCCAAAGCCGCGCCGGATCAGCACTTCGTTGGCCACCAGGTTGCCGTGGCTGACTTGCACGCCCTTGGGCAACGCGGTGGAGCCGGAGGTGTATTGCAGGAAGGCGATGTCGTCGGGGTGCAGGTCGGGGGCGCTCCAGGCGCTGGCGATCTGTGCGTCGAGGGTGTCGACACTCAGCACCGGCGGCGCGTTTTCGATCTGCGCGAGGCCATCGGCCAGGCTGGCGATGGTCAGCAACAGACGCGGTTCGGCGTCACCGATAATCGACAGCAAACGCTCCTGGTGATGACGGCGGGTGGACTCCGGCGGATAGGCCGGCACCGCGATCACCCCGGCGTACAGGCAGCCGAAGAACGCCGCGACGTAGTCCGGGCCACTGGGGAACAGCAGCACCGCACGGTCGCCCTGTGCCGCATTGGCCTGGAGGGCGGCGGCGATGGTGCGGGCGCGTTGGTCCAGGTCACGGTAACTGAGTACCACGTTGTGCTCGGCCGACTCGGCGAGGAAGCGCAGGGCGACCTGGTCCGGGGCCTGGGCGGCGCGACGTTGAAGGGACTCGACCAGGGTGCGGGGAAGTTCGAAGGCGTCCATCATGGGGTTCCTGCCTGAAATCGGCTTACGGGAAATTCGGGAATGGGAGAGCGATCAGCCGGCGGCCAGTTGCCGCGCCGCGCCAATGCGCCAGCGGGCCAGGTGTTCGTCGGCATAGCGCCGCACGCAGCGCAATACGGCGCTTTCGTGCTGGATAAGGAAGAAGTGGTGGCCGTCGAACATGTCCAGGGAAAAACCGCTGGCGGCATCGAGCTGCCAGTCGAGCAACTGGTCGGCGCGCACGCTGTCCTGCTTGCCGCCGAACACATGGATCGGCAGGTCCAGCGGCTTGCGCTCGCCGTAGGTGAAGCTGCCGCACAGCAGGAAGTCGGCACGCAGGATCGGCAGCATCAACTGCATCAGCTCGGGATTGGCCAGGGCTTCTTCGGCGGTGCCTTGCAGTTCGCGCAGGCGGGCGATCAGTTGCGCGTCGGTCTTTTCGATGGCGTATTCGCTGACATCGCGGCGAGCCGGACCGGCCGTGCCGGAGGCGAACAGCGCCAGCGGCGCAGGGACATTTCGTGCGTTTAACGCGTGGGCCAATTCAAAGGCCAGCAGGCCGCCGAGACTATGGCCGAACAACGCGTAAGGGCCGCTCAAGTCGCGACTGATTTCCTCCGCGAGCTGCGCCGCCAAGGCCTTGATATCGCGCTGCAGGGGCTCGTCCATGCGCATGCCCCGCCCAGGCAGTTCCAGCGGACACACCTGCAACCACTCCGGCAACGTGCGGCGCCAACGTGCGTAAACCATGGCGCTGGCGCCCGAATAGGGCAGGCAGAACAGGCGCAGTCGAGTCGGCGTAGTCATCCAGCGACGACTCCAAACTGAAACACGCTGTGTGCACGATAAAAACCCATGTCGTCCTCCTGCGGGTGCTGATCCTTGGCCGCTTGACTAGCGACCCTGTCACCCAGAAGAACGGACGGCACCGGCAAATAATTAGTCGCCGGGTACCTGCGAGACGTGGTTCACACCAAACAAGAAAGCATAAGATTAGTTCGCCTTCTCATTTGACAATCATTATCATTCAGCATAATTTGTTGCCCGATGTGTAGGAGGCCTCAGCAAGGACGCCCTCCCCTAACCTCTTTTGCGACAAGGTGATTTCCATGACGGAACAAGTATCCACAGGCAGGTGCGACTCACCGCTTCTCCAGGCATTTGTCGACAATCGACTGATTCTGGTGAAGATTGCGGCACGTATTACCGGGTGCCGCTCCCGCGCCGAGGATGTAGTGCAGGATGCCTACTTCCGCCTGCAATCGGCGCCGACGATCACGTCATCGTTCAAGGCCCAACTGAGTTATCTGTTCCAGATCGTGCGCAACCTGGCGATCGATCACTACCGCAAGCAGGCCCTGGAACTCAAATATTCCGGGACGGAAGAGGAAGGCTTGAATGTGGTCATTCACGGCGCTTCACCGGAAACCTCCCACATCAATTTCAACACCCTGGAAAACATCGCCGACGCCCTGACGGAGTTGCCCCAGCGCACCCGCTACGCGTTCGAGATGTACCGCCTGCACGGTGTGCCGCAAAAGGACATTGCCAAGGAACTGGGGGTTTCACCGACGTTGGTGAACTTCATGATTCGCGATGCGCTGGTGCACTGCCGCAAGGTGTCCGGCAACCATAGCGATACGTTTGCACGGCGGGTGTGATTGAGGTGAAAGGGCTTGTTGTGGTGAGCGGGCTTGCCCCGCTCACCACAACCAAAACCCGAACCACAGCCGCACTCATCCGAGCCAAGATCAGGGCACAGGCATCACATCAATACGATACGGCTCGAAAATCTTCAGCATCTCGCCGCTATCGCGCAGTCGCTTGAGCAACCCCGAAAACGCCTCGCCCGTGATCGGCGCCTTGGGCCGCAGCAACGCGTAGTGGTGATAGACCTGGTCGATGCGCTCCGAGACCAGGAACTGCCCGGCCATATCCGCATTGCGCACCATGAAGTCACTCAGGTACGAACGGGTTACCAAGGCGATGTCCGCACGCCCGCGCGCAACCATCAGCAGGTTGCTGTCATGGGAATAGGTCAAGGTGGCGTTGAAGTGCTCGGCCAAGTACTTGGGGTCGGGGTTGAAGTTGGCAAAGGCGTAGTGATAGCCGCTGAACACCGCCAGGCGTTTCCCGGCAAGGTCGGCGAAATAGTCCTGGCCTCGACCGGGCTCACGCTGGGCGACGAAGATTTCCGCGTCTTCCAGGCCCATGTCGATGCTGGTGTGGGCAACCTTCTGCCAGCCCCAATCGGGATTTTCGAAGATGGCCATGTCGATACGGCCTTGTTCGAAATCACGAAAACGCCGAGGGATGGAGGTGGGTACCAGCACAAACTGGTAGTCGGTTTGCGAGGCGTTCAGGGCCTCCACCAGTTGCGGCAACAGACCGGTGTCGGCGCCTTGCTCCGGGCGCACGGTGTAGGGCGGAAAATGCGCCGCGCCGATGCGCACCAGTTGCGCAGCCGAAGCCGGCAACCACGCTGCGGTGCCGAGTGCCCATAAAGTAAGTCCTGCAGCCAACCGCCATGGCGAAAACATCAAGGCACACACCGTTCAATACATCGATGTCGATAAGCTAGGCGTTTTTGTCCAGCTAGACAACTTTCCACCGGCAAATTAATAGCTTGCGCCTCAATCGGCCTTCAAAACCATCAACAAGGCTTCTTCGGCCAATTGCTCCAGGGTCAGGTTGCCCTCGGCGCGAAACCAGGTGGTGGTCCAGGACAAGGCCCCGGTGAGGAAGCGTCGCGCAATAAACACATCGCCCTTGATGTAACCCGCCGTCTTGGCCTCGCCCAACACCTGCAGCCAAATGTCTTCATACACATCGCGCAGCGCCAGCACCTGGGCCTGGGCGTCGGCCGAGAGCGAACGCCATTCATACACCAGCACCGCCATGGCCTCGCCGCTGCCACCCATGATCGACTGCAATTCGCAGCGAATCAGCGCCAGCACACGTTCACGTACGGTGTTCGCCTCCTCGAGCGAGGCACGCATCAAGGCCGTGTTGTAGTGGATGGTTTCCTCCATCACCGCACGCAGGATCTCGTCCTTGCTCTTGAAGTGATGAAAGATACTGCCGGACTGGATGCCCACGGCACTGGCCAGGTCACGCACGGTGGTGCGTTCAAAGCCCTTGTTGCGAAACAGGTGCGCCGCGGTTTGCAGCAACTTGCCCCGGGCACTGTCGGGGTCGGTCAATTGGCCGCCGTCGACCATGGTGCGCATCACCCGCAGGGCTTTGTGCTCATCCATGCTGCTCCCCTCTACTTCTACTGACGTCTTGGCCGGCAATTTAGGCCGTGCCAGTCACCCAAGCAAGCGCTTGGGCAAAACTTGTGACCGGAGTTTACAAACCAAGCGCTTGCTTGGTAGTCTCGTTGCCAGCCATTCGAGGAAGGATTTCTCATGAGCAAGACGGTTCGTATCGGCTGCGCCAGCGCCTTCTGGGGTGACACCTGCAGCGCCGCCGCGCAGTTGGTGCACGGCGGCAAGCTGAACTACCTGGTGTTCGACTACCTGGCGGAAGTCACGATGTCGATCCTCGCCGGTGCACGGATGAAAGATCCCCAGGCCGGCTACGCCACGGATTTCGTCGAGGTGCTCACACCGCTGCTGGCCGAGATCCAGCGCCAGGGCATCCGCGTGATCAGCAATGCCGGCGGCATCCACCCCCAGGCCTGCGCCGCCGCCCTGCAAGCTGCCTGCGATAAAGCCCAGGTGCCGTTGAAAATCGCCGTGCTGCTGGGCGATGACCTGCACCCCCGGCTCAAGCACCTGCACGGCATCACCGACATGTTCAACGGCGCGCCGCTGCCGCCCCTGTGCGTATCGGCCAATGCCTACCTCGGCGCACCGGGCATTGCCCAGGCGCTGCAACTGGGCGCGGACATCGTCATCACCGGCCGGGTGGTCGACAGCGCGGTGGTCAGCGCGGCGCTGGTGCATGAGTTCGGTTGGTCGTGGCAGGACTATGACCGCCTGGCCCAGGCCGCGCTGGCCGGGCATATCATTGAATGCGGCGCGCAGTGTACCGGTGGCAACTTCACCGACTGGCGCGACGTGCCCGACTACGAGCACATCGGCTTCCCCATCGTCGAAGTCAATGCCGATGGCCAGTTCACGGTCAATAAAGTCGAGGGCAGCGGTGGCCTGATCAGCGAACTGAGCGTGGCCGAACAACTGCTGTATGAAATCGGCGACCCTCACGCGTATCTGCTGCCCGATGTGATCTGCGATTTCAGCCAGGTGAAGCTGCAGCAGCAAGGCAAAAACTGCGTACGCCTGCACGGCGCCAAGGGGTTGCCGCCGACGCACCAGTACAAGGTCAGCGCCACTTACCCGGAGGGCTTTCGCTGCACCGCCAGTTGCCTGATCGCCGGGATCGATGCGGTGGCCAAGGCCGAGCGGGTCAGCCAGGCGATCATCAACAAGACCTCGGAACTGTTCAGCCAGCGCGGCTGGGCGCCCTACACCGACGTAAATATCGAACTGCTGGGCAGCGAAGCGACGTATGGCCCCCGCGCCCTGCGCCACGACTGCCGCGAGGTGGTGGTCAAGCTGGCGGTGCGCCACCCCAGCAAGCCGGCGCTGGTGCTGTTCGCCCGCGAGATCGCCCAGGCGGCCACGGGCATGGCGCCGGGGCTGGCCGGGATTGTCGGTGGGCGGCCGACGGTGTACCCGCTGATCCGCTTGTTCTCGTTCCTGATCGATAAGGCCGCCTGCGAGGTGGTAGTCGACTTCCAGGGCCAACGCCACGTCTGCACGCTGCCCGTCGCCGACGCCCCCCTCATGCCTGCCGCCGCGATGGATCCACCCCAGCCCCAAGGCCGCGCCGACGCCAGCGTGGCGCTGGTGAAACTCGCCGTGGCGCGCTCCGGCGACAAGGGCAACCACAGCAATATCGGGGTCATCGCCCGCGCCCCCGAGTACCTGCCGTGGATTGCCGAAGCGCTGACGCCGGAAGTGCTCGTCGACTGGATGGGCCACGTGCTCGACCCCGTGCACGGCCGCGTCGAACGCTGGTATTTGCCCGGCAGCCACAGCCTCAATTTCCTGCTGGAAAACGCCCTGGGCGGCGGCGGCATCGCCAGCCTGCGCATCGACCCCCAGGGCAAGGCCTTCGCCCAGCAGCTGTTGGAAATCCCCATCGCCGTGCCGCAACACATCGCCGATCAACTCACATAAAGGAACGTTGCCGTGGCCTTCGACTCGATCTTCAAAGCCGGCCTGTTCCAAGGCCACACCGTGATCGTCACCGGCGGTGGCAGCGGGATTGGCCGCTGCACCGCCCATGAGCTGGCGGCCCTGGGTGCCCGCGTCGTCCTGGTTGGACGCAAGCCGGAAAAACTCGCCAAGGTCGCGGCGGAAATTACCGAGGACGGCGGCACCGCCCATTGGCAGGCCTGCGACATTCGTGACGAAGAGGCGGTGAAGGCGCTGGTCACCCAGCTCATTCACGCGCATGGGCCGATCCATGGCTTGGTGAATAACGCCGGTGGGCAGTATCCGTCGCCGCTGGCCTCGATCAACCAAAAAGGTTTTGAAACCGTGCTGCGCACCAACCTGGTCGGCGGTTTCCTGATGGCGCGGGAAGTGTTCAACCAGTCGATGAGCAAGCACGGTGGGGCCATCGTCAATATGCTCGCCGACATGTGGGGCGGCATGCCCGGCATGGGCCACTCCGGCGCGGCACGGGCAGGCATGGACAACTTCACCAAGACCGCCGCCTTCGAGTGGGGGTGCGCCGGGGTGCGGGTCAACGCCGTGGCACCGGGCTGGATCGCGTCCAGCGGCATGGACACCTACGAAGGCGCGTTCAAGGCGGTGATCCCCACCCTGCGTGAACACGTGCCGCTCAAGCGCATCGGCACCGAGTCGGAAGTCAGCGCCGCCATCGTGTTTCTGCTCAGTCCCGCCGCCGCGTTTATCAGTGGCAGCACCCTGCGCATCGACGGCGCCGCCAGCCTCGGCAGTCGCGCCTGGCCGCTGCACAAGGCGCAACCGCCGAGTGAAGCGTTCAACGGCTTCCACCGCGCCTACCTGCCCGATGTGCTCAAGGCGGAGCAATAAACCATGCCGCTGATTGACAGCCTGATCGATCCCCACAGCCCGCAGTTCGCCCAGAACCGCGCCGCCATGCTGGCAGGCATCCAACACCTGCGCCAGTTGGAACAGACCCTGCTGAGCAAGGCCGAGGAGGCCAGGCCCAAGTTCGAAAAACGTGGCCAACTGCTGCCCCGCGAGCGCCTCAACCTGCTGCTGGACCCTGGCGCGCCGTTCCTGGAACTGGCGAGCCTGGCCGGCTACAAGCTGCATGATGACAAGGACGGCAGCGCCGCCGGCGGTGGGTTGATCGCCGGCATCGGCTACGTCAGCGGCGTGCGCATGCTGGTGGTGGCCAATAACAGCGCGATCAAGGGCGGCACCGTTTCGCCCTCCGGCCTGAAAAAATCCCTGCGCCTGCAACAGATCGCCATGGACAACAAACTGCCGGTGGTGACCCTCGCCGAAAGCGGTGGCGCCAACCTCAACTATGCCGCGGAGATTTTCATCGAAGGCGCGCGCAGCTTTGCCAACCAGGCGCGCATGTCCGCCATGGGCTTGCCGCAGATCACCGTGGTGCACGGCTCGGCCACGGCGGGTGGCGCGTACCAGCCAGGACTGTCGGATTACGTGGTGGTGGTGCGCGGCAAGGCCAAGCTGTTCCTTGCCGGCCCGCCGCTGCTCAAGGCGGCGACCGGTGAAGTCGCCACCGATGAAGAATTGGGCGGCGCCGAAATGCATGCACAGATCGCCGGCACTGCCGAATACCTGGCGGAAAATGACGCCGATGGCGTGCGCATCGTGCGTGAAATCGTCAGCCTGTTGCCCTGGGATGAGCGCCTGCCGTTGACGCCCAAACGCACTTACGCCGAGCCGCTGTACCCCATCGACGACCTGCTGGGGCTGATCCCCGCTGACCCGAAAAAGCCCTACGACGTGCGCGAAATCCTCGCACGCCTGGCCGACGGTTCGCAGTTCCTCGAGTTCAAGGCAGCGTTCGACGCCCATACCGTCTGCGGCCATCTGCACATCCAGGGCCGCGCGGTCGGCGTGATCGGCAACAACGGCCCGATCACGCCCAAGGGCGCGAGCAAGGCGGCGCAGTTTATCCAGCTGTGTGACCAGAGCCGCACACCGCTGCTGTTCCTGCACAACACCACCGGCTTCATGGTGGGTACCGAAGCGGAGCAGCAAGGGGTGATCAAGCATGGCGCGAAGATGATCCAGGCGGTGGCCAACGCACGGGTGCCTAAACTCACGGTGGTGGTCGGTGGCTCCTACGGCGCCGGCAACTATGCAATGTGCGGTCGCGGCCTGGACCCGCGGTTTATCTTCGCCTGGCCCAACAGCCGCACGGCGGTGATGGGCGGTGCCCAGGCGGGCAAGGTGCTGCGGATCGTCACCGAGGCCAAGCAGTTGAAAGACGGCCTGGTGCCGGATCCCAAGGTGCTGGACATGCTCGAACAGGTCACCGCGCAAAAACTCGACAGCCAGTCCACCGCCCTCTATGGCAGCGCGAACCTGTGGGATGACGGGCTGATAGACCCACGGGATACCCGTACCTTACTCGGCTTTCTGCTGGACATCTGTCACGAGGCCGAGGTCCGCGAGTTGCAGCCCAACAGCTTCGGCATCGCGCGCTTCTAACCGGAGAACAAGAACAATGATCTTCACCCAGGAACACCATGAACTGCGCCGCACCGTCCGTGCCTTCGTCGACCGCGAGATCAACCCCCATGTGGACGCATGGGAAAAGGCCGGGCACTTCCCCATCCACGACATCTTCCGCAAGGCCGGCGACCTCGGCTTGCTGGGGATTTCCAAACCGGAGCAATTCGGCGGCATGGGCCTGGACTACAGCTACTCGATCGTCGCCGCCGAAGAGTTCGGCACCATCCGCTGCGGCGGCATACCCATGTCCATCGGCGTGCAGACCGATATGTGCACCCCCGCCCTCGCCCGCTTCGGTTCCGATGAATTGCGCGACGAATTCCTGCGCCCGGCCATCAGCGGCGAGCAGGTCGGTTGCATCGGTGTCTCGGAAACCGGCGCCGGCTCCGACGTAGCCGGGCTCAAGACCCATGCGCGCAAGGACGGCGACGACTATGTGATCAACGGCAGCAAAATGTGGATCACCAACTCGCCCAGCGCCGACTTTATCTGCCTGTTGGCCAACACCTCCGACGACAAGCCGCATATCAACAAGTCGCTGATCATGGTGCCGATGAACACCCCAGGGATCAGCGTCAGCCCGCCCCTGGAAAAACTCGGCATGCACAGCTCCGAGACCGCCCAGGTGTTCTTCGACGGCGTGCGCGTGCCCCAGCGCAATCGCATCGGCCATGAAGGCGCGGGTTTCATGATGCAGATGCTGCAGTTCCAGGAGGAACGCCTGTTTGGCGCGGCCAATATGATCAAGGGCCTGGAGTACTGCATCGACAGTACCGTCGAGTACTGCAAGGAACGCCAGACCTTCGGCAAGGCGCTGATCGACAACCAGGTGATTCACTTTCGCCTGGCCGAACTGGCCACCGAAATCGAATGCCTGCGCGCACTGGTCTACCAGGCCACCGAACAGTACATCAAGGGCCAGGACGTGACCCGCCTGGCCTCCATGGCCAAGCTCAAGGCCGGGCGCCTTGGCCGCGAAGTCAGCGACAGTTGCCTGCAGTACTGGGGCGGCATGGGATTCATGTGGGACAACCCGGTGGCCCGCGCTTATCGCGATGTGCGCCTGGTGTCGATTGGCGGCGGTGCCGATGAAATCATGCTGGGCATCATCTGCAAGTTGATGGGCACTTTGCCGGGGAAAAAGCCATGAATACCCTGCTGCTCGAACCCCACAACGGCGTGTTGCACATCACCCTCAACCGGCCCGAATGCCACAATGCCATGAGCCTGGAAATGGTCAACGAACTGCGCGCGGTGCTGGCCGGGTTGGACAGCCAGGTGCGCGCCGTGGTGATCAGCGGCGCAGGCGGGCATTTTTGCGCCGGTGCCGATGTGAAGGACCTGGTCAGCGCCGGCGATCAATTGCAGGCCCTGAACCGGGCCTTCGGCACGTTGCTGCAAGCGGTGGAAGCCGTGTCGCAAGTGGTCATCGTGGTGCTGCAAGGCGCGGTGCTGGGCGGCGGGTTTGGCCTGGCCTGCGTGAGTGACATCGCGATTGCCGATCACCAGGCGCAGTTCGGTTTGCCGGAGACCAGCCTGGGGTTGCTGCCGGCACAGATTGCGCCGTTTGTGGTCAAGCGTATCGGCCTGACCCAGGCGCGGCGACTGGCGCTGACGGCGGCGCGGTTCAATGGGTTGGAAGCTCAACGGCTGGGGCTGGTGCACTTCACCGAGACCGACCCGCAGGCGTTGGCGGAGCGTCTGGATGAGGTGCTGGGGCAGGTGCTGCGCTGCGCGCCGGGCGCCAACGCGCGTACCAAGGCGCTGTTGCTGGCCAGCGTGGAGCAGCCCTTGGGGCCGCTGCTGGACCAGGCGGCGCAGTGGTTTGCCGAGGCGGTGACCAGTGCGGAAGGGATTGAGGGGACGCAGGCGTTTGTTCAGAAGAGAAAGCCTGGGTGGTGCAAGTGACGCCATCGGGAGCCCCCGCTGAGCATGGGGATCTACACAATTTTCAGTGGTCTGTGGCGAAGGAGCTTGCTCCCGTGGCGGCCTTCGGGCCGACCATGTCGTTGGAGTTGACCGAGTGCATATCCGTTGCTGCGGTAACGGCGGCTATTGGTTCCGCCCTTACGGCGGGTCACTTTTGGAAGAGCCCAAAAGTAACCAAAAGGCTCTCGCCCCACCACTCGGTACCTCGCCTAGGCTCGGTATGCCCGAACGCAGGCTTGAATCCGTGGGCCGCCGTCATGGGCCATCCATGGCCCAGGACGGCTAACCCGGCGTCCTGCCGGGTTACCCACGGATTCAAGCCTGCGTTCGGCCAGCGTGGTTAACGGGGCGCCTGAGATCAAGATCAAAAGCCAGAGCCAGAGCCAGAGCCAGAGCCAGAGCCAGAGCCAGAGCCAGAGCCAGATCAAAAGATTGCTGACTTCGTCAGCGGTTAAGGAAGTAGAAGCCACACCGCGTAAGCTTCAAAGATCAGGTCGGCTTTAAGGCCGCCTCGTCTTGTTTTTGATGTGGGATCGCCCCGTCAAACACGCTGGCCGAACGCAGGCTTTGGAGCGTGGGTAACCCGGCAGGACGCCGGGTTAGCCGCACTGGGCCATGGATGGCCCATTGCGGCGGCCCACGCTCCAAAGCCGGAGTGAGGGCACACCGAGCCTAGGCGAGGTGCCGAGTGTTGGGGCGAGGACCTTTTGGTTACTTTTGGGTCCTTCCAAAAGTGACCCGCTGTAAGAGCGGAACCCTAAGTGGCCGTGACCTAAATAACGGATATACACACGGAGCAAAAAATGCCGCAGTTCACAAAAATCCTGATCGCCAACCGCGGCGAAATCGCCTGCCGCATCCAACGCACGGCCCAGGCCTTGGGCTACCGCACCGTCGCCGTCTACAGCGACGCCGACGCCGAGGCCCTGCACGTGCAGATGGCCGACGAAGCCGTGCGCATCGGCCCCGCGGCGGTACAACAGTCCTACCTCAATATCCCGGCCATCCTCGAGGCCGCGGAAAAAACCGGCGCCGATGCCATCCACCCCGGCTACGGTTTCCTCTCGGAAAACCCGGGCTTCGCCCGCGCATGCCAAGACGCCGGCCTGACGTTCATCGGCCCCAGCGCCGAGGCCATCGAACTGATGGGCAGCAAGCGCCGCTCCAAGCTCGCCATGCTCGAGGCCGGGGTGCCTTGCATCGCCGGCTACCAGGGCAGCGCCCAGGACGACACCTGCCTGCAACGTGAAGCCGAGCGCATCGGCTACCCGCTGATGATCAAGGCCAGCGCCGGCGGCGGTGGCCGTGGCATGCGCCTGGTCCACCAGCCGGAGGCGCTGCTGGAAAGCCTGCACAGCGCCCGCTCGGAGGCCAGGCATGCGTTCGGCAGTGACGAACTGATCCTCGAACAGGCGCTGATCGAGCCGCGCCACGTCGAGATCCAACTGTTCGGCGACCGCCACGGCAACCTGATTTACCTCGGCGAACGGGACTGCTCGATCCAGCGCCGTCATCAAAAAGTCATCGAGGAAGCGCCCTGCCCGGTGATGACGCCCGAACTGCGCCAGGCCATGGGCGAAGCCGCGCTCAAGGCCGGACGCGCGGTAAACTACCTCGGCGCCGGTACCGTGGAGTTCCTGCTCGACCGCAACGGCCGGTTCTACTTCCTGGAAATGAACACCCGCCTGCAAGTGGAGCACCCGGTCACCGAGCTGATCACCGGCCTCGACCTGGTGGCCTGGCAACTGCAAATCGCCGCCGGCCAGCCGCTGCCGCTCGAGCAGGCGCAGGTGAGCCTGAACGGCCACGCCATGGAAGTGCGCCTCTATGCCGAAGACCCGGCCCAGGGCTTCCTGCCGCAAACCGGTGAGGTGCTGCGCTGGGAACCGGCCGTGGGCGTACGGGTTGACCATGGGCTGTGCGAAGGCGAAACCATCAGCCCGTTCTATGACCCGATGCTCGGCAAGCTCATCGCCCATGGCGCCACCCGCGAAGAAGCCCGGCGCAAGCTGCTGCGGGCGGTGGAAGACACGCTGTTGCTGGGGGTGACGACCAATCAGCGCTTGTTGGCTGAACTGCTCAAGCACCCAGGCTTTATCGACGGTGATTTCAGCACCGGGTTTATCGCCGAGCACTTCAGCGAAATACCGCGCCCGGCCGCGACAAGTGATCAACTCGCCCTGGCCGCCGCGCTGTTTTACCAACACAGCGCCGACCAGCATCCCCACGGCCTCGCGGGATGGCGCAACAACGCCCGTGTTCCCTGCACCTTTCGCCTGGAGGCCGACGGCGAAACCCACACCGTCACCGCCGCCGCCCTGCCACTCAGCACCGATGGCCGTCGCGCCACCCTGGTGCTCAACGGCGTTCGCCGTCGCATCGCCTATCACCTGGAGGGCTCCCGGCTGTGGCTGCCTGGCCTTACCGTCACCAACCGCACCCAGCAGGTTGCCGGGCGCCAGGCCGACGCCGGCAGCGGCACGATCAAGGCACCGATGGACGGTGCCATCGTCGACGTCCGCGTCAGCACCGGTGAACAGGTGACTAAAGGCCAACTGCTGCTGGTGCTCGAAGCCATGAAAATGGAGCATCCACTCAAGGCCGACAGGGACGGCGTGGTCAAGGCCGTGCAGGTCACAACAGGCGATCAGGTACGCAATCGCCAGGTTCTGCTGGAGATCGAATAACCCCCTAGTCGGAACTACAAGGCCGGTCTACGCTCTATCCCCAACAGGAAAGGACGAGTACGGGAACCTGCGCGATGCCTCATTGGCTGATTATTGACCTTGAAGCCACAACGGATGAAGGCGGCTGGCCCGTGACGGAGATGGAAGTCATCGAGATCGGCGCGAGCCTGGTGAACCGCCAGGGCCGCGAGCTGGACCACTTCCAGCGCTTTGTGCGGCCGCTGCGCCGCCCCTTGCTCACGCCCTTTTGTCGCCAGCTGACCCATATCACCCAGGCAAATATCGACGGCGCTGCACCGTTCATCGAGGTGTGGCCGCTGTTCGAGCGCTGGCTGGGCCAGCATCAGGCGCGCCTGGAAGGCTGGGCCAGTTGGGGTGACTACGATCGCGTACAGCTGGAGCTCGAGTGGCAGCGCCATGGCCTGACCAGCGCCATGGCCCCCACGCCCCATGTCAACCTCAAGCAACGCTTCGCCAAGGCCCGGCGCCTGGACAAGCCCCTGGGGCTCAATGGCGCCCTGCAATTGGCGGGGATGCAGTTCCAGGGCCAGCAACATCGAGCGCTGGAAGATGCACGCAACACCGCGCGCCTGCTGCCGCTGATTTTGCCGGTCTAGGCAGCGCCCGAAGCCTTGGGCATACTGACTCCCCCTTTTCCTTGCTGCTCAACTGTAGGAGCGAGCTTGCTCGCGAAGGTCGTTAACGATAACGCGGTAAACCTGGCACCCAGCGGCGCTCTCAGGTTTTTCGCGAGCAAGCTCGCTCCTACAGGATGAGCGTAAAGCATCAACTTTTTCCGAGGATTCGCCCATGTTCAAAGTCAACGAGTACTTCGACGGCACCGTCAAGTCGATCGCTTTCGGCACCGCAGAAGGTCCGGCGACCATCGGCGTGATGGCCCCGGGTGAATACGAATTCGGCACCGCCCAGCGTGAAATCATGCACGTGGTATCCGGCGCCTTGAGCGTCAAGCTGCCCGACGCCAACGACTGGGAAACCTTCGCCGCCGGCAGCCAGTTCAACGTACCGGCCAACAGCAAGTTCCAATTGAAGGTCGCGGTGGACACCGCTTACCTGTGCGAATACCGCGGCTGATCGCTGCGCCGCAAAAAAATGCCCGTCTCCTGCGAGACGGGCATTTTTTATGGGCGCATGACTTATTCGAGGATGATCACCGGCATGCCCACTTCCAGGCGGCCCACGCCATCGTTGACCAGGTTCTGGCCAAAAATCGCGCCGTCCTCCGTCTTGCGGTAGGCCTCCAGCGTCACAAAAGGCTCACGGTCGGGGCTGCGCTCGCCGGTGTGCGGATCGATGGTGGTGAGAATGCAGCGTGAGCAGGGCTTGACTGCGCGAAACTCCACATCCCCGATGCGCAGGCGCTTCCAGCCGTCTTCGGCGAAGGCGTCGCTGCCTTCGATCACCAGGTTGGGGCGAAAGCGCAGCATGTCCATGGGACGGCCGACTTTCTGCGAGAGGTCGTCGAGGGACGCTTGCCCGATCACCAGCAACGGATAACCGTCGGCGAACGCGACCTGGTCATCATCGCGGCCGTAACCTGCCTGGGTAGTGCGCGCCCGTTCCAGAGGAATCTGCACCAGCCGCGTGGGCTTGCCGATAAAGGCGCTGACCCAGGCGGCGGCTTCGTCGCCGGCGTCCGGCACACGCAAGGTGTCGCGCCAGATGGTCACGCCACGTAACTCAGCCGCGCTGCCGGGCAGCGCCACATCCAGCGGCGCGTAGCCAGGCGAACTCAGGGTCAGGCCGCCGCTGCTGTTCCACAGCGCCGACAGTTGGCTCATCTTTGCCACGGCGCGCTGGGTGAGGAAACGCCCGCTGGCCTCATCCACCAGCATCCAGCGTCGATCGCCGTCCAACCCCAGTTTATCCAGGCCGACCTGTTGAAGAGTTTCGGCCTTGCCGGACTTCAAGGGGTAACGGTACAACGCGCTGAGACGAAGCATGGGCCAACATTCCTGAGGGGCAAAGCCGTCACCCTAAGGTCAAGCGGACGCTTCGTCCAGCATCAGGCGCTGACGTACCACATCCACCAGCTTGTCCGGCTGGAACTTGGACAGGAAGTTGTCGCAGCCGACCTTCTTCACCATCGAGTCGTTGAAGCTGCCTGACAGCGAAGTGTGCAGTACCACGTAGAGCTTGCGCAGCCGTGGGTCGTTGCGGATTTCGGTGGTGAGGCGGTAGCCGTCCATCTCGGGCATTTCGGCGTCGGTGAAGATCATCAGCAGCTTGTCGGTCATAACATGGCCGGCGTCGGCCCAGGCCTTGAGCATATTCAACGCCTTGAGACCGTCGCTGGCGATGTGCATCTTCACGCCCAGTTGGCCGAGGGTGTCGCGCAATTGCGACAGGGCCACGTTGGAGTCGTCCACCAGCAGCACTTCGCGGCCACGGGCGCGTTCCAGCACCGGGTCGTCGAGTTTTTCGCGGGAGACCTTGGCGTTGTACGGCACGATCTCGGCGAGGACTTTTTCCACGTCGATGATCTCCACCAACTGGTCGTCGACCTTGCTGATGGCGGTGAGGTAATGCTGGCGCCCGGCGCTCGTCGGCGGCGGCAGGATGGCTTCCCAGTTCATGTTGACGATGCGGTCCACGCCACCCACCAGGAACGCCTGCACCGAGCGGTTGTACTCGGTGACGATAATGGTGCTGTTGGGGCCCGGCACCAGCGGACGCATGCCGATGGCCTGGGACAAGTCGATCACTGGCAGGGTCTGGCCCCGCAGGTTGACCACGCCGCACACGAAGGGGTGGCGCTGGGGCATCAGGGTCAGCTTGGGCAGTTGCAGGACTTCCTGCACCTTGAACACGTTGATGGCGAACAGCTGCCGCCCGGCCAGGCGGAACATGAGGATCTCCAGGCGATTCTCACCCACCAGTTGCGTGCGTTGGTCTACCGTGTCGAGAATGCCGGCCATTAAGAGCTCCTGGTGTGCGCTGGAAAGTAATGCGCGAAGTGTTTGTGCAGTTAGCTTGTTATCGGCGGCAAACGCCGGACCTTGACCCCGGTAAAATGCCACGTAAACTCATTGATGTCACACTGACATCATGCTTTACTGCTGAGGCCTGTTCATATGGCGGTGCAGCGACGTTGCGCGACATTCAAATCGACGCAAGGTTCCGTCATGTAAGGGATTCCCCTAGGCACAATCAGGCCCAACCTGATGTTCGCAATATCTAATAGCCATTAATGTGACGCCATTCTCATTGCATGAATGGAGTCAGGCTTTTGTTTGCCATCCCCAGCCCTCGTCTTATGGGTTTTCCAGACGTTCACGTGACGGCAACTGAAGGTGTGCAATCGAGCCCGCTCACGGGGGCCACGCACAGCCGTCGCCGTCATTCAAATAAACGTCCTACTGAAAACTCAGAAGCAACCTACAGATTCCCGTTATCTTTCAGCGGTAGTTTTACGCCATTCACCCGGTGCGACCTCTCATCACCCGACCTTATGTTGTGGAGACTTGCATGATGAACGACGGTAACGAGTGGCAAGTTGCACTTCCTGAGTTCCTGCGCGAGGCTGAAAAGCTGCTGACCAAGTCGGAAGAATGCCTGAGCCACCTGCATTTGATCCGCAACGACAGTGACGCCATCGACTGCATGAAAATCAGCCTGATCAAGCTCGCCGAAAAGGCCGATTGCCTGGCCCTGCAAGCGATCAGCGAATTCTCGCGGCATATCCAGGACGTGATCGCCAACGCCGAAAGTCCTTTGCAGTTACATGATCAAGCCCTGGAAGCCCTGCATGACTGCTTGACATTGCTGGCCTGGCAGCTGGAACTGATCGATGCAAAAACAGGCCAGCTGACCCTGGATAAAGAAGAACAGACCAAGTTGATTGACACGGTCACCCTGCACATTCCGCAAAAGGGTTTCAGTTACAATCCGCAACAACGTATGCACCATTTGTCTTGAAGCGTTATCAGGTCGCATTCAAGCACGGGGTTATCTAAAAACGACGACTCCAACTAATCCGCTGGAGAAAAATGGCGATTCAATATCAATTAGCCATTAACGATACAAACCCTTTGAAATAATACAACCTCACTTCATTAACTCTGGGATTATCATTCCTCGAGTTGTTGCGCGTTTAAATAGGCCCGCCAGGCACGGCACCTGGCGACCAACGGTAAGAGTGGTGGTACTATGCACCCGCTTGAAGTGACTCAACTTCAGCCTGCTTGAGAACGATTCAAGAACGTATTCCAAACAGAGCCCGGTCAGCCGCGACCGGTCTTCCCGCAGCGAACCTTCATTGGCTCCATCCGCTATGCATGCCAGCCTCAAGACATTCATCGCAAGGTCCGCGTCCCGCAGTAACGCACGCCGTTTGATCCTCGCCCTGTGCCTCGGCTCGCTGCTGCTGAGCCTGTGGGCCTACAGCCGCTCCGCGCCGTTGCCGCTGCTGGTGCTGCTGCTCAACCTGGCCACCTTGGTGGTGGTTGGCCTGCAACAGTGGCGCTCGCGTAAATCCATCAAGTTCCAGCCCCAGGAGTTGGCCGATCGCCTGCTGCAAGTGCAGGAAAACGAACGTCATCGCCTCAGCCGTGAACTGCATGACGATATCGGCCAGTTGCTGACCGCCGCCAAGCTGCAAAGCGAATGGCTCAAGCGCCGCCTGCCGGATGAATTGCAAAGCCAGTGCACTGTGTTGTGCAACACCTTGAACGAAACCCTGGCCAAGGTGCGCGACGTGTCCGCCATCCTCAACCCCCGGCAGCTCGCCAGCCTGGGCCTGGAAGCCAGCCTGCGCGCGCACCTGCTCAAAACCCTGGAAAACACCCCGGTGCACTGGAGCCTTGAATGCCAGCAACGGCTGAGCGGCATCCCTGAGGAAATGGCCGTGGCGGCCTTTCGCATTACCCAGGAAGCCGTGACCAACATGCTGCGCCACGCCCAGGCGCGCAACCTGCTGGTGCGCCTGCAGCGCCTGCCCGAGGGCCTGTCGCTGACCATCTGCGATGACGGCCAGGGCTTTTCGCCCGCCATCAACCCCGGCCTGGAAGGCCAACGGGGCATGGCTGGCATGTCCGAGCGCATTGACCAGCTTGGCGGTTCATTATCCGTCAGCAGCCAACCAGGCCACGGCACACGGATAGACGCGCTTTTCCCCTGGGCGCCTCGCTCCCTCGAACGGGCCAGCGCCCCTAAGGTTATCGAGTGACCTGCACATTACTCCTGGTGGATGACCATGCACTGATCAGGGCCGGCGTACGTGCGCTGATCCAGGATATTCCCGGCTACACGGTGACCGGCGAAGCCAGCGATGGCGCGCAATTGCTGGAGCAGTTCAATACCTTGCTGCCGGATATCGTGCTGTTGGACCTGTCCATGAAGCACACCAGCGGCCTCGAGGCGCTACAGCAACTCAAGCATGCGCACCCCAGGAGCAAGGTGCTGATCCTGTCGATGCACACCGACCCGGAGCTGATCATGTGCGCGCTGGAGGCAGGCGCCCACGGCTACCTGCTCAAGGACACCACTGCCAACGAGCTGGAACACGCGTTGCTGGCCTTGCGCAACAACGAGCGCTACCTGAGCCCGGCGATCGCCCATACCGTGATCAACCAGGCGCTGGTGCGCAGCCAGGGGCCGACCACGCCCGCCAGCCACAGCCATAACCTCACGGCCCGCCAACTGGAAATCCTGCGCCTGATCGTGCGCGGCAAATCCACCCGCGAGATCGCCCACGGCCTGGGCCTGAGCATCAAGACCGTAGAAGCCCACCGCTCGCAAATCATGAAGCGCCTGCAGATATTCGACGTGGCGGGCCTGGTATTATTTGCCGTGCGCGAGCAGATCATCAGCCTGGACGACTAGGGGCGAACCCACCGGCAAATGCACGCGCAGGGCCTTGGGCAAGGCCTCGAAGTGCAGGTCGTCACCTTCCAGCGGCTCGCCATCGAGGTTGATGTACAAGCCCTGCGCGACCTTGATGTTGACCCACGGCAGGCGTGCCCGCACGAACATCGCGTCCAGCTCCCAGCCGTTCCCCATCAGCTCGCGCAAGGTGCCGACCACTTCCTGGGGCGCCGGCAGGATACTGACGTCCAGCAAGCCATCGTCGGCCAATGCCCCAGGGCACAGCACATGCCCACCGCCCGCCTGGCGACCGTTGCCGATGCCCAGCGCGAGCAGCTCGCCCTTCCAGTGGAAATCCGGCCCGTCCAGCTCGGCATAGGCGGCCTTCAACTCGCTGAAGCGCGTCAGGCCGGTGAACAGGTAGGCGGCGCCACCGAGGACTTTCTTCAGGTCTTCGGAGGTATTGGCGGTGACCTGGCTGCCGAAGCCGCCGGTGGCCATATTCAGGAAGATTTGCCCGCCGACCTGGCCGAGGTCGATCGCACGGGGCGGCACATCCAGCAACGCCAGGGCCTGGGCGGGCTCCAATGGCACGCCGGCAGCCTTGGCGAAGTCATTGGCGGTCCCCAGGGGCATCAGCACCAGGCTGGCTTCACCCTTGGCCTCGGCCATGGCCTCGGCCACGTCGCGTAAGGTGCCGTCGCCGCCGCCGGCAACGATGTGGGTATAGCCGCCCTCCAAGGCTTCCTTGACCAGGCGCTTTGCGTCACCGCCCTCCCAGGTCACCCGTACCGCCAGCTCCCCACCCTGCCTGCGCCGGGCCAGCACGGCGCTGCGCACGTCCTCGTTGAGGGCTTGCTTGCCGTGGAGGATCAACAATGCCTTGGGGGTGGTCATGGGTGGCTTACTCCTGGATTCAAAGGTGCTTGAAGGATGTGGACCCTGGGCGACCGAAAAAAAGCCATGGGCGTTGAAAAATTAATCCAGCGACCCAGGCATGCCCAGGCTTTCGCCGTTGTGATCGGGGAAGCCCGCTTTCGTCGACGCCATCACCCCGGCGCCCGGCACGTTCCAGTCCAGGCAATCACGCCCCGGCACCGCGCGCACCAGCAGCGCCACGGGAACCACACGTAAAATGTCATCAGCAGTCAACTCGCAGAGGAATAAAGGGCCGCTTACGGCTGACGGCAATTCTGCTTGACCGACAGCTCTGGCGCCGGCTCGTACTTCACCTGCTGCAAGCCATCAGCGCCCTGGAAGATGAAGTACTTGATCCGGCAGTCCTTGAACATCGGCGAATAACCCTCAGCCCGGAAGCCTTGGCCGTCGACCTGCTTGGTCACAGTGTTGTTGCGGCTGACCACCGCGAGCACCTGGGCATAACCCTGGCCCATCTTCACCCCCGGCTCGCCGGTGACCGTCATCGACGAGGCGCAACCGCCCAACCCTGCCGCCGCCAATACCAGCGCGACGCCGTACAGTCCATTGCGTAGATCGTTCATTCGCTGCTTCCCTTCAATGATGGATCAGCGGCGGCCATCGCACACTGGAGATTCGCCAACGCGTCCCTGGCATGGCCCGTGGCTCAACGTGAGGTCAATGCCGCTGGCACCGATGCAACGTCCTTGCAACGGATCATCGACAGGGTTTACTGGACATCTTCAGCCTGATCGCCACTGAGCACTACGCGGTCGATCTTGAAGCACGGCGTTTGATTGCGCGCTAAGCGCGGAAGTGGCCACCCAAGACGGCAGCCAAACAGAGGGTTTTGCTCGAGAGGGGGATCAACAGACATTTCGCATCCTTGCGAGTGAAGTTTCCTACATGCGTAGATGGGTCATCACAAAGAAGTAAAAGTGCCACGGAGAACCATGGCACTGTGACACATCCGACACAATCAGCCGCAGCCGGCATTCAAGGCATAGAGAGAGGCGCACGGTTCACACGGCGCAATCAGCTCTTGTGTAACTTACTCATCAACTGCGCCTCAGCCTGGGTCAAGCCACACGACTGGGTCAGTTCATCCACGGTAGCGCCCATGCCCACCAGCTTCGCCGCCTGGGCAAATGACAGGCTGGAAGGATCACGCTGCTCGATCTGCGCCAGTTTGTCCGGCAACGGCGCGAGGATGGCGCGCAGTTCATGCACCTCGTCCCCGACCTTCACCGCACTCTGCTGGAAGTGATCGACCCGCTTGACCAACTCCAGCACCCGTCGATCACGCACCGCATCGCGCTCGGCCTGCTGCATCGCCAATTCGCGCTGCTGGCGTATATAGCGCAGCAGAAAACCCAAGGTCCCGGCCCACAACAGGGCCAGGACAATCACCGCGACCTCAAGGAACAATCAGATGCTCTCCAGTTCCGACCATTCTTCTTCGCTCATCATTTTGTCCAGCTCAACCAGAATCAACAGTTCGTTGTTCTTGTTGCACACGCCCTGGATGAACTTGGCCGATTCCTCGTTGCCCACGTTCGGCGCGGTTTCCACTTCCGATTGGCGCAGGTAGACCACTTCCGCGACGCTGTCGACCATGATCCCGACCACTTGCTTGTCGGCCTCGATGATGACGATACGCGTGTTGTCGCTGACTTCGACCGTGTCCAGGCCAAAACGCTGGCGGGTGTCGATCACCGTCACCACGTTGCCGCGCAGGTTGATGATGCCCAGCACATAGCTTGGCGCACCGGGAACCGGAGCGATCTCGGTGTAGCGCAGCACTTCCTGCACGCGCATCACGTTAATACCGTAGGTTTCGTTGTCCAGTTTGAAGGTAACCCATTGCAGGATCGGATCATCCAAACCTTGTGCGGACGCTGACTTGTTCATATCTCTGACCCCTTCAAATGCCGATGTAGGCGGCGTGTGTACTTCTTTTGGCCGCACGCTCGCGCGGCCCTTATTGTCCAATCAACTGCGTTTGTTCACCGGCATCGCCTTAACGGCACCGCTGGCGATCAACTCGGCCAGTTCGGCAACGTCCAGCAACGCGCACATGTGTTCGATCACGGTGCCTGCCAGCCAGGGCCGCTGGCCCCGGTGGCTGCGCCATTTGATTTCATTCGGGTCCAGGCGCAGCGAGCGGCTGACTTGATGCACCGCCAGCCCCCATTCGTAGCCCTGCACCGAGATCACGTATTGCAAGCCTTGGCGGAAGTCATCGCGGTAGCGGTCGGGCATCACCCAGCGCGCGGTGTCCAGCACCTTGAGGTTACCGGCCTGGCTCGGCAGGATGCCCAGGAACCACTCCGGCTGCCCGAACAATGGCGTCAGTTCCTGGCCCTCCAACGAGTAGATCGAGCCCAGGCACACCAACGGCACCGCCAGGGTCAACCCGGCGACGTCGAACAGCAGACATTCAAATGGCTCGGCCGCCCAGGCCGGACGATCATCGCCGCTCACCGGCGGTGGCGTGATGCTCGGTGGCAGGTGCACTTCCACGACCGGCTCGACCACCACAGGCACGACGGGCGCGACCACCGGGACGCTGACCGGGACGACGAGTGCATCGCGGGCCTGCTCTTCCAATACAGCCAACTGGAACTCATCCAGGCTGCTCGACGACGGCACTTCGACCGCCGGCTCCAGCACCAGGATAGGCTCCTGTAATTCTTCCGCGGTCGCGTCCTGCAGCAAGGCATCCAGGTAGGATTCCAGTGCCAGTTGCGGCCGGGTCTTGACCTTGAGTTCGACGGGACGGTTCATCATCAGGCCACCTGCGCCACAAGCTGCTGGGACAGCAGGTGCTTGAGCAACGCCCGGTAGGCCAGCACACCGCGGCTTTTGCCGTCGAACTGCGACGGCGTGAGCCCGGCACGGCTGGCATCACGCAGGCGGGTGTCCACCGGGATGTAGCCGTTCCAGATGGTCTCCGGGTAGGCATCGCGCAGGACGCGCAAGGTGCCCAGGGACGCCTGGGTGCGGCGGTCGAACAGGGTGGGCACGATGCTGTAGGGCAACGCCTGTTTGCGCGAACGGTTGATCATCGCCAGGGTACTGACCATGCGCTCCAGGCCCTTGACCGCCAGGTGCTCGGTCTGCACCGGGATCACCAGTTGCTGGCTGGCCGCCAAAGCGTTGACCATCAGCACGCCGAGCAATGGCGGGCTGTCGATGATCGCGTAGTCGAAGTCCTGCCACAGTTGCGCCAGGGTCTTGGCGATCACCAGGCCCAGGCCGCTCTGCCCCGGCGACTGGCGCTCCAGGGTGGCCAGCGCGGTACTCGACGGCAGCAGGGAAATGCTTTCGTTACTGGTGGGCAGCAGCAATTGCCCGGGCAGGTCGGCCGGTACGTTGCCTTTGTGCAGGAACAGGTCGTAGTTGCTGTGCTCCAGCGCATCCGGGTCGTAGCCGAAATAGCTGGTCATCGAGCCGTGGGGGTCGAGGTCGACCACGACCACACGCTTGCCCGCCTCGGCCAGCAAGCCGGCTAAAGCGATGGAGGTGGTGGTCTTGCCGACTCCACCTTTTTGATTGGCAACTGCCCAGACTCTCATTCGGATGGTTCCTCCCGGTGGGCACACGCGCGACCGAGACATTGCATAAGGTTATTGAGCCGGCGACGGAGAATTGACGGCACTCTGCTGAACCGGCGGCTTTGCAGGGGCCGGTGCAGTTTGTGTGCCAGCGCGCTTCAAGGCCGCATCCGGTGTTGCATTGGCGGTACCGGTGCCGGTCAGGCTACGGCGCACCTCCAGGTTTCGGGACACCACCAGCACCACCCGACGGTTGCGTGCGCGGCCTTCGAGCGTGGCGTTATTGGCCACCGGCTGGAACTCGCCATACCCCACCGACGCCAGGCGTCCAGGGTTCACGCCCTGCATCGCGAGCATGCGCACGATGCTCGCGGCACGGGCCGATGACAGCTCCCAGTTGGTCGGGTACTGCGCAGTACTGATCGGCACATTGTCGGTAAAGCCTTCAACGTGGATCGGGTTTTCAAACGGTTTGAGGATCGCCGCCACCTTGTCGATGATGGTGAACGCCTGGTCGCTGGGCAATGCATCGGCACTGGCGAACAGCAGGCTGGAATTGAGCTCGATCTCCACCCACAACTCATTGCCGCGCACGGTCATCTGGTTGGAGCTGATCAGGTCGCCAAACGCGGCACTGATGTCATCGGCGATGCTTTTCAGCGGATCACTGGTGCCGCCCACACCGGCAGCGGTTTCGTCGCTGTCATTGACCAGCGGCTTGGCCGGGGTCACGGTCTTGGGCCGCTCTTCGCCAATCGGGATCGGCTTGAGCGAACGGTCGGCGTCGTTGAACACGCCGATCAACGCCTGGGAAATGACTTTGTACTTGCCTTCGTTGATCGACGAGATGGAGTACATCACCACGAAAAAGGCGAACAGCAAGGTGATGAAGTCCGCATAGGACACCAGCCACCGCTCGTGGTTGACGTGTTCTTCAGGCTCGCGACGGCGACGGCTCACAGGCGATTACCTCCGCAAAACAAATCAACTGTAGGAGCGAGCTTGCTCGCGAAAAACCCGAGAGCAACGCGTTCATCCAGGATGCCCGCGTTATCGTTGACGATTTTCGCGAGCAAGCTCGCTCCTACAGGGTTCATGACCATCAATCCATGAAGCCCTGGAGCTTCAATTCGATGGAGCGCGGGTTCTCGCCCTCGGCAATCGACAGGATGCCTTCGAGCAGCATCTCGCGATAGCGCGACTGGCGCATGGCAATCGACTTGAGCTTGCTGGCCACCGGCAACAGCACCAGGTTGGCACTGGCCACCCCGTAGATGGTGGCAACGAACGCCACGGCAATGCCGCTGCCCAGTTGCGACGGATCGGCCAGGTTGCCCATCACGTGGATCAGGCCCATCACCGCGCCGATGATGCCGATGGTCGGCGCGTAGCCGCCCATGCTTTCAAACACTTTGGCGGCGTTGATGTCGCGGCTTTCCTGGGTGTAGAAATCCACCTCGAGGATGCTGCGGATCGCTTCCGGCTCGGCGCCGTCCACCAGCAATTGCAGGCCTTTGCGCGAATAGCTGTCGGGTTCGGCATCGGCCACGCCTTCGAGGCCCAGCAGGCCTTCCTTGCGCGCGGTGAGGCTCCAGTTGACGACGCGATCGATGCCACCGGCCAGGTCGACACGCGGCGGAAAAATGATCCAGATGAGGATTTGCATCGCGCGCTTGAACGAACTCATCGGTGACTGCAGCAACGCGGCGCCCACCGTGCCGCCAATCACGATCAGCGCCGCCGGGCCGTTGGCCAGGGCGCCCAGGTGACCGCCTTCGAGGTAGTTGCCGCCAATAATGGCGACAAACGCCAGGATGATGCCGATCAGGCTCAATACATCCATCAGAGGCAGGCCTCCACCAGATGCCTGCCGATATCGTCCAGGCTGTAGACGGCGTCGGCCAGGTCAGCCTTGACGATGGCCATGGGCATGCCATAGATCACGCAGCTGGCCTCGTCCTGGGCCCAGATCGCACTGCCGCCCTGCTTGAGCAGGCGCGCGCCTTCACGACCGTCGGCGCCCATGCCGGTGAGCACCACCGCCAGAACTTTGTCGCCGTAGGACTTGGCCGCCGAACCGAAGGTGATGTCCACGCACGGCTTGTAGTTGAGGCGCTCATCACCCGGCAGGATTTTGATCGCGCCACGGCCGTCGACCATCATCTGCTTGCCGCCCGGAGCCAGCAACGCCAGGCCAGGACGCAGGATGTCGCCATCCTCGGCTTCCTTGACGCTGATGCGGCACAGCTTGTCCAGGCGCTCGGCAAAGGCCTTGGTGAACGCGGCGGGCATGTGCTGGATCAACACGATCGGCGCCGGGAAGTTGGCCGGCAATTGGGTCAACACGCGCTGCAAGGCGACCGGGCCGCCGGTGGAGGTGCCGATGGCGACCAGTTTATAAGCCTTGCGCTTGGGCGCAGGCGAATGGGCAGCCGCCGGTGCGGACGTCCGCACCGGCGGCGCGGCAGGCCGTGCAACCGGCGCAGGCGCCGGGCGGCCAAACGTGGAACCGGCAGGCGCCGCCGGCGCAGCAACCGGTGCCGGCGCAGGGGCTGGCGCGCTGAACAGGCTGCGGCGGTTGCTGCGGGAAATACTGTGGACTTTCTCGCACAGCAGTTGCTTGACCTTCTCGGGGTTGCGCGAGATGTCTTCGAAATTCTTCGGCAGGAAGTCCACCGCCCCCGCATCCAGCGCGTCGAGGGTCACTCGGGCGCCTTCGTGGGTCAGCGAGGAGAACATCAATACCGGGGTCGGGCAGCGTTGCATGATGTGCCGGACTGCCGTGATGCCATCCATCATCGGCATCTCGTAGTCCATGGTGATCACGTCCGGCTTCAACGCAATGGCTTGATCAATCGCCTCTTTGCCGTTGGTGGCCGTGCCGACCACCTGGATGCTTGGATCGGCGGAAAGAATTTCCGAGACGCGGCGGCGGAAGAAACCCGAATCGTCCACCACCAGGACCTTGACTGCCATAAACACTCCGTTAGGTGGGGCGGGCAATACCGCCTATGCCCCACCAGAATCAAATACGCCGAGCGGCGTAACGCTTGAGCATGCTCGGAACATCGAGAATCAGCGCGATCCGACCGTCACCGGTGATGGTCGCACCCGACATGCCCGGGGTTCCCTGCAGCATTTTGCCCAAAGGCTTGATGACCACTTCTTCCTGGCCAACCAGTTGATCGACGACAAAGCCGATACGCTGGGTGCCCACGGAGAGAATCACCACATGGCCTTCGCGCTGCTCTTCATGGGCGGCCGATGCAACCAGCCAGCGCTTGAGGTAGAACAGGGGCAACGCCTTGTCCCGCACGATCACCACTTCCTGGCCGTCGACCACGTTGGTGCGCGACAGGTCGAGGTGGAAGATCTCGTTGACGTTGACCAGCGGGAAGGCGAACGCCTGGTTGCCCAGCATCACCATCAGGGTCGGCATGATCGCCAGGGTCAACGGCACCTTGATGACGATCTTGGAGCCCTGGCCCTTGGTCGAGTAGATGTTGATCGAGCCGTTGAGCTGGCTGATCTTGGTCTTCACCACGTCCATGCCCACGCCACGGCCCGACACGTCGGAAATCTCGGTCTTGGTCGAGAAGCCGGGGGCGAAGATCAGGTTGTAGCACTCGGTGTCGGTCAGGCGGTCGGCGGCGTCCTTGTCCATCACGCCACGCTTGACGGCGATACTGCGCAGGATATTCGGGTCCATGCCCTTGCCGTCATCGGTGATCGACAGCAGGATGTGGTCGCCTTCCTGCTCCGCCGCCAGGATCACCTTGCCGCCACGGGACTTGCCTGAGGCTTCGCGTTCTTCCGGGGTTTCGACACCGTGGTCGACAGCGTTGCGCACCAAGTGGACCAGCGGGTCGGCCAGGGCCTCGACAAGGTTCTTGTCGAGGTCGGTTTCTTCACCCACCAGTTCCAGGTTGATCTCTTTCTTCAGCTGGCGCGCGAGGTCGCGAACCAGGCGCGGGAAGCGGCCGAAGACTTTCTTGATCGGCTGCATGCGCGTTTTCATCACCGCGGTCTGCAGGTCGGCGGTGACCACGTCGAGGTTCGACACGGCCTTCTGCATGGCTTCATCGCCACTGCTCAGGCCCAGGCGCACCAGGCGGTTACGCACCAGTACCAGCTCGCCGACCATGTTCATGATGTCGTCCAGCCGCGCGGTATCGACCCGTACGGTGGTTTCGGCTTCACTGGCCGGTTTTTCCGCGACCGGCGCCGTAGCGGCACGCGCTGGAGCCGGGGCAGCAGCCGGCGCAGGCGCAGGCTTGGCGGCGGGCGCGGCGGCTTTGGCGGCAACCGGTGCCGCCGTGGCTGCAGCAGCGGCCGGGGCGACTTCGGTGAACTTGCCCTTGCCGTGCAGATCGTCCAGCAGTGCTTCGAATTCGTGATCGGAGATCAACCCATCGTCCGCAGGCTTGGCGCCGGCAGCGGGTGCTGCCGGGGCCGCGGCCGTAGCGGCGACTGCCGGCAAGGCATCGGCCGCGAAGGTGCCCTTGCCATGCAACTGGTCGAGCAACGCTTCGAATTCATCGTCAGTGATGTCGGTGCTGGCAGAAGCGGCAGGCGCCTGCGCAGCACCGGCGGCGGCACCGGCAGGCGCCACGGCGTCGGCGGCGAACTGGCCCTTGCCGTGCAATTGATCGAGCAGGGACTCGAACTCAGCGTCGGTAATGTCCTCGCTGGTCGGCGCGGCAGCCGGGGCAGCCGGGGCAACCGCAGCCGGCGCTTCGGCTTCGGCCTTGACGGCACTGAGGGAGCTGAGCAGTTGCTCGAACTCGCTGTCCGTCACATCCGCTTCAGGCTCCGCCACCGGTTCCGGTACGGCTTCGACCACCGGCGCTGCCGAGGTGTCGGCCGGCTCTGCATAGCGCGCCAGGGCGGCCAGCAGTTCCGGAGTGGCTGCGGTGATCGGGGCACGCTCGCGCACTTCGCTGAACATGCCGTTGACCGCATCCAGTGCTTCGAGAATCACGTCCATCAACTCCGAATCAACGTGACGCTCACCCTTGCGCAGGATGTCGAACACGTTCTCGGCGATGTGGCAGCACTCCACCAGCTCATGGAGCTGGAGGAAGCCGGCGCCCCCTTTTACAGTATGAAAACCGCGAAAAATTGCATTGAGCAGGTTCGCATCATCCGGGCGGCTTTCCAGCTCGACCAGTTGTTCGGACAGTTGCTCTAAAATTTCGCCGGCCTCTACAAGGAAATCCTGAAGGATCTCTTCATCGGCGCCGAAGCTCATGTGGGTGCTCCTTAGAAGCCTAAACTGGATAACAGGTCATCTACGTCATCCTGACCTGACACAACGTCTTCACGTTTATCGGCATGAATCTGCGGACCTTCACCCTTGGCGAGATGTTTTTGTGGATCTTTTTCAGAGAGGATCGCTTCGCGGTCATGTTCGATGCCGGCAAAACGGTCGACCTGGCCGGCCATGAGTACCAATTTGAGCAGGTTGCTTTCCACTTCGGTGACCAACTGGGTCACACGCTTGATCACCTGACCGGTCAGGTCCTGGTAATCCTGGGCGAGCAGAATGTCATTGAGGTTGCTGGAAACCGTGCGGTTTTCCTGCTCGCTGCGCGACAAAAACCCTTCGACCCGACGTGCCAGCTCACGAAACTCTTCCGCACCGACTTCACGGCGCATGAAGCGGCCCCAGTCAACGCTCAGGGCGTGGGCTTCCGTGGCCATGCCGTTGACCAGGGGCGTGGCGTTTTCCACCAGGTCCATGGTGCGGTTGGCCGCCGCCTCGGTCAGCCTGACCACATAGGACAGGCGTTCGGTGGCGTCGGTGATCTGCGAAATCTCTTCGGCCTGGGGCATGTGCGGGTCAATCTGGAAATTGACGATCGCGCTGTGCAGCTCGCGTGTGAGCTTGCCCACTTCCTGGTACAGGCCTCGGTCACGGGTCTGGTTGAGCTCATGGATCAACTGCACCGCATCGCCGAACTGGCCTTTTTCAAGGCTGTCGACCAACTGGTGAGCATGCTTTTTCAGGGTCGACTCAAAGTCTCCCTGTGACGTTTCTTTATGCTCCATAGCTCCCCCGCGATGGCATCAGCCGTGGATGCGTTCGAAGATCTTTTCGATCTTCTCTTTCAAGGCCTGTGCAGTGAATGGTTTGACCACGTAACCGTTGACCCCGGCCTGGGCGGCTTCGATGATCTGTTCACGCTTGGCTTCGGCGGTCACCATCAACACGGGAAGGCTGCGCAATTTTTCGTCGGCACGCACGTGGCGCAACAAGTCGATACCGGTCATCCCCGGCATGTTCCAGTCCGTTACCAGAAAGTCGATGCTCCCGCTGTTGAGGATCGGAATCGCCGTAAGGCCGTCATCCGCCTCGACCGTGTTTGTGAACCCAAGGTCACGCAACAGGTTTTTTATGATCCGCCGCATCGTTGAGAAGTCATCAACGATGAGGATTTTCATGTTCTTGTCCAATTCGACCTCCAAGCAGTCTTAAACGCGCCCAGCACCTGGACGCGCCATTTCAATCAACAGGCATTACACAAAAAGGACTGCCGAGGGCACCACGGCCCGAGCCCGCGAAGGCTATCACCTTCGCGGTATCGCTTTGCAATGCTCCCCACACTGCCTGTCAGCGCGCTCGCCACTCTCCCAGACGCCCCCGCAAGCGGGCCGCGCACTGGCTGTGCAACTGGCTGACACGGGATTCGCTGACCCCCAGGACCTCACCGATTTCCTTGAGGTTCAGCTCTTCGTCGTAGTACAGCGCCAACACCAACCGCTCGCGCTCCGGCAAGTTGGCAATGGCGTCCGCCAACGCTCCCTGGAAACGCTCATCTTCCAGGTCACGCGACGGCTCCATATGCGTGCTCGCGCCGTCCTCATGCAGCCCTTCGTGTTCGCCGTCCTGTAACAGGTCGTCGAAACTGAACAGGCGGCTGCCCAAGGTATCGTTCAAAATCCCGTAATAATCGTCGAGACTCAATTGGAGTTCGGCCGCAACTTCGTGATCTTTAGCGTCGCGACCGGTTTTTGCTTCAATTGCACGAATTGCGTCACTGACCATGCGTGTATTGCGGTGCACCGAACGCGGCGCCCAATCGCCTTTGCGCACTTCGTCGAGCATCGCGCCACGGATGCGGATGCCCGCATACGTCTCGAAGCTCGCGCCCTTGCTCGCGTCGTACTTGGTCGACACTTCGAGCAGGCCGATCATGCCCGCCTGGATCAGGTCTTCGACCTGGACGCTGGCGGGCAGGCGTGCCAGCAGGTGATAGGCGATGCGCTTGACCAGTGGCGCATAGCGCTCGATCAACTCGCCCTGGCTGTCACGGGCAGACTTCTTGTAAGCGTTATAGCCGTTCGCTGTCATAGCACCGGTCCTGCACTCGTCTGATGCACCAATCGCTCGACGAAAAACTCCAGATGCCCCCGAGGGTTGGCAGGCAACGGCCAGGTATCGACCTTCTGGGCAATAGCCTTGAACGCCAATGCGCACTTGGAACGAGGGAACGCTTCGTAGACTGCACGCTGCTTTTGCACAGCCTTGCGCACACACTCGTCGTAGGGAACTGCACCGACGTATTGTAAGGCGACATCGAGAAAGCGATCCGTGACCTTGGTCAACTTGGCGAACAGGTTGCGACCTTCCTGCGGGCTCTGGGCCATGTTGGCCAGGACGCGGAAGCGGTTCATGCCGTAGTCACGGTTAAGCAGTTTGATCAGGGCGTAGGCGTCGGTGATCGAGGTGGGTTCATCGCAGACCACCAGCAAGACTTCCTGCGCCGCGCGCACGAAGCTGACCACGGACTCGCCGATCCCGGCGGCGGTGTCGATCACCAGCACGTCAAGGTTGTCGCCGATGTCACTGAATGCCTGGATCAGGCCGGCATGCTGCGCCGGGCTCAGGTGCACCATGCTCTGGGTACCGGAGGCGGCCGGCACGATGCGGATCCCGCCTGGGCCCTGGAGCAGCACGTCGCGCAGCTCACAGCGCCCCTCGATCACATCGGCCAGGGTGTGTTTGGGCGTCAGTCCCAGCAGAACGTCGACGTTCGCCAGCCCCAGGTCAGCATCCAGCAGCATGACGCGACGGCCAAGCTCTGCCAGGGCCAGGGACAAATTCACTGACACGTTAGTTTTTCCGACGCCACCTTTGCCGCCGGTCACCGCGATCACCTGTACGGGATGCATGCTGCCCATTTTATTTCTTTACCTTGTCTTGCTTAGACGCAGGCTACATGGCTTGGCCGCGTGAATCGCTTGCAGACCATCGATGTAGGTACATTTCACGGTGTTCATCGCGCCTCAACCCACCCGCTTTGCCGGGTTGTGGTAAAGGTCGGCGAACATATCGGCCATCGCTTCCTCGCTAGGCTCTTCTTGCATTTGCACGCTGACAGCGCGGCTGACCAGTTGATGACGGCGCGGCAGATGCAAATCATCCGGGATCCGCGGGCCGTCGGTCAGGTAGGCAACCGGTAGTTCATGGCTGATAGCCAGGCTCAACACTTCGCCCAGGCTGGCGGTTTCATCCAGTTTAGTCAGGATGCAGCCGGCCAGACCGCAACGCTTGTAGCTATGGTACGCAGCGGTAAGAACCTGTTTCTGGCTGGTGGTTGCAAGCACCAGGTAATTTTTCGACTTGATACCACGCCCGGCCAGGCTTTCCAGTTGCAGGCGCAACGCCGGATCGCTGGCCTGCAGGCCGGCGGTGTCGATCAGCACCACGCGCTTGCGCAGCAACGGATCGAGCGCGTTGGCCAGGGATTGGCCCGGGTCGACGTGGGTGACCGGCACATTGAGGATACGGCCCAGGGTCTTGAGCTGTTCCTGGGCGCCGATGCGGTAGCTGTCCATGCTCACCAGCGCGATGCTGTTCGCGCCGTACTTGAGCACATAGCGCGCCGCCAGCTTGGCCAGGGTGGTGGTCTTGCCCATGCCGGCAGGGCCGACCATGGCGATCACACCGCCCTCTTCCAGGGGTTCGATTTCCGGGGTGGCGATCATCCGCGCCAGGTGGGCCAGCAACATGCGCCAGGCCTGGCGAGGCTCTTCGATTTCGGTGGTCAGGGCCAACAGGTCGCGGGACAACGGGCCGGACAGGCCGATGCGTTGCAGGCGGCGCCACAGGTTGGCCTGGTGCGGTTTGCTGCCTTGCAGTTGGGTCCAGGCCAGTGAACCCAGTTGCACTTCCAGCAATTCGCGCAGGCCGTTGAGTTCAAAACGCATTGAGTCGAAGACGCGCTGGTCGACTGCGGCGGCCGGGGCTGGCGCGGCAGGACGTGGCGGTTCGATGAACGTTGGCTCAACCAGCGGCTCGGCGGCGGTCAGCGGCAGGCCGGCGAACAACTGGCGATTGGTGGTGGCATCGCTGTCGCCACGCATGCTCAGCTCAGCCTGGGCCGAGACGATGCGCGAAGCAGTCTTGCGCAGTTCGTCTTCGAGCTCCATGTTCGGCACACGCGGCGCCAATGCCGAGGGGGTGTAGTCCAGGGCAGCCGTCAGCTCGACACCGCCGGCAATACGACGATTACCGATAATCGCGGCATCGGCGCCCAGCTCATCGCGGACCAGTTTCATGGCCTGACGCATATCGGCGGCGAAAAAACGCTTAACTTGCATAACCCACTACCCTCAGCCGTTGGGCCCTACTGTCGCGACGATAGTCACTTGCTTGTTGTCAGGAATTTCCTGATAAGCCAAAACGTGCAAATTCGGTACTGCCAGACGTCCAAACCGCGACAACATCGCCCGGACCGGACCCGCCACCAGCAGAATCACCGGTTGGCCCTGCATTTCCTGGCGCTGTGCGGCGTCGATCAACGAACGCTGCAGTTTCTCAGCCATGCTTGGCTCCAGCAGAACGCCCTCTTCCTGGCCTTGTCCTGCCTTCTGAATACTATTGAGCAATATCTGTTCCAACCTTGGCTCCAAGGTGATCACAGGCAGCTCGGAGTCAAGCCCTACAATGCTTTGCACGATTGCGCGGGACAATCCGACACGCACCGCCGCCACCAGCGCGGCGGTATCTTGACTCTTGGCGGCATTGTTGGCGATAGCCTCGGCAATGCTGCGAATGTCGCGTACCGGCACCTGTTCGGCCAGCAGCGCCTGCAGCACCTTGAGCAGTTGCGACAACGACAGCACGCCCGGCACCAGCTCTTCTGCCAGTTTTGGCGAGGCCTTGCCCAGCAAGCCCATCAATTGCTGGACTTCTTCGTGGCCGATCAGCTCGTGGGAGTGCTTGTACAGGATCTGGTTGAGGTGGGTGGCGACCACGGTGCTGGCGTCCACCACGGTGTAGCCCAGGGACTGCGCCTGGCTGCGCTGGCTGATTTCGATCCACACCGCCTCCAGGCCAAAAGCCGGATCTTTGGCGGTAATGCCGTTGAGGCTGCCGAATACCTGGCCGGGGTTGATTGCCAGCTCGCGGTCCGGGTAGATCTCGGCTTCGGCCAGGATCACGCCCATCAGGGTCAGGCGGTAGGCACTGGGTGCCAGGTCGAGGTTGTCGCGGATATGCACGGTGGGCATCAGGAAGCCCAGGTCCTGGGACAGCTTCTTGCGCACGCCCTTGATCCGCGCGAGCAACTGGCCGCCCTGGTTGCGGTCCACCAGCGGAATCAGGCGGTAGCCGACTTCCAGGCCAATCATGTCGATCGGGGTCACGTCGTCCCAGCCCAACTCCTTGGTTTCCTGGGCGCGGGCCGGGGATGGCAGCAGTTCCTGCTGGCGCGCAACTTCTTGCAGGGCCTGGACCTTGACCGCATTCTGCTTTTTCCAGAACAGGTAGGCAGCGCCGCCGGCCAGGGCCGCCATGCTCAGGAACGACACATGGGGCATGCCCGGCACGATCCCCATGATCGCCATGATGCCGGCCGCCACGGCCAGGGCCTTGGGCGAGGCAAACATCTGGCGGCTGATCTGCTTGCCCATGTCTTCGGAGCCCGAAGCACGGGTCACCATGATGGCGGCAGCTGTAGATAACAACAGTGATGGCAATTGCGCCACTAAACCGTCACCGATGGTCAGCAGGGCGTACACCTTGCCCGCATCGCCGAAGGTCATGCCGTGCTGGAAGATCCCGACCGCCATGCCGCCGATCAGGTTGATGAACAGGATCAGCAGGCCGGCGATGGCGTCACCGCGCACGAATTTACTGGCACCGTCCATGGAACCGTAGAACTCGGCTTCCTGGGCGACTTCCAAGCGGCGGGTCTTGGCCTGGTTCTGGTCGATCAGGCCGGCGTTGAGGTCGGCGTCGATAGCCATCTGCTTGCCGGGCATGGCGTCGAGGGTAAAGCGTGCGCTCACCTCGGAAATCCGCCCGGCGCCCTTGGTCACCACCACGAAGTTGATGATCATGAGGATCGCGAACACCACGATACCGACCACGTAGTTACCGCCAATCACCACCTCACCGAAGGCCTGGATCACCTTACCGGCAGCGGCGTGGCCATCCTGGCCGTGGAGCATGACCACACGGGTGGACGCCACGTTCAGCGCCAGGCGCAACAGGGTTGCCACCAGCAGGATCGTCGGGAACACCGCGAAATCCAGCGGCCGCAAGGCGTAGACGCACACCAGCAGGACGACGACGGACAGGGCGATGTTGAAGGTGAAGAACACGTCCAGCAGGAACGGCGGCATCGGCAACATCATCATTGCCAGCATGACCAGCAACAACAACGGCACACCCAGATTGCCCCGCGAGAGGTCAGTCAGGGTGCCACGGGCCGTGCTGAACATTTGAGAGCGATCCACCACCGGTATTCCTCGTTTCCTTGAAGCAAACTTTTGACGCCGGGAGGCGTCCTGGAGGCGGTATTGCAAGAAGCCTTCCAACTTTGCTTTTGAGGAGGTGGATCGCTACAGGCGCCCGAGCTCTATCGGATGTAAACACTCCAACTGCGGGAGGGACAAGCCCCCTCCCGCAGTCGGTTCTGTGCACATCCATTGCCGACAGCGAAACTAGCGCTCGCGGGCTAGCTCACAGTTTTAACTTCAGTTGCCTGCAGCCCCTTGGGGCCGTTGGCAAGCACGTATTCGACCTTTTGGTTTTCATCCAGGCTTTTGAAACCGCCGGAAACGATCCCCGAGTAATGCACAAATACATCTTCAGAACCATCGTCCGGCTTGATGAAACCAAACCCCTTTTCTGCGTTGAACCACTTTACGATGCCGGTTGCCATTAACCTTCTCCACCCTGCTTGTTTTAAGACCTGAGCCTAATCAAACGCGCTGGAAATAAGATTGACTACTGTCAAAGTTGACAGGTAGACGGCAGTTAGTGACGAGTGGTAGGAGGTCAGGAATCGCGACGCAACTCCGGCGGAATCGGCAGGTCCTTGAGCGGATCCGGGCGTTTCCCCTTGCCCGCGCGGTATTGGCGAATCTGATAGACATACGCCAACACCTGGGCCACGGCCAGGTACAACCCCGCCGGGATTTCCTGGTCGAGGTCGGTGGAGTAGAAGATCGACCGCGCCAGCTCCGGCGATTCCAGCAGCAGGATGTCGTGGGCCACGGCGATTTCACGGATTTTCAGTGCGGTAAAGTCGCTGCCCTTGGCCAGCAGCATCGGCGCGCCGCCCTTCTCCGGGTCGTACTTGAGGGCCACGGCGTAGTGGGTCGGGTTGGTGATGACCACGTCGGCGTCGGGCACCGAGGCCATCATCTTGCGTTGGGACATTTCCCGCTGCAGCTGGCGGATGCGTTGCTTGACCTCGGGGCGGCCTTCCTGATCCTTGTGCTCGTCGCGCACTTCCTGCTTGGTCATCAGCAGTTTCTTGTGGCTTTCCCACAACTGGATCGGCGCATCCACCGCCGCGATGATGATCAGCCCGGCGGCCATCCACAGCGCACTCCAGCCCACCACCTGCACACTGTGGATGATCGCCGACTCCAGGGGTTCATGGGCGATGCGCAGCAGGTCGTCGATGTCGGACGACAACACCATCAGTGCCACGAACAGAATCAGGATGAACTTGGCCAGGGCCTTGAGCAGCTCCACCAGGGCCTTGGCGGAGAACATGCGCTTGAGACCGGCCGCAGGGTTCATGCGGCTGAACTTGGGTGCCATGCTGCCGGCGGCGAACAGCCAGCCGCCGAGGGCGACCGGGCCGATCAGTGCGGCCAGCAGCAGGGTGATCAGGATCGGCTGCACCGCCAATATCGCGATCTTGCCCGAGTGCAGCAGGTATTGACCCATGGAGCCAGGGTTGAGCAGCACATCGCGGGGCAAGGTGAAGTTGTGCTTCATCAGCTCCATCAAGTCCAGCGCCAGGCCGCCACCATAGATCAGCAAGGCACCGGATCCGGCCATCATGGTCGCAACGGTGTTGAGCTCCTTGGAACGGGCAATCTCGCCCTTTTCCCTGGAGTCCTTTTTACGCTTCTCCGTGGGGTCTTCTGTCTTGTCCTGACCACTCTCGCTCTCGGCCATGGCTCAGCGCGCCCGTGCCAGATCACGTAGGAACTGCAAGGCGTCGGTCGCCAGCGGTTGATACTGATTGAGAATGTCGGCCAGGCCGACCCAGAAAATCCCCATGCCCAGCACCAGGGTCAAGGGGAAACCAATGGAGAAAATGTTCAGCTGTGGCGCCGCGCGGGTCATGACGCCAAACGCGATGTTGACCACCAGCAAGGCCGTGATCGCCGGCAGTACCAGCAACAGCGAGGCACCGAGCACCCAACTGAGACGCCCCACCAGCTCCCAGAAGTGATTGACCACCAGCCCGGAGCCTACCGGCAAGGTGGTGAAGCTTTCGGTCAACACCTCGAACACCACCAGGTGGCCGTTCATGGCCAGGAACAACAAGGTCACCAGCATGGTCAGGAACTGCCCGATCACCGCCGCCGATACGCCGTTGGTGGGGTCGACCATGGACGCGAAGCCCATGCCCATCTGGATCGAGATGATCTGCCCGGCGATCACGAACGCCTGGAAGAACAGTTGCAGCGAAAAGCCCAGCAGCGAGCCGATCAGGATCTGCTCGGCAATCAGCATCAAGGCACTGAGGTCGAGTGCGTTGACCGGGGGCATCGGCGGCAGGCCAGGCACGAGCACCACGGTGATCGCCACGGCGAAATACAGGCGGATGCGGCGCGGCACCAGGGTAGTACCGAACACCGGCATGCTCATCAGCACCGCCGTCACCCGGAACAACGGCAGGATGAACGAGGCCACCCACGTGCTGATCTGGGTGTCGGTCAATGCCAGCAAGGACTGCATCGGGTCAGCCGATCAACTGCGGAATACTGCCGTACAGCTGCAGGATGTATTCCATGAAGGTTTGCACCAGCCACGGGCCGGCGACAATCAGGGTGATCAGCATCACCAGCAGGCGCGGCAGGAAACTCAAGGTCTGTTCGTTGATCTGGGTCGCGGCCTGGAACATCGCCACCAGCAGGCCCACCAACAGGCTCGGCACCACCAGCACGGCAACCATCACGGTGGTCAGCCACAGTGCTTCACGGAACAGGTCGACGGCGACTTCTGGGGTCATGCTGCTTCACCTAACAAATCACACCCCTCCGAAACTGCCGGCCAACGTGCCGATAATCAGCGCCCAGCCGTCCACCAGCACAAACAGCATGATCTTGAACGGCAATGAAATAATCAGCGGCGACAGCATCATCATCCCCATGGCCATCAGCACGCTCGCCACCACCAGGTCGATGATCAGGAACGGGATAAAGATCATGAAGCCGATCTGGAATGCGGTCTTCAGTTCCGAGGTGACGAACGCCGGCACCAGGATGGTCAGCGGCGCCTGGTCCGGGGTCGCGATGTCGGTACGCTTGGACAGGCGCATGAACAGCTCAAGGTCGCTGGAGCGGGTCTGCGACAGCATGAAATCCTTGATCGGCCCTTGCGCCCGGTCAATCGCAACCTGGGCCGTGATGGTCTCGGCCAGGTACGGCTGCAGGGCTTGCTGGTTCACCTTGTCGAACACCGGCGCCATGATGAACAGCGTCAAGAACAATGCCATGCCGGTGAGGATCTGGTTCGACGGCGTCTGCTGCAGGCCCAGGGCCTGACGCAGGATCGAGAACACGATGATGATCCGCGTGAAGCTGGTCATCAGCATGACAACCGCCGGGATAAAGCTCAGCGCAGTCATGATCAGCAGGATCTGCAGGCTGACCGAATACTCCTGGGCCCCCGCCGCGTTGGTACCCAGCGTAATCGCCGGGATCGACAACGGGTCGGCGGCCAGCGCCAATGGCGCGGCCAGCAACAGCATGAGCGTCAATAAAACGCGCATTACTTCTTATCCTTCTGATCCTTGCCCAGCAATTCCATCAGGCGCTGGGCGAATTCTGGCGTGGCGGGCTGGGATTGGGTGGTTGGCACCGGGGTCTTGAGCACATGCAGCGGCGTGATTCGGCCGGGGGTAATGCCCAGCAGGATCTGTTCCTCGCCCACTTGCACCAGCACCAGCCGGTCACGCGGGCCGAGGGCGCGCGAGCCGATCATTTCGATGACCTGGGCATTGCCCGGGCCGATGCTCTGCACACGACGCATCAGCCAGGCCAACACGAAGATCAAGCCGACCACCAGCAACAGGCCCAGCACCAGCTGCGTCAGTTGCCCGCCAACGCTGCCGCCGACGGGCGCAGCGGCAACTTGGGCCGCCGGCTCCGCCGCCCACGCCACCAATGGCAGCGCGGCGAACAGTCCCACCATCAGCCGTTTCATATCAGCGCAACTTCTTGATGCGTTCGCTTGGGCTGATCACGTCGGTCAGGCGGATGCCGAACTTTTCGTTGACCACCACCACTTCGCCGTGGGCGATCAGGGTGCCGTTGACCAGCACGTCCAGCGGCTCACCGGCCAGGCGATCCAGCTCGATCACCGAGCCCTGGTTGAGTTGCAGCAGGTTGCGGATGTTGATGTCGGTACTGCCCACTTCCATGGAGATCGACACCGGGATGTCGAGGATCACGTCCAGGTTCGGCCCATCGAGGGTCACCGGGTCGTTGTTCTTCGGCACGCTGCCGAACTCTTCCATGGGCAGGCGATTACCCGCTGGTGCTGTGGCGGCATCAGCGGCCAGCAGTGCGTCGATATCATCCTGGCCAACATCGCCGGTCTCTTCCAGGGCCGCAGCCCACTCGTCAGCCAGGGCCTGGTCTTCGGCGGAAGTGTTTTCGTGTTCGGTAGCCATTACATGTCCTCGGCGGAGCAAACATTCATAAATAGGGATCAGCGACGGTTGATCGGCTCAACCACTTGCAAAGCGAGGTTGCCCTTGTGGGACCCCAGCTTGACCTTGAACGACGGCACGCCGTTGGCGCGCATGATCATTTCGTTCGGCAATTCGACCGGGATAATGTCCCCCGGCTGCATGTGCAAAATATCCCGCAGGCGCAACTGGCGCCGGGCCACGGTGGCGCTCAGCGGCACGTCGACATCCAGCAGGTCTTCGCGCAGGGCCTTGACCCAGCGTTCGTCCTGGTCGTCCAGGTCGGACTGGAAGCCGGCGTCGAGCATTTCGCGCACCGGCTCGATCATCGAGTACGGCATGGTCACGTGCAGGTCGCCGCCACCGCCATCGAGCTCGATGTGGAACGTGGACACCACAATGGCCTCGCTCGGCCCGACGATGTTGGCCATGGCCGGGTTCACTTCCGAGTTGATGTACTCGAAATTGACTTCCATGATCGCCTGCCAGGCTTCCTTCAAGTCAATGAAGGCCTGTTCCAGCACCATGCGCACCACGCGCAATTCGGTAGGGGTGAATTCACGGCCCTCGATCTTGGCGTGACGGCCGTCACCGCCGAAGAAGTTGTCCACCAGCTTGAACACCAGCTTGGCGTCGAGGATGAACAGCGCGGTACCGCGCAATGGCTTGATCTTGACCAGGTTGAGGCTGGTGGGCACGTACAGCGAGTGCACGTACTCGCCGAACTTCATCACCTGCACGCCGCCCACCGCCACGTCCGCCGAGCGGCGCAGCATGTTGAACATGCTGATCCGGGTGTAACGGGCGAAACGTTCGTTGATCATCTCAAGGGTCGGCATGCGTCCACGGACGATGCGATCCTGGCTGGTCAGGTCATAACTTTTGACGCTGCCGGGCTCGGCAGCCATTTCAGTCTGTACCAGACCGTCGTCGACGCCATGCAACAGCGCGTCGATTTCATCCTGGGACAGCAGGTCCTGCACGGCCATGGGGTGATCCTACTGCAATACGAAATTAGTGAAGAGCGCCTGCTCGATCACGACTTTGCCGAGCTCCTTCTGGGCCACTTCCTGCACGCTGGCAGTGACCTTCTGGCGCAGCATTTCCTGGCCCACCGGGGTGGCCAGGGTGTCGAAACTCTGCCCGGAAAACAGCATCACCAGGTTGTTGCGGATCACGGGCATATGCACCTTGAGGGCATCCAGGTCCGACTGGTTACGCGCCAGCAAAGTGATGCTCACCTGCAGGTAGCGTTGACGACCGTTCTGATTGAAGTTGGCGACAAAGGCCGGAAGCATCGGCTCGAAGATTGCCGGTTGCTTGGCGTTAGTGGCGGTTTCGGCGGCAGGTGCCGGCTTGCTGGCACTGCTGTGCATGATGTACCAGGTGCCGCCCACCGAGGCGCCGATGGCCAGGAGCAGGCCCACGACAATCATCAGGATAAGCTTGAGCTTGCCTTTGCCTGCGGGTGCGGGTGCTTTTGCTGCGTCGTCGCTCTTCGCCATGCCAATAATCCGTCACTATTCGGGGATTCATAGATCTACGGAAAGGCAAGAGCAAGTGTTATGCCAGAGTTGTCTGGCTGGACACAGACAAGGGAATGCCGCAAAAAAAATGTGGAAGGGGGGGCTGTGGTGGGTGGGCTTGTTCACCGACAATGGGACTGCTGCGCAGTCCAGCGCGGGGCAAGCCCGCTCACCACAGCAAGCCCACCCACCACAGCAAGCCCACCCACCACAGCAAGCCAGCACCCACATTTTGTCCTATGCCAGACTTACATCAGGCGTAGTAGTCGACGGCGCTGGAGCCGATCACCGTCGAAGTCACGGGCGCCACGGCTTCGGCCACTTCAATGTGGCTGCCGCTGTCGCCGCTGTCGCCACCCCGCCCGCTGCGACTAACGCCCCCCGTCTGCGCCTGCTGTTGCTGCTGCTCCTGGCCACGGGACTGGTCGGACACGTTCACATCCACCTGCCCCATGCCCTGCTGGGCGAACATCTCGCGCAAGCGACCGGACTGGCTTTCCAGGGCTTCACGCACCACCGGGTGGGCGCTCATGAAGTTGACCTGGGCCTGCTGGTCGGCGGTCATGTTGACCTTGATGTCCAGGCGCCCGAGTTCGGCCGGTTGCAACTGGATCTCCGCCGACTTGAGGTTGGCGCTGGAGAGGTACATCACACGGTTGACGATCTCGTCGGTCCAGCCGCTCTGATGCATGGCCAGCGGCGCATTCGTCACCGGCGGCAAGGCATTCGCGGTTTTCGGCGTGGCCGCCTGGGTCAATGCGGCCAGGCGGTTGGCGAAGTCATCGACGCGGGTGTCGCTGCTGGCCTCCTTCAAGTCCTTGAGGCCGCCTTCGATCAAGCCGCTGAAGGCCTTGTCGCCACCCTGGTCCGTACTGTCCTTGGTGGCTTGCTGGTCGACCATGGTGGCCAGGCCAGCGGCAAAGTTCTGGGCGGCGGTTGGCTGGTCCTGGGTGGTCGTCGGGGCAGTTTTGGCCGGTGCCTGGCTGCTGGCCGACACATGCCCGCCCTGCTCCATTGCCAGGCGTACGGCCGGCATGGCGTCCAGGGGATCGGCCTCAGGGTCGAAGGCCGGCGTGGCGTCCTCGGTCGCTGCGATTGGCGCCGCAACCACGGGTGCGGCCTTATCATCCTTGGCAGCGGCAACGGGTGCCGGGGTTTCCACCGGTACTGGCACCACCACCACCGGGGTGACCGTGGCAATCAATGCCGGGTCGACCACCGGGTCCACCGCAGGCTGCTGCGCCAGGGCCGGATCCACAGGTACAGCGTCATCCTTGCTGGCAGTGTCGTCGGACGATGCCGCAGGCTTGGCAGGCAAGGTATTGCCGCTATCGGCAACCGCTGGCGTGGCGGCGGCAGGTTTGTCGTTGCCCGCCGCAGGCTTGGCGCTGGCATCGACAGGCTTGTCCCGCGTGGGCTTGGCCGAGTTGTCATCAGCCTTGACCGTGGGTTTGGAACCCTGGCTGGCGAACACCTGAGCGAAGCCAGGGCCCTTGTCCCGTGGGTCCGCAGCCACTGCCGGTGGATTGACGGCAGGCGCTTGAGGCTTGGCCGCAGGGGCAGCCTGGAGAAGCGAATTCGGGGCGACTGGCATAGGTAAAGGTCTCCACTGCATGGGGATCGGGGATGCAGTATCAGGAGGTAGAGCAAGAGTCGGGCCAGGTTTTCAAACTGATGGAATCAAATCTGGAACCGCTGCCGCTCCGACTCATACATCGGCTTCACCAAGGCAAACTCATGATCGATCTGATCCACCAGCGCCCCCAGGTCCGCCGCGGCCTCGACCGACTCCGCCTCCAAGCGCTGGCACAGGTACGCCAACCGCACTGCGCCGAGGTTGCCACTGCTGCCCTTGAAGCTATGGGCGATACGCCCCAGTGCCTTGGCGTCGTCCCGTGCCTTGCGCAACGCTTCGACGCGTTTTTGGGAATCATCGAGGAAGGTATCGAGCAGCTTGGGGTACTCGCCTTCCATGACCTCCTGCAAACCCGACAACACGTCCGGGTCCATATGAATCTCAGCCACTTGCTCGCTCCTTGATCAAGAATCGGCGGATTATGCCAGAGCCCCCCAGCAAAACTCTACGCAGACACTGCGCCCGCCGTCGGACCAGCGCACCTCGCTGCTGAGTTGACGCACCAGGCTCAGGCCCCGACCGGACAGGCAATCAATGTCCAGCGGCCGGGCCAGCACCTGCTCCACGTCGAACCCTGGCCCACTGTCTTCAACGCGCAGGGTCATCTTGCCGCCCGCCTCGGTGGGCACCACCTGCACATGCACGCGCACATAACCACTGTTCAGCTGCGCCAGGCGGTCATTGCGCTGGCGATAATACTCGGCAAAGCCCCGGGCATCGCGCTTGAGCCGCGAGTCCAGGCCCAGCACGCCATGTTCCAGCGCATTGGAATACAACTCGGCCATGACGCTGTAGAGCGCCCCGCTCTGCTCGCGCAGCCCCTGGATCTCCAGCAGCAGTTGCAGTAGGTAGGGCAAGGGGTTGTAACGCTTGAGGGTTTCGGCACGAAATTCGAAACTCACCGACCAATCCAGCGGGCACGACTGGCCGCTGTCGGCATACAACGGCCCGGTGGCCCGCAGCGGCTGCCCGGGACGCAGTGTGATTTCCACCATGCTCACATCATCCCGCGTCACACCGCGAAAGGCCGCCAGGGCCTGCTCGATGTCGTCGAAGAGCCGGTCGGGCTCACGGTTGGCGGCAAAGACCTGCTGCAAGCGCTCGACGCCAAACAGCTGGTCGTTGGCGTCGGCGGTGTCCAGCACACCATCGGAGAGCAGGAACACGCGGTCACCCAGCGCCATGGGCCAGACCTCGGTGCGATCATCAAATGCCTCAGCCGACAGCACCCCCAACGGCAAATGCCGCGACTGCAGCGGCGCGCGCTTGCCGCTGGCGACTTCATGCACATAGCCTTCGGGCATGCCGCCGTTCCACACCTCCACCACCCGTCGCTGCGTGCTCAGGCACAGCAGGGTGGCGCAGCAGAACATATCCACCGGCAGGATGCGCTTGAGCTTGGCATTCATCTCCCGCAGGATCTGCGCCAGGCCGTAGCCCTTGGCAGTCATGCCGTAGAACACCTCCGCCAGGGGCATGGCGCCCACCGCCGCCGGCAGGCCATGGCCGGTGAAATCGCCGAGCAGCACGTGCATGTCGCCCGACGGCGTATATGCCGCCAGCAGCAGGTCGCCGTTGAACAGCGCATAAGGCGATTGCAGGTAGCGGATATTCGGCGCCGCGTTGATGCAGCCGGAATGGGCGACTTTATCGAACACCGCCTTGGCCACCCGCTGCTCACGCAACAGGTACTCATGGTGCCTGGCGATCTGGTCACGCTGCTGCAGCATCGTCGCCTGCAGCCGGCGCAGGCGGTCCATGGCGTTGATCTTGGCCGCCAGGATCAGCTGGTTGTAGGGCTTGGGCAGGAAATCATCGCCGCCGGCATCCAGGCACTCGGCCAGGGCGGCACTTTCGCGCAGGGACGTGAGGAAGATGATCGGCACCAGCTCCTCCCCCGCCAACTGCTTGATCCACCGCGCGGCGGCCAGGCCATCCATCACGGGCATGATCGCGTCCATCAACACCAGTTGCGGACGCTCGCGCGCGAACAGTTCAACGGCCTCCTCGCCATTGGTTGCAGTGAGCACCTGGTGCCCCTGGCGTCGCACAATGGTCGACAGCAACAGCAGGTCGGCGGCACTGTCTTCGGCGATCAGGATCGTCAGCGGCTCAACCGCGGGGGCCAGGGCGCTCAATTGATGTCGAACAATTTGTCGAAGTTGGAGATGGCGAGGATCTTGCGCACATCGGAGTTGGTGTTGATCACCTGGACCTCCGACTCCTCGCCGCCGGCATGGTCCCTCAACAGCAGGAGCATGCCCAGGGCCGAACTGTCCATATAAGTGGTTTCCTTCAGATCGACCACATACGACTCAGGCACCTTGTAGAAACGCTCGTAAGCCTCACGAAACGCCTGGTGGCTGCTGAAATCGAACCGACCCTTGATTGCGATCGTCAACTTCTTCCCGTCCAGGGATACTTCTGACTCGATTGACATGCGACTGCTTCCTTGTCATAGGCATAGACACAAGGTGTAGCAGGCGAATGGGATACCAGCAACACGACAGACCAAATGTGGCAGGCGGGCAACCGTCAGTATTGTGATTGGCGCGGCAGGCGCTGGGACAATTCGTCGAGCAATTTCTGCTCGCGCTTGTCTTCCAATGCCCGCGCTTCGTCGATGTAGCGCTGCACCAGTTTGCGCAGGCCCTCGACGCGGGCGAAGGCTTGCTGCCAGCTCTCGCGGGCCTTGTCGAGGTTGTTCTGGTGCCAGGCCAGGCTTTGGCGCTGCTGGCCGACGGCCGTCTCGAGCTGATTGAGAAAGCCCTGGTAACCCATCAGCCATTGCCCCGACACACCTTGCGTGCCGCGTTCGATCCATTGCTGCTGGTACTCGCCACGAAAGCGCTCCAGGTCGCCCAGCTTGCTTTCCGCCAAACGCACCTGGCCCTGGAAATACCCCAGGCGCTGGACCGCGGTTTTCTCGGCTTTTTCGGCCATGTCGACCACCGGGGCCAGGCGCGCAGCGCGGCTGTTGGCCATGGCTTAGCCGCCCGGCGCAGGGGCGAAGATCGAACCCAGGTGCGCTTCGCTTTCACCCATGCTGATCTTGTCGTTGAGGCCCTGGCGCAAGTAAGTCACCAACTGCGGTTGCAGGGCGATCGCCAGGTCGGTGTCGCGGTCGCCGCCGGCCACATAGGCGCCGACGCTGATCAAGTCGCGGCTCTGTTGATAACGCGACCACAGCTGCTTGAACTGCTGCGCGCGGGCCATATGCTCCGGCGTGACCACTGCCGGCATGACCCGGCTGATGGACGCTTCGATGTCGATGGCCGGGTAGTGCCCCTCCTCGGCCAGACGCCGCGACAGCACGATGTGGCCGTCGAGCACGCCCCGCGCCGAGTCGGCGATGGGATCCTGCTGGTCATCGCCTTCGGACAATACGGTGTAGAACGCGGTGATCGAGCCGCCACCGGCCTCGGCATTACCGGCGCGCTCCACCAGCTTGGGCAGCTTGGCGAACACCGACGGCGGGTAGCCCTTGGTGGCCGGGGGCTCGCCGATGGCCAGGGCGATTTCCCGCTGGGCTTGGGCGAAACGGGTGAGCGAGTCCATCAGCAACAGGACGTTCTTGCCCTTGTCGCGAAAATATTCGGCGATGCGCGTGCAGTACATGGCCGCGCGCAGACGCATCAACGGTGCATCGTCCGCTGGGGATGCGACCACCACCGAACGCTTGAGGCCTTCTTCGCCGAGGCTGTGTTCGATGAACTCCTTCACCTCGCGGCCCCGCTCGCCGATCAGGCCCACCACGATGATGTCGGCCTCGGTAAAGCGCGTCATCATGCCGAGCAACACCGACTTACCCACACCCGTACCCGCGAACAGGCCCAGACGCTGGCCACGGCCGACCGTCAATAAACCGTTGATGCTGCGAATCCCCACGTCCAGCGGCACGCTGATGGGGTTGCGGTTGAGCGGGTTGATGGTGGGGCCGTCCATCGGCACCCAGTCTTCGGCTTTCATGCCGCCCTTGCCGTCCAGTGCGCGACCGGCGCCGTCCAGCACCCGGCCGAGCATGCTCATGCCCATGGGCAGGCGGCCGGTGTCGGCCAGGGGCACCACGCGGGCGCCGGGGGCGATGCCGGCCAGGCTGCCGACGGGCATGAGGAAAATCTTGTTGCCGGAAAAACCCATCACTTCGGCTTCGACCTGCACCGGATGGTAGCTGTCGTCGTTGATCACCATGCAACGGCTGCCCATGGCGGCGCGCAGGCCCTCGGCTTCGAGGGTCAGGCCGACCATGCGCAACAGACGCCCTTCGAGGATTGGCTGGCCGGGCAATTCGGTGGCCTCGGCATAGCCGCCCAGGCGCTTGGCGAAGCTGGTGCGATCAAGGCGCATCGGGGGCGTCCAGGTCCACGCTCAGGTCCGGCTCGGCCGGGTTCAGCGCCTGCTCGTGTTGTTGATCAAGCAGCTTGGCCATGATCTGGCTGATGCGGGTTTCCACCGTGGCATCGATGCGGCTGTGCTCGGTCTCGACCCGGCAACCGCCGGGCTGCAGCGCCGCATCTTCGACGATGCGCCAGGTTTCTTCATGGCGCTCGCGCATCGCTTTGACCTGTTCGAAGTCCTGCGGGTTGATGTACAGCCGCACATTGCCGACGCCCAGGGGCAGCAACTTGAGGGCTTCGCGCATCACGCTTTCGATCTGGCTGGAATCCAGCACCAGTTCGCGCTGAATCACCTGGCGGGTGATGTGCTGTACCAGGCCGACCATGGCTTTTTCGATTTGCGAATCCTGCTCGGCGATGGGCGCGAACAGGTTGCCCATCAGGCGCTCCAGGCTGGCCAGCTTGACGCTCAGCGCCGCCTCGGCTTCCTGGCGCACCTTGAGGGTGGTGCTGCGAAAACCGTCTTTCTCGCCAGCGGCAAAGCCTTCGTTGTAGGCCTCCTGACGGATGCTTTCCAACTCTTCCAGGGTCAGTGGCTGGACTTCCTCCAGCGGCACTTCTTCCATTTCCACCGGCGGCTCTTCAACCGGTTCCGGCTCGGGCTCGGGCACATGCGGATCGAAGCTGGGCAACGACCAGATGTCGAACCCACCGACGTCCCGTGCGCGAATCAGATCGCTGGGCGCCTCATCTTTGTTCGACATGGAGAGCGCCTTAGATCATTTCTTCGCCGCCCTTCCCACCGAGAACGATTTCTCCGGCTTCGGCCATACGGCGGGCAATGGTGAGGATTTCTTTCTGGGCGGTTTCCACGTCGCTGACGCGCACCGGCCCCTTGGCTTCCAGGTCGTCGCGCAACAGCTCGGAGGCACGCTTGGACATGTTCTTGAAGATCTTCTCCTTGACGCCTTCGTCCGAGCCCTTGAGGGCCAGTACCAGCACGTCGGAGGACACTTCGCGCAGCAACGCCTGGATGCCACGGTCGTCGACATCGGAGAGGTTGTTGAATACGAACATGAGGTCTTCGATCTGGCCGGACAGGGTGTCGTCGATCTCGCGGATCGAGTCCATCAACTGGCCTTCGACCGAGCTGTCGAGGAAGTTCATGATGTCGGCCGCGCGCTTGATACCACCCAAGGTGGTCCGCGAGGCGTTCGAGTTGCCCGAGAACTGTTTCTCGAGAATCGTGTTGAGTTCCTTCAGGGCCGCCGGCTGCACGGTGTTCAGCGACGACACGCGCAGGATGATGTCCAGGCGCACCTTATGGTCGAAGTGGCCAAGCACTTCACCGGCCTGGTCCGGGTCGAGGTAGGCCACCACGATTGCCTGGATCTGCGGGTGCTCGTAGCGGATCACGTCGGCGACCGCGCGCGGTTCCATCCACTTGAGGCTGTCCAGGCCACTGGTGTTGCCGCCCAGCAGGATGCGGTCGATCAGGCCGTTGGCCTTGTCTTCGCCCAGGGCCGAGGTGAGCATCTTGCGGATGTAGCTGTCGGAGCCGACGCCCAGGCTGGTCTGGTCGCCGACGATCTCGACGAACTCGCTCATCACCTGCTCGACTTGCTCGCGGTGCACATTGCGCATTTGCGCCATGGCCACGCCCACCCGCTGGACCTCTTTGGGGCCCATGTGGCGCAGCACTTGGGCGGCGTCGGTTTCCCCCAGGGACAGCAGCAGGACTGCGGCTTTGTCGACCCGGGAGAGCTTGGCAACAGCGGCTCGATCACTCATCTGCGTTAATCCACTCTTTCACGACCTGGGCCACACGGCCCGGGTCTTCTGCTACCAGACTTTTGATTGCGTTCAACTGAGCGTCATAGCCTTCGCTCGGGCTCGGCAACAGAATGCTTTGCGGGCCGCCGAGGCTGACGCGGTCGTTGGCCAGTTCGCCGTCCAGGCCGCCCATGCCACCCAATTCGACATCGCTGCCACCGAAGGCCGCCAGTTGTTTCTTGCCGTTGCCGGTGATGTTGTTGAGCACCGGGCGCAGCACACCGAACACCAGCACCAGGATGAACAACACACCCAGCACTTGCTTGACGATGTCCCAGAACCACGGCTGGGTGTAGAACGCCGCTTCGGCGATCACTTCGCCACGCTCGGCGGAGAACGGCATGTTGATCACGCTGACGCTGTCACCCCGACTGGCGTCAAAACCAACGGCGTCCTGCACCAGGCGTGTGAAGCGCGCCAATTCGTCGGCGCTCCACGGTGCACGTGTTACGGCACCGTCAGCGGCGTTGACCTTGACCTGGTCATCCACCACCACCGACACCGACAGGCGATTGACGCGACCCTGCTGCTGCTTGGTGTGGCTGATGGAACGGTCGAGTTCGAAGTTCTTGGTGGACTGGTTACGCTTGTCCGCCGGGTACGGCGCGAGCATCGGCTGGCCGGTGGCCGGGTCCATGATCTGCTGGCCGTTGGCATCCAACAGTGGCTGGCCAGGCTGGATCGCGCCAGCGGTGGCTGCGGCGCCACCGGTGGTTTGCGGCGCCGAGGCCGGGGCCGGCGGCTGGTTGCTCAGGGCACCCGGCACACCTTGCGGGCCATTGCTGGCGGTGCGTTGTTCGCTGGTCGATTGCTCACTGCGCAGGGCCGGCTGGTCCGGGTTGAATTGCTCGGAGGTCGACTCGACGGCGCTGAAGTCCACGTCGGCAGACACTTCCGCCTTGTAGCGGTCATTGCCGAGCACCGGTTGCAGGATGTTGTGCACACGCTGGGTGAGCATGCTTTCCATGCGGCGGCTGTAGTCGAACTGCTTGCCGGCCTGGGTCAGCGCGGAGTTTTCGGCCATGTCGGACAGCAGGTTGCCCTTCTGGTCGACCACGGTGATCTGCGACTTGCTCAGTTCGGGAACGCTGGTGGCCACCAGGTTGATGATCGCCAGGACTTGGCCAGGCTCCAGGGAGCGGCCGGAAAACAGTTCGACCAGTACCGAAGCACTTGGCTTGCGCTCGTCGCGCACAAACACCGAGCTTTTCGGGATCGCCAGGTGCACGCGGGCACCCTTGACGTTGTTCAGGCTGGAAATGGTGCGCGCCAGCTCGCCTTCAAGGCCACGACGGTAGCGGGTGGCTTCCATGAACTGGCTGGTCCCCAGGCCCTGGTCCTTGTCGAGGATCTCGAAACCGATATTGCTGTCGGACGGGGTCACGCCGGCGGCGGCCAGCTTCATGCGCGCACGGGCCACATCGTCGGCCTTGACCAGCAACGCGCCGGAGTTGGGCTCCACGGTGTAGGCGATGTCGGCGGCGGCAAGGGTTTCCATGATCTGCTTGGAATCCATACCCGCCAGGCTGCCGTACAACGGCCGGTAATCGGGTTGCTGCGACCACAACACCACGGCAAAACCAATCGCCACGCTGGCAGCCAGGCCGACCATCAGGCCCACCTGACGCAGCATGGTCATTTCCGAGAGGTTTTCCAGGAACGACAGGCCAAACAGCGGCGGCTTGCCGTCTGTCTTGGCGGGTACGTTGTCGGAGACTGCTTCTGCCATGACTTAAATCTCGCCCTTAAACCGGCATCTGCATGATGTCTTGATAGGCCTGAACCAGCTTGTTACGCACTTGGGTCAGGGCCTGGAAGGAGACGCTGGCCTTTTGCGAGGCGACCATCACATCGGTGAGGTCCACGCCGCTTTTGCCGATTTCGAACGCAGTGGCCAACTGGCTGGAAGCTTGCTGGGTGTCACTGACTTTGTTGATGGCCTGGCCGAGCATGTCGGCGAAGCTGCTTTGGCCCAATTCCGGCGCTGGCGCGACGGATTTCGGTTGAGCCATGGCATCCATCTGCATGGCGCGCATGTCCAACATCAACCGATTGAACTCAATACCCTGGCTCATGACCTTCTCTCTCCAACCTGCAATTTTTTGACACTACGCAGCGATTACTAGGGGAGGTAGCAACAAGGGTGCCAGATCCGCATCAACTCGTAAGAAAAGGCGACAAACCTTGTCGACCTTCTTACCGGTTACGTGGCGAATAGATACGCTTCCACATCCATTCCGGCGTCACGCATCTGCGCCAGCTTGTAGCGCAGGGTGCGCGGGCTGATGCCCAGGCGCTCCGCGGCCTCTTTGCGTCGGCCGCGCTCGGCGCGCAGGGTGTCGATGATCATCTGGAATTCGCGGCGACGCAGGTCGTCGCCCAGGGCACCGGCAGACTCAGCCTCTGCAACCACCGGCGCAGGCGCCAACGAGGGCAATGGCGCCGCACCACTGCCCATGGCCAGGCAGAAATCCTGGGGCTGGATCAAGCCGCCTTGCTGCAGGATCAGGGCGCGCTGGATGGCGTTATCTAATTCCCGCACGTTGCCGGGCCATGGATAACTCACCAGGCAGGCCTGGGCTTGCGCCGACAGCCGCGCCTGGGCGTGCTTCATTTTTTTGACGTGGTTGTTCAGCAGGCGCTCGGCCAGCGGAATGATATCTGCCGGGCGTTCACGCAGCGGGCGCCAGGCCAGGGGGAACACCGAAAGCCGATAGAACAGGTCTTCCCGGAAGCGCCCCGCCGCCACCTCGCCGGCGAGGTCCCGGTTGGTGGTGGCGACCACACGGATGTCCAACTGGATCGGCTTGCGCGCGCCAACCCGCTCCACTTCCCGCTCTTGCAGCACCCGCAGCAACTTGGCTTGCAGGCCCAGGGGCATTTCCGAGATTTCATCCAGCAAAATGGTGCCGCCATCGGCCTGTTCGAACTTGCCCGCCTGGGCCGCGATGGCACCGGTGAACGAACCTTTCTCATGACCGAACAGGGTGGCCTCAAGCATGTTGTCGGGGATCGCCGCGCAGTTGATGGCGATAAACGGTTGCTGGGCGCGGGTCGACTGCTGGTGGATATAACGCGCCAGCACCTCTTTACCGGTGCCGGACTCGCCGGAGATCAGCACGGTGGAATCACTGCGCGCCACACGGGCCGCCAACTCAAGCAATTGTGCACTGGCCGGCTCGAAGGCGATCGGGCCCTCGCCTTCGTTGGCCGGGATCACCCCCAGGGCGTGGCGCGCCACCAGTTCGATCAGGGCTTTAGGCTCGAAGGGCTTGACCAGGTAATCCGCGGCGCCCTGGCGCATCGCGTCCACGGCACGCTCCACCGCACCATGGGCGGTCATCAGCAGCACCGGCAGTTGCGGCTGACGCGCACGCAGCAGGCTGAGCAGCTGATGGCCGTCCATGCCGGGCATGTTCACGTCGCTGACCACCAGGCTGAAGGCTTCCTGCTCCACCGCGTCCAAGGCGTCCTCGGCAGAACCGACCGCCCGATAGTCATGGCCCGCCAACAACAGCGTGTCAGCCAATGCTTCACGCAGGGCGCGATCGTCTTCCACCAACAAAACCTTGATAGCCATATCCTTACTCCGCGCTTGCCGCGCATGAAAACAGCGGCAAGGTCATCAATGCACAGGTGCCACGCCCAACGCGGGAATGCAGCTGCAATTCTCCCTGATGGGCACGCGCCACCGCCTTGACCACGGTCAGGCCCAGGCCGGTACCGTTGGTCTTGGTGGTGAAAAAGGGTTCACCCAGGCGCTTGAGCACCACCGGGTCGATACCGCTGCCGCTGTCGCTGATGCACAGGCGCAGGGTTTGCTCGCGGTTGTACAGGTGCACCTTGAGCCGCGCGCCGGGGCCGCTGGCCTGGGTGGCGTTTTCGATCAGGTTGAGCAGCGAGCCCACCAGGGTGTCGCGGTTGCAGAGCAGCTCGCCGAGGTGACTGTCGCACTGCCAACGCACGTGCACGTCCTGGATATGGGCAGCGGCCGCCGCTTGCAGGGCCTGCATCAGCTGGGCCGGCGTCACGCGGTCGGTCAGCGGCAATTCGCCGCGGGCAAACACCAGCATGTCGCGGACCTGGTGCTCCAACTCATGCAGACGCTCCTTCAGGCGCCCGGCAAAGCGCTGGTGCGTGGCGGCGGGCAATTGCTCATCAGTCAAATGACTGGCGTAGATCAACGCGGCCGACAACGGCGTACGGATCTGATGCGCCAACGAAGCGACCATCCGCCCCAACGAGGACAAACGCTCATGGCGCGCCAACTGGTCTTGCAGATGACGGGTTTCAGTCAGGTCGTTAAGCAGCACCAACTGGCCCGGCTCCGCATCCAGGGAACGGGTGGCGATGGACAGGCGGCGCCCGTCCTTCAGGGAGATTTCGTGGCCATCGTCCTCACGCGGCGCAAAGCAGCGGGTGATGACATGGCGCCACAGCTCGCCTTCCAGCGGCAGGCCGAGCATGTCGCAGGCCGCCGGGTTGGCTTCACGCACGCGGCCTTCTTCATCGATGACGATCACGCCACCGGGCAACAGCGACAACAGGTTTTGCAAACGGTTGGCCAGGCGCTCTTTTTCGGCCAACTCTTCCATGCGCTGGGCGCTGACTACCGCCAGTTCGCCTTTCAGCTCGGAGACCCGGGCTTCCAGCAGGCTGTAGGAGTCGGTCAGCTGGCTCGACATCTGGCTGAACTGCGAGAACGCCTGCTCAAGACCCTGGCGGGTCGGCGGCTCGACAGGCGGAACCAGCCCCTGGATGGCAGGGGCCGAAGATAGTTGGGCGGCGTGGGGCATGATGCTCTCTCGCTTGGCTGACCGTCAGTTAAACGGAACGTTGCGAGGGCTGTAGCAATAGTTGTGCCGAAAAAAAACCGCTGAAATATCAGCGACTTGGAAAACAGGCGTCAATCATCTGCCTGTTCATCACCTTCTTTGCGGCTCATTCCGTACTTGCGCATCTTCTCCACCAGGGTGGTTCGACGGATGCGCAGGCGCTCGGCGGCACGGGCGACGATGCCGTTGGCGTCGTCCAGGGCCTGCTGGATCAGCCCCTGCTCGAGGTTACCGAGGTAGTCTTTCAAGTCCAGCCCTTCGGGCGGCAGCATGGCGGTGGAGCCGAAGTCCGGGGTGTGGCCGTTGATGGCAACCCGTTCTTCCATGTCGCTGCGCAGGCTGTCGACCAGTTGCTCGTCTTCGTCGTCGACATAGCGGAACTTCTTCGGCAACTCGACCACGCCGATCACACCGTAGGGATGCATGATCGCCATGCGCTCCACCAGGTTGGCCAGTTCACGGACGTTGCCCGGCCAGCCGTGGCGGCACAGGGACATGATCGCGGCCGAGTTGAAGCGGATCGAACCGCGCTTTTCGTGCTCCATGCGCGAGATCAGTTCGTTCATCAGCAACGGGATGTCCTCCACGCGCTCACGCAGCGGGGCCATCTCGATCGGGAATACGTTGAGGCGGTAGTACAGGTCTTCGCGGAAGCTGCCGACCTCGATCATGCTTTCGAGGTTCTTGTGGGTCGCGGCGATGATGCGCACGTCGACGCTCTGGGTCTTGTTGCTGCCCACGCGCTCGAAGGTGCGCTCCTGCAAGACGCGCAGCAGCTTGACCTGCATCGGCAGCGGCATGTCGCCGATTTCGTCGAGGAACAGGGTGCCGCCGTTGGCCAGCTCGAAACGCCCGGCACGGCTGGTGATCGCCCCGGTAAAGGCGCCCTTCTCGTGACCGAATAGTTCGCTTTCAAGCAGCTCTGCCGGGATCGCTCCGCAGTTGACCGGCACAAAAGGCCCGTCGCGGCGCTTGGAGTGATAGTGCAGGTTGCGCGCGACCACTTCCTTGCTGGTGCCCGACTCGCCGAGGATCAGCACGCTGGCGTCGGTATCGGCCACCTGCTGCATCATCTGGCGCACGTGCTGGATGGCGCGGCTGGTGCCGACGAGGCTGCGGAACAGGTTGGGCTCGCGGTGGCGACCGCGCTCGCGGGCCTGGTCGTACATCTCGCGATAGACCTGGGCACGGTGCAGGGAATCGAGCAATTTGCTGTAGCTGGGCGGCATTTCCAGGGTGGAAAGCACACGACGGCGCTGGTCTTCGGGCAGGTCGACAGAAGAAATATCGCCTATTAGCAACACCGGAAGGAACTCATCCCAGGTTGACAGTGTCTTTAACAAGCCCAAAACAGCGCCAGGAGCGTTTACCGTCCCGATCAGCACACAAATGACTTCACGGCTCGATGACAATGAGCTGACTACCTGCTGCCAGTCATGGCTGCCGCAGGGCAGATTTTCTTCGCCAAGAAAATTCAAAATCACCGCTAAATCGCGGCGGCGGACGCTATCGTCATCGATCAGCAGAATTTTGGTTTCACGCCACATGCAATAGCAACTTCCCTAGTAAAACGCTCTGCCCAGTGTAAGGGCAATCGAGACGGCCGTAAGACTTCTTACTTTATAGACGTCTGAAATCTGAAAACAGCACTAGTTAAGTCAAAAAAGCTGGCACGGTCAAATTTATGACGCGCCGTTCGGATTAACTGCGTCTGTTCAGCCGAACAAATGGTAAACCTTTGACGCGTTCTTCGCTTGGTTGATCTGCGACATCTCTTCAAAAATCGCCTGGCGCTCGCCCGTCGTCACCTCAAGCAACTGCTGGTATACCGCCAACAGGCTCTCAAGCTTTTCACGCAACGCATCCTCATCCACCGGCGCTTCGCTGAGCACCTCGTCGATCACGTTGCGACAGCCCATGTCCAGCTCGCCAATGGCGTCCCAGTTACGGTCTGCCAGCGCGCCGATCAGCGCTTCACGGGTTTCATCAATGCGTTGCAGTGCTTGGCTCATGACGTATTCCTCAAGGCCCTCAGGCCCTTCTTTGCTGCGCCTTACTCGGTTGCAGCCTGTGGCGCGGCGATGGCATCCCAGCCTTCTTTCACGGTAATCAGCAAACGGGCGACTTCGTCGATCATGTCGGCATCGTTATGCAGGTTCGCTTCCATCAGGCGGTTAGTCATGTACGCATACAGACTTTCCAACTGCTGGACGTAAGCCGGGTTGTCACTCTTTTCAGCATTCAGGCCGTCGCGCAGGCCGATCACGATATCGATGGCCTTGCCCAGCATCAGGCCCTTCTGGGCGATGTCGCCACGAGCCAGCGCACCCTTGGCCTGGGCCATGCGGTCCAGGCCGCCCTCCATCAGCATCTGCACCAGGCGATGCGGGCTGGCTTCAGAGATCTGGGCATGGGAATTGACCTTCTGGTATTGGCGAAGGGCTCTCATGGGATTCATGTTTCTACCTCGTGACAGGCGACAGCGAAAAGGATTCTAGTAACCAATATGTCGACGGGTTTGCAAAAAGCTTTAGCCCCCGTCGTCCCGCGATAAAAAAGGCCAGGCAGATTGCCTGGCCTTTTTTTGTTCGGCAGGGGATCAAGTATTGGTCTTTGGATTGTTCAAGGCATTGAGCGTGGTCATCACGCTGGTGCTTTGCTGGCGCAACTGGGCGACCAGGGTGTCCATGGCGTTGTACTTGGCCGACAGGCTGCTGGTGAGCAGGGTCATGCGCTCGTCCAGCGTCGACTGCTGCTTGGTCAGGTCCTTGAGCGTGTCGGACAAGGACGTCGAGCGGGTCGCCAGAATGCCGGTAGTGGATTTGGCAAAGTCATCCGTGGCGCTTTTCATCCGTGCCAGCATGCCGTCCTTACCGCTGAACATGCTGTTGATGTCGGCGCCGTTGGTTTTAACCGCCGCGTCCCACTTCTTGTCATCGATCGCCAGCAGACCCGTGCTCGAACTGGTGGTCACGCCGAACTGCGCCAGGGACTTGAACGCACCGGTGCCCGACAGCGCGTTGAACTCATTGCGGATAGCGCTCTGCAACGAACGCATGGTCGAGTCGCCGGTCAACGCTGCCGCTGTAGTGCTGCCGTCCAGGTTCGTGGTGACCTTGGTTTCGGCGTTCATGGCAGTGATCAGGGCGTTGTAGGTATCAATGAAACCCTTGACCCCGGACTTGAGTGCGGTGTTGTTGGTGCTGACGGTGATGAGCGTTACGTTTTTATCGACGGTGGAATTGGTCTTGTAAGTCGACGCAGCTACCAGCTTGATATCCACCCCGCTAAGAGCGCCTGTGATGGTGTTGGACTTGGACACAGACGCAACCCCATCGATGCTGTAGAGCGCATCCTTGGGCGGATCGACGACCGTGGCACCCACATCGAGGCCCGAAGTGCCAGAGAGTGTAAGGTCCGAGCCGGTCCCCATGGTGGTAGAGGTCAGGATCAATCGCGAACCGTTGGAGTCGGTTTGAATGTTGGCGCTCAGCCCCGAAGTACCAAACTGGGTATTGATCGAGTCACGCACCTGCTGCAGGGTCGCACCCGCGGGAACATTGAGGTCGTATGACTTGCCCGATTGACTGATGGTCAGCGTCGTCGGCTTGTCCGTCGCGTTGACTACCGTCGAGGTGCCACCGCTGAAGTTCTTGCTCGACAGCTTGGACGCTTGGGCCAACTGATCGACGACCAGCCGGAAGCTGCCGTTCGAGGCCGTGTTGCTGGCCGTCATGGTCGCGGTCTTTTCATCCGAGGACGAACCGGTCAAGCCGGTGAAACTGCTGTCCTTGGCCATGGTGTCCAAGGCACTGCGAAACGCATCCAGCGCGGCCTGAACCTTGCCGATCGAAGACAGCGTGGTGGTCGCCTTCGCAGACGCGGTATTGATCTGCGTTTGCTTGGGCACCTTTTCGGCGTTGACCAAGGATGTCACGATCGCTTGCGTATCGATGTTCGAACCGATACCACTTACCGTTGAACCCGCCATCATCTATCTCCTGTTCGGTGGCTGCCGTTATCTTGACTTATTACGCCTCAAGACCAGACAGCAACAAGTTTCATGCCAGCTCAGGCCTTGTCGTCAAACAACAAGTTGCTTGCGCTGCTGAGGTTCTGTGCCAGCTTCAAGGCTGTTTCCGACGGAATCTGGCGAATCACTTCACCATTGTCGGTATTGATGACCTTGACCACCACGCGGTGGGTGGAGTCATCAATGGAAAAGTCCAGGCTACGCTGGGTAGCCTGAACGAAATCACGAATATCGGTTACTGCTTTTTCCAGGTCGGCGCGTGCGGGCTCTTGGCTGGTCGCGGGCGTTGCCTGGACATTCTTGACACCGTTGTCAGTCACTACCTTGGCAGGTGCGCTTTGAGGTGCAACCGGCGGATAAGACTGGTTCAGCTTTACACTCATGTCCATGTCCAATCTCCTCTAAACCGAAAAAACGGAAGGGCACGTAGACGCGCCCTTCCGTTAGTTACCAAGCGCTGGGATTACTGAAGCAGCTTCAGTACAGCGGATGGCAGCTGGTTAGCCTGCGACAGGATCGCGGTAGAAGCCGACTGCAGGGTTTGTTGCTTGGTCAGTTCGGCGGTTTCGGAAGCGAAGTCGACGTCCTGAACGGTGGAACGTGCAGCGGTGGAGTTCTTCTGAATGTTCTGCAGGTTGTCTGCAGTGGTAGTCAGACGGTTCTGGGTAGCACCCAGGCCCGAACGAACGCCGTCGATGGTGCCGATGGCCTTGTCGATAACAGCCAGGGCGTTTTGAGCGTTGGTAGCGTCGGTCACGTCGGTTTGGGCGATGGAGGTTTTGGTCGACGAAACGGTAGCAGCCGAGAACAAGTCCGAAACACCGGTACCGGCGTCGCTCAAGGAGTAGCCTTTAGCCGAGTCGAGGGAGACTTGACCGGTAACAACGATTGCAGCAGCACCCAGAGCAGCCGGGGTAGCGAATGCGCCAGCGCCATCTTTCGCGCCAACCAGGATGTTCGTCTGAGCGTTGGCATCAGCGCCAGCGAACGACAGGTTTTCACCGGAATCCGACTTAACCGACAGGCTCTTGTTAACTTCGTCGTAGTTGACACTGATACCCAGCTTGGCAGCGTTGGACTTCAGTTGGTCAGCCAGGCCAGCCAGATCGGTAACGCCTACGAAGCTCACAGCGCCGCTGTTACCAACAGCCAGAGTGAAGTTCGACGGGGTTGCGGCACCCACTTCCAGCTTGACTTCGGTGCTGGCGGTAGCGGTCAGGCCACCGATCGAACCGTTCAGGCCGGAAGCAATGTCTTTAGCCGACGCGCCTGCTGCATAAGTAACGGCTTTGCTTTGGCCGTTGCCGGTTACTGTGATGCTGCCGCCAGCCAGGCCAGTTGCGCTAGGCGCGATGGCCTTGGTTTTGATCTGCTGCGAACCAATGTTGTTGGCTGCAACGTTTTCCAGGCTCAGGTTGATGGTTTCGTTAGCGTTGGCGCCAACCTGAATGGCCTTGGTACCGTACGAACCGTCCAGCAGCTTCTGGCCACCGAAAGTGGTGGTGTTGGAGATACGGGTCAGTTCCGAAGTCAGAGCCTGGTATTCGTCGTTGTTCGACTTACGGTCGTCAGGGCTGAGGGAACCAGTCGCGGAAGACAGAGCCAGGGTACGCATTTTTTGCAGGATGTCGGTCGAAGCCTGCATCGCGCCTTCAGCGGTCTGAGCGATGGAGATACCGTCGTTCACGTTTTTTACAGCTTGGCCCAGGCCGTTGATTTGGCTGGTCAGGCGGTTAGCGATCTGCAGGCCGGCTGCGTCGTCTTTAGCGCTGTTGATACGCAGGCCGGAAGACAGGCGCTGCATGGAGGTGGCCAGGGCGCCGCCGGCTTTGTTCAGGTTGCCCTGAGTAGTGATCGAAGCAATGTTGGTGTTTACTGTTAAAGCCATGACGAAATCCTCGTTGGATGGATACTGCGGCTTCCGGCCCTGGCAACCGCCGGGTGTGGCCTGAGAACCTACGTAATAGTTATCGTCGTGGTAGCCGGTTGCTTGAGGATTTTTTTTGATTTTTTTAATGGCGCCGTGCCACCCCTTGTAATTCAAGGGCTTACGCCGGCTAAAAACCCATATTTCATTGGGTTTTCTGGCGCCAAATAAAAAACGCCGATGCTCTTTCGAGCATCGGCGTTTGCTTTTACGCAGAAAGCAGTCTATCGAAGCGTCACGGACGATAGAGAATCGCCGATCCCCACGACAGGCCCACGCCAAAACCGCTGATTGCCACGCGCTTCCAGGTGGCGTCCATCACATGCTTTTCCAGCAGCAACGGAATGCTCGACGACACGGTGTTGCCGGTCTCGACCATGTCCTTGATGAACTTCTCCACCGGCGCGTCTTCGAAACGCCGGGCCACGGCGTCGACAATCGCCGCACTGCCCTGGTGAATGCAGAACGCATCGATGTCATCGGCCACAAGGTCCGACTCGTCGAGCAGCTCGTGCAAATGCGCGGGCACCTTGAGCAAGGCGAAGTTGAACACCTGGCGACCGTTCATGAAGAACACGCCATCGCTGACCTTGAGATGCGGTGCGCCGGAACCGTCCGTGCCGAACTTGGACTTGCCCAGCAACCACGGCGCGTCTTCGCCCATCCAGGTGGCGGTGGCGGCATCGCCGAACAGCATGGTGGTGTTGCGGTCTTCCGGGTCGACGATCTTCGAATACGGGTCGGCGGTGACCAACAGGCCGTTTTTCAGGCCGGTGGCTTCCATGAAGCCCTTCATCGCGTAGATGCCGTAGACGTAGCCGGAGCAGCCCAGGGAAATATCAAACGCCGCCACGTGGGTGGGCAGGCCGAGTTTGTCCTGGACGATCGCGGCCGTATGGGGCAAACCCTCTTCATCGCCGTTCTGGGTGACGACGATCAGCGCATCGATGGACTCGCGCTTCAAATCCGGATTGTTGGCAAACAAAGCGTTGACCGCCTCGACACACAGATCGGAGGTTTCCTGCGCGGCTTCCTTGCGCGGCAGGAACGCCGAACCGATCTTGCCGATGATGAATTCTTCATCCTTGGCGAACTTGGCACCCTGGGCGTAGTTATCGATCCCGTCTGCCGGCACGTAACTGGCGATGCTTTTTATGCCAATCATTGTGGCTTCCCAATACTAAATAGCTGGAGAACACCCCAGACGTGGCCTGGAGTGCTGACAATAAAGGGGATAACCCCATAAAAATCTCGCTGAAAGCCGCCCCGCAAGGACCCTGTGACGACTTATCCTTTTCACACGATACAGTGAAGATGCGCTTTATGACTCAAAGGTCACTCAATTGTGTGTGCTTTGTGCAAAACCTTCAAACAATTAAGTCCCAGAAACGGCAACGGCCCGCCCTGTTTCCAGAGCGGGCCGCTTGACTTGACGCCACTTACATCTTGTTGAACAAGCTCAACTGCGAGACTTTCACGAAAGCCAGCTGCGAGGCCTCCAGCATGGTTTGCTGCAGGGTCAGGTTGATCGCTGCCTCGCCCATGTCAATGTTGGCCAGGTCACTCATCGTGGTCTTGTTGGCCAGGCCGACACTGGTGTTTTCACTGGACTGCACCGTGAGTGCATTCTGTCGCGCACCGATGGAGCCACGCACGTTGTCCACCTGGTCGGCCGAGTTGGTCAGGTTACTGACCGCGGCGTTCAGGGCGTCCTGAAGCTTGACCCGCGCACCGGGAATACCATCCGCCGGCTGTTCCAGGGCCTGGCGCAGCTCGCTCAGGGTGTCGAGGGCATTCTGGGTTTTCTGGGTGGTGTTGCCGACCGAAAACTGATCGCCGGTGTTCGGCGTACCGCTCAACTCGAAGGTGACACCCGCGGCGGTGATCGTGTCCTTGGCTGGCGGCGTACCGCTGACGATCACGCCATTATCGACAATCGGCTTGCTGTCGGGGGTATACGGCTGGGCATACACCTTATAAGCAGTCGGGTCGACATCGTCGAACTTGATCAGTACGCCGCTGTTGGGAAACGTACTGGAGTAGTCGGCTGCACTGCTGACGCGGGCATTGGTCAGTTGCGCCGCCGAAGTGTTGCTTGCGGTGCGAGAGACATTGAACGCGTCCGGCTTGGCGGCCAGGGTGAACTCACGCCCTGCAACCAACGCATCGGCATCCGGCCCGGTGGCCACGCCGGTGAGGTCTGCGGTGATATCGAATTTGACCCCGCGTACATTGATACTGGCGCTGCCTTCCTTGGTGGAGTCGAACGTACCATTACCTGGAAGCTGCGAAGTAATGTCGTTGTTGTCCTTGTCGGTCACAACGTACTGCGTGCTACTGGTAAAGGTCACCTTATAGGGCTGGCCGTCGGCAAACTGCTTGGTGTAATCGATGCCCGACGTTACCAGGCCTGCCGAGATCGCGACCTTGTGGTCATCCACCGTTGCAGGCGTCGTGTAGGTGGCTTGGGTGCGGCTGGTGTTGACCGCGCCTTCCAGGATGGTCTTGCCCGTATCGCTGGTGCGCACCTTAAGCGTCTCGGAAACCTGCAGGCTCAGCTCGTTTTCGTCGCCTTGATAGCTATAAGTACCATCATTGTTGCGCGAATACGGCGGCGTGTCGGTCTTGGAACCGGAGAACAGATAGTTGCCCGCCGCATCCTTGCTGTTAAGCAAACCCAACAGCTGATTTTCAAGCGCGCCCACCTCGACCGCAATGGACTTGCGGTCAGCATCGCTGGTCACGCCACCCGCACGCAGCGCCAACTGGCTGCCGGCCTGGATCGTGGTATTGATCGCCTCCAGCACGCTTTCTTCGTTCGTCAGCGTATTTTGAATGCTGGTGATGTTGCCGCTGTACTGGGCCAGCATGTCTTTTTGCTGTTGCAGCATCAGCAAGCGCTGGGCGGCAACCGGATCATCCGAAGCGGTCTGTACACGCACGCCGGAGCTCGCCTGTTCCTGGGCCTTCACAACGCTGGAATAGTTGTTCTGATACTTGACGGCACTGGTGTCGTAATACTGCTGTGTAGAAATGCGCATCGTCCCAGACTCCCTTAAAGACTATTGATCAGCGTGCTGAAGGTTTCTTGCGCAGCCTTGATGATCTGCGACGACGCCGTGTAGTACTGCTGGAACTTGATCATGTCGCCCGCCTCTTCATCCAGGTTCACCTGGGATACGGAGTTGCGCGCGTTCTTGTTGGCGGCCAGCAGCGCACCGGTAGCGGTGTTGTCAGTGCCGGCCGAAGCGGCCTTGGCGCCCACGGTGGAGACCAGCTTGCTGTTGGCGCCCACCAGGCTGGTACCGCCGCTGCCATCGGCCGCCAGGCCCACGGTTGCCTTGGTCTGCAGGTCGAGCAGTGCCTGGGCGTTGCGATTGTCGGACTTGCCGGTGGCATTGAACGAGAACGAGGTGCCGTCGCCGTTGGCCGGCGAACCGCCCACCGTGGTGTCGAAACTGAAGTTCTTGGCTGGCGACACCAAGGCACCGCTGGCATCACGCATCGGCACGCTGATGCTGATCTTATTGGCCTGTCCCGGAATGATGGTGCCGGAACCGATGGGATCACCCTGGGCGTTACTCAGCGTATAAGGCTGGGTGCCATCGGCCGCCGGTTTACCGAAAACCATCTTCACCGGCATCGAGTATTCGATGCCGGTACGCAGTTGTGCCGTATCGGCACCACCCTGTATGTCCAGGGGCACGGTGAGCGTCGGCGGCGTGAAGGTGCCGGTGCCCTGGTTGGTCTTGCTGGCCTCGCCCTGCAACGGCGCGGCAAAGGCAATCTTGCTGGGGTCGCTGAGGACCGTGCCGATTTCCTTGGCGCCGTTGGCGGTGGGGCTGACCTTGAAGCTGTCACCGGCCTGCACCGTACCGCTCTTGACCGCCAGGGTGAAGCCATCGATGACCGGAGGCGGCGTGGCACTGAGGTCATAGGTGCCCATGGCCTTGCCGTCGGAACGCAGTACCGTGACCTTGTTGAGGTCGGTGCCGTCGTTGAAGCTGACCTTGTAATCGAAGTTGGTCAGCTGAGTGCTGTCCTTGATCGTCACGCCCAGGGCACCGTCGCCCAGGTTGCCTTGGGCAGCCAGGCTACGCAGGGCAACCGAGGCTGCGTTGTTGATGTCGGTGAACATCGAGGCGCCGAACTCGCCATTGAGGTCCAGGCCCTGGCCCAACTGGCTGTTGACCGTATCGGCGGTGGCAATCGCGATGCGCCCCAGATCATTGATCGCAGGAATCAACGCGTCGCTGCGATAGCGCAACAGGCCGCCGATGCTACCGCCGCTGATTACGTTGCCCAGGTCCATCGTCGTACCGCCGGCCGCATTGAGCTGGATCGTGTACTGGCTGGTGTCGCTCTTGCTCGGTACGGCGGAAATGGTATTGGACTTATCACCCAGCACCAGGGACTGGCCGCTACCGGTGCTGACACTGAACACGCCGTTCTTCTCAGTGGCGGTCACGCCGATCAGCTCATTGAGCGAACGCACGGCTTCGGCGCGGGCGTCCAGCAGGTTGGCCGGGGTGGTGTTCGACGAACCCTGCACCTGGGCGATCTGCTTGTTGAGAGAGGCAATCGACGAAGTCAGTTGGTTGACCTGATCGCTCATCGAGGACAACTGGCTGTTAATGGTCTCTTTCTGCTGGCTCAACTGGCTGGAAATGGAGTTGAACCGGTTGCTCAGCGTCTGGGCGTTCGTGAGCAGGATCTGGCGGGCCGAGGTATCGTTGGGGTTCGCCGAGGCGGTCTGCACAGCAGCGAAGAATGAACTGAGTACGGCGGACATGCCGGTGGTCTTGTCCGACAGGGTCTTGTCGACGGCACTGACCTGATCAAGGTAAGCCTTGGCATCGCTGTTGAGCGAGGTGCTGTTCTGGTAGGCGGTGTCCAGGTATTCGTTGTACACCCGGCGCACGTCGGCCAGGGTGGTGCCGCTGCCGATGAACACGCCGCCATACTGGTTCGACGCATTTGCGCTCTGGGTGGTCTGCTGACGCGAATAACCCGCGGTATTGGCGTTGGCGATGTTGTTACTCAAGACCGACAACGATCCTTGAGCGGCGTTAAGCCCCGACATCCCGATATTGAGCAAACTCATGGTTCAGACCTTATAAATGAGTGGTCGCGCCCGCGGCAGCGTAATTCTGGTAACTGTTCATGGTTTTTGCGATCTGCGAAATCTTGCTGGCGTAGGCCGGGTCCGTGGCGTACCCGGCTTTTTGCAACTCGCGTACAAACTGTTCCGGGTTGTCGGCCGATTTCACAACATCTTTATAGCGATCATTGCTTTGCAGCAATGTCACGAGGTCATGGAAGCTGTCCTGGTAAGAATCGTAGGACCGGAACTGCGCCGTTTCCTTGACCATCGCCCCATCACGAAACTCGCTGGTGATTGCACGGGCCTGGCCGCCCTGCCAGCTCTGGCCGGCCTTGATGCCGAACAGGTTGTGGCTGCTGCTGCCATCTTCGGCGCGCATCACCGACTTGCCCCAACCGGTTTCCAGGGCGGCCTGGGCCACCAGGTACTTCGGATCGACACCGATACGCGCGGCCGCCGCCTTGGCCATCGGCAACATGGTCGCGACAAACTCATCCTGGGAGCTGAACGCCTTCTTCACCGGTGCCAATGGCGGCTGGGCCACGGCGCGGCCGTAGACCTGCATGCGCCCGCTCGGCACGGCAAACGTGCGCGCCGTGCTGTTGACCACATTGTCGGCGGCCGCGCTGTTACGCAACGGCGCCGCCTGGGCAACGGTGGTGGTGTCGGTGCTCGGCACGATACCGGCGAGCAGGCGATCGGTGAGCTTGCTCGGCAAGGCGATACGGCGCTGGTTCATCAGTGCGATGTCATTGCTATGGGCCGCTGCAGCGCCCGCCTGGGGCTCCGCCACGCGATAGGCCCACAGTGGACGCTGGCCATTGGAACGCCCCAGCGGGCCCTCGGCCTGGGTACCGGCGGCAATTTGCGTCGGCACATCGACTTTCTTGACCGCCTCGGCCGCCGCCGGGCCCTGCAAGGTGGCCGCCTGGGCGTCCACCGGCTTGTTCTTCTGCATCTGGCGCATCAGCACATCGGCCAGGCCGATACCGCCGCCTTCGCGGGACATCGACACCGCCAGTTGCTGGTCGTACATTTCCTGGTACTGCTTGGCGGCCGGGGTGTTCATCGGGTTGTCCTTGCCCAGGGCCTCGGTGGCCGAGCGCATGGACTTGAGCATCTCGCTCAAGAACAGCGACTCGAACTCCTGCGCCACCTTGCGCATGTTGCCTTCGCTGTTCTTGTCGCCGACCTTCAGTTGGTTCAGGCGATTCAAGTCGGAATACGAACCCGAATCCGCCGTGCTGGTCAGGCCGCTGTTACGCATGTCCATGGCCATGGCCTTAAATCACGATCAGGTCGGCTTGCAACGCGCCGGCCTGCTTCAACGCTTCGAGGATCGCCATCAAGTCGCCTGGCGCTGCGCCCACCTGGTTAACCGCACGCACAATCTCATCCAGCGTCGTGCCGGGGCCGAACTTGAACATCGGCTTGGCTTCTTGCTGGGCATTCACTCGCGAGCGTGGCACCACCGCCGTCTGGCCATTGGACAACGGCCCAGGCTGGCTGACGATCGGGTCTTCGGTGATGGTCACGGTCAGGCTGCCGTGGGTCACCGCCGCCGGCGAGACCTTGACGTTCTGGCCGATCACGATGGTACCGGTGCGCGAATTGATGATGACCTTGGCCACCGCCTGGCCCGGATCGACTTCGAGGTTTTCCAGGATCGACAGGTAGTCCACACGCTGGCTGGGGTCCAGCGGTGCGGTGACGCGGATCGAGCCGCCGTCGATGGCCTGGGCCACGCCAGGGCCGAGCATGTCGTTGATCTTGTCGACTACACGCTTGGCGGTGGTGAAGTCCGAACGGTTGAGGTTCAGGGTCAGGCTGTTGCCCTGGTTGAAACCGCTCGGCACGGTGCGTTCAACCGTGGCGCCACCCGGGATACGCCCGGCCGACGGCACGTTGACAGTGATCTTCGAACCGTCGCGACCTTCAGCGTCAAACCCGCCCACCACCAGGTTGCCCTGGGCGATGGCGTAGACGTTGCCGTCGATACCTTTCAGCGGCGTCATCAGCAGGGTGCCGCCACGCAGGCTTTTGGAGTTACCGATGGACGACACAGTGATGTCGACCACCTGGCCCGGCTTGGAAAACGCCGGCAAGTCGGCACTGATCGACACCGCCGCGACGTTCTTCAACTGCACGTTGCCCGAACCCGCCGGCACCTTGATGCCGAACTGCGAGAGCATGTTGTTGAAGGTTTGCAGGGTGAACGGGGTCTGGGTGGTCTGGTCACCCGTTCCGTTGAGCCCCACCACCAGGCCGTAGCCGATCAACTGGTTGGAACGCACGCCGGAGATGCTGGCGATGTCTTTCAGGCGTTCGGCCTGGGCGACTGCGCTCAGGCTCAGCAACAGTGCGGCCGCCATCAGCTGTTTGAATTTCAAAGTAGTCACCTAGAAAGGGAACAGCGGGCTGAGGAAGAAACGGTCGAGCCAACCGGGCTGACTCGCATCAGCAAAAGCACCGGTACCGGAATAGGTAATGCGTGCATCGGCAATCCGCGTGGAAGGCACGGTGTTGTCCGTGGAAATATCATCGGCGCGGACCATACCGGCTATGCGCACCAATTCGTCACCGGTGTTGAGGGTCATCCACTTCTCGCCGCGCACGGCAATGATGCCGTTGGGCAATACGTCAGCGACCGTCACGGTGATCGAGCCGGTCAGGCTGTTGCCCTGCCCCGCCGCACTCTTGCCGTCGGTAGCGCGGCTGCCGCTGTAGCCGGCGTTCAAGGTCAGGTCACCGTCGCTCAACGGGTTATTGACGTTGGGCACGGCGCCAAACAGAGAACTCAAACCAAGGCTGGCGGTGCTGTTCTTGCCCACCTGGGAGTTGGCATTCTTGCTGGCCTGGGTGCGTTCGTTCAGGGTGATGGTGATGATGTCACCGACCCGGAACGCCTTGCGGTCGCTGTACAGGTTCTGTTCGAAACCGGCCTGGTAGATCGAACCGTTGTTGGCCGCCGCCGGCAGTGGGGTGCGCGGCAACACCGGCGCGTAGTACGGGTCATTGGGTTTTGGCGTCGGGGCGACACAGCCCGCGAGCACGGCAATCCCACTCAATGCCAGAACGGAAACATAGCGATTCATGACCCTTACCTCACGGTGTTGCAGGTGCTCTCAGGAGCGCCCCATAGACTTGATTACAGATTCTGCGTTACGAACGAAAGCATCTGGTCGGCGGTGGAAATCACCTTGGAGTTCATCTCGTAGGCGCGTTGAGTGGTGATCATGTTGACCATCTCTTCAACGGTGCTGACGTTGGAGGTTTCCAGGGTGCTTTGCAGCGTGGTGCCGAAACCGTTCAGGCCAGGGGTGCCGATTTGCGGCGCGCCGCTGGAAGCGGTTTCCAGGAACAGGTTGTTACCCATCGCCTGCAGGCCGGCCGGGTTGATGAAGTCGGCGGTTTGCAGGTTGCCGATCACTTGCGACGCCGGGTTACCGGCCACGGTGATCGACACGGTGCCGTCGTTGCCGACGGTGAAGGTCTGGGCGTTGTTCGGCACGACGATAGCCGGTTCCAGGGCGAAACCGTTGGCCGTCACGATCTGGCCATTGGAGTCCAGGTGGAAGGTACCGTCACGGGTGTAGGAAGTGGTCCCATCCGGCTGCAGGATCTGGAAGAACCCTTTACCGTTGATGGCCATGTCCAGCGGCTGCCCGGTCTGCTGCAGGTTACCGGCGTTGAAGTTCTTCTGGGTGCCGACGATCTTCACACCGGTACCCAGTTGCAGGCCCGACGGCAATTCGCTGTCCTGGGTCGACTGGGCGCCTGGCTGGCGTTTGATCTGGTAGAGCAAGTCCTGGAACTCGGCGCGGTCACGTTTGAAACCCGTGGTCGACACGTTGGCCAAGTTGTTGGAAATGGTGGTCAGGTTGGTGTCCTGGGCGGACAGACCTGTTTTGGCAACCCATAGAGCCGGAAGCATGCTGTTCTCCTTCGTGCGCCTGTTTGTTGGCGCTGCGCTGCAAAAATTAGTAGTCGGTCAATAACGCGGCTATCAGCTCATCGCCATTACGCGGGTCATGGCCTGGTCGTCTTCCTTGGCGCTGTTCATCATCTTGATGTGCAACTCGAACTGCTTGGAAAGCGCCAGGACAGCGGTCATTTCTTCCACGGCGTTGACGTTGCTCGCCTGCAGGAAACCCGAGGTCAGCGTGACGTTCGCATCGGCGACGGCCGGCTGGCCATCCTTGGTATGGATGGTGCCATCCAGGCCTTTATTCATATTCTTGAGGTCGGGCTGGACCAGCTTGATGCGGTCCACTTCAGCCATCACCCGCGGGCCTTCGCCCATGGCGCGGATGCTGATGGTGCCGTCGGCGCCCACTTCGACTTTCTGCTGCGGCGGTACGGCGATCGGGCCACCGTTGCCCATGATCGGCATGCCGTTGCCGGCGCGCAGCACACCCAGCGCATCGACGTTCATGCTGGCACTGCGCACGTAGGCTTCACCGCCATCGGGGGTTTGCACCGCCATCCAGCCATTGCCGTTCACCGCCACATCCAGGTCGCGACCGGTCTCGATCATGGCGCCAGGGCTGAAGTCGGTCGCGGGACGTTCGGTCATGGCAAACGCACGCGCCGGAAAGCTGTCACCGAACACCGGCATCGAACGCGCCTGTTCCAGGTCACGTTGAAAACCGTTGGTGGAAATGTTCGCCAAGTTGTTGGCATGGGCCTTCTGCGCCAGTGCATTCTGGCTGGCGCCGGTCATTGCCACATAAAGGTACTTGTCCACGCTCTTTCCTCTTTCTGACGCAGGCTTGCCGCCCACCGCTGTACTGATGAGGCTTAAGCAATTTGCGAACCAACTTTTAAAAACAGGGGAAAGTCCAGGCGGGGCTGGGGTTTGCGGGCAGGCAGCAGGATTTGAAGGACTGGAGATAGTCGAAAAAACGGCGGACTTATGCCGCTTACGGCAAGTACCCGTCTTACGGGTGACAGAGAACCAATGCGGGGGGGCGCAGTTGGTTATTTGTCCGCCTTGAGGATTTCGTAATCACGCAACTTATTGGCGATGGTGGTGTGTGACACCCCCAGGCGTTTCCCCAACTGCCGGCTGCTGGGATGCTCGGCATACAGGCTCTCCAGCACCGCCTTCTCGAAGCGTCCGACGATCGCCTCCAAACCGCCCTCCAGGGAAAAGTCGCCAAGGGGTTGGCGCACGCCGTAGTCCGGCAGGCGGATGTGTTCGACCTTGACCGTCCCGCCGTCACACAGCGATACCGCCTGGAACAGCACGTTTTCCAGCTGCCGCACATTCCCCGGCCAGTGGTAGTGGCTGAGCTTGTCCATGGCGGCAGGCGCCAGCCTGGGCAGCGGGCAGCCAATCTGCCGGCTGGCCTGGTCGAGAAAGTGCTCGACCAGGGGAGCAAGGCCGTCGAGGCATTCGCGCAGGGGCGGGATATGCAAGGACAGCACGTTGAGGCGGTGATAGAGGTCCTGGCGGAATTCGCCACGGGCGCAGAGTTCGGACAGGTCCACCTGGGTGGCGCAGATCACCCGCACATCCAGGTACACCTCTTCGTCACTGCCCACGCGCCGAAAGCAGCCGTCCTGCAGGAAGCGCAGCAATTTCACCTGCAAGCGCGCGCTCATTTCCCCGACACCATCGAGAAACAACGTACCGCCTGACGTCAGCTCCAGCAGCCCGAGCTTGCCTTCGGCCCGCGCGCCTTCAAAAGCGCCGGGGCCGTAGCCGAACAATTCGGTCTCGGCCATCGACTCGGGCAGCCCAGCGCAGTTCAGCGCCATCAACGGCGATTGCCCGCGCGGGCTGGCCAGGTGGCAAGCGCGTGCCAACAACTCTTTGCCGGTGCCGGTTTCGCCTTCTATTAATAGAGGCGCATCCAACGGCGCCATGCGCCGGGCTTCACGTACCACGGCGGCCATGACCTTGGAGCTTTGGAAAATACTGTCGAAACCGCGCAGCTCCTGTTTGCGCACATTGTAGATACGCTCACCCACACGGTCGGCACGGTGCAGGGTCAACACGGCACCGGCCATGGCTTCGCTGTCGTCATGTTCGGAGGATTGCAGCGGTGCGATATCCGCCAGGAACACGTCACCCTTGACCTTGACCCGCAGGCCATTGATCCGCGATTTACTCGCGCGCACCAGTTCCGGCAAGTCGAAATCCTCGGCGTAGCGCGACAGCGGAATGCCCGGTACCTCGTCCACCCGCACCCCGAGCAACTGCGCGGCCGCACGGTTGGCGGCGACGATGGAGCCGCCCATGTCGATGGACAGCACCGGAAACTCAAGTGCACCGAGCAGCGCATTGAGCTCCATATGTCGACGCTCACTGGGCATCAGCCCTACCCGTTTAACGCCAAACACCCCGGCAATCGCCTCGAACTGCGGGCGCAGCGCCTGGAATTGCATGTTCACCAGGTTTGGGCAGAACAGGTAAATGGCGTTGCCATGCTCGCCACCCACCTCACCCTTGGCGACGTTGACGCCGTACTCCACCAACAGGTTGAGGATGTCCCGCAGGATGCCGATGCGGTTCTGGCAGTGCACTTTGATACGCATGAAAAGGCTCGAAAAGTGGGTAGGCGCCGCGTCTTTTTGTCGCTGGGCGCAGATAGTCGTCAAGATTATGTGACAGCTTGGGGGCTTTTCCCAGCCCAATACCGTATTGAGCCAAGCAATCGTAACGAATACTTTACGAAAACCAGTAATTTTTCCTACACGGCCGATGCTGAAGCCGATGGAATCTTGCCCCGCACGGCGTATCAATAGGCTCATCCCAGGACATAACAAGAACGAATGCCTAGCAGGAGAGCCGTATGAAGCAGACGCACTACGTGGCCCGCGAGCCCGATGCGCAAGGTTTTATCCACTACCCGCCGGAAGAACACGCGGTGTGGAACACCCTGATCACCCGCCAGTTGAAAGTGATCGAGGGCCGCGCGTGCCAAGAGTACCTGGACGGCATCGACAAGCTCGGCCTGCCCTTGGATCGCATCCCGCAACTGGGTGAAATCAACCAGGTGCTGGCCGCGACCACCGGCTGGCAAGTCGCTCGCGTGCCGGCGCTGATCCCCTTCCAGACCTTCTTCGAATTGCTCGCCAACAAGCAGTTTCCGGTGGCGACCTTTATTCGTACCCGCGAAGAACTGGATTACCTGCAAGAGCCGGATATTTTCCACGAGATCTTTGGCCACTGCCCGCTGCTGACCAACCCGTGGTTTGCCGAGTTCACCCACACCTACGGCAAGCTCGGCCTGGCGGCCAGCAAGGAGCAACGGGTATACCTGGCGCGCCTGTACTGGATGACCATCGAGTTCGGCCTGGTGGATACCCCCGACGGCCGGCGTATCTACGGTGGCGGGATTTTGTCGTCGCCCAAGGAAAGCGTGTACTGCCTGTCCGACCAGCCTGAACATCAAGCCTTCGACCCGCTGGAAGCGATGCGCACCCCGTATCGCATCGACATCCTGCAACCGCTGTATTTCGTATTGCCCAACCTCAAGCGCCTGTTCGAAGTGGCGCAGGAAGACATCATGGGCATGGTCGAGCACGGTATGCAGTTGGGCTTGCACGCGCCGAAGTTCCCACCCAAGCCCAAAGCCGCGTGAGCCTCAGCTTTTAAGGCCAGGTGAGTCTGTTCCCTGGCCCCGCGTTGCTTTAGGGTGACGCCACTGACGACCGTTTTTAAACACTCGAATTCAGGACACCACCACATGACCACCTTGAACCAAGCCCACTGCGAAGCCTGCCGCGCCGATGCCCCGCAAGTCAGCGATGAAGAACTGCCGGTGCTGCTCAAGCAGATCCCCGACTGGAACATCGAAGTGCGCGACGGCGTGATGCAGCTGGAAAAGGTTTTCCTGTTCAAGAACTTCAAGTTCGCCCTGGCCTTTACCAACGCCATGGGTGAAATCTCCGAAGCCGAAGGCCATCACCCAGGCCTGCTCACCGAGTGGGGCAAGGTCACCGTGACCTGGTGGAGCCACTCCATCAAGGGCCTGCACCGCAACGACTTCATCATGGCCGCGCGCACCGACGAAGTGGCCAAGGACGCCGAGGGCCGCAAGTAATGCATTTCGATGCCATAGGCCGCGTGCCCGGCGACCCGATCCTCGGCTTGATGGACCTGTATGCCCAGGACGCCAACCCGCACAAGTTCGACCTCGGCGTGGGCGTTTATAAGGACGACCAGGGCCTGACGCCGATTCCCGCTTCGGTGAAGCGCGCCGAACAGCGCCTGGTCGACACCCAGGCCACCAAGACCTATATCGGCGGCCACGGTGATGCAGCCTTCGGCACACTGATCAGCGAACTGGTGCTGGGCGCCGACTCCGCCCTACTGCGCGAACACCGTGCCGGCGCGACCCAGACCCCAGGCGGCACCGGCGCCCTGCGCCTGAGCGCCGACTTTATCGCCCACAACCTGCCCGGCCGTGGCGTGTGGTTGAGCGACCCGACCTGGCCGATCCACGAAACCATCTTTGCCAAGGCCGGGCTCAGGGTCAGCCATTACCCCTACGTGGGCGCGGATAACCGCCTGGATGTGGCGGCGATGCTGGCAACCCTCTCCACCGTGCCCAAGGGCGACGTGGTCTTGCTGCACGCCTGCTGCCATAACCCGACCGGCTTCGACCTGTCCCAGGATGACTGGCGCCAGGTACTGCACATCGTGCGTGAGCGCCAGTTGCTGCCACTGATCGACTTCGCCTACCAGGGCTTTGGCGACGGCCTGGAGCAGGACGCCTGGGCGGTGCGCTTGTTTGCGGCTGAACTGCCGGAAGTACTGGTCACCAGCTCCTGCTCGAAGAACTTCGGCCTGTACCGCGACCGTGTCGGCGCGTTGATCGTGTGCGCGGCGGATGCCGAGAAGCTGAAGGATGTACGCAGCCAACTGGCGAATACCGCGCGCAACCTGTGGTCGACGCCGCCGGACCATGGTGCGGCGGTGGTCGCGACCATCCTGGGGGATGCCGAGCTGAAAAAGCAGTGGAGCGAGGAAGTCGAAGCCATGCGTGCGCGAATCGCGCAGTTGCGTTCAGGACTGGTGGAGGCGTTGGCGCCCCACGGTTTATCGGAGCGGTTTGCGCACATCGGGGCGCAACGCGGGATGTTTTCCTACACCGGCTTGAGTGCCGAGCAGGTCAAGCAACTGCGCGAGAAGCACAGCGTATACATGGTCAGTTCGGGACGGGCCAACGTGGCGGGGATCGATGCGACACGCCTGACACTTCTGGCCGAAGCCATCGCCGACGTCTCCCACTGAAGAAACACAAAACCAATCGTAGGAGCGAGCTTGCTCGCGAAGAACTCATAAGCACCGCGCCTATTCAGGCTGCACGCGTTATCGTTGACGTTTTTCGCGAGCAAGCTCGCTCCTACAGTTGGACTGTGGTTGGCCTTCAGTTTGTGATCATCTCAGCTTTCAACTGCGCTTCTTTCGCCTGGGCATCCGCCAACCGATACAACTCGATGCTCCCGTCCCAGTGCTCGATCAACGCCGTGCACGACTCCACCCAATCCCCGCAGTTGAGGTAATCCACCTCGCCCACCTTGCGAATCTCCGCATGGTGGATATGCCCGCACACCACGCCATGCAACTCGCGCCGGGTCACTTCGTGGGCGATGGCCTCTTCAAAATCGCTGATAAAGCTCACGGCGGTTTTGACCTTGTGTTTCAGGTACGCCGACAAAGACCAGTAGCCATAGCCGTAGCGGGCGCGCCAGTGGTTCAACCAGCGGTTCAAGGTGAGTGTGAACTCGTAGGCCGAGTCGCCCAGGAACGCCAGCCAACGGTGATAGCGGGTGATCACATCGAACTGGTCGCCGTGGATCACCAGCAGATGGCGACCGTCGGCCGTCACGTGCACCGCCTCATCCACCAACTGGATATTGCCCAGGATCAGCTTGGAGTAGCGGCGCAGGAACTCGTCGTGGTTGCCGGTGACGTAGATCACCTCGGTACCGCGCTTGGCCATGGTCAGCAGGCGACGGATCACGTTGGTATGGGCCTGGGGCCAATACATGCCGCCGCGCATTTTCCAGCCGTCGATGATATCGCCCACCAGGTAGACCTTATCGGCGTGGTAGCCCTTGAGGAACTGCGATAGGTGTTCGGCCTGGCAATCCCGGGTGCCCAGGTGCACGTCGGAAATCCACAGGGTACGAACCCGCTGCTTGCGGCTGGGCTTGGTGAACTCGGCACTGGTCATGGGCATCCCTCGACGCTGTTTTCGCGAGCTTGCGCCCTGGCGATTAATAGCCCATGACAGTCGTGCGTCAGTCCGATGACAGCGCCCGCCGGCCGCGAAGCGTTGTAGACTGGCGCCCTGCCGCCCAGGAGACCGCGATGAGACCGTCGCTCACGCTACGCCACTACCTCGAAGCGCCCATCGCCCACAGCCATGACCATGCGCAGTTGGTGTTCGGCCTGTCCGGCCACCTGGACCTGGAAGTCGACGGCCGTGGCAGCCAGGTGCGCGAAAGCAGCGTGATGGTGCTGCCCTTCTCCGCCCACCACGCCTGTGGCAGTCGCGATGGCAGCCGTTGCCTGGTGCTGGATGTGCCCACGGAGCATTGGCTCCTGCAATCCCTGGGCGAACACGCCGACGCCAGCCGCCGCCTGCTCGATCAACCGGCACGCCTGGCCCTGGATTCCCGGCAGCACCAACTGGTGCAATGGCTGGCGCACAGCCCCGTGGATGATCCATTGATCGCCCAACAGGGTGCGGTGCTGTTGCTGGCCAGCCTCAATCATCCGCAGGCCCCGCAGGTGCCGGGCCGCCGCCTGCCGTATGGGGCATTCAATGCGCATATCGAGCGACACGTCGCCCATCCGTTGCAGGTCGCCGACCTGGCGCGTATCGCCGGCCTATCGGTGGCGCGCCTGCATGCGCGCTTCATCGCCGAATGCGGGCAGACGCCCATGGATTACATCCGCAGCCGGCGCCTGCAACTGGCCCTGAACCTGCTGCGCGAGACGCCGCTGCCCGTCGGTGAAATCGCCGTGCGGGTTGGCTACACCTCACAAAGCGCCTTTGCCGCCGCTATGCTGCGCGAATTCGGCGCCTCTCCCGGCGCGTTGCGGCGCGCCACATAGGGCGAGCCTTGCGCTAAAAATCGCGAGTCCCACGACAGACGCACACACCGGCACCCTCTAGACTGCGAACCTGTCACTCCCGTTGGTTCAAGGATCGCAATGACTCCCCGTTCAGCCCTCGGCGCCCTGCATATCGGCGCATTGATGTTTGGCCTTACCGGCGTCTTCGGCAAGCTGGCGGCGGCCTCGCCGGCCATCATCGTCTTCGGGCGCGCCGCGTTTGCCGTGATTGCCCTGGCAGTGTTTGCGCGCTTCGCCAGCAACGCCCCCTGGAAAACCCTGGCGCTGCAGGACTGGCGTCGCCTGCTGGTCAGTGGCGTGTTGCTGGCGGCGCATTGGGTGACGTTCTTCATTGCCGTCAAGGTCGCCGGCGTAGCCGTCGCCACGCTGGGGTTCACCGCATTCCCGGCGTTTACCGTGATCCTCGAAGGGCTGATCTTCCGCGAGCGTATCCGCGCCAATGAAATCGTGCTGGTGGCCTTGGTCACCGTTGGCCTGGTGCTGGTGACGCCGGACTTCAATCTCGCCAGCGAAGCCACGGGTGGCCTGCTTTGGGGGATTGTCTCGGGTTTGCTGTTCTCATTGTTGTCGCTGAACAACCGCGCCAGCTCCGGACGGATTCCCGCCGTGCAGGCAGCGCTGTGCCAGAACGTGGTGGTCGCGGTGTGCCTGCTGCCCGTGGCCGCGCCGGGGCTGGCGGACGTGCGCGCGCTGGACTGGTTGTGGATCGGCTTGCTTGGGGTGTTCTGCACCGGCCTGGCCCACAGCCTGTTTGTTGCCAGCCTCGCGGTGATCAAGGCGCGCACCGCCTCGGTGGTGTTCGCCATGGAGCCGGTCTACGGCATCACCGTGGCCTGGCTGCTGTTTGCCGAAACCCCGACCCTGCGCATGTTGCTGGGCGGCGCGTTGATCATCGTCGCCATCGTGCTTTCCGGGCTGATGGGCAGCGCCAGCCAGGCCAGACAGCCCGCTGCAACGGCCTGATCTATACTTTAAACATCCGCAACAGTCAGCCGTCGTTCAACGGATAAAGACTCCTCGACGACAGCCATGGTGTTTTCTGCAGTTGCTGCACGCGAGTGGTCACTCCATCAACGCGATGCAGGGGTTTCATCATGGAAATGTTCATCAGCTTGTTGGTTCAGATCATCAGCGGTGCCGTCGGTGGCAATTTGGCCGGCATGACCAAACAAAGCCTGGGCACCGGGCTCAATACCATGCTGGGGGGTGTCGGCGGGCTCGTGCTGGGCCAGGTCGTGGCCGCGCTGACCGGCACATCGGGCGGCGAGGCGCTGGATGTGGCGGCGGTCGGCAGCAATATCGTCGGCGGCGGCGTGGGCGGCCTGGTGCTGACCTGGGTCGTGGGCTTCATCAAAAGCAAGATGGCCGCCAAATAGCGGCGCACTGAGGGGTCACCGCCCTGATGTGGCGGTGACCTTCATGGCGTACGGTCGTTGTGGCCCAGGTCGCGGTGTGGGTCGATCTGGTCGCGCACCCGCTGCTTGAGCACCTTGGCTTCAGGGAAGCCACCATCCGCCTTGCGCTCCCAGATCTGCACACCGTCGCAGGTGATCCGAAACGCACCGCCGGTGGCCGGTTCCAGCGCCACCCGGCCGAGGTCATCGGCAAACGTACTCAACAACTCCTGCGCCAGCCACGCGGCGCGCAGCAGCCACTGGCACTGGGTGCAATAGGTGATGACAATCTCGGGTTTGCTCAGCGACATAATTTGAGAGGCTCCTGGCGTAACGGGCTCGGCGGATCGGATGGCTATAATACCGGCCTTTATCGCCCAGCCTCGAGATTCATGATGCGCCGCCTGTTGTCCTGCCTGTTCCTGTGCCTGCTCCCGCTTCTTGCCGACGCCGTAGAAACGCCCCGCCCCAAAATCGGCCTGGTGCTGTCCGGCGGTGCCGCCCGAGGCCTGGCCCATATCGGCGTGCTCAAGGCCCTCGAGGAGCAGGGTATTCATATCGACGCGATTGCCGGCACCAGCATGGGCGCGGTGATTGGCGGGCTGTATGCGTCGGGCTACAAGATCGATGAGCTGGAAAAACTGGCCCTGGGCATCGACTGGCAACAGGCGCTGTCCGACGCACCGCCACGGGAAGACGTGCCGTTTCGACGCAAGCAGGATGACCGGGATTTCCTGGTCAAGCAGAAGCTCAGCTTCCGCGATGACGGCAGCCTCGGCCTGCCCCTTGGCGTGATCCAGGGCCAGAACCTGGCGCTGCTGCTGGAAAGCATGTTCGCCCACACCAGCAACACGCGTAATTTCGACAAGCTGCCGATCCCCTTTCGCGCCGTGGCCACCGACATCACCACCGGCGAGAAAGTGGTATTCAGCAAGGGCCACCTGCCCCAGGTGATCCGCGCCAGCATGTCGATCCCGGCCGTGTTCGCGCCGGTGGAGCTGGATGGTCGCCTGCTGGTGGATGGCGGCATGACCGATAACATCCCACTGGATGTGGCGCGTGAGATGGGCGTGGACATCGCCATCGTGGTCGACATCGGCACCCCGTTGCGTTCACGCAAGCAACTGGCAACGGTGGTGGACGTGCTCAACCAGTCCATCACCCTGATGACCCGGCGCAACTCCGAAGAACAACTCAAGGCCCTGCATCCCAAGGACGTACTGATCCAGCCGCCGCTGGCCGCCTATGGCGTGACGGATTTCGGCCGCGCCAAGGACATGATCGATGCCGGCTACCGCGCCACCCGCGCCCTTGACGTTCGCCTGGCCCATTTGCGCCCCGCCGAGCCGATCGACCCGCAACTGGTAGCCGCGCGTACCCCGGGCGAACGCACCCCGGTGATAACCGCGATCAAGGTGGAGAACGACTCGAAGGTCAGCGACGACGTGATCCGCTACTACATCCGCCAACCGTTGGGCCAACCGCTGGAACTTGGCCGCCTGCAGACCGACATGGGCACCCTGTATGGCCTGGATTACTTCGAGCAGGTGCAATACCGCGTGGTGAAAAAGGGCCAGGACAACACCCTGGTGATCAGCGCGCGCGGCAAACGCAGCGGCACCGACTACCTGCGCCTGGGCCTGAACCTGTCGGACGACATGCGCGGCGACAGCGCCTTCAACCTCGGCGCCAGCTACCGCATGAACGGCATCAATCGCCTGGGCGCCGAGTGGCTGACGCGGGTACAGATCGGTGATCGGCAGGAGCTTTACAGCGAGTTCTACCAGCCGATGGATACCGGTTCGCGCTATTTTGTCGCGCCGTATATCAGCGCCCAGGCACAGAACGTCGAGCTGATCCTGGACAACGACCCCATCTCCGAATACCGCCTGGAACGCTACGGCTTCGGCCTCAACGTGGGGCGGCAGATCGGCAACAGCGGCGAGATCCGCTTCGGCGTCGGCGAGGCCTGGGGCAAGGCGGATGTGCGCATCGGCGACCGCGACCTGCCAAGTGTGAGCTTCAGCGAAGGCTTCTATGAACTGAAGTATTCATTCGACTCCCTGGATAACGTGTACTTCCCCCACAGCGGCGAGGACATTGGCTTGGCGTTTCGCGAATTCGAACCGGGGTTGGGCTCGGACCAGCGCTATCGACAATGGGAGTTCAAGCTGGACAAGGCCATGAGCCATGGTCCGGACACCCTGGTACTGGGAGGGCGCTACGGGCGTACCCTGGATGATTCGGACGTGGTGATTTCCAGCTTCCTGCTGGGGGGTGCGCGGCAGTTGTCGGGCTTCCGCCAGGATGCGATATCCGGGCAGAACATCAGCTTGATGCGCGCGGTGTACTACCGCCGGCTGACACCGCGCTCCTACCTGCCGCTGGATTTCCCGCTGTACCTGGGCGCGTCCCTGGAACGCGGCCGGGCATGGAACAACGACAATGAATTCGACAGCGGCTATATCAACGCCGCGAGTATTTTCCTCGGGTTTGATACACCGCTGGGGCCGCTGAATTTCAGCTATGGCTTCAACGATGATAATCAGAAGGCGGTGTACCTGAACCTGGGGCAGACGTTCTGATACAACGCTGCACCCGTGTTGGAGCGGCTATTAATTGTGGTGAGCGGGCTTGCCCCGCGCTGGGCTGCGGAGCGGCCCTGAAACCAGGCCCTGCGGTTTTTCTGAAGAATCGCGGCGGGCTCATTGGGGCCGCTTCGCAGCCCAGCGCGGGGCAAGCCCGCTCACCACAGCAAGTCCCCCACATTTTGATCGTCACTTCACCTGGGATCAGGACTTTTCCAGGTTCGCCAGAATGTGCCCATGCACCCGCATGCAGACACGCATATCTTCTTCGTCAACGCCCATAAACAGCTCCTGGCGCAAAGCCGTGGCAATAGTCTCGATCTGCTCGATCAACGGCTTGGCGGTGTCACATAGCAAGATGCGCTTGGCGCGACGGTCTTCCACCACGGCCTGGCGTTGCACCAGGCCCTGGCCTTCGAGGCTGTCGAGCAACCGGGCCAGGGTCGGCCCTTCTACACCGACGCTTTGCGCCAACTCACGCTGGGTGGGCGCTTCTTCAAAACGGGCCAGGTGCAGCAGCACCAGCCAGCGCGCCTGGGACAGGCCCAGCCCGGCCAAACGGCGGTCGAGCTCGGCGCGCCAACCTCGGGACATTTGCGCCAGTTGCATGCCAAAACGGTGTTGATCGGTTAACGGCATAAAAAACTCATGGTTTAGACTGAAAATAAAGTATGGCTAATTATTAGTCAGCTAAGCATGAGCCATGTCACTAGGCAAGAGTTGCTATGTACTGATTCGTTACATTGTCGTAATTGGCACACTAAATTTCGAATTCAGACTGCAAAGCGGCCCGCACGCAGTACAAAACCCCCTCAGGAACACGCCCGGTAAACAGCGGTGCAATCTCCGCAACCGGTGGCAATTCGCCTTCTCCGTCCAGGAATGCATCCTGGATTTCGCCGAGCAAATCTTCCGGCAAATCAAGGGCCTGCTCCAATGACAACTGCTGCTTGCCGATGGCTTCGGCCAGCAAGGTGTAGACGTTTTTCTCCGTGCATTGCAACTGGCCGGCGATCTGGATCGGGGTCATGCCGGCGCGGGCCAGGCTGATCAGTTCATGGCGAATATCGGCGATTTCCTTCGGCGCTTCGGCCTGGCCACCAAGCACTTCGAGGAATGCCTGGCCGTAGCGCTCCAGCTTACGCGCACCGACGCCGCTGACCCGTGCCATTTCGGCCATGGTGGTGGGCTGCTCGCGCAGCATCTCCAGCAACGTGGAGTCGGGAAAAATAACGTACGGCGGCACGCTGTGTTCCTGGGCCAGTTTGCGTCGCAGGGTACGCAGGGCTTCCCACTGTTCGCGCTCCTCGCCCCGTACAAGCTGGCTGGCCTGGCTGGTGCTGGTCTTGGCGGTGGTTTGCGGCTTTAGGTCGCGGCGCAGCTCCAGGCTCACCTCGCCCTTGAGCAACGGCCGGCAGCTGTCGTTCAGGCGCAGGCCGCCATACCCTTCGATATCGATGTCCACCAGACCGCGCGCGACCATCTGTCGGAACAACGAACGCCATTCGCCCTCGGCACGGGCCTTGCCGACGCCGTAGACCGAGAGTTTCTCGTGGCCGAAGCTGCGTACTTTTTCGTTGTCCTTGCCCAGCAATACATCCACCAGATGACCGACGCCATAACGCTGGCCGGTGCGATAGATCGTCGACAACGCCTGGCGGGCGGGCTCGGTGGCGTCCCAGGTCTGCACCCCATCGATGCAGTTATCGCAGTGGCCGCACGGTTGCGGCATGTCCTCGTCGAAGTAGGCCAGCAAGGTCTGGCGGCGGCAGCGGGTCTCTTCACACAACGAGAGCATCGCGTCGAGCTTGTGCTGCTCCAGGCGCTTGTGGCGCTCATCGCCTTCGGAGTTCTGCAGCATCTGCTTGAGCATCACCACGTCCTGCAGGCCGTAGACCATCCAGGCATCCGCCGGCAGGCCATCACGGCCGGCACGACCGGTCTCCTGGTAATAGGCCTCGAGGGACTTGGGCAGGTCCATATGGGCCACGAAGCGCACGTTGGATTTGTCGATGCCCATGCCGAACGCGATGGTGGCCACCATGATCAGGCCTTCCTCGTTGAGAAAACGCTTCTGGTGGGCAGCGCGCGTTTCGTTGGGCAGTCCGGCGTGGTACGGCAGCGCCGGGTAGCCCTGCTCGCAGAGGAACGCGGCCACTTCATCGACCTTCTTGCGCGACAGGCAATAGACAATGCCCGCATCGCTGCGTCGCTCGGAAAGGAATGCCAGCAACTGCTTGCGCGGCTGCTCCTTGGGTACGATGCGGTAGAAAATATTTGGCCGGTCGAAACTCGACAGGAACCGCTCGGCGTTCTGCAGGTGCAGGCGCTCGACGATTTCTTCACGGGTGCGCTTGTCGGCCGTGGCGGTCAGGGCGATGCGCGGGACGTCCGGGAACAGCTCCGCCAGTTGACCGAGCTGCAAATATTCGCGGCGGAAATCATGCCCCCATTGCGATACGCAGTGGGCTTCGTCGATGGCGAACAGGGCAATTTCCAGGCTCTGCAAAAACGCCAGCATGCGCGGCTGCACCAGGCGCTCAGGTGCCAGATAAAGCATCTTCACTTCACCGCGCTTGATCCGCGCGGCCAGGTCGCGTTGCTGCTCGGCACTGAGGGTGGAGTTCAAGGCGGCGGCAGCGACGCCAAGTTCTTCCAGGGTCGCAACCTGGTCGTCCATCAACGCGATCAGTGGCGACACCACCACTGCCAGCCCGTTGCGCAACAACGCCGGCACCTGGAAGCACAACGACTTGCCACCACCGGTAGGCATCAGGACCAGGGCATCACCGCCCTTGGCCACGCGCTCAATGATCGCACCCTGGCGGCCACGAAAGCTGTCGTAGCCGAAGATGTCCTTGAGGACGCGTTGAGCCTGATCGAGCATGTATAACTCCAACAAAATAGTGCCGAAATCCCTCTGTACAGGCTGGTCGAAAAAATACGGGCTCACGGAAAATAATCCGTAAGCGAAGTTTTCTCGACCTGGCGCTTGGCCTGCAGGGGCATCACAAAACGCGGCAGTATACCCGAGCGTCATCCGGCAAAGGGCGCCGCTGACGAATTGCAGCCCGTCTCTAAAACCTGGCAAATATGCACGCCGACTGGCTTGGGCGCGCAAGAAAGCCTAGAATTCAGCATCGTTTATTCCCAAGGTAGTCCTTCAATGTCCTTCGCTGAGCAACTAACCCGCCTGCAAGCCTTCCTCGACGCCGATGAGCTGCATGACGAGGCGCTGGACTACGTGGCCGCCCACGGCTACCTGACCGCCCTGTCGATCTGCTCCGAGGTCGTTCCCGACCGTGAATGGATCGACGCACTGTTCGCCGAAGAGCCGCACTACGCCGACGCCGCCCAGCGCGAAGAAATCGAATCCACCCTGCTGGCCCTCAAGGCCCACATCTCTCGCCAACTGGCCTCCGATGAAGAGTTCGAGTTGCCGTGCGAGCTGGACCTGGGCGAGGAGCCGGACGACTCCGACCTGCGCGGCTGGTGCATCGGCTTCATGGAAGGTGTGTTCCTGCGTGAAGCCGCCTGGTTCGAAACCGCCGAGGAAGAAGTCAGCGAAATGCTTTTGCCGATCATGGTCGGCTCGGGGCTGTTTGAGGAAGAAGCTGAATTTTCCGACATCGCCGCCGACGCCAACCTGATGGACGACATGATCGTACAGATCCCCGAAGCGCTGACCGCCCTGTACCTGCTGTGCAACGCCCCTGACGAAAAACCGGCGATCCTCAAGCCACGCCACCACTGAGTCGCTTGCCCGTGACACCCATGGGCAATCGCTCGCTGCTCCTGCGCTACGTGCTGCTGGCCATCGGCTGGCTGAGCGTAGCGTTGGGAGTGATCGGTATTTTCCTGCCGGTATTGCCGACCACCCCCTTCCTCCTGCTCGCCGCCGCCTGCTTCGCTCGAAGCTCCCCGCGTTTCTACCAGTGGCTGGTGGAACACCCGCGCCTGGGCCCCTGGATTCGTGACTACCTGGACGGCAACGGCATCCCGCTCAAGGGCAAGGTCTACGCCATCGGCCTGATGTGGCTGAGTATCGGTTTTTCCTGCTACCTGGTGCCGTTGCCATGGGCACGTGGCTTCATGTTGACCAGCGCGGTGCTGGTGACAATCTACATCCTGCGCCAGAAAACCTTGCCACCGCGCTGAGCGCCCCCTGCGACATTAGATCCCACACGACCTTGGTCGACACTGACTAACCCCAGGCATCATGCGAGACTGTCCAACCGGGCCTGGAATGCCTGGGTGTTCTCATGCTCGGAGTTACCATGACGCTGTCCAGCGGGCTGATCGCCGCCGTTGCCCTGGCCTATATGGCCATTATGTTTGCCATCGCCTTCTACGGTGACCGCCGCCGTGCGCCGCTGCCGCCGCGCATGCGTGCCTGGGTCTATAGCCTGTCGCTGGCCGTCTACTGCACCAGTTGGACCTTCTTCGGCGCCGTAGGCCAGGCCGCCGAACAACTGTGGGCGTTCTTACCGATCTACCTGGGACCGGTGCTGTTGCTGGTGTTGGCACCCTGGGTCCTGCAGAAGATGATCCTGATCAGCAAGCAGGAAAACATCACCTCCATCGCCGACTTCATCGCCGCACGCTATGGCAAATCCCAGTCCCTGGCGGTGGTGGTCGCGCTGATCTGCCTGGTGGGCGTGCTGCCTTATATCGCCCTGCAACTCAAAGGCATTGTGCTGGGGGTCAACCTGCTGATTGGCGCAGGTGCCGATACCACCGGCACCCGAGCCCAGGACACGGCGCTGATCGTGTCCCTGGTGCTGGCGCTGTTCACCATTGTGTTCGGTACCCGCAACCTCGACGCCACCGAACACCACCGCGGCATGGTGCTGGCGATTGCGTTTGAATCGTTGGTGAAGCTGTTCGCCTTTCTCGCGGTCGGGGCGTTTGTGACCTACGGCCTGTACGACGGTTTCGGCGACCTGTTCAGCCAGGCGATGCTCGCGCCACGCCTGGAGGAATACTGGAAGGAAACCATCAACTGGCCGTCGATGGTGGTGCAGACCGGCGTCGCCATGATGGCGATCATCTGCTTGCCTCGGCAGTTCCATGTGACGGTCGTGGAGAACATCGACCCCCAGGATCTGCGCCTGGCCAAGTGGGTGTTCCCGGCCTACCTGATCCTCGCCGCGCTGTTTGTCGTGCCGATCGCCTTGGGCGGCAAAATGATGCTGCCCGGCTCGGTGCTGCCGGACTCCTACGTGATCAGCCTGCCCATGGCCGAAGCCCACCCGGCCCTCGCCGTGCTGGCGTTTATCGGCGGTGCGTCGGCGGCCACCGGCATGGTGATCGTGGCGAGCATCGCCTTGTCGACCATGGTCTCCAACGACATGCTGCTGCCCTGGCTGCTGCGCCGTTCCAGCGCCGAGCGGCCGTTCGAAGTGTTCCGCCACTGGATGCTGTCGGTGCGCCGGGTCAGCATCGTGATCATTCTGCTGCTGGCGTATGTCAGCTACCGCCTGCTGGGCTCCACCGCGAGCCTGGCGACCATCGGCCAGATCGCGTTTGCCGCGGTGACTCAACTGGCCCCGGCCATGCTTGGCGCACTGTATTGGAAGCAAGCCAACCGACGCGGTGTATTTGCGGGGCTGGCGGCGGGTACGTTCCTGTGGTTCTACACCTTGGTCCTGCCGGTTACCGCGAAAAGCCTGGGTTGGTCCCTCGCCATTTTCCCGGGGCTGACGTGGATGCATTCGCAGCCGCTCGGTTTGTCCGTCACCTCACTGACCCTGGGCACCGTGTTCTCCCTGGCCGGTAACTTCACGCTGTTCGTGTGGGTGTCGATGCTGTCGCGCACACGTGTCTCGGAACACTGGCAAGCCGGGCGCTTTATCGGCCAGGAAATCAGCCAGCGCGCCAATGCCCGCTCGATGCTGTCGGTACAGATCAGCGACCTGCTCAGCCTGGCCGCGCGGTTTGTCGGCGAAGAACGGGCCCAGCAGAGTTTTATCCGCTTCGCCTATCGCCAGGGCAAAGGCTTTAACCCCAACCAGAATGCCGACAACGACTGGATCGCACACACCGAGCGATTGCTGGCCGGTGTGCTCGGCGCATCCTCGACTCGGGCCGTGGTGAAAGCGGCGATCGAGGGGCGGGAAATGCAGCTCGAGGACGTCGTACGTATCGCCGACGAAGCCTCGGAAGTGCTGCAATTCAATCGCGCATTGCTGCAGGGCGCTATCGAGAACATCACCCAGGGCATCAGTGTGGTGGACCAGTCCCTCAAGCTGGTGGCCTGGAACCGGCGTTACCTGGAGTTGTTCAATTACCCGGACGGGCTGATCAGCGTAGGCCGACCGATTGCCGACATCATCCGCTACAACGCCGAGCGCGGCCTGTGCGGGCCGGGGGAAGCGGAGGTCCACGTGGCGCGCCGCCTGCATTGGATGCGCCAGGGCCGCGCGCATACCTCAGAGCGGCTGTTCCCGAATGGGCGGGTGATCGAGCTGATCGGCAACCCGATGCCCGGCGGCGGCTTCGTCATGAGCTTCACCGACATTACCGCGTTCCGCGAGGCCGAGCAGGCACTCACCGAGGCCAACGAAGGCCTCGAGCAACGGGTGACCGAGCGCACCCACGAACTGTCGCAGCTCAATGTGGCGCTCACCGATGCCAAGGGCGTTGCCGAGTCCGCCAGCCAGTCAAAGACGCGCTTCCTCGCGGCCGTCAGCCATGACCTGATGCAACCGCTGAACGCCGCCCGCCTGTTCTCCGCTGCCCTTTCCCACCAGAACGACGGCCTGTCCAGCGAAGCCCGGCAACTGGTACAGCACCTGGACAGCTCGCTGCGTTCGGCCGAAGACCTGATCAGCGACCTGCTGGATATCTCGCGCCTGGAAAACGGCAAGATCAACCCGCAGCGCCAGCCCTTTGTGCTCAACGAACTGTTCGACACCCTCGGCGCGGAATTCAAGGCCCTGGCCCAGGAACAAGGCCTGCGTTTTCGCCTGCGCGGCAGCCGCTTGCGCGTCGACAGTGACATCAAGTTGCTGCGACGGATCTTGCAGAATTTTCTGACTAACGCTTTCCGGTATGCCGACGGCCCGGTGCTGCTGGGCGTACGTCGGCGCAAGGGCGAGCTGTGCCTGGAAGTCTGGGACCGAGGCCCTGGCATCCCGTTGGATAAACAGAAGGTGATCTTCGAAGAGTTCAAACGCCTGGACAGCCACCAGACCCGCGCCGAGAAAGGCCTGGGCCTGGGCCTGGCGATTGCCGACGGCCTGTGCCGGGTGCTGGACCATCGCCTGAGCGTGCGCTCATGGCCCGGCAAGGGCAGCGTGTTCAGCGTGCGTGTGCCGCTGGCACGCAACCAGGCCAGTCCGCAGGTCAAGCCTACCCAGGAGAACGGCCTGCCGTTAAGCGGCGCGCAAGTACTCTGCGTGGACAACGAAGAGAGCATCCTGATCGGTATGCGCAGCCTGCTGACACGCTGGGGCTGTGAAGTGTGGACCGCCACCGACCAGGCCCAATGTGCGGCGCTGCTGGAGCAAGGCGTACGCCCGCAACTGGCACTGGTGGATTACCACCTCGACCACGGTGAGACTGGCACCGAGCTCATGGGCTGGCTGCGGGCGCAAATGGCGGAGCCGATTCCCGGCGTGGTCATCAGTGCCGACGGCCGCCCGGAGATGGTGGCAGAGGTGCATGCGGCAGGGTTGGATTACCTCGCCAAACCGGTGAAGCCGGCCGCGCTGCGGGCGTTGCTGAGTCGACACTTACCGCTATAAACCGGATGTACTCAGTCAATATGTGGGAGGGGGCTTGCCCGCTTCCACCTTTCGGATTGTGTTTATTCGGGAAGGTGCGCGACGCCGTCGGCGTCGGTCATCGCCCGCTC